>NZ_JMKY01000001.1 GCF_000686585.1 Mycoplasmopsis lipofaciens ATCC 35015
TGAGCAGGTTGAAGCTTGGCTAATCCCAAGTGGAGGACCGAACCGTAGTACGCTGAAAAGTGCCCGGATGACTTGTGAATAGCGGAGAAATTCCAATCGAACTTGGAGATAGCTGGTTCTCCTCGAAATAGCTTTAGGGCTAGCGTGTGATGTTAAACTTTGGTGGTAGAGCACTGAATATGGAATGGCCGCGCCTAGCGGTACTGACTATAATCAAACTCCGAATACCATTGTGTACTGTCATGCAGTCGGAACCGGGGTGCTAACGTCCCGGCTCGCGAGGGTAACAACCCAGATCGTCGGCTAAGGTCCCAAAATCGTGTTAAGTGAGAAAGGTTGTGAGATTTCATAAACAACTAGGAAGTTGGCTCAGAAGCAGCCATCTTTTAAAGAGTGCGTAATAGCTCACTAGTCAAGAGATCTTGCGCCAACAATTTAACGGGACTAAAACACGATACCGAAGCCACGGGTACAATTATGTACGTTAGAGGAGCGTTCTTAGGGCAATGAAGTCAGACCGTGAGGACTGGTGGAGCGCTAAGAAGTGAGAATGCCGGTATGAGTAACGATTCGTAGTGAGAATCTACGACGCCTATTGGGGAAGGTTTCCTGGGCAAGGTTCGTCCACCCAGGGTTAGTCAGGTCCTAAGGTGAGGCTGAAAAGCGTAATCGATGGACAACAGGTTAATATTCCTGTACTTTCTATATATGTGATGGAGTGACGGAGAAGGATAGTCTTACCACTTACTGGATTGTGGGGTAAACTTCAACTGGGAATTATTGGCAAATCCGTAATTCATAACCGGGAGGAGTGGCATAGCGCAAGCGAATTAGATGAGTTCACGCTTCCTAGAAAAGCTTCTAAACTTTAAATATATGGAAACCTGTACCGAGAACGGACACACGTCCCCAAGATGAGTATTCTAAGGCGAGCGAGAAAACTAGTGTTAAGGAACTCTGCAAAATGACCCCGTAAGTTCGCGAGAAGGGGCACCTATGGTAACACATAGGTCACAGTAAATTATGAGGGGCAACTGTTTATCAAAAACACAGCTCTCTGCTAAACCGCAAGGTGATGTATAGGGGGTGAAGCCTGCCCAGTGCCCGAAGGTTAAGTGGATGCGTTAGCTTATGCGAAGCGTTGAAATGAAGCCCGGGTGAACGGCGGCCGTAACTATAACGGTCCTAAGGTAGCGAAATTCCTTGTCGGCTAAATACTGACCTGCACGAAAGGCGCAATGATCTCTCAACTGTCTCAACACTAGACTCGGTGAAATTATGGTCCCAGTGAAAACGCTGGGTACCCGCATCAAGACGAAAAGACCCCATGGAGCTTTACTACAATTTCGTATTGAAATTTGGTCTAACATGTGTAGGATAGGTGGGAGACGTTGAAACTGGGACGCTAGTAACAGTGGAGTCATCCTTGAAATACCACCCTTGTTATATTGAGTTTCTAACTTGCTATCATAATCAGGTAGGAGGACAGTGCGTGATGGGTAGTTTGACTGGGGCGGTCGCCTCCTAAAGAGTAACGGAGGCGTTCAAAGGTACACTCAGTACGGTCAGAAACCGTATGTAGAGCGCAAAGGTAGAAGTGTGCTTGACTGTGAGACTTACAAGTCGAGCAGGTGCGAAAGCAGGACTTAGTGATCCGGCTGTACATTGTGGAATGGCAGTCGCTCAACGGATAAAAGTTACCCTGGGGATAACAGGCTTATCTTGCCCAAGAGATCACATCGACGGCAAGGTTTGGCACCTCGATGTCGGCTCATCGCATCCTGGAGCTGGAGTCGGTTCCAAGGGTTGGGCTGTTCGCCCATTAAAGCGGTACGCGAGCTGGGTTCAAAACGTCGTGAGACAGTTTGGTCCCTATCTGATGTGGGCGTTGGAATATTGATGAGAGCCGCTCTTAGTACGAGAGGACCGGAGTGGACGTACCACTGGTGTTCCAGTTGTTCCGCCAGGAGCATAGCTGGGTAGCTAAGTACGGAAAGGATAACCGCTGAAAGCATCTAAGTGGGAAGCCTCCTCAGAGATAAGTATTCCCTTGAGATTCCTTATAGACTATGAGGTTGATAGGTTGGAGGTGTAAGCACAGTAATGTGTTGAGCTGACCAATACTAATAAATCGAACGGTTTAAAAGTAATGTGTATTGTTAGACATTTCAATGAACCGTATATATGACATATAAATAATTACTATTCAGTTTTCAGAGAATAATTTGTGCCGAAAGGCATTTTTTTATTTTAAAAACACAAACATTATTTTTGTTTGTGTTTTTAAAATTTTATTTATTAAATAAATGATTTAAATGCTTCTTCAATTCAATTTTCATTATTAGTTTTATTACTATGAAATGTTGAATATTTTTTTGCCTTATTGCTTGAATTTGCTGGTGAATACGAGTACTTGGTAATATTAAACATACTTATATCATTGTCTGCATCTCCAAATGATATAGTTTTTTCTAAGTTAAATTTTAAGCTTTTAGATAATGCAATTATAGCATTGCCTTTAGAACATTTTGTGGAAATAATATCAAATAAATTTTTTTGAGATATTAAACCAATTGCATTTTTTAAATTATCAACCATATTTTTTAATTGAATTTTTTCATTGTCATCTTTAAAATTAATTAAAAATTTACAAACACCTTCTTCTATAAATGAATCAAGTTTTACATCTTCTTGATATTCATTTTTATTTAAAATTTCTTTATAATTTCTTTCTTTAAACAAAGCACTTTTATCTTTTCTGAAACCTAACATTTTTTTTGATGTATAAATAAAGAAGGTGTAATTATTTTCTTGTAAAAAATTAAATATTATTTTTACTTCATCTTTATCAATTGGGAAAAAATCTTTTACTTTAAAACTTTTGTTATCGTGAATAATACCACCATTAGCACATATAATCGGAGTTTTTATATTTAATTCTTCTAAATAGTTCTTCAATGTAAAAATAGGTCTACCAGTAGCTATAATAACTCTTTTGTTTAATTTATGTAATTTGTTTATAAAATCAATGTTTTCTCTTATTAGATATTTTTGATCATTTAATAATGTTCCATCCATATCAAAAACAAATGTTTCCAGTTTGTCAAATATTTCTTTTGTAATTTTTGATTTTGAATTCATAGATGATTTCCTTTCAAATATAGTAATTAAATTATAAAAAAATAAATAAAATATAAAGAAATAAAAATCAATTTTACCAATATATCTAAAAAATAGTTTTTTAAGCAACAAAATAATAGTAAAAATATTTATTAAATAATGATTTTATTTATAATACATTATGCTATAATTATTATTGCCTTTATACAAGTAAAGGATTGAAAATCAGGAGAAGTAGCTCAGCTTGGCAGAGCGCTACGTTTGGGACGTAGTGGTCGCAGGTTCAAATCCTGTCTTCTTCACCAGGGGGATTAGCTCATTTGGCTAGAGCACCTGCCTTGCACGCAGGGGGTGGTGGGTTCGAATCCCATATCCTCCACCATTTGGCGTTGTAGCTCAGTTGGTTAGAGCATCCGGTTCATACCCGGAAGGTCATGAGTTCGACTCTCATCGACGCTACCATATTTGGAAACAAATCTAACTGTTTAAGGACCTATAGCTCAACGGTTAGAGCAACCGGCTCATAACCGGTTGGCTACTGGTTCGAATCCAGTTAGGTCCACCATGGGTGATTACCCAAGCCTGGCTGAAGGGACTAGTCTTGAAAACTAGCAGGGGCTTCACGGCCCGCGGGGGTTCAAATCCCTCATCACCCGCCATTTGTTCCTAATTACAACTAGGAACACCCAAAAATAAAATTCAAAATGTAACATCTCGCGGAGTGGAGAAGTCGGTATCTCGCAGGGCTCATAACCCTGAGGTCGTTGGTTCGAGTCCAACCTCCGCCACCAATATGGTCCAGTGGTAAAGTGGTTTAATACGCCTCCCTGTCACGGAGGAGATCGCGGGTTCAATTCCCGTCTGGACCGCCATGGCTCTGTAGCTCAGTAGGTAGAGCAACGGATTGAAGCTCCGTGTGTCGCTGGTTCGATTCCTGCCGGAGCCACCATATCATTTTGAAAATGTACTTCGTTTATACGAAGTTTTTTTATTTTCTATTTTTTTCATTTAATATAAAAATAAGTGTTTTTTGTCATTTTTTAACAGCACTATAAATAAAGAATAATGGTTTTTTTGAAAAAATAGTATTATTTTATAATATTATTAATATAAATATTAATAATAATTAAGTTAGGAGATATAATGACAAAATTTATTGTAACAACTGGAGGAGTGCTTTCAGGTTTAGGTAAGGGAGTAACTTCTGCAAGTATAGGTAATTTACTAAAGGCTCAAGGTTTTAGTGTTTTTGCTTTAAAATTAGATCCTTATTTAAATATTGATCCTGGAGTAATGTCACCCATTGAACATGGAGAAGTTTATGTTACTGCAGATGGTGGTGAAACGGATTTAGATTTGGGTCATTATGAAAGATTTATAGATGTTTCCTTATCAAAAGAAAGCAATTATACAAGCGGTAGAATTTATACTAAGATATTTGAAAAAGAAAGAAATGGTGAATATGGTGGTAAAACTGTTCAAATAGTACCACATGTTATAAATGAAATAATTACAATAATTGAAAATATTGCCAAAACTAAGCAACCTGATTTTGTATTAATTGAAATTGGAGGAACTGTTGGTGACATTGAAAGTAGTCCATATATTTATGCAATGAGTAAATTTGCAAGTTTGTATCCTAATTTAGTTTTATTTGCTCATTTGGCTTTTATTCCATATTTAACAGCTTCGCATGAATACAAATCTAAACCATCACAAGTTTCAATTGCTTCTTTAAGAAGTTTTGGAATTAATCCTAATTTATTATTATTAAGATCTCAAGGTGAAATAGACAATAAAATAATAGATAAAGTTGCAGAATCAAGTTTTTTAGATTCATCACAAGTTATTAATATTCCTGACAAGGCAAATATTTATTCAATTCCACTTTATTTAAAGGAACAAGGAATTTTAGAAATTATTTATAAACATTTTGGAATTACAAAAAAAGTAGACGATTCTAAGTTTCTTCAATGAGAATTATTTGTTAAGAAGTATTTGGCAAAGAAAAAATATAAAATAAAATTATTATTGGTAGGTAAATATACTGACTTAGAAGATGCATATCTTTCAATAATTTCATCCCTTAAAATTTCATCTGTTCATCAAAATGTAGAATTGGAATATGATTTAATTAATGCGGATGATATAACTCAAAAAAATATTAACTTTCAATTGAAAAAATATGATGGCGTAATGATTTTGCCTGGATTTGGCAGAAGAGGTTTTGAAGCGAAAGTTATGGTAGCTAGCTATTGCCGTGATAAAAAAATACCAACGTTGGGAATTTGTTTAGGTTTTCAAGCAATGGTGGTTGAGCAAGCTAGAAGAATGGGTTATGTTAATGCAAATAGCAAGGAGTTTGACAATCAAACCAATTCTCAAACATTTGTTCTAACTCCATTTTATGAAAATGGTGAAAAACAACCAATAGGTGGAACATTACGTTTAGGTGAGGACAAAATTAAAACTAAAAGAAAAACATTAGCTAATAAAATTTATGGAAATGATATATTTTATGAACGTCATAGACATAGATATGAAGTAAATCATGATTTCTTAAATAAATTGCAAACAAATGATTTTATATTTAGTGGTTATAAACCTGATGAAAATGTAGCTGAAATATGTGAAGTAAAAAATCATCCATTTTTTTTAGGTGTTCAATACCATCCTGAATTCACAACAAGAGTTTTAACATCAAATAAATTATTTGATTCATATTTAAAATCAATTATTAAAAATAATAATAAGAAGGAGAATTAATATGGCAGAAATAGATTATAAAAAAACGTTAAATATGCCCAAAACAAATTTTGAAATGAGAGCAAATTTAATTAAAAAAGAACCATTATTTAGACAGCAATGATTGGATAAAGATATATATAACAAGGTTTTAGATAAAAATAAAAATAATCCTAAATTTATTTTGCATGATGGTCCACCATATGCTAATGGAAATTTGCACATTGGACATGCTTTAAACAAAATTCTTAAAGATATTATTGTTCGTTACAAATCAATGAGAGGATATTATTCACCATATGTTCCAGGTTGAGATACTCATGGTCTCCCAATTGAACATAAAATGCTTAAGGATGCAAATTTGAATTATAAAACTCTTGCACCATTAGAATTAAGAAAAAAAGCTGGACAATATGCATTAGAACAAGTTCACAAACAAGCAGAGCAATTTAAAAAAATGCAAATGCTTAGTGATTTTAAAAAATATTACATTACAATGGAACCGGGATTTGTAGCTAGCCAATTAAAATTATTTAAAAAAATGGTATTTAATGGACTTATATATAAAGGCTTAAAGCCTGTTTATTGATCTCCATCTAGTCAATCAGCTCTTGCGGAAGCAGAAGTTGAATACAAAGATGTTGAATCTCCTTCTATTTTTGTATCTTTCAAAATAGTCGATAACTTAAAAAGTCAAAAAATTTTAAATGGTGATTATTTAATTATTTGGACAACAACACCATGAACATTAATTGCTAATTCTGGTGTTGCAGTTGGAGAAAAATTTAAATATTCAAGAATTGAATATAATAATAAATTTTTTATAATTGCTGAGGAACTTGTTACAAAAGTTACAGAACAATTAGGTTGAAAAAATTATAAAATAGTTTCAGTATTCAATAGTAGCGAATTAGTAAATTGTACTTATCTATCACCTATTAATAACAATAAATGTCCAATTGTTTATGGACATCATGTTACTTTAGAATCAGGTTCAGGTTTAGTTCATATGGCACCTTTATTTGGAGAAGACGATTTTCAAATTGGAATAAAACATTCTTTAAAAATGATTATGCATATTAAAGATGATGGTGTAATCAATGAAGATGGTGGTAAATATTCAGGTCAATTTTATGAAAAAGCAAATAAACAAATAATTGAAGATTTAAAAGAAACTAAAACCTTACTATATGATGGAAAAATTAAACACTCATATCCACATGATTGAAGAACACATAAACCAATCTTATATAGAGGAACTCCTCAATGATTTGTGTCTATAGATAAAATAAGAGAACAAATATTAAGTGAGTTAGAAAAAGTTAATACATATCCAGATTGAGCTAAAAAAAGATTATTAAATATGATAAAAGATCGTAATGATTGAACTATCAGTCGTCAAAGAACGTGAGGAGTTCCTTTAATTATTTTTTATGATAAAAATAATAAACCAGTATTAAAAGAAGATATTTTTGATCATGTTATAAATTTAATTGAACTTAATGGTGCTAATATTTGATGAGAAAAAGAGGCAGATGATTTATTACCTAAAAAATATCGTAATTTAGGGTATACAAAAGAAATGGATATAATGGATGTTTGATTTGATTCAGGTTCTACTTCTTTAGCAGTTGAAATTGAACCTAATTTAAAACCTCCTTATGATTTATATTTAGAAGGAAGCGATCAATTTAGAGGTTGATTTAACTCTTCATTAATTAATTCTGTTGCTTATTTTGGTGTTTCTCCATATAAAAATTTGCTTAGTCACGGTTTTGTTTTAGATGCAAAAGGCGAAAAAATGTCAAAAAGCAAAGGAAATGTTGTTGATCCTTTAAAAATTATTAACAAGTATGGTGCAGATATTTTACGTTTATGAGCAGCTAATAGTGAATATACAAATGACATTTCTATAAGCGACAACATTTTGAATCAAAATAGTGAAATTTATAGAAAAATAAGAAATACTATTAAATTTTTATTAGGTAATTTAAATGATTTTGTTTATGATCCATCAGTTGAAAGAACTGGTGTTCATGCATATATTAAGGCTGAATTAGAAAAAATTAAAAAGAATGTTCTAAAAGCATATGATGAATTTAGATTTTTAAGTGTTGTTAAAATTTTAAATAATTATGTTATTGATTTATCTAGTTTTTATTTGAATATAACTAAAGATATTTTATATGTTGATGTTATTAATAGTTCTGAACGTATTATGACATTGACTAATATTTATGAAATAGTAGAATTTATAATTACAGCAATTGCTCCTATATTGCCAACTACTGCAGAAGACGCATATTTTCATTTTAATAAGATGGATAAAAAAGAATCTGTTCATTTAGAGGATATTAAAACTTATGAGGAAGTTGACGATAATATTTTTGAACAATGGAAAGAATTTTTCGAACTACGTGATGAAGTTAATATTTTATTAGAACAAGCTATTAAAGAAGGAAAAATTAAAAGAACGAATGAGGCTAAATTGACATTAAATACAAAAAGTAATTTTATTAAGTCATTAGATTTACGTCAATTATTTATGGTTGGTCTTATCGAATTTGGTTCAAAAACAGAGGTAGATGTTTTTGATTCAGTTAAATGTGCACGTTGTTGAAATCATTTTTTTGCATCACAAATAAAAGATGAAGTTTGTCCTTTATGTCATAAGGTGGTTTATAAAAAATAATGAGTAGAGAAGTTAATGGTTTATCTCCTAATAGAGGGTTTTGAGGAAAAATTGATTTAATAAAGCAAACAATATCTCAAAAAATTAAACAAAATCCTTCAGATTTATTTGTAAAATACGCAATTTTATTGAGTGTATGTATTGTTTTATTACTTATTGATCAACTTACAAAAACGTTTATTTTTGAAGTTTCGCCTTTTAATTCAGCAAAAGGTGCATGAGAATTGGATCCAAGTAAGACTATTAATTATGGTTTCATTGGATTTCGTAGCGTCTATCATTATGGAGTTACGATTATTCCTTTTAAAACAAAATCAGTAATTGTATTTATTCAAATTATAAGTGTAATTATTATGTTAGCTATTTTAGTTGTGCCATTATTTACAGATAATTTATTTGTATTAATTGTTATTGGTTTTATATTGGCTGGTGATATGGGCAATATGCTAGATCGTTTTATTTTTGAAGGAAAAGTAAAAGATATTATATGAACGCCTTTTATTGAAAGATGAAGAGGAAGAGTTTTAGGTACATATAATTTTGCAGATACATATATAATTACAGCTTGTATTCTAATAGCTTTAAATTTAATTTATTCCATTTTTGTTGAAAAAGATGAAAAGAAAAAATTAATAAATAACAAAGAAATGAAACTTCATTTTATTCAAAATCAAAAAAATAATTTTATGATAAGAAAGTTTAAAAAAATAGCTAGAAGTAAATGAAAAGAATTTAAAAAATAAAAGCTTACATTCGTTTAAAAGGAGTAAGCTTTTATTTTTTTATTTTTCATTTATTTTTAAATGTAATTCATTTAATTGTTCTTTAATGACTTCATTGGGTGCTCCAGTAAATACATCTTGACTTTTTGCGTTTTTTGGAAAAGCAATAACATCTCTAATTGTTTTTACATTAGTTAAAATCATCATCAATCTATCAAGTCCTAAACCTATTCCACAATGCGGTGGAACACCATATTCAAGAGATTCTAAAAATCATCCGAACATATTTTTTTGAGTATTTTTGTCCATTCCTATTAACTCAAACATTTTTTGTTGGGTTTTTTGATCGAAAATTCTTGCAGAACCCGAACCTAATTCAAAACCATTTAATACTAAATCATATGATTTGGCCTTAATATCTTTTAATTCCATTTTATCTAATTCATCTATTTTATGGTCAAATTGAGTAAAAGGGTGATGTGCTGCTTGTCATCTATTTTCTTCTTCAATATATTCAAACATAGGTCAGTCAGTAATTCATGATAAATTAAATTCATTTCTTGCATAATTAAACAATTCATTTAATTCAACTCTTACAGCTCCTAATGCTTGTGAGGCGTTTTCATACGTGTTGGCAACAATGAAGTAGGTACCATTTTTATTATTGTTATTATTAACTAATTCTTTTATACTTTCAGGCACTTTTTTTGCAAAATTAGTGTGAATAATTTGTTCATTTTCATAAACAAAATAAAATAAGATATTTGCCTTATTTTTTTTAGCAATTTCTTCTAAATGTTTAAAATCTTTTTTAGTTATAAGCGTATCTACAAATAACATTCTTTTGCAATTTGCCTTATTTATAATGTCGAAATTTTCATTAGAACAAAAATAAGGAATAGTTTTAATTGTATAATCAAACCTTAAATCTGGTTTATCTGTTCCATATTTTTCTAAAGCATCAAAATATTTTATTCTTTTAAAAGGTACTTTAATTTCAATATTAATTGTTTTAAATATGTGAACAAATAATTGTTCAATGTATTTTTGAAAATCTTCTACATTTAAAAATGATGTTTCTATATCTAATTGTGTAAATTCGGGTTGTCTATCTTTTCTGCTATCTTCATCTCTAAAACAACGTGCAAATTGGTAATATTTTTCAAATCCAGAAATCATTAAAACTTGTTTAAATAGTTGTGGACTTTGGGGAAGTGCTCAAAATTCATTTTTTTTACGTGTAGGAACCAAAAAATCTCTTGCACCTTCAGGCGTGCTTTTTGCAAGCATAGGAGTTTCGATATCAATAAATTCATTTTTATGCATAAATTCACGAATAGCAAACATAATTTTATCTTTTAGTATTATGTTATTCATCATTTTTTTTCTTCTTAAATCTAAAAATCTGTATTTCATTCTTAAATCTTCATTTACAACTATATCATCTCTAATTTGAAATGGTAATTCTTCTTTAGATTCAGAAAAAATAGTGTAATTAGAAACCATTATTTCAATTTCTCCAGTTTCAATATTTGGATTGCTTTGTTTTCTAAGAATAACTTCGCCTGTGATTTCAATAACACTTTCTTTGCTAATATTAATATCCTTTTTAAAAACGCATTGTGTAATTCCATATCTATCTCTAAGATCTATAAATGTTAATTCACCAAATCTTCTTTTATTAGCAACAAAACCATGTAGTGTTACTATTTTTCCAACATCATTTTTTCTAAGTTGATTATTTTTTATATATTTTGATTTCATTTTATACCTTCAGTCTATTGTTGATTAATTTTCTAAGTAATATTGCATATAAAATATATTTTATCATTTAAAAATGATATAAAAATAACATTTTCCACTTTCTAATTTACAAAATTTATCATTTGATATATAATGTTTTTATCCAAGATAGACACAATTGTGCTTGGTACATATAAGATAATTTTTTAAAATAATAAATGTAGAAAGATTTTTACTATGAAAATAAAAAAACTTATTATACCTTTTGCAGGTATATCAATTTTAAGTGTTGCTTTTGCTTCTGCTGCATGTGCAACTTCAAAAAACCCTAAATTAATAAAAGCTAAAAGTGACTTAAAATCTAAAATTAATGAATATTTAGATATGAATGTACAATGAAATTCTAGTGATTTAGAAACAATGTTTAATAATGCTTTAGAAGATGCAAACAAGGTTTGAAAAAATCCAAATGCCACATCTGAACAATTAACAAAAGCTTTACAAGATTTACAAAATAAATATGCCAAAATTGTTTCTGATAATAAAGTTTTAGAATTACAGTCTTATAGTTTACAAGCAAATTATTTAGGTTATGGTTACTTTCCTTCATATATTCACGAAAATTTAAAAAATAAATCTAATAATGAATTAGTTGAATTTATCAATAAATTTACTTCTCCTGAACCTACTAATAAGATTACATATGATTCTAATATTAACTATGAATTTAATGAAGAAAAATCAGAATTTAATGATAAGAAACAAGGAACTAAAAAAGTTATTTGTAAAGTAGCTATTGACCAAACTCAAGATGGTAAAACTAAAACTTATTATTATGTAATTAATGATTTAAGCAAAAATAATACATATGATTCCACTCAACACGAATTTTCTGATCTTGCAAAACAAGTATTTTGAAATGGAACATTAATAATTCAAGGTATTGCATTATCTGACAAAGCTAAAAATATTAGCTCGGATGATTTAGCAGCTAAAATTCGTTCAGAAGATACATTTGAAAAACAATTAAATTTATTAAACGAATATGTGGATATAGAATATACATTAGATAATGATAAGTACAATTATATCGTTTCTAATGATACTCATGCTCATCCTCATGAAATTCATTATGTGTTTGGTCGTCAAAATAAAAAAACTGGAGAAATTGAATGAATTTCACAAGTTATAAAAGGTATTGGTGATAATAACGAATTGTATTCAGATGATCATGCTAATGGCTGAAATGATCAAATTTCTAGACAATATGGAACATTACTATTCAAACCCGAATTAACCGCAGCAGGAAAATCAATAACTAGTGTTGATTTTCTAAAATTAGGTAGACAAAAAGCAGAAGAAGTAAATAATGATACTGCTCAATTATTAGAGTTTATGAAGCGTTATATGGTTATAGAGGGTGAATTAGATGAATCAAAATATACAATTCAATTTGATTTTAATAAATCACATGATCATGGAATTACCAATGTGCATTTCTACTTAAGAGTTTTAGATTTAAATACAAATCAAACACAGTATGTATCATTCGGAATTAATGGTTGAGCAACAGATTTTGTAATTGATGGAGTGGCTTTTCAAAAATATGCTGGTGCATTAAAAGCTAAAGAATCCAGTCCGAATTTTATTAATGATATTGGGCAATTTACAAAACCTTATACTATAATCCATGAAATGGAGCAAAAAAATACTTTTGTAGAACAATTTGAAGTTCTTAAGAAATATGTATATACTGAAGGCGAATTTGATTATCAAAATAAAGACTATTCATTTGATTTTGCCAAAATGAAAGAAGCATTAGAAAATCGCAATTATTATTTATCTTTTGAATTAGATAAAAATAATATTATTGCTAATGATTTAAAAGGAACATTAACTATACCTATTATTCAAACTAATAATGTAACAGGCGAAATCAAAACTGAAAATATTGTTTTTGAAGGATTTGGTGATGGTACTAATAATCTTTGAATAAAAACATTTTTTAATAATGAATTCGAAATAAACACTCTTTTAAAAGGCGATGTTTTTGACAACGCTCAAGAAGCTTTAGATAACCTAAAAGAAAAAACTAATTTCAAAGATCAATTGGATTATATAAATAGTAAATATTTATTAACATATAGAAATGATTATGATTTTAATTCATTTGGATATACCCTTAATTTAGATGAAAATTATGATTATTCATTTGATTTAGAAAACTCAATGGCTAATGTTTCAAATGGTTCATTAACATTAAATTTGGTTAAAACTTCTAAAAATGATGCTAATGAAAAAACAATTAAAAATATAACTCTTATTGGATTTAATAAAAATGAAGAAAATAAAGAATTAGGAAATGTTAATTTTATATTTGATAATTATTTACGTTATCTACCTTATGCAGAAAATAATGACACTAGAAAAAAATTAGCATCAACAATTGCTAATATGCTTAAACAACCAGATATTAATATAGACAATTTTTATGATATTTTACATGATGAAAAACTTACGGTTATTTCAAAATTTAGATTATTACAAGAAAATTTTGGAGAAAGAGAATATTTAAATTTGTTTATCGATGTAACAGATAAACAAAGTGGTAAAAAAAGTACTCAAAAAGTTTTAGTAAAAAATGTTGGAAAATATACTAAAATAGGTGATTACGTATTTAATAATTTAAGTAGTTCTAGTTCATGATGAACAGATTTATTAGATATCAAAAACACAATTAATTCCTTATCACCGGCTGAACGAGCTAAAGAATTCTTTAAAATGATTAAAAATGATGGTGCATTAGTTCCAGGATATGATGAAGATAAAGGTAATTTTATATATGAATTTGAAACTCCATTTTTAATTGCAAATGTTTCTCTATATACAAAGGGTAGTTTTAAATTTGTAATAAAAGTAACAAGTAAAACTGATCCTTCAGATACAAAATCTATTTTAGTATCTAGATCTATTTAATAATTTAGTATGAAAACAAAAAACCAAAGTCATTAGACAAGGTTTTTTGTTTTTTTAAATTCAAAAAATTGCTATAATAAGCATTGCTAAATGGAACAGTACTCAAGTCGGTCGAAGAGGCGGTCCTGCTAAGACTGTAGGGGTAGCAATACCCGCGGAGGTTCGAATCCTCTCTGTTCCGCCATTTTTTTATACTTTTTTGTCAAAAAGATGTTTCTATAAAAATACTTTTAATATATAATTGAAAGGCATATTACAGCAGTTGTTCATATGCAGAATAAATAATGTTTCGTATTGAGTTGATAGTAGATTTGCTGCAAAATTGAAATCATTAGAACTTTATTGTTTTGTATAGAGATCAACCCTTTTGATGTTTTATGCAGAAAGAGGAAATTATGAGATATAGAGGTCCTGTATTTAAGAAATCACGTCGTTATGGTTTCTCAATTTTAGAAACAGGTAAAGAATTTGCTAAAGGCAAAAAACGTACTTATGCTCCAGGTCAACATGGTAATAAACGTGTTAAATTATCTGACTATGGTCAACACTTATATGAAAAACAAAAAGTTAAATTTATTTATGGACTTAACGAAAAACAAATGCGTAAAGCTTATGAACAAGCTATCAAAGTTAAAGGTGTTGCAGGTACTAACTTATTACAATTATTAGAAAGTCGTTTAGATAATGTTATTTATCGTGCTGGTTTTGCAAATACTAGAAGACAAGCAAGACAATTGGTAAGTCATAGTCATTTTACACTTAATGGTCATAAAGCTAATATTCCATCAATGATTGTTAAGCCTGGTGATAAAATTGTTTTAAAAGAAAAATCACGTAAAAATGTTCAAATAGTAGCTAATATGTCAGATATTAAAGCTGCTGCTTGATTAACATTAAAAGATTTTGAATTGACTTTTGATAGAATGCCTGAAAGAAATGAAATCCATCCAAATGTAAAAGAAAACTTTATTGTTGAATTTTACTCAAAATAATAGTTAAAGAAGGAAATATATTATGAAAAAAAATATTCACCCACAATATAACACAGTTGAAACAACATGTTCAACATGTGGTAAAAAATTTACATTTGGTACAACTAAAAAATCTATTTCAGTTGATGTTTGTTCAGGATGTCATGTAGTTTATACTGGTGACAGAACAAAAACAAAAGCAACAGGTATGGTTGATAAATTTAATCAACGTCTTGCAAAAGCACAAAAAAATTTAAAAAAATAATTCAAATTTAAAATTCTCTTTTTAAAGGAGAATTTTTTTAGCACTTTTACGAATAAATAAATTTTTAAAAATATTTTTCTTAAATAAAAATACTATAAAAAAGCATAATAGAGCAAATTTTATTTTTAGCACTCTCATATTTGGAATGTTAAAAATCATATATAATTATAATTATGAAAAAAAATAAAATTATTGTAGATAATAAACAAATATTAACTGAGGAAAAACAAAATATATTTAAATATATTGTTGAAAGTTATATTGAAGAAGGATACCCAATTGGGAGTAACAATTTGGTAGAAAAATATAATTTAAATATTTCATCATCAAAAGTAAGATACATAATGAATGAACTAGAAAAATTAGGTTTTTTAGAAAAAACTCATACTTCTAGCGGAAGAATTCCTTCAAATAAAGGTTATGAATATTATGCAAATAATATTGTGACTCATGATGTTGATAAATTAAGAGATAGAGTTAAAGATTTGTTTGCTAAACGTAGAGTTAATATTGATGCAACTATTCAAGAAGCAGCTAATGCAATTAGTGAAGCTGTCGGTTTAACATTAATAACGAGTCAAACTAACGAAGACGCAACGCTTAAGAGCATTCAACTTGTACCATTAACTAAAAATGAAGGAACTATAATATTGGTTACAAGTTATGGCGAGGTAACACATAAAACCATTACATTAGATTTAAATAAAGTTAATATGGAAGATTTAAGAATATCGATTAGAATCTTTAAAGAAAGGTTAATTGATATACCTATTTTAAAATTAAAATCAACAGCGGAATCACTTAAACCTATACTATCGCAAGTTGTTAAAAATTATGAAAGTATAATGGAAAGTTTTGTAAACAATATTTTTGATTTTGAACTTAAAAATGAAAATATTGTTTATGGAAAAAGCAATATTATTTTGGCTGACGATATTTCTCGTCCAGATTTAACTAAAATATTAAATTTAATTGAAACAAAAAGCATTTGGCAAACCATTGAAGCAAACACAAATGATGATGATCCAATAAAGATTTCAATAAGAAATGATAATAGTACATTTATTACTAAAAAAATAGCATATGATGGCAAAATAAAAGAAATAGCATTGGTTGGTTCTAAAAGAATGAATTATGAAAAAGGCTTGACAGCTCTTCAAATGCTAGAAGATTTAATTGCTAATAAAGGAGAAAAGTAATGATTGCAGATTTTAATAAACTAAAATTGTTAGAAGGCGATGGAATTAAAGTTAATATAAAATGTTTTGATGAAAATGATCATTTAATTGATTTATATTCAAAAGAAAATGTGGATATTATTTTAGGTTCTAATTCTTTCTTACCTAATTTCGATTCAAATTTAATTAATAAAAAATACATGTTGAAGTATGAATTTAATTATCAATTTGATCAAAATTTTTCAGATGAAAAAGTTAAGGATAAAAATGTAAAATTTGTATTAGACTTACAAGAATATGAACCAAAACAATTTTTACAATTAAAATTAAATTATGCTAAATGTGTTCAAGATATTTTGGCAATGAAAATTGAAATGAAAAAGTTAGCTGATTCTAAAGTTGTTGAAAGGCTAACGGTACCACAAGAGGAAATTGACAAACAAAAAAAATTTGCTTTACAAAAATTTTTAGATGATTTTTTAAATCCGTATACTACTTTAAAAGTAGCAAGTGAATCTGGTAAAAATAGTGATAATCCATTAGTTCAAAATTATGTAATGGGTTTTGATATGGTAATAGGAATGATTGATTCTGTGTTAAAAGATCATGGAGTTTCAATAATAAAACCACAGGTTGGAGAAATTTTTAATGCAGATACTTCTAAAATTATCGAAGTAATTGAAGATAAAACGGTTGAACCAAATAGTATATTGAAAGTTAATTCAATTGGTTTTAAACTTTACGACCGCCTAATTAAACCTGCATTGGTTGTTGTTTCGAAAAATACAAAACAAATACAAAAAAATAAACCTAAAAAGAAAAAAAGAAAAAATACTCAAAAAATTAAATAATATTTATTTTCTATTAAAAATTAATATAATTAAGTTATTGGCATTATGTAATAAGAGAGGAAAAATAAAATGAAAAAAGCAAAAAAATATGCAAAAATTGCTTTAATATTAGCAATTATTACAATAGTTTTAATAGTTATAAAATTTTTATCAATATCGATTACATTTTATAATTTAACCACTTCAGTAAGTAATAATAATAATTCGGATTCTAAAGTTATTTTATCAATATTACCAACAACAGGTTTACTTTTATTTTTTAATTTAGTTTTAATAGGTATTATTATTACAAGCTTTGTATATAAAATTTTAACTCTAGTTGAAATTTCTCGTTTTGAAGAATTAAGAACATCATTTGTTTTAATTATTGTGGGTTTTTTTGTTCCACTTTGTTCAATAATTGGTCTAATTTTAATTTTAAAAAGCAAATCTAATATAGAACAAAATCCATTTATACCTGAAAACAATGATATTACCGAACCAATAAATATAGATAACAATATAAAAGAAAATTAATTTTCTGTTTATTGAGTAATGTCAATAAATTTGTGAAGGAGGATATATGAAATCAACAAAAAGTAGAACAGCATTAGTGCTTTTATCATTTTTTTTAGGATTTTTAGGTGTTGATAGATTTTATGCAGGAAGAGTGTTATTAGGCATTTTTAAATTACTAACTGGAGGCGGAATTTTACTTTGACTATTGATAGATTTTATTTTGGCTGTTGTAGGTAAAATGAAAGATAGTACAGGAGCATTCATTTCTGAATGATAATACTTATGAAATAATTGTTGAGCAATCGCAATTATTTTTTTATTGTATTTTTTATTTATTTGATTATAATGTAAAACCATGATTAAACAAGCAAGAAAAGACGCATGAAGCGTTGTAAAACGTGGCAATATGTTCATGTTGGCAATAGGTTTACTTTTAGGTGCTGCATTTAATGAAGTTGTTAAGTCATTTGCAAATGATATTATTATGGCTGCTATTGCAAATGCATTTGGAAAATCTAGTGTTGAAGGGTTAAGTGCATATGGAATTCTATATGGTAAATTCTTAGCAGCATTAATTTCATTTATTATTGTTGCATTATTTATATTTGTAGGACTTTGAGTTGTTTTTATTTTTGTGAACATGCACAAACAAAGAAAGCTTCGTAAAAACCCACCTAAATTAGAAGAGCCAGCAAAACCAACAAATGAAGAGTTGATTTTAGATGAACTTAAAAAACTAAATGAACAATTAAGCCAATTAAACAAAAAATAAATTTTTAATTACTAACAAGGATGAAAGGCCTTGTTTTTTGTATTTTTTAACAAAAAAGAATAATTTTTTTCTTTTTTGTTTTATTGCAAATTTTTAATAAACCAATTTATGAAAGGAGGGGTGGATATGCATAATATGAGGCAATTAACTAAAGACGAACAAGCTAATATTTATGGAGGATCTATGTCAGTCTTTTTATCATTGGCGCCGATGGTTATTTCAGGAGTAAGTGCTATTAGCAATATTATAAAAATGTTTATGTCTACATCAGGAGAAATAAAAACAAAAGATAGCAGTCTAAAATGAAATGATGCTTCAAAAAAAGAATCACAGATTAAATCTATTTATTTAGCTTATTAGTGGGCATTTATTAAATGTATATGTAAAAATAAAAAATCTCTTTTTATTAATTGGTTTTGAATTATAATTAGAAAGTTACTTTTGTAACCATTCTGAACAGGTTTTTTAAGTATGTTTATACATCACCTCTAGGATGAGCCACAAAATTCAGGAGGATAAAGCATGTTAGCTATTATCGAAACTGGAGGCAAACAAATTTTAGTTAAAGAAAAACAAACTATTTTCATCGAAAAAATTGAAGGTGAAGAAGGTTCAAAAGTTTTATTTGACAAAGTTTTACTAGTTAATGAAAAAATTGGTAAACCATATCTTAAAGGAGCCAAAGTTGAAGGAATCATCCAAAAACAAGGCAAAGCAAAAAAAATAGTAGTATATCGTCATAATGCAAAAAGCACCCACAAACGTAAATTAGGACACCGTCAACCTTATACACGTGTTGAAATTACAAAGATTGTAGGATAGTCAAATGGCACACACGAAAGCCGGTGGTTCAACCCGTAACGGTCGTGATAGTCGCGGTCAAAGACTAGGAATTAAATTAGGTGATGGTCAATTTTGTACAGCTGGATCAATTATCTTCCGTCAAAGAGGAACAAAAATTTTTCCAGGTACAAATTGCGGACGTGGAAATGATGATACACTTTATGCTTTAATAACAGGATATGTAAAATTTGAAAAACGTAGAAATCGTACATATGCCTCTGTATATTCAACAAGAACTGTTGGAAAACCAGAAGTTGTGACAGTGAAACCAGAAGTTGAAAAAAATGTAACTGTTAAAAAAACAACAAAACCAGCTGCAAAAAAACCAGCTGCAAAAAAAACTTCTAAATAATTTAAAACATAAAAAACCCGTTAATATACGGGTTTTTTAAAATTAATTATTTTCTAAAATCTATTACAGCTCTTCCCAAAAAATCTCCATTTTGTAATTTTTCAAAAATTTCAGGTACTTCTTCTAGTTTTACAATTTTTGTTACTTCTGATTTAACTTTTCCATCAGCTGCATATTCAAGTGATTCTTGTAAATCTAATCTAGTTCCAACAATTGAACCAACCAATTCTCTTTCAAAAAGAACAGTTCAAAATACTGAAACATTAATATTATCTTTACCTAATTTATCTTTTGAAGGTAATCCAACAAGAACTTGACGTCCGCCTCTTCTTAACATTTCCATCCCTTGTTCAGCAGCCTTAGTTGCTACAGATGTATTTATAACAGCATGAACTCCTCCATTTGTAAAATCAATAATTTTCTTTACAAAATCTGAATCCTTTTTAGAATTATAAGCAGCTTCTGCTCCTGATTTAATTGCTAAATCACATTTTTCGTCTGTTAAATCAATTCCTATTGGACGGTAACCCATAGCTTTAGCATATTGTATTGCTAATTGCCCTAGACCTCCTACACCAATAATAGCACAATAATTTCCAGGTTTTAAATTAGCTCTTTTTATTGCTTTATATGTTGTTACTCCAGCACATACAACAGGTGCTCCAGTAATTAAGTCTAATTTTTCAGGAACTATTCCAACATAATCCTCGTGTCCAATTGCATATTCAGCAAATGAACCATCTTTAGTATAGGCTGACATATTTTGATTTGGACATAATGTTTCTTCGCCTTGTAAACAAAATTCACAGTGTCCACATGCATCATGTAATCAAGCCAAACAAACACGATCTCCTTTTTTTAATCTTGTGCAACCTTCACCAACTTCTTCAACAATTCCAATTCCTTCATGACCAGGAATTAAAGGATATTTAGGTTCAACTAATCAGTCATAATTAGCAGCATGCAAGTCGGTATGGCATATTCCCGATGTTTCCATTTTAATTAAAACTTCTTTGTATTTAGGAGTAGGAATTTCTACTTCTTTAATACTTCAATTTTTAGGTGATTCTACAACAAATGCTTTCATTGTTTGTTTAACCATTTCTTCTTCTCCTTAAAGTTTGTAATAAATTTATGGAAGATTATTCCATATTTTTATTTTAAAACTTTTAAATTGGTTTTTTTAATATTTAAAAAATAAATTAGTCAAAAAAAGAAAAGATTACCATTTTTAATAATTTTGTTCATTTTTTTAAATAGTTATTTGATTTTTATAAGAAAAAAGTGAATGGAGGTTTTATGAATAATTTATTAGTTTACTTGGCATTTAAATATGAAGGCAATGTATTCAAAATTTATAATGCTTTAAAAAATAAAGAAAAAATTAGCGATAAAGAAATAGAAAATACTATAAATTTTTTAAATGAAAATAAAATTAATTTCATTACAGTTTTAGATAAAGAATATCCTGAAAGAATAAAACAAGTAAAATATGTTCCTTATGTTCTTTTTTATAAAGGAAATATTGATTTATTAAATAAAAATACCATTTGTTTAGCAGGAGAAGACGCAAATAAAACCGTTTTTAGTTATATTAATAATTCATTACCAAAAATTGCCAAAAGCACTGTTTTAGTAACTAATAATTTTAAAAATCTAGATCAATTATTTATTGATTTTTATCGCAAAATTAATAGACCGATAATTTTTGTATTACCGTTTGGACATGAATTTCAAAAAGATTACGGTAATCTAAATAATGAATTATATATTTCGCCATACCCATGAAATACTCATGCGAAATATAAGCGTTTTAAAGAAAGAAATGTTTTAACAGGACTCATTTCTAATAAATTAATCATATACAATTGTTCAATTGATTCAGGAATATTAAACATTGCAAACGTTTTTAATAATTTAAATAAAGATGTTTGTTGTTATCCAGGTACTAACTTAGATGATGGGAATAATTATTTAATAAAGATGGGTGCAAATTTAGTTACACATGTTGCTGAAATTGTAAATTTTTAGTTTTTTAAAATTTTGTATATTGTTTCTCCAATAGTTCCAGAATTATTATTTCCAATAATATGATTAGCTACATTTTTAGCATCTTGTGTACCGTTTTCCATACAGTATCCATGATATGCATTTTGTATCATTTCTAAATCATTGCCAGAATCCCCAAAAGTGTAAATTTCATTTATGTTTATTTTTAGATAATTTGCAAGCTCAACAAGTCCATTTCATTTTGAGGTATTTAAACTATTAATGTCAGTATAAATAGTATTGGTTAAAAACACTTTATATTTGTTTTGTAATTTATTTTTAAAGTATAAAGTAGTTTTATTTGCTAATTCTAGCGGATTTCTTATTGCTAATTGACAAATTATGTTTTTTGAATCATTTGCAACATCAAGTAATTTTTGATATGAACAAAAGTTACTTAAATTCATATCCATGATTGCTTGTTCTTTCATTCAATGTGGAAAATTGTTATTTTTCATTCATGTTCCAGTAAAGTTAGGTGTATCAAGACTTAATATTAAATCATGTGTTTCACAATATTTATGCATTAGCTCTAAAACAGATTTATCTATTTTGCCTAATGAAACTCATTTTTTATTTTTAACATCATAAAATAAAGAACCGTTTGAACAAATTAAAAAATCAATACCTTTGATTGTTTTAAGTAAAGGTAACGTCTTTTGTAATCCTCTTCCTGTTGAAATAACATTAAAGTTCCCAGATTTTTGAGAAAATAATAAAGCTTCTTGAGTGAAAGGGTGCACAACGTTTTCAGATGTTAATAATGTTCCATCTAAATCAAAAGCAAATATTTTGTGTTTATTCATAATACCTCTTATTTTTATACAATCTTTCGTAATAAATACAATTTTATAAAAAAAATAAAAAATATATATTTAATAATAATAATTAATATAAAATAGTGCTTATGAAACATCAAAAAAATGAAATAAAAAAAAGTGAAGTAATTTGTGAATCTATTACTTGTGAGAAAAGAAAAATTGAAATTAAAAAATTGGAAATGGGTAAATATAGTTATGACCATGAAAATCGAAAAGAGAAGGAAGTAAAAAAACGGAGAATAATTCTTTATTTAAAAAGAACTTTTTTTATCTTATTGTCAGCAATAATTTTTAATTTTGGTGCAATAGCTTTTTTACAAAAAGGTGAAACAATTCCAAGCGGTATATCTGGAATTCCTATGTTAATAACTTTACTTGATCCTGAAAAATTTAGTAAATATTTTGCCTTATTATATTTAGTATGTAATGTCCCATTATTTGCTATATATGGATGAAGAATAAAACGTGGATTTGTTTTTTTAACATTTATGTTCATGTTTTTTCAAATTGTTACAAATGCTATTTTTACTCAGGAAGTTGTTTTAAATTGGATACATCACTTTTTTAATGTTGTACCAGGTTGAGAAAGAACTCTAAAAGTTTCTATAACCGATTCAATAACTGGAATAACTACTTTCAAGGAATTTGAAAATCCATCCTCATGACCAATTTTTATTAATGGTGTTATTGGTTCGGTTTTGTTGGGGGTTTCGATTGCTTTAGCATGAAAATTTGGTGGCTCCACTGGTGGAACAGACATAATTGCATATTATTATTCAACAAAAAAACAAAAAAGTATTTCTAGAATGTTAATGGTTGTTTCATTTACAACAACATTTATTTTTCTAATTATTTTTGCTTTTGCTGTGCCGCATAAACCAACTCTTAATGAAATTTTACAAAGTAAAATGACATACGATTCAAATGGTAATTTATTATATTCAATGGACTACACTCAAGATTTGGGACAAAGAAATATTATTGGTATGAGAGAATTTTCAACAATTATTTATATTTTTATAGTTAATGGCTTGATAGCTATAATTTATCCAAAATATAAAAAAGTTACTATGAGTATTTCAACCAAGGATCCAGAATTAGTTCTTGATTATTTAAAAGAAATAAAGTATTGACACGCATATTCTATAAACAAAGCTACAAGTGGTTATACAGGCCAAGATGTTTATAAAATAGAATCAACTATGTTGTTGTTAGAAACAAGAAGTATAACTAGAGATTTAAAACATTTAGATGAAAATGTGTGAATTGAAATAAAACCTGTTTATAACATATATGGCAGGTTTGCAACTAAATATGTTGATGAAAATTAATTAAAAATAATAAGTGGTTTCACTTATTATTTTTAATTTGTAAAAAAAGCAAGTAATGTTACTTGCTTAATTATTTTATTGTTCTTGATATTCAACTTGTTCATCATCCACTAATTTTTTAGCATCAGCTAATTGAATACTGAAGAATGTTGTAACACCACGATTTTGCATTGTCGCACCAAATAAACTATCAACACGACTCATTGTACCATGACGGTGTGTGATTACTAAAAATTGTGTTTTTTCTTTTAATTGTTGTAAATATTCTGCATAACGGACAACATTTGCTTCATCTAACGCAGCTTCAACTTCATCTAAAATACATAATGGTAATGGACGAGCTTTTAAAATACCAAATAATAATGAAATAGCTATTAAAGATTTTTCTCCACCTGAGAATAATTTAAGATTCTTAATACTTTTTCCGGGAGGTTGAGCTTCTATTTCTACACCAGAATCTAAAATGTTTTTAGGATCAGTAAAGTATAGTTTTGCACTACCGCCGCCAAACATACTTGCAAAAACATTATTAAACTCATCATTTACATCATGAATAATGTTTGATAAACGAGTAGTAATGATTTTATCCATATCAGAAATAGCACTTTCAAGTGTTTCTTTTGCTTGTGTTAATTCTTTTTCGTTTTCAGCAAAATTATTGTAACGTGTTTCTTCTTCAACAAGTAATTCAAGAGATTCTAAATTAACATTTCCTAGTTTATCAATTTCTTCTCTTAAATCTCTAACAATTTCTTGTGCTTGTTCTCTATTCATTGTTAAGTGAAATGAACTAGATGCTGATTCATAAGTCATTTTATATTGACTAGCTAAACGTTCTCTTGATTGTTCTAGTAATAATTTTGATTTTTCTTTATCAGCCATTTTTGTGGCAAATGAACTTAATAATTTTCTTAATGTTGATTCATAATCATTTTGTGTTTGTTGTGTTGAATTAATATCAGCAGCTAAAGATTCGACTCTATCATTTTTAGCTCTAAATTGTGCTTCGATAGAAATTTTTTGACTTTCTAAGATTTCTAAATTAGCTTCTTCATTTGCAATAGATACACCCTTATCTTCCAATTTGAATGTTTCTTTAGATATATTCATTAATTTTATATTTAAATCATCAAACATTGTTTGTTCATTTACTCTTTGAGTTGTTAATGTAGCAATTTGTTGTTTTCATTGCCCATCTAAGTCCAAGCATGCACGACGATAATTTTTAATTTCATTCATTTTAGTTTCATCTGCTTGCACAGCTGCTTGCATACCAGGAAGTAAATTTTCTAATTCCTTAATTTTTTCATCAAAACCCAATAGTGATTGAGCAGTGCTTTTAACACCACCCATAATAACACCACCAACTCGAATTGTATCTCCGTCTAATGAAACTATCATATAACGTCTTTCAAGAATGTTAGAAATTTTATTTGCACTTTCAATATCAGTTGCAACTATTACATTACCTAGAAGAAATTTCTTTAATATTTCAAATTGAGGTTCAACGTTTACTAGTTCATGTGCAACAGCAACAAATCCAGGATGTCCTTGTATAGCTAATAAATGATCATCTCTAACAAATTTTGGTTGAATTGAACTTAATGGTATAAATGTTGCTCTCCCACCATTATTTTCTTTTAGGAAATTAACGGCTTTAACAGCTGTTTCTGATTTGTCAACAACTAAGTGTTGTGCAGCATTAGTCAAAATACTATCTATTGCAGCTACATAATCTGTTTCAATTTTGAATAAGTTAGCAACAGTTCCTTTTAAAGATTTTCCAAAATAGTTTTTATTTTCCAAAATAGTCTTAGTGCCTTTGAAAAGCATAGAGTTATTTTCTTTTTGTTGTTTTAATAAATTTAAATGAGTTTCAACTTTTAATAAGGCAGATTTTTTATTGTTCAATTTTATGTTAATTGTATTTATTTCATCGTCGTATTTATTAATCGTTTGTTGATTTTCAATAACTTTTTGTTTTATACCATCAATTTCCTTGTTTAAATATTGAACTCTATTGCCATGATTTTTTAATAATGTTTTAAAAGCGATAATTTGTTCTTGTTTATTTGCTTCAATAGAACCTTCAGCTATTAATCTTTCTCTTTCATTAGCTCTTGCCATTGAAATGGTTATTTTATTTATTCTTTCTTTTAGATTTTCGTATTCAATTGAAAGTACTTTTAATTCAGCTTCAGCTTCAGTTTTAAATTGAGTTTTTTGACTGATTTTGGCATTTGATTCAGAAATTCTTCTTTCTAAATCTATTCTAGTTTCGTTAACACCTTCTAGCTCTATGCTCAACTCTTCATATTTTTTTCCAAAAATTTCAATATTATCTACTAGCAAACCTACTTCAACACTTTTTAATTCTTCACTTTTTGCAATATAAATTTTGGCTTTTTCAGCTTGTTTTCTAAGTGGAACTAATTTTCTTTCTATTTCAGCAATTACTAAACGAATTTTTTCAAGACCTTCTTGAGTTTTGGCTAATTTACTTAATGCTTCTTTTTTTCTAAATTTATATTTTGAAACACCAGCAGCTTCTTCAAAAATTGCTTTTCTTTCTTCTGCTGTTGCTTCGGCTATATCACTAACTGTACCTTGACTAATTATTGCTAATGAACTTTTTCCAATTCCGCTTTCCATAGCTATGTCTTTAATATCTTTAAGTAAACAAACTTCACCATTTAAGTAGTATTGGTTACTTCCAGAGCCTCTTTCAAGTACACGACTAATAGAAATTATTTCATGTGGTATTGAACTTAAACCATCTCTATTATCAAATGTTAATGTAACTGATGCTTTATCCATTGGTTTAGCTGTTTTAGAACCCGCGAAAATAATATCTGACATATTGTCTCCGCGTAATTCCTTAGCACTTCTCTCACCTAAAACTCATTTTATAGCATCATTTATATTTGATTTACCAGAACCATTAGGTCCAACTATTCCTGCTACACCACCATCAAATTTTAAGCATATAGGATCAGCGAATGATTTAAAACCATGTGCTTCAACTTTAATTAATTTCATGCAAATCCTCCTTAGTTATTTAATTATAATTATTAATTTATAACATTTATAATTATTTTTTTAATTTTTCTAAAGCATTATTTGCTGCTGATTCTTCAGCTTTGTTTTTGCTTTTGCCATAACCATAACCATAAATTTGATTATCATGAATTGCTTCAGAGTAAAAATGATTTTGGTTTATTGTTGTGGTTTTATATGTAACAGATTGCTTTGAAAAACTTTGTATATATTCTTGAAAAATAGTTTTTGAATCTTTTAATAAATTTGTATTTTCTAAATTTTCAGCATACAAATATAATGTTTTTTTAAGAAAACTTTGCACTGCTTTTATTCCCAAATCAAGATATAATGCTGCAATAAATGACTCAAATATATCAGCGCCTACCTTATTTGATTTTATGACTTCGTTATGCATAAGTCCGGGTCCTGTGAATAAAAAATTTTTAAAACATAATTTATCGCTTATTTCATTTAAAGAATTTGTACAAACTAATTTTGAACGAATTAGAGTTAATTGTCCTGCATCTAATTTTTTATACATTTTAAAAATGTATTCGGATGATAAAAATTGAAGTATTGAATCTCCTAAAAATTCTAAATCTTGATAATTATTGTTTCTCGTATATTCTTTATTTCTTGATTTTATAAATGATGGATGTGTAAATGCTCTTCTATATATTGCTAGAGTTTTTGGAATAATATCAAACTCTTTAAAAAAATCCTCAATGCTATTAAAATCGTATTTTTTTAATTTTATTGACAATTTTCACCTTCTAAATCTTTTTTCACTTGATTTAAAATATTGTTTTCCAATGCAATTTTAATTTGTTCTAATGCTCCCATGTAAGCTTTTTGATCACTAGATCCATGACTTTTTATTGCTATTCCATCCACACCTGCTATTCAGGCAGCTCCAACATTTCTGTAATCCATAATTTTCGAAACATCATTAAATGCATTTTTTAAGAATAAATATCCAATTTTTCTAATAGTTTTTTTCATTATTTGACTTTTGATTAGTTTTTTAAAGCTTAAAACAGCTCCTTCATAACTTTTAAGAACTAAATTACCGCCATATCCGTCAATTACCGCAACATCACATATGCCTTCTAATAAATCTCTAGTTTCTTTAAAACCAATATAGTTAATATTCTTATTTTGCTTTAAAATGCTATCAGCATTTCTGGTTATTTCTAAACCTTTATAATCTTCAACACCAATGTTTAATAAAGCAATTCTAGGAGTGTCAGTTTTTAAAAAAACTTTTGCAAATGAATTTGCAATTTTTGCTCATTCAACAAGATATTCTGTTTTAGTTTCTAAATTTGCTCCTACATCTAATAATAAAAATTTTCTTCCAACAATAGTTGGCATTAAAGGCATAAATGCTGCTCTACTAACATTTTTTAATCTCTTAAATTTAAAAGTAGAAGCAGCCAAATACATTCCCGAATCCCCTGATGATAAAACAGCATGTGCCTCGTTATTTATAACTAAATCTATTGCTGTCATCATAGAAGTTTTTTCATGTAATGATTGTCTAATATTTTTTACATCAGTAAAGTTTGTTGAGTTATCTACAATAGATATTCTTTTTGGAATTTCAATTTTTTTAGAATTATAGTATTGTTCGATTTCTGTTTTAGGACCTACTAATATAATTTCATAATTTTCATTTTCTTTAATAAAAGATAAAGAGGCTGCCAATGCAGCTTCTATCCCGTTATCATTACCAATAATATCAAAAGCTATTTTAAACATATAGTTCTCCTTATTCAAAACCAATTATAAAGTGATAATTTGGTTGATTTCCATTTATAATTTCAACTTCGGCATCATAATGTGCTTGAATATAATTTTGTAATTCATTTGCATCTGCTTCAGATGAATCATTACCATAATAAATTGTAATTAATTCATGATCACTTGTAATAATTTTTTTGATAAGGTGTTTAGCAGCTTTAATATATGAATCTTGTGCTGTGATTATTTTAGAATTCTTAATTCCTATGAAGTCACCTTCTTTAATTTTTATACCATCAATTTTTGTGTTTCTTGTTGCTTGTGTTACTTGACCAGTTGTAATTAATTTTATTGCTTCATTTAAAATTTCATTATTTTCTTTAGCACTTGCTTCTTTGTTGAAATTTAAAATTGCAGATACTCCTTGAAGTTGACTTTTTGTAGGTATAATAAACACATTTTTATTTACAATTGTTTGAGCCGCTTGTTCAGCAGCTAAAAATATATTTGAATTGTTAGGTAAAACAAATACATTTTTAGAATTTACAGAATTGATTGCATCAATTATATTTTGTGCAGAAGGATTTTGTGTTTGACCACTTTCGATAATAGCATCGCATCCAAATTCTTTCATTTTTTCAATAAGTCCAGAACCTAAATTGCAAGATACTATTCCACATTCGAATTGTTTTTCATTATTTTCTTCATTATTTGAATTAATAATTAAATTTTTGTTTCTACTTTCCGAAGCTTGACGAGTCATATTTTCAGATTTAATTTTGATAAATTCTCCAAATTTTTGGCCATAATTTAATAAATCTCCAGGTTTTAAAGTGTGACCATGTACTTTTAATATTTCGTTGTCTTGAACACAAACTAATGAGCCTGCTTTTTTAGAAATTTGTTTTTCAAATTGTTTTTTATTAAATTCCTTTACATTTTTTAATTCGATTATAAATTCTGTACAATAACCAAATTCGCCATCATATACTTCATCACTTTTAATAAATGAATTAATATCTGCTGAATCATCATTAGAAATTTCTACTGGTTTTCCTAATGTATAAAGGTACATACCATTAATAATAGTTTGTAATCCTTCTCCACCAGAATCTGTTACTCCAACTTCACGCAAAATTTTTAATTTATTAGGCGTATTATTGCATGCTACACGAGAAAATTTATCAGCAAGTTCAAAAAATTCTTCAAATGATGTTTTAGAAGTAATATTTTTTTCTAATTCTTCAGTAGTTTCTCTAATTACACTTAAAATAGTTCCCTCAACTGGTTTTAAAACTGATGAATATGCTTTTTCAGTTGCTTTTTTAAAACCTTTAAGTAAACCAATTACATCGACACTATTGTTATTCTCAAAAGCAATTGCAAAACCTTTAAAAATTTGACTTAAAATAACACCTGAATTACCTCTTGCGCCATATAGCATATTTTTAGATACAATTTGTGATACTTCTGATAAATCTTTTGAATCTTGTTTAATTAATGCTTCAACAGCTGCTTGCGCTGTTGAAGACATATTTGTTCCAGTGTCTCCATCTGGGACTGGAAAAACATTTAAAGCATCGATTTTATTTTTAGAATTTATTAAATTGTTTGCTCCAGATTTTATTAATTCAGCATATATCTTTCCATCTATATTCTTAATCATTTGTTAATCCCCCAATAAATATGTTTAATTTGCCAATTTTTTGTTTTGTTTTTTTCAATTCATAACGTAATAAAGAACTAATTGAATTTATAATTGCTTTACAATTTGCATTTTTTAAAACAACTATTGTAGCACTAAAATTTCAAATGTTATTTTTAATTTGTTCAATCTTTAAAATCCCAGAACTCAAAACACTTTGTTGCGTTTTATTGTCTTTACAAATACTGTGTACCCCAGGAGTTGATTCCAAAATTTCAACAAACAATTTAAGTACTTGTTCTTGATTCATTTTATGCCTCATTTCTCTATTTTCTCTAAGTAGAAGTAAAAAATAATATTGCATTTAGTATTTTATCAAAATAAATTTTTTTTGTATCTATATAAATAATAATATTAAAATTTAAATTATAGTTCTAATTAGGTACAAGGAGAAAAATGGCGGAAAAAATTGAAAAGGTAATTTTGTTAGATATTAACGATTATTCAAATGATGAAAATGCAGGAATTATAACTGTTTTAGGAAAAAATGGTGTATTTAGTTTATTAGCAATGGGAATAAATAAGGGTAATAGTAAAAATAAAAGTAATTTACAAGTAGGTTCATTAATTGAAATCGAGTATTTTAAAGCTAGATTAAATAATAAATTAAACAAATTGAAAAAAGCAAAATTACTATATGAAATAGATTATTCAAACAAATTTAATTTAGTTTATGTTGCAAAAGCAACTAAATTTCTTAAAAATTTCACTTCTAATGCCGTTAACATAATTAATACATATATAGAAACTTTTGAATTTTTAGGTAAAGGATATAATGATTTTTTATTAACATATTTAATTGCTAACAGTCTCTATTATTTTGGATTAAAACCTAATATTGAGAGTTGTGTGGAATGTAATAGTCCAGGAAATTTATGTGATTTTGAATTTTATATTGGTGGTTATTTATGTGCCTTACATGCCAAAAAACAAAGATGAACAAAAGAGTTAAAAAGTGTATATTATTTATTTCAAAATTTAAAAACTTATATGCAAATATGTATACCACAAGTTAATAACAAAATTTATTTAGAATTATTGCATTATTTAAAGGACAACGGTATTTATATAAATTGAGAGCAAGAATATTAAAAATAAATATTTAACTACTAATAATTATATATAATTAAAAATACAATTTATTTAACATATGCATATAAGGAGATAATAATGAAAAAAGGAACAAGTAGAATAGCAATACGAGCTATTGAAAAATATGATAATATCATTATTTTTCATCATATACGTCCAGATGGTGATTGTTTAGGTAGCCAAGCTGGTTTAGCACAATTAATACGTGATAATTTTCCTAATAAAAAAGTTTTTACACCAGGTGATAATGCTCATACATTTGATTTTATGAATTATCATTTTGATGAAATTGATACAATTGATTTTAAAAATTCATTAGGAATTGTTGTTGATGCTTCATCAAGTGATCGAATTCAGGATTCAAGCTTATTATTAGAAAATAAAATGACAGCAACACTTAGAATTGATCACCATCCAAATGGTAGTGATATTAAATATGACTACTTATGAGTGGATGAACACTATGTTGCAGCAGCAGAAATGATTGCAAAAATTGCAAAGGATGCAAAATGAATTATTTCTAAAAAAGCAGCGGAGCATATTTATTTAGGAATTAATACAGATAGTGGTAGATTTTTATATCCTGATACATCTTCAAGAACTCATAAATTGGTAGCACACTTGTATGAAAAAGGTAATTTAGAACCTTGAAAAATACATCAAGAGTTGAGCAAAAGATCGATGATTGATTTAAAATTTATTGGTGAAATTTTAAGCAACTTTAAAAAGAGTGGAAGAGTTTTATATTTTTTAGTTACTAATGAAATTTTAAAAAAATTTAATTTTGATAGTTTAAAAGCAGCAATTTTTGTTAATGAGTTAGCTAATATAGATGATAATTCATGTTGAGCATTTTTTGTTCAATTAGAAGACGGAAAAATTAGGGGAAGATTGCGTTCTAATGGTCCTCTTGTGAATGTTGTTGCGAAAAAATATGGCGGTGGAGGCCATGATAATGCAGCAGGAATAACATTAAATAGTTGAGATCAAATAAATAATGTTCTTGATGACTTAAATAAAGCAATTTTTGAATATGAAAAAGGAAGTAAATAATGTTAATAGGTACTTACAATGATGCAACCAAATTGATTGAAAAATATGATAGTATTGTCATATTTCATCATATACGTCCAGATGGCGATTGTTTAGGAAGTCAATTTGGTTTAAGAGAATTAATAAAATTAAATTATCCCAATAAAAAAATATACGTATTAGGCGATAATAAAGGCATTTTTGAAAATTTTTTAACTTTCGATTTTGATGATATACCAAGTGACAAAATTCTAAGTAATTCATTAGGAATTGTTGTTGATGCAAATTATAAAGAAAGAATTGAATTTAGGGAAATTTTAGATAAAAATCTTTTTCCTGAGACACTTAGAATTGATCATCATCCAAATGAAGATGATTTACATAATGTAACCAGATGAGTAGATTCTTCAAGAATAGCAGGCGCTGAAATGATTGCAGAATTAGCCATTCAAAATAAATGAAAGGTAAACTCTTCCGCAGCTAATTTTATTTTTTTAGGTATTGTTACAGACAGTGGCAGATTTTCTTACTCTAATACTTCTGCGAGAACTCACGAATTAGTATCATTTTTATATAAAAATGGTTTGGAATCAGAAAAAATCTTTTCAGGTTTAGCACAAACGGAATTAAGCGATTTAAAATTACAAGCTTTATTGATGAAAAATTTAAAAACAGTCGGTAGAGTAGCTTATACAACAATAACATTAAAGGAAACTTTAGAATTAAATAAAAAACCCAACAATGTGGTAAGACCTAATTTAATTGGCAATTTAAAAGGTTATCCTTTTTGAGTACAATTCAACGAAGAAGAAGATGGAAGAATTAGAGTTGAATTTCGTTCTAACGGCCCATGCGTTAGAAATGTTGCACTTAAATGAGGTGGCGGCGGACACGAAAGAGCTTCTGGCGCAATGATTAATTCGTTTAAAGATGTTGATAAACTTATTGAAGATTGCAATAAAGAAGTTGATAGATTTGAACATCAAAAATAATTGTTAAATAAATTTATAAATAACAAAGGAAATTTATGTCTTTTATAAAAAATAATAAAATGAGATCTTCTGTAAGAGAATATACATGTGATAAAAAACTATCAAAAGAAGAAAAAAGTAAATTTATTGAAATTTTACAAAACGTGCCAACAAGCAATAATTTTTTTATGTCCTCTTCAATAATTATTGAAGATAAACAAACATTAAAAAAACTTTCTGAAATTACAAATCAATATCAAATAAAAGATTGCTCAATGTTTGTTTTATTTTTAGCAGATTTTAATAGACTAAATTATATTTTAGATTTGAGAAATCATGAAAATTATGATAAAGGTTTAAATTCTTTATTAGTAGGCACTGGAGATTCTTTTATTGCTGCAACAATGATTCAAGATGCTGCAACAGAAATGGGTTTAGGAACTTGTTTTATTGGGGGAGTTAGAGGTCATATTGAAGAAATTTCTCAATTACTTAAAATTGAAGGAGTAGCTTTACCCATTATTGGAATAACTATTGGTTATCCATTAAAAAAATCACAAATTTTAAAACCTAAACAAAAAACAACATTTTTTGAAAAATATGATTATAAATTATTAGTAGAAAATGCAAATGAGTATAATGATAATCTCAAAAATTTTTATAATAAATTAGGTATCCCAAATGATTATTTTACAAGTGCTTACAATTCATTATGTAGAAATACAGAAGAACCAGATCAAGTAATTAAAAAATGCTGAAATTTAGAAAAAAATAGTAAGGAGAAATAAATAATGGCAAAATTTAAAAGAATATTTATGATTGTAACAGACGGTTTAGGCATAGGTCCTGACAAAGATCAAAAAACATTTGGTGATAAAGGTGCAAATACCATTTTGTCAGCTTCAAAATCCGCAATGTTTTTTATAGATACATGAAAAAAAATGGGAATTGGAAATATTACAACTTTAGAGGGTAATTATCATGTAAAAAAACCATTGGCTTACATGGCTAGAATACAAGAAGTATCAAATGCGAAAGATACATTGGCGGGTCATTGAGAAATGATGGGTATTAAAACAAATGTACCTTTTCCAACTTTTTTTGAAAATGGCTTTCCTGATGATTTGATTCAAGAATTAGAAAAAGCATTTGATGGAAGAAAAATAATTGGAAATAAAGCTTCGTCAGGAACAGAAATAATCGACGAATTAGCAATGGAACAAAAAAACAATGGTTCTATAATTGTTTATACATCAATGGATTCAGTTTTACAAATTGCAGCTCATGAGGAATGAATTGGATTAGATAATTTGTATCGTTATGGGGAAGCGGCAAGAAAAATATGTTCATCTAGACCTGAATGAAATGTTGGAAGAATAATTGTTAGACCTTTTGTCGGTTTAGAGGTCGGCAAATTTACTAGAACATTTAATAGACATGATTATGCTAATAAACCTAGAGAAATGATTCTAAATGAATTACAAAAAAAGGGCGTTGAAGTTATAGGTATTGGTAAAATTAATGATATTTTTGTGGGCCAAGGTATTTCGAGATCTATTCATTCTGATGGAGATGCTCATGCAATGGATTTAACAATTGAATTAGCAGCTCAAAATTCAGAAAATCAATTTATTTTTACCAATTTAGTTCAATTTGATTCACATTATGGACATAGAAGAGATGTTAATGGGTATGCAAATAACATTGCATTATTAGACTCTAAATTAGCTAAATTAGTAAGACTTTTAAAAGAAGATGATTTATTAATTATGACAAGTGATCATGGTAACGACCCACTTTATCCAGGGTTTAATCATACAAGAGAACTTTTACCATTAACAATTTATTCTAAATTATTTAAAGATCCTAAAGTATTGGATGATGTTAATGGATTAGGAACAACAGGAAATATTGTTGCGAAAAATTTTGGTGTTGATATTGTTACAGAGACTGGAGAAGATATATTTTCTAAACTAAAATAATTTATAATATAAAAAAGTTTACATCGAACAAAATGTAAACTTTTTTATATTAATTATATTCCCAAATACACAAGTATTTTAAATTTTTACATTGTATGTTTCAATTAAAAAAATTAAAACTTTTCTAATTTAATTAGAAACAAATAAATAAAAACATAAAATTTTATAAATGATAATTTAAATTTTGTGTTCTTTTTTAGTTTTTGTATTGATAAACAATCATTTATCAGCTTTGTAAAAAGCTAAAATAGATATACCATTTAATTGATTTATGTGTTTTAAATTAGCAAATTTATTGTTTGATTTAACTTGAATGAATTATTTTTGATTATCTTTTAACGCAATTAGATCAATGTCAAGAACCGCATCCTTCACCAAGTCTGTTGTATATACAATAAAATTTTTAGCTTCCAAATATTGTTTGAATTTATGTTCTTTTCTAAAATTGATAAAACCATAATAAAAAAGAATTTGATAAAGTCTACTAAAGTTATCTTTGGTATGCATTTTATTACGTGTTTAAAATGCCCCTAATTTCGAACAAAATTCTTTTTGACATATATCTTGTCATTGTTTGAAAGAAACAAGTTTAAAACGCCATAAGAGTGCTTTTAAATCTATATTTAAGTCTTGATAAGTCGGGATTTTCATAACTATATTATAAAATAAAAAAAGTGTAGCCATAAGACTACACCGGGAAAGCAGTTCAGCTCTTCTCGTGAACTTGCATATTTAATTCCACATATTAATTATAATATATTCCCGAACTAATTTAAGCATTTGGGTTCGTTATTGAAAGAGTTCATAAGGAATAATATTAATCATACTTGACGAACTATGTAAATATGAAGTCATAATCTAAAGGACTTAATAATACTAACATTTTATATACTATGTCTTAAAAGACATGTATAAAAATATGTTGTTTGTTAAGTCAGAAGGAATAGTTTAAAATATAAACATAGTTCGTCAATTTGTTAAGTTTAAGATTGAGGAATATATGGAAGTAACGAACCAAAATATAAAAGTCATTAAGTTTAATAATACAGAAAAGTTTTAATGATTTATGATTTACAAAATAAAAAAATATATTCCCGATTTTCGGGAATATATATTAATTATATTGAGTAATAATTGGAAATTCTTTTGTTAATTTTAATATTTCTTTTTTTATCAATTTAACTTTTTGAGAGTATATTTCGTCATTTTGTAAAATTAAATGATGATTTAATAAAATTTCATGAATTATACTTGCTAATTCTTCTCATTTTGTAAAATTACGAGATGTCATAGCAGCAGTTCCCAATCTAATGCCTGATGCAATCATAGGACTTTGAGAATCAAAAGGAATAGTATTTTTATTTACTGTTATATTAAATTCACCTAATAATTTTTCAGCTTCTTTTCCTGTGATTCCATAACTATCATATACATTGATTGTAAATAAGTGATTATCAGTTCCATTCGAAACAATTTTTACACCTTTATTTAAAAAATATTGAGAGAATATTTTAGCATTTTTAACAATATTTTTTCCATATTGAATAAATGAAGGTTTAAGGGCTTCGCCAAATGCAACTGCCTTACCTGCAATAGCATGGAATAACGGACCGCCTTGATAACCTGGGAAAACTCATCTATTCATTTTTTTTGCAATTTCTTCATTATTAGTCATAATTATTGCGCCTCTTGCTCCTCTAAGAGTTTTATGTGTTGTTGATGTAACAATATCTGCATAATCTACAGGAGAAGGATGAACCCCTGCAACAATTAAACCTGCTATATGAGCAATATCTACCATTAGTTTAGCACCGCAACTATCAGCTATTTCTCTAAATTTTTTAAAATCTATTAATCTAGGATAAGCAGAATACCCACAAATGATTACTTGCGGTTTTTCCTTAATTGCAAATTTTTTAATTTCTTCATAATCTAAATATCCATTTTTATCAACGTCATACGAAACACTATTGTAAAAAATACCACTAAAGCTTATTTTATAACCATGTGTTAAATGGCCACCAGAGGCTAGTGATAAACCCATTATTTTATCACCTGGTTTGGCTATACTTGCTAAAGCCGCAGCATTTGCAACTGAGCCAGAATAGGGCTGAACATTTGCGTATTTAACTTTAAATAATTTTTTTAATCTATTTATTGCCAATGATTCGACAATATCTACATTTTCACAGCCACCATAATATCTTTGTCCTGGGTAACCTTCTCCATATTTATTGGTTAAAGTACTTCCAACAGCTTTAAGAACATCATTACTAACATAATTTTCACTTGCAATTAATTCGATATGTTGTTCTTGACGTTTAGTTTCATTGTTTATGGCTTTTTCTATTTCTTTATCTGCTAATTTAATTCTCTTATACATGTTTTACCTTCTTTATTTATTAAAAATCTTATTGATTTTTTCAATTTCATTATTTTCACCAGTTATTCTCAAGGTGATATTATTTTTATTATTGTGTTGAAATTCATCAATTTGATTAATTTCATAAATTTTTGCAATTTCTTTAATTTCAGTTATTTTTGAACCAATGTTGTCTTTTTCATTCAATTCAAATGTTAAATCAATATATTTTAATTGTTTTGAATCATATTCTTGAAATTCCTTTAAAGGGGTTGAATTAATATCATAAAATTCAGCTACCAAAACATTTAAATTACTATATTTAGGATGTAATTTTCCTATTCATCCTATAAAAGTTTCATTATGATAAATTTTAGCAGATACATTAGGATGAATAAATTTATTGTCTTTAAATGGTATGAATTTTAAATTTTCTACTTTTAAAAAATTCAAAACATCTTGTTTTAATTGATAAAAATTTTTAGTATTTGTTAACAATCCATAAACAAATTTATTGTTGTTTATCATACCGTATTCGAATAAATTTAAGTTATTAATTTTTCTTTTTAAATTATAATCAGCAACTTCAATAATTGATGTTATTATAGAATTTCTTATTTCTTCTCTTTCTTTTGAAACAAATGTTTTTAGTTTAATGTTTTTATTAAAATTAAATGGATCTAATTTATTATTTTCTGAATTGGTTAAAGTAAAAGTTCTTACTTCTTTATATCCCATAGATTGTATTAAATCTTTATTTATATTTCTATAATCTACTTTGTATGGACTTAATAAAGTTTCAACAGGCTTAAAGTTTGAATAACCGTAAAATCTAAAATATTCTTCAATAATGTCTTCAAAGTTTTCAATATCTTGTCTGTAATTTGGAGCAATAACTCTATTTTTGTCAAATTTAAATCCAATTGACTTCAAAGCATTTTCAACATCATTGAATTTTTTTAAATCTTTTAAATCACAATTTGCATAGGTTGCTAATTTTCTTCTATTTTGTAATATTGAATTTCCTTTTTTACTTTTAGGCAAGTTTATAAATTGACTAAATAATTGACCTTCTTGATTTAATCTGAATTGTATATATTTCATGCCCAATATTAACATTTCAATGTTTATTTTTTTTCCGCCTTGAATAGATGAGATTGAATCAATTTTTATTTGCTTAGCAGCCTCACGAATTTTCTTGTTATCAAAACAACCTATTTCAAAAACAACATTTTTTGTTTTGTCCGTTACACACGAATTTTCACAACCCATAACACATGCCAACGAAATTACTTTATTTTCATCTTGAATTGCTAAAACTTTATCAAGTTTAACTTGTTTGTTACCTAATATTTCGATATCACCTGAAAATGTAGAGCAAGTTAGTTTATTACCTATTTTAGTCGAATCATATACATGTGACGGAGCACCCGTTAACAAAATAGTCATATTTGTTAAATTAATTGCTCAATTATTTTTAGCTTCAATTGAATGTTTTGCTAAAAACAGCATATCTTTTAGTGGAGAAATTGTATTTTTCAATTTAGCTTCTATTAATGATAAGGCATTAGCTTCATTTGTTTTTACTTTTATTTTACTTTTTATTTTTGGCGAAAGGGTTTTATTTGTTTCAAATCATTTGAATTCTGTTTTATAGTATGCAGCAAGTTCTCTTGCTAGGACATAATATGAATTTGTATCGCTTCTATTTGCTGGTGTTGTTATATCGATAATATAATCGTTTAATTCAAAATAATCAATTGGATCTAAATTCAAATGAATATTTTCATTTAGCATAATTAAATCATCTTTATTAAATGGCAATTTGGAAGAATCAAATCCTAATTCTGAAAAACCGGATAGCATTCCTTGTGAATTAATTCCTGCCATTTCTTTAGATCCAAAAACAATATTACCTTTTTGTGCTCCTTCAACAAAAGCAACTGTTACACAGCCTTTTTTAGCATTTTGTGCTACTGTTTGGATAGTAATTTCTCCAGTATTAGTCAATAACTTAACAACATTTAAATTTTTTGAATTTGTATTCTTATAAACATCTAAAACTTTTGCAAATTTAATACCTTTTACATCACTAAAAGGTGTAATACTTTCAACTTCATATCCTAAATTATTTATTGCCTTTTCAATAGAAATATCTAAAACTTTATTTGGTAAAAATTTGTTTAATTCTTTTAATGTAATAATCATTATTGCTCCTTTTTTATATCAAAGTTAATTTGGTTATTTGTTTTTAGTAAAGCATTTACTCTAATAAAAAACTTTGAATCTTTAAAACTGTTTTCGGTTTTTGAATATGATAGTGGCGAAGGATGACTTGTTCTAATTATTAAGCGTTCATCAACATTCATATCATTAATAATAGGTTTTAAAAAATTAAATGCTTGATTTCCTCATATTCCAAATATTACATTAGTATTTTTTTCTAGTATAAACCTAATGCAATTTTCAATAAAAATATTTCAACCTAAATTTTTATGACTATTTGGTTTTTTATGTTCAACAGTTAGAGCAGTATTTAACAATAATACTCCTTGTTTAGCTCAAGATTTTAAACTAAATGTTTCAATTTTTGAATCTGGATAGTCTTTTTTTAATTCTTTTATAATATTTATTAAGCTTCTTGGTGGTTTTGTGTCATTTGTGCTAAAAGCCATACCATCAGCCTGATTTGGTAAGAAATATGGATCTTGTCCGAGAATAATCAATTTAATTTCTTCTACTTCACAATAATCCAAAAATGTAAATATATTTTCTTTTTTAGGATAATAAATAATATTTTGTTCATCTAATTTTTTTAAATATTGTTGAATATTAATAAAATAATCTTTTTTGCTCTCATTATTAAAAAAACTAATAAAACTATTTTTCATAATTGAATTGATTAAGTGTTCTTAAATCATTTCTATAAAATTCTCTAATGTCTTTAATTCCATACTTAATCATTGTTAACCTTTCAATTCCAACTCCTGCAGCAAAGCCGTTATATTTTTTAATATCATAACCCGCCATTTTTAAAACGTTTGGATGTAACATTCCTGCGCCTAAAACTTCAATTCATTTATCTTTATAATATATATCAACTTCTACACTAGGTTCTGTAAAAGGGAAATAACTAGGTCTTAATCTAATTTCTAATTCTTGTTCAAAAACATAACTTAATAATGATTTTAATGTTCATATTAAATTTGGAAAACTTACTGTTCCAACACTAACAAAGTCTAATTGGGTAAATTGATGACTATGTGTTGCATCATCCTCATCGTTTCTATATACTTTTCCTATAGCAAAACTATTCATTTTTTTATTAGCATTTTTTTCCAAGTCTCTTGCGGTTATTCCTGTATTATGTGTTCTTAATAATATATTTTCATCAAAATATAAGGAATCTTGCATAGCTCTAGCAGGATGTTCTTTTGGTATATTTAATCTTTCAAAGTTATACAAATCATTGACAATTTCTCCACCCTTAGATTCAAAATATCCGTTATTAATAAATCAATCTCTAAGTCTATTTTCAATTATTGTAATTGGATGTAGTGATCCTATTTTTTGAACCGGTTTTGTGACATCAATAAATTCATTATTTACAATTTTTGATACTCTATTATCTTCAATTCTTTCTTCAATTTTTTTAAATTCTTTTTCATATTGGTTCTTTAATTCAGTTATTTTAAAACCGATGTCTTTTTTTTCATCAGGTTTTGCAGTTCTTATAGCTTGTTGTAATTTAAATAATTCACTGTCCTTTGAAAAAAGTTTGTTTTTCAACATTTTTAATTCTTCTAAATTATTAATTTTGTCAAATATTTCTTTATTCATGTTATTTTTCCTTTCATTTTTTAATCATTTCATAATATTCAGAAATTTTATTATTATCTGTTTTGTTTGGGCAAAATAATTTAATATCTTTTAATTTTTTTGGTAAATATTCTTGTTTTACATAGTGATTATTATAATCATGAGGATATTTATAATCAATTCCATAGTCTAATTTAGATGCCGATTTATAATGAGCATCTTTTAAATGATTTGGAATATCATATATTTGTCCACTATTTATTAAATTTTGAGTTTGTTTCATTGATTTATACACTGAATTACTTTTAGGAGCTAATGCAACTGAAATTATTATGTAATATATTGGTAAATTTGCTTCAGGAAACCCTAATCTTTCAACAGCTTGAAATGCTGCTTCAATTCGAATTGGTAAATTAATGTCTGCCAATCCTACATCTTCATATGCCGCGGCATTTAAACGTCTAAATAATCCTAGATAATCGCCCGTTTTTAATATAAGTTCACCATAATATAGTGCTGCATGAACATCACTCCCACGCAATGATTTGTGAAACGCAGATAAATTATTGTAATGACTAGAAGAATTCATATCACTATAGAAATTTATATTAGGTATTATTTTTTTTAAATCTAATTTGGTTATTTTTTCTTCCGTTTTTAATAACGAAAGCATTTGTAAGTTATTTAAGCAGGATCTATAATCTCCACTAGAAAATCGTATTAATTCTAAAAGAACATCATCATCTATTTTTAATTTAAAAAGATTTTTATTTATATTCTCTTTAATTCCCTTAAGAATTTCATCCTCTGTAAGTTTGTTGAATTGAAGTATTTGCATTCTGCTTCTTAATGCAGGATTAACTCTAAAGTAGGGGTTTTCGGTGGTTGTAGCATAAATTATTATTTTGTCATATTCTAGGTAAGAGAGCAAAATATCTTGTTTATCTTTATTTAATCTATGTATTTCATCGATAATAATAATTTGATTTTCATCGAGTTTTTTCATTAGATCTTTTTTGTTATCAACTGCTGGATTTAATATAGAATATGAAAGATTTAACTCGTTTGCTAGGCAAATAGCTGTTGAGGTTTTACCTATACCTGGTTCTCCAAAGAAAATAAAACTATTTGTCATTCTTTTTTTAACAACTTCTGAAAGTATTTTTTTAATATGTTCTTGCCCAACAATTTGTTGTAATTTTTTTGGCCTAAGTTCGTTAGCTAAATTTTTCATAACGTATCTAATTTTATTCTAAAAAGCAATAAAATTTTTTATTTTTTATATAAATTTTAAAAATTCCCAAAATTAAAAAACTGCATTTTAGCAGTTTTTTAATTTAATTAATTAAATACAGTAATTCTGAAGAATCTGAGATTGAAATTGATAGAGGTTTTTCTTTTGAAATTTCTACTTTTTTTAATAGGTTTAATTTGTTGTATTTAAATAGAAATAAAAAATATAAGTATGGTAATAATTTTGATTTAAATGATTTTTTTATACCTATTAAAATATAAATTAAAAACAAAATAAAGAAATATGTGTAAAATGCAAAACAACAAGTTGGAATTATTATTTCTTTATAGTCAAAATATGAAATTAAAAATAAAAGTAGAAATATAAAATATGCAAGAAAACCTACACCGAAAATTACTAATAGTAATATAAATATTGGTGCTTTTACTCTTATTTTAACTTTTTTAAAATAATTTGATATTTGTAGATTGTTCATATGATTCCTTTTTTTGTAATTCATTTGTAAACATTGATGCTAATTTAAACTTTTCACTATATGACATAATTTAATTTTTCAATATTTTTTTGCGATAAAAATAACTAAAGTTTAATATTGTATAAATTTTTATTATTTTTTTTGAAATTTCCCAAATATCTTTTTTTAAAATTTTATACAGTATAAATTCTGATATTAGCCTTCAACCAAAAATAATAACTAAACTTCCAAATAACAAAAGGAATCAAGGTTCGAAAGGAAATTTATTAAGTATTTGAAGGATAGAACCAGCAAAAAATATATATGAAAACACTGATAAAAAATATATATAAAAAATGATTCTCAATATGTTTCATGTTTTTTTGTGTTTTATTTTTAATAAGCAAACATATTCATAAATATTTTTAACTTCCATTAGTAACCTCCCTAATCATATTCACCTTCTTCTTATTCAAGTATTCACTACGAGCATTTTTTCGTTGTTTTAATATAATATTTTCCAGATAATGAAGTGATTCCTTTTTTCTCCTTTATATATGAGTAATAAAAGTTTCTTGTACTTAAATTATATTATTTTTCACATTTTTTTATTTTATATTGCAAGAAAAATTCATAGTGTCAAGCGCAAATCAAAATTGAGAACTTTTATAATTTTTTTATTTTATATTGCAAGAAAAATTCATGGTAAAAATAAAAAAACCATGTATGTAATAAACAAACACGGTTTTTTTATTTTTGTTATTCTTCTGTAAATGTTGCTTCTTCTTCGTCAGTTGATTTATTTTCAGTTTGTGAATTTTTTGTTGCTTTAGCCATTTGTTCCATTAAAGCCTCAAATTCTGAAATCATTTTTCTTAATTCATCATATTTTTTGTCTTTAATATAACCATTAATTTTTTCTATTTCTTCTTTAGTTTTTTTAATTTGTTCTTCTGTTAATTTGTCTTTATTTTCTTCAATTGACATTTCTAATTTTGAAACCATTGATTCTGCTTTTACAACTAATTCAATATCAGCAGCTCTTTTTGCATCAGCTTCACGGTTTTCTTCAGCTTCTTTAATCATTCTTTCAACTTCTTCATCAGAAAGTTTAGAAGAATTTTTAATAGTTATACTTTGTTCTTTTTGAGTTTCTTTATCTTTTGCAGAAACTGTTGTTATACCATTTGCATCAATTTTGAAACTTACTTCTATTTGTGGAACACCTCTTGGAGCTGGATTAATTCCAGATAAATTAAATTGTCCAAGCATTTTATTTTCTGATGCAATTGGTCTTTCTCCTTGAACAATTCTAATTGAAACTTCTGTTTGATTATTTTCATATGTAGTGAATACTTCACTTTTTGTAATAGGAATACGTGTATTACGTGGAATTAATGGTGTACTTACTCCTCCTGCAGTTTCAATACCTAAAGTTAGGGGAGTAACGTCTACAAGTAAGACATCATTAATATCTCCTGCTAAAACAGCCCCTTGAATAGCAGCACCCATTGCAACAACTTCATCTGGATTCACAGTTCTATTTGGTTTTCTATTAAGAATTTTTTCTATTAATTCTTGAACTGCGGGGATTCTTGTTGAACCACCAACAAGTAAAACATCATCTAGATCAGTTGATTTTAATTTAGCATCTTCAAGTGCTCTTTCAATTGGTTTACGACATCTTTCAACTAATTTCATAGTCATTTTTTCAAATTCACTACGTTTTAATTCTGTTTGAATATTAATAGGTTCTGCTGTACCTAAGATTAAAAATGGCAGTGATATGTGAGCAACCAATGAACTCGATAAATCAATTTTTGCTTTTTCGGCAGCGGCTTTTAGACGAGCCATTGCCATTTTGTTATCTGTTACATCAACTTTGTGATCTTCTTTAATTTTATTAACTAATCATTGAACAATTTCATTATCTCAGTCATCACCACCTAATCTATTATCTCCGGCAGTAGATAATACCTCAAATGTTCCGTCAGCTAATTCTAGAACAGAAACATCAAATGTTCCTCCACCTAAGTCAAATACTAATACTTTTTTCTCATCTTTAGTTTTGTCTAAACCAAATGCCAATGCTGCAGCAGTAGGTTCATTAATAATTCTCATTACTTCTAATCCAGCAATTTTACCAGCAATTTTAGTTGCTTCACGTTGTGCATTATCAAAATATGCTGGAACTGTAATTACAGCCTTTTTAATTGTTTGACCCAATTTTGCTTCTGCATATTTTTTAAGATATTCCAAAATAATTGCTGAAACTTCTTCTGGTTTATAGTTTTTTCCATTAGCTTTAACTGTTTTTGAAGTTCCCATTAATCTTTTAATAGAAGCAATTGTGTCAGGATTTGTTTCAATTTGATTTTTAGCATTTTCTCCAACAATTGTTTCTCCATCTTTAAAACTAACAACAGATGGAGTTGTTCTTTTTCCATTTAAATTTTCAAGTACAACAGGATTTCCGTTATCAACTACTGAAACTACAGAGTTAGTAGTTCCTAAGTCGATACCAATTATTATTTCTTTAGCCATATTGGCACCTCCATAAATTTTTATTATGAATATATTTTAGCACTATTTTTGGCACTCAGTATAAAAAAGTGCTAATTTTTTTTGTTTTTTAAAAACATGATTTATAATAGTAAAGCAACCCTAGATGCAAATGTAATTTAATGGCAAAATTCCAGCTTGCCATGCTGGTAATGGGGGTTCGATTCCCCTCATTTGCTCCATTTGATTAAATTCACCAAAATAGCGATTGACGCTATTTTTTTAGTTTTTTGTTGTAAAATTATGTAAATTTGAATTTAGGAGTTATATATGCATAAACCACTCATTAGTATTCTTATTCCTTGTTATAATATTGGGAAATTAAATAGGTTTTCATTAAATAGTGTTTTAAAAAATAAATCAAAAGATATTGAAATTCTTTTATTAAATGATTATTCAACAGATGATACATTATCAATTTTAAATGCATATAAAGAGTTAGATAAAAGAATAAGAGTATTTGATTTAAAAGATTATCATGAAAAAGTAGGAATTGGTTTCAATCGAGATTTTTTGATTAGACAAGCACGTGGTAAATATTTTCTTTTTATTGATGATGATGATTATATGAAAAAAAATACTATTAAATATATTATTGAAAATTTGAATGATGATTTTGATTTAATGTCTATTAATTATCGAATGAAATTTAATTTATTTAAAAATATTCTTATAAGCTTGCCTACTGTTCCAAAAAGAAAGTCAGTAAATCATAATTGTCCTAGAGATACATATTTTAAAAACCCTACTTTTCCTTGAGCAAAAGTTATAAAAAGAGAATACTATTTAAATATATGTAACAAATATAATGCTAAATTCGATCAAAAAATTTATGAAGATATTAGATTTTTGTTCTTTTTGTTTTTAGATGAGCCTAAATATAAATATTTATCTAAACCGTTGTTTAATTACTGTATTAGAAAAAACTCTCTTTCTACAAAAATTATTAATTATGAACAAAAAATAGATGCAGTTTATGAAACTTTGGATCAAACAATAATAAAAATTAAAGAATCGAATATTTTAAAAGATGATAGTGAATATTCATTATTAAAATTTTGATATACATTATATTTTTATTTTATTGTGGACGGTTGATTAAAATTAGTAAATTTAAAAGAAAAAAGAAGATTTTTAATTTATGCCTCACAAAAAATAATTTTATTTAAAGAAAAATATCCTTCATCAGATCCGAGAGATTTGAATCTAATATCAAAAATCATGTATAAAAAAATTAAAAGAGATATTGATAAAAATTTTAATAAATTAAAAAATAATAATAAATTGTTAAATAAATATTAATTTGTAATTTGTGAACCAAGATGTAAATTTATTTTTTTTAAAAAAATGTAAAAAATTATTTTATTTATTTTTTTTTATATTATAATGGTATAGCATATTTACAAATTGCCGATTTAGCTCAGCGGTAGAGCAGCTGGCTGTTAACCAGTTGGTCACAAGTTCAATCCTTGTAATCGGCGCCATATTTATGGTCTGTTGGTGAAGCGGTTAACACACATGGTTTTCATCCATGCACGCACGGGTTCGATTCCCGTACAGACTACCATTGGAGAATTAGCTCAGTTGGGAGAGCATCGCCCTTACAAGGCGGAGGTCATGGGTTCGAGCCCCTTATTCTCCACCATTTGTGTAAACATCAAAATAGCTTATGCTATTTTTTTATTTTATAAATTATGTATACTAATTTAAAAATATAAAAATTTTATTTTTAAAAATAAAAAACATTGTATAATGATAAAGCAATTTTAGGCCGCCTTAGCTCAGTTGGTAGAGCAACTGACTTGTAATCAGTAGGTCGTAGGTTCGAGTCCTATAGGCGGCACCATATGCTTAACTATAGTTAGAAAAGAGTTTCTTTTAGAGGTGCAATTCCTTTTTGTAGCATAAAAGCGCGAGTGGTGAAATTGGCAGACACGCTAGATTTAGGCTCTAGTGCTTTATAGCATGAGGGTTCAAGTCCCTCCCCGCGCACCAAATGTTTAAAAACACTATTAAGTATCCTTTTTTGGATATTTTTTTATTATTTTTAATATTTTTTTCCTCTTTTTACATGTTTTTTTACAAAATATAAAAAATATTGTGGAACTTTTAAAAGAGGAGGAAAAATGATTTTATATAGAATTGGCGAAATTGTTTATAAAAATAATTCGAATTTAATTTTTGAATCACAAGGAGTTGGTTATTCATTAATTGTTGCAGATAATGCGAGATTTGAATCAAAAAGTAAATTAAAACTTTATTTATATGAAATAAAAAATGATTATTATCAAGCTACATATGGTTTTAAGGATTTTAAAGAGCGTTTGCTATTTATAGATTTAATATCTTTAAATGGTGTGGGACCTAAAGTTGCATTTAATATTTTGAATCAAGGTTGAGAAAAAATAGCATTATATATTTCAGAGGGAAATTTTGAAGCATTAATTGAAACACCATATTTAAATCCTAAAGTTGCAAGACTAATTATTGCAGAACTACAAGATAAATGAACAAAAATGATTGATGCTAAAAAAACAAAAGAAGCAGTAAAAAATATTGATAAATTTACTGAGGTTAAAACTACATTGAAAATGCTAGGTTTTAAAACAACACAAATTGATAATGCTCTACAAAAAATCAAAGAAAATAATGATGTTGAAATAATGATTGAAGAAGCTATAAAATTAATGTCACAAAATTATGAGCCTATCACAACTTAGACCTTTTAATTTTGATCAATTTATAGGTCAAGATAAACTAGTTATTACACTTAAAACAATGATTCAAGGTGCAAGATATCGCAAAGAGACGCTAGATCATATTTTATTTTATGGGCCACCGGGAACAGGAAAAACTTCCCTAGCAACAATAATAGCTAATGAACTAAAAGTAAAAATTCATTACCTACAAGGTTCTTTAATTGAAAAAAAATCAGATATTTTATCAGTTTTTGCAAATATTAATAAGGGAGATATTATTTTCATTGATGAAATTCATAGTATTAATAAAAATGTTGAAGAGTTGATTTATAGTGCTATGGAAGATTACAAAATTGACTTAATAATAGGTCCAGAAGGAAATTCTAAAGTTATGAGAATGAATTTAAATCCTTTTACAATGATTGGGGCTACAACAAAAATAAATTTATTAAGTCAGCCTTTAAAAGATAGATTTGGATTTAAAGCGAGAATGAATAATTATTCAGTAAATGATATTGTTAATATCTTAAAAAATAGTGAAAAAGCTTTAAAAATAAATTCAGAAAAAGATGTAATTTTAACGATTTCTAAATATTCAAAAGGAACACCGAGAGTTGCAAATCATTTACTTAAACGTATATATGATTTTTCGATATCTAACAACGAAAAAAATATTAGTATGAAAAGCGTTTGAAAAACATTTAAACATTTAGAATTATATGATCTTGGGTTGGGCAGAGAACATATAGAATATTTAAAGGTATTGAATGAGACTTTTGAAGATAAATTCGCTTCATTAGATTCCTTAGTTGGGATATTGAACTTTCCAAAAGAAAATTTAATATATGAAATAGAGCCACTACTTTTATATTTAAAATTAATTTTAAAAGGTCCTAGGGGTAGAAAAATCACAAATGAAGGAATAGATTATTTAATAAAAATTAATATTGAAAATAACAAAAATACTATGGATTAAAATATGAGAAATTAATATAAAAATTATAATCATAATATATAATTAAAACTAATTATGTGAGATAAAATAGTAACTTTTTTTAAAAAAATGTTTAGTCTAACCAATTGAAAAAGATGGGTTATTGCTGCAATAACTATTATTTCAACAATTATTGCAATCGTATTTGGCAGTTTGTTTTACATTTCTAAAAATGTAAACAAATCCGTTGAATATGGTGGTGGTGTTGAATTTTTGGTTGAAATTAAGAAAGAAAATGGCGAAAAAATCGATGATAAATTTGCAAATACTGTTGCTTCAGCTTTAGACAATCGTTTAACTGGAGGAATTGCGTTTAATGGTACCAATGTTGCTGTTGAAGGTGAAGGAAAAATTAGAATAACTAGAAATGGTGATTTAAATGATACTGAACGTAAACAATTTGAAAAAATTATTTCTAGTAAACCATCACTAGTTTTAACAGATCCTAATATGATGCCATTATTTGTTAATGGGAAATTTGTTGAAGGTGCAAAAATAGATTATGACAATATTGACAAGTATATACCGCCATTAAAACCAGACGGGGCAACATTTGGTTTCGGTAATCAACAAAATGGTTCAAATAATTATGCTGTAACTATTGAACTTGCAAATTCGGACGCAGAAATTGAGTGAACAAAAGCTACAAGTTATGTTGTTAATCATTCTAAAACTATTTTAATGTGATTGAATTTAGATGATTTAGTAAATAATATTGCAAAAAAAGAACATAAGGCTTGAATTGAATCTGGTGAAAATCCATTTAATTTCGTTCATGTCAATAATAAGACGTATGATGAAAAATTAAAAAAACCAAACATTTTAAAAGAGCATGAATTTAATGCAAAAAATTATTTAATTAGTTTAGCTAGTGTTAATAGACCGTTGAATGGATCTAAATTCAATATAACCGGTAACTTTACAGATACTGAGGCAAAGAAATTAGCTGCGAATATCAATTTTGGTAGTTCTAAATATGACTTAGTTGTTTTATCATCTAACTATATTTCATCTACTAGAACTGGAGATTCATTTAGAAGTGCATTATTAGCAGGTTTAGTTGTTTTTAGTTTGATTTCAATTTTTATGATTGTTAATTACGGTTTACTTGGAGCACTAAGCACTATTTCTATTGCTTTATATATATTTCTCACATTATTAATGTTTACAGTTTTAAGAGGTGAATATTCACCAATAACAATTGCAGCATTAATTATTGGTATAGGTATTAGTGTTGATGCTAATATAATAACGTTTGAGCGGCTCAAAAATGAAATTTATAACGGAGAAAAACTTAAAAAATCTATAAAAAATTCTAACAAAATGACTTTGTCATCAATCGTAGATGCTAATTTGACAACATTAATTGTTTCATTTATTTTATTTTATTTCGGAACAAGAGTTGTAAGGGGTTTTAGTATTTCTTTAGTTTTTTCAGTTATTTTTACGTTAGTTGTTATGCTGTTTTTTACTAGAGTTGTAAGTGCCATTATTGTAGGAACTGGTTTTTTTGACAATAGACTTTGATTACTAGGATTACATAAAAATAAAATTAATAATCTTAAAATGAATTCTAAATATAGAACTTTCGATTATGTAAAACATGCGAAATGATTTATTATGGGTTCCTTATTATTTATTTTTATTTCCATAATAGTATTTACTATTTTTGCCTCTATAAATAAGGAATTTTGAGCAGGTTTTAATCGTTCAATGGAATTTCAAGGAGGAATCAATGTTACTATTAGTGGTAATAAGGATTTAGGCGTTATTCTTGATAAATCAACAGCTGAGAATATTAAAAATTATATAATATCTAATCATGCTAATTTAGGTATTAACAACCCTGAATCTGTAACAAATGTTGTATCAATTGATTCAGCTGGAACATCATTTAATGTTGTTATTAAAACTACTCAAGATTTAAATAGCAATATTCAATTAATAAAAAATAATTTACTATCATTTAATTCTAATTTATCTATTATAAGTTATGGAATTAGTTCTACAGAAGCAAGAAATTTAGTTAATAATGCATTAACTGCTATTGGGGTTTCTTTCGTTGGAATTATTTTATATACATTAATAAGATTAAAATGAACATTTTCATTAGCTGCTATTATAGGTTTATTACATGATGTGGCAATGACGATTGGTTTTATTGTAATAGCTAGACTCGAGTTATCTCCTATTATAGTAGCAGCAGCATTATCAATTATTGCTTTTTCAATAAACGATACAATTGTTGTTTTTGATAGAATAAGAGAAACCATAACTAATGATTATCATAATATGATTTTAGACAAAAATAAAATTAAATCGATTGCAAATTCAGCTGTGGTGGAAACAATTAAAAGAAGTATATTTACTTCATTAACAACAATTACAACTGTATTAGTTTTATTAAGTTTTGGAAATGCGACTGATCTATCATTTAATATTGTTATGATTTTTGGTTTAGCTATTGGTGCATATAGTTCAATATTTATTTGTACTTGATTATGAACAAAATTTGAGTTAATTAGACAAAAAGGTATTAAAAAACGTACTGAAAATCATTTTTGAGATTTACCAGGAGTATCAGAACAAACATTTCAAGGTATTAATGATTTTATAGCTTAAGATTTGAACACACATTGTGTTCAATTTTTTATATTATTATCTATAATTATATATAAATTAAATATGTAGAATGAGGTACAACCTTGGAAAAAAATAAAAAATTAAACATTTTATTTATTGGCGATGTTTTTGGAGAACCTGGAATAAAAATAATTAGAAAGTGAATACCTAAATTAAAAAAGGAATATTTTATAGATGTAGTTATTGCACAAAGTGAAAATGTATCTGGTCGTAAGGGTTTAACAGAAAATGACTATAAAATAATGAAAAAGGCTGGAGTAGATTTATTCACATTAGGTAATCATGTTTGAGCTAAACCAGAGATTTTTAAAATAATTAATAATGGTGATTTGATAAGACCGGCAAATATATCTGAGAGTTATCCTGGCTTAGGAAGTTTAATATATAGAGTTAATTCAAATATTACATTACGCGTAACATCATTAATGGGTATAACTTTTAACAAATTGTCTTCACCATGATCTCAAGAATATGCAAATAATTTTTTTGATGTTATTGACAATATTATTAAATATGAAGAAAAAACGGATTTTCATTTTATTGATTTTCACGGTGAAACAACAAGCGAAAAATATGTGATGGGACTTTATCTAGATGGAAGGGTTGATGGTTTTTGTGGAACTCATACTCATGTTCAAACTAACGATGGACATGTTTTGCCGAATGGAACTTGTTATATAACTGATGTTGGATCTTGTGGACCATATAATAGTGCTATTGGAGCTAATTTTGAAGAGGTTTATCGCAAAATGAGATATGGTGATTTTTCTAAATTTCAAGTTTCAGGCAATAAACCACAATTTAATGCAGTTGTTTTAAAATTAAATTCTTTAGACAAAGAATTAAATGAAATAATAACAATAAATATAGTACCTGAGGTGAAATGAAAAAATTAATATTTGTTATAGACATGATCAATGGTTTTTGTACTGAAGGCCCATTAGCTTCTAATAGAATCAATAATATTGTTAAATCTATAAAACAATATTTGATAAAAAATATTCAACATGATAATTATTTTTTGTGTGATGCACATGATAAACTTGATTTAGAAATGAATTCATATCCTATTCATTGTTTAAAAAATAGTTCAGAATCAGAAATTATTGATGAGTTGAAGCCATATTGTAAAAATAGAATCGATAAAAATACAACAAATAGTTTTTTTGCTTTAGATACAGAAATATATAATGATTATGATGAATTTGAAATTGTTGGTTGTTGTACCGATATATGTATTTTGCAATTTGTTTTATCTTTAAAGAGCTATTTTAATTTTAAAAATATTGATAAACCTATTATAGTATTTCAGAATTTGGTAAGTACTTTTGACAGCTTAAGTCATAGTTATGACGAATATCATAGTTTTGCCTTAAAATTGATGAAAAATGCTAATATTGAAATTAGAACTTTTAAATAATTAAAAAAGACACATAATTTATGTGTCAATTTTTATTTAAGTATGAAATTTTATTTTCTTTTTAATTCTTGTAATTTTTTATCATCAAAAACTTTAATAAATTCAGTTATTAAATCAATTGCAGCTTGTATATCAATTAACGAACAAACACCAATTGGAGAATGCAAATAACGTTGTGGAATTGATAATGTTATAGTTGGTACTCCACCTTCTCCATATTGTAATTCAGCTCCGTCAGTTCCTCCACCTTCTGCAATATATTTATAAGCAGGTATTTTGTGTTTTCTAGCTATTTCCATTAACATTTCAGTTAATTTCGGATCAGTCAAAACAGCTCTATCTTGAACTAACAATGCAACACCTTTACCTAAAACAGGTGTTCCTTTAATACATCCTGTTGTATCATGACTAGCTCCTGTATCAATTGCAAAAGCAATATCAGGCTTAATAATTGAAACAGATGTTTTAGCACCTCTAGTTCCAACTTCTTCTTGAACAGTACCGACTAAAAAAACTTCATTTTTCAAATCTAAATCTTTGATGTTGTTTGCAACAAAATCAATCGCAGTAACTCCGGCTCTATTGTCCATTGCCTTTCCAGCAATTAAATTATTAGGCATGTCAAGTGATTCACCAGACATATAAATTCTGTCTCCAATTTCAATTCCAAATTCTTCTGCTTCTTTTTTACTCATAAATCCACAGTCAACAAATAATTCTTTAGTTTGGGGAACTTGTTGAATTTTTTTGTTTTCCATAATATGAATTGATGTATGACCAAAAATACCATAAATAGTTTTATTATCTTTATTTGTAACTATTTTAGCTTTTGTACCAATGACAGCCGCAGGTCAAACTCCGCCTACAACAGAAACAAGTAAGTTACCATTTTCTTCAATGCTTCTAACTAAATAACCAACTTCATCCATATGAGCCGCTATCATTATTTTTGGAGCGTTTTTTAATGTCGTCTTATTTTTGATAATTAAAGAACCAAAATTATCTCTTGAAAATTCTAGTTTTTCACTTTTTGTATTTTTCTTTAATGCATCAACAACGGGTTCTTCATATCTACTCATAGCTTCAATAGACATATATTCTTTTAATCTTTTAGCTAATTTTTCAAAGTTTTTCATTTTTTTACCTCTTTTTTATATTTAAATAATGTTTTAATTTCTATATAATTAATTAATTATAAACATTTTATATTAAAAAATAGGAGGAAAAATGAAGAAACAAAATAAAAATATTAATAATGATTTAGCAAAACTAAGATTAATTGAAGCTTCTAATTCCTCTAATCAAGAGTTATTTAAAAAATACAAAACAAGTTCTAAAGGTTTTTTAAATGAAGAGCAAATAAAATTAAATCAGGAAGAGTACGGTTTTAATAAACTCATAAAAAAGAAAAATAATACTTTTTTAAAAAGATTTATTGATTCATTTTTTAATCCTTTTTCATCAATTTTAATTATTTTAGCATTGATTTCAATGGTAACAGATATCATTTTACCTTGAAAAAATAATGAAAGAGTACAACCATCAACAATGATAATTATCTTAGCAATGGTTATTGTAAGTGGTATTTTGCATATTGTTGAAGAAACTAGAAGTAGTGCGAGTGCGGAAAAATTAGTCAAGTTAGTTCAAACAACAACAAGAGTTGAACGAAATGGTATTTTTTATGAAATTCCTTTGGAAGAAGTAGTAGTAGGCGATATTGTCATTTTAGCCGCTGGAGATATAATACCAGCCGATGTAAAAATCATCAGTGCCAAAGATTTGTTTGTAAGTCAAAGTTCTTTAACTGGCGAAAGTGAATCTATTGAAAAGTATTCTAGTTTAAATAATGCTGAAGTAGATATGAATATCACAGATCGTTCCAATTTAGCATTTATGGGTTCCAATGTAATTTCGGGCTCAGCAAAAGCTGTTGTTGTTGTTTCGGGAAATGAAACATATTTGGGACAAGTAGCACAAAAAATTAATGAAAAAGCTGCAAAAACAGATTTTGAAAAAGGCATAAGTTCAATTTCATGACTTTTAATTAAAATCATGATTGTTGTAGTTCCTTTAGTATTTTTGATTATTGGATTTAAAGATTTAAAAAGTAGTACAAATTGATTAAATGCATTATTATTTGCAATAAGTGTAGCTGTTGGTTTAACTCCTGAAATGTTGCCAATGATTGTTACTAGTACTTTAGCCAAAGGTGCTATTTCCATGTCTAAAAAGCAAACTGTTGTAAAAAGTTTAAATTCAATTCAAAATTTTGGAGCTATGGATGTTTTTTGTACTGATAAAACAGGTACATTAACATTGGATCAAGTTGTTTTGGAACGCCATTTAGATGTTGATGGACAAGAGGATAGTAATGTCCTAAAATTTGGCTTTTTAAATAGTTTTTATCAAACTGGATTAAAAAATCTTTTAGATATTTCAATTATAAATAAAACAGAAGAATTATCTGATACTGAAATTGAATTAAGATCTCTTGAAGATAAATATATAAAAATTGATGAGATACCTTTTGATTTTCAAAGAAAAATGATGTCTGTTGTTGTAAAAAATGTTCAAGAAAATGAAATTCTTATGATTACAAAAGGAGCAGTAGAAGAAGTTTTAAATATTTGTTCTAAAGTTGAATATAAAAATTCAATAATAAATTTAGACAATAAAATGATTAAAACTGTTTTAAAACAAGTAGATGCTTTAAATGATCAAGGTATGAGAGTTATTGCTGTAGCTAGAAAACATAATCCTCAGGATGTTGAAAAATTTGGTATTGATGATGAACAAGATATGATTTTAATTGGCTATTTAGCATTCTTAGATCCACCAAAAGAATCAACTGCTAGCGCAATAGCAAATTTACATAATCATGGTGTTGATGTAAAAATTTTAACAGGTGATAATGCAAGAGTTACAAAAGCTATTTGCAATAAAGTAGGAATTCCATCAGATAAAATTATGTTAGGAAAAGATTTGTTAAAAATTTCAGATAAGGAATTAGAAGAAATTGTTAATAAATATAATATTTATGCAAAATTAAGTCCTGATCAAAAAGCTCGCATAATCAATGCTTTACGTAAAAAAGGTCATGTTGTTGGCTATATGGGAGATGGTATAAATGATGCACCAGCTATGAAAGCAGCTGATGTGTCTATATCTGTTGATACAGCAGTAGATATTGCAAAAGAAAGTGCAAATATTATCTTATTAGAAAAAGATTTGAATGTATTAGATGTTGGTATTGTTGAGGGACGTAAAACTTATGCTAATATGAATAAATATATCAAAATGACAGTAAGTAGTAATTTTGGTAATATCATTAGTATTTTAATAGCAGCTTTAATGCTGCCATTTGTTCCGATGATGGCTGTACAAATTCTATTTTTAAATTTAATATATGATTTAGCATGCGGCTCTATTCCATGAGATAAAGTGGATAGCGAATTTTTACATAAACCCCACAAATGAAAGACGAAAAGTATTTTAAAATTTATGATTTGATTTGGACCTATTTCATCAATTGTGGATGTTTTAGCTTTTATTGTTTTAAGATTTGTTTTTATACCAAATTTATATCCATCATTAAGTGTAGGTGATTTAGAATTTCAAGTTTTATTTCAAACCGGATGATTTATTATTTCAATGTGAACACAAAGTTTAGTTATTCATTTTATTAGAACAGAAAAAATTCCTTTTATTCAATCAAGACCTTCTTTTGTACTAGTGTTTTTCTCAATTACTGGTAGCTTATTAGTCACATTAACGCCATATATACCAATTGTTAATTCAGCTATTAATGTTAAACCACTTCATCCATATTTTTACTTGTTATTAATTTGTTCAATTGTTTTATATATTTCGCTTACTTTAATAATTAAAAAATTTTATATTAAGAAATACAAAGAACTTTTATAAATTAAAATTTCAGTTTTTAAGCTGATTTTTTATTAATGATTGTTTTTAACTTTATTATATATAATATTAGATATGCTTAAATTAGAAGTTAAATACAAGGAAAGAATTGATAAATATATTTCTGACAATAGTGATTTATCTAGAAATGATGCCAAACAATTAATTTTGCAAAATGCCGTTCATTTGAATGATAATATTCCGGTACATAAACCTAATTATATTGTTAGAGAAGGATGAACAATCAATATAATTAAGTTATTAGATAAAGAAATGGATATAAAACCTGTCGATATTCCATTAAATATTGTTTATGAAGATAAAGATTTGGTTGTTATCAATAAACCAACAAATTTAGTAGTACATCCAGCACCAGGTCATATCAATGATACATTAGTAAATGGTTTATTATTTCATTTTAAAACATTGAGCAATGAGAACGGTTTATTAAGACCTGGCATTGTTCATAGAATTGATAAAGATACTAGTGGTTTATTGATTGTTGCTAAAAATAATGAAACGCATATTTTGTTATCTGAAATGTTGAAAAAACATGAAATAAAAAGAAGTTATGTTGCAATTTGCGAAGGCCTTATTGAACACAAAAATTTAAAAATAAATTTACCTATTGAAAGACATCACTCTGATCGTAAACAAATGACAGTTCACAAAAATGGCAAAGAGGCAATTACATATGTAAATGTTTTAAAAAGTTTTTATTTAGAAAAAAAACCAATGTCACTAATTCAATGTGATTTAGAAACTGGTCGTACACATCAAATTAGAGTTCATTTATCACACATTAAAAATCCAGTATATGGAGATCCTATATACGGTCATAAAGTTGATGATTATAATCAAAGGCTTCATGCATACAAATTGAGTTTTATACATCCAGTTTCTAAAAAAGAAATTATTGTGTATGCCGATGTTCCAAAAGAATTTGATATAGCGGATTATGATTTTTCTCAATTAATGAATAATATATAATTACAATATTTTAGGAGTAAATATGAATTACAATAAAGATTTTATGAAAATCACCGATGGTGAGAAATTATGAGCAATGGAAAAAAAGAGATTTAGACCATTTATTATAGCTTCCATTTTTGCCTTTGCTTTTTTAACAATTGTAGCAATTTTAAATTGATTATTTCCATTGGCTTTAAACAACATTTGAAAAAAAGCTAATAGTGCAGCGTTTTCTGATAATAGTGGCAAAATAGATATTGATAAGTTGCAATATGTTTTTAATAGCACTGTAATATGGAGTTCTATTTTTGTTTTTGCAGCAATAGCTATGTTAGTATATTTTATAATTGGCATTAGCAAAAGTTATAAATCTAAAACTTTTATTAAATTGTACAATTGACCAATTGCTGTTTATGGTGTTTATACATTTTTTCAAATAATTTGATTATTTTGATCATTTAGAGTTTTAATACATCCTCAAACAATATCAATGGAAGAGGTTTATTATAAAATTTATTCTTCACTAACTGCGGTTTTAACTATTTTGTTTTATTTCTTATTTGTTAGACAAATGAAATATATTAAATTTGCTTTTTTAAATGTTGAAAGAGTAAAACAATTGAAAAGATTTGAGGAAGAAATGAAACAATATGATAAAAATAATATTTTTAACAATTTGTTTGGCTTTAATCCATCGCAAAATAATGAGAAAAATGATTCAAATAATACTAAAAATAACGTTGAAGAGGCTGAAATAGTCGATGAAAAATCAAAACAAAGAAAAGATAATTTTGATAAATTAATAAAATTACCAAATGAAAAATTATATTTAGCTGCCCAAAAATTATATATTCATGGCTATGAAAAAATGTCTAAAGAGGAACTTGTAAATTTAATTTTAGATATAAATGATCAAAAACAAAATGTTAAGAAAAGTGATGATTCGCAATCTAAAGAATCAAATTCAAATAATGATAAAGAGGATGATAACAATTAATTTACTTCGGTAAATTTTTTGTTATTTAAAAATGCTTAATTTCGAACAAAAATTGGAAAATAAATATAAAATAATTGCTGGCTTCGACGAAGCTGGACGTGGATGCTGCGCAGGACCGTTAGTTATTGCTTGCGTCGTGTTTCCTAAAAATTATAGAAATGATAATATAAATGATTCAAAAAAAATAAGTGCTAAGCAAAGAATTATTGCTTTTGATCAAATAATATCTGATTGTATTGAATACCATATTGAAATTCTTTCTCCAAAACAAGTGGATGAATTTAATCCTAAACAAGCATCAAGAATAGGAATGAAGAATTGTTTAAATAAATTAAAATGTCAACCTGATTTATTAATAACTGACTTTGAAAAAATTGAAACATTAAAATATGAACAAATTAATTTGATAAAGGGTGACCAAAAAGCTATTACTGTTGCGGCAGCATCTATATTAGCAAAAGTTACAAGAGATAATATTATGATTGAATTATCAAAAAAATATAAAAATTTTGATTTTGCAAAACATAAAGGTTATTGTACAAAACAGCATCAAGAAGAAATGAGAATATTTGGAATAACTAATGAACATAGAAAATCATATAAAAATGTACAAAAAATACTAAAAATCTAGTTATAATTAATAATGAGATTTTTATTTGTAAATCATGAAAGGAAAATATGAATTATTGAAATTTTATAAATTTTAAATATTTATTGTTTTCTTTTTCTTACTATTATTTTAATAGAATAAATCAATTTGGTAGGTGTAGCTCTAAATAATTTCCTATTTTAATTTTAAATTTAAGACAAAATATTTTAGAGGTATATATATGACAAAAAAAGTTTTACGCCCAATACTTGATGATAATATTCCATTAACTAAAAAAGAACGTCAAGTATTGAATTTTATCAACACATTTAATGGAGATTTTTTTGATTTTTCACAACAAGAATTAGCTATTAATAGCAATACATCTAATGCAAATGTATCGCGTTTTGTTCGAAAATACGGTTATAAAGATTATAGAGAATTTATAGCTTCAATTAACAGAGTATTAAGTAATTTTTCTAAAAAGTACCCTATTTCATGAAGTGAAGATGATAGGTTTAATAATTATAAATTAATTGCAGCATCTCATAAATATGCTTTAGATAATACATATAACGAGGAATTATTAGAAAAAATTGTTGAAGCTGCTAAACTTATCAATGAATCGAGCACAATATATTTACATGGTTCTGGTGCATCTCATAGAGCTTCAATAGATTTAGCATCTAATTTTTTAAAAATTGGAAAAAACGTAATATTTGCTAGTGAATTTCATATTTTTTTTCCAAGTTTAGCAAATATCAAACAGAATGATTTAATTGTTATATTTTCAAATAATTTACAAACCAATGAAGCGAAATTTATTTTAAATCAGGCAACAAAAAAGAATATAAAAACAATTGTTATAACTTCAAATAATGAAGAAGAATCACTAGGAGATATAGATGTTTATTTGCGTTATAGAAAAATACATGATGAACATATTCTAGTGCCTCTAAGTAGTAAAATTGCTCAAATTTTAATTGGTGATTTATTATTTGAGGCAATTTTAGAAATAGATCCAAAAAATTATGAAAAATTAAATAATTCTAAAAAAATTATTTATGAATGATCAAAAATAAATAAAAATTAAGTATTAAAAAACATTCTTTTTTAGTAAAAGTTCCAAACAAAGAAGTAGAAGACTTTAAATGAGTAAATATTGATGAAATAATGAGTATGATAAAAAATAATATATTTTTAGATTATTATGAAGAAATGATTGATTTTTTATTTTCATAGTAAAAATCTAAAAAAGTAATGGAGAAAAAACACTAAGAGAATAGAGGATTTATATATGAAAAAAATATTGATAATAAATTGTGACCCAATTCTCGGTTCTTTTAATGAAAAAATTGCAAAAATTTATTATGAAGAATCAGTTTTAAAAAATAATCAAGTTAAGATTTTAAATCTTAGAGAATTAGATTTCGAAATAAATTTGAAAAACGGGTATAAAACAATTATGGAATTAGAACCAGATTTAAAAAAGGCTTGATATTTGATTAAAGAATCTGATCATTTAGTTTTTATTCATCCTGTATGATGAGGGGGTTTTCCGGCTTTAATGAAAGGTTTTATTGATAGAATTTTTTTACCTGGACAAGCTTTTAAATTTAAAAAAAATAGTAATTTATGAGAAAAGTATTTAATAAACAAAACAGCACATATTTTAACAACTTGTGATAGTCCAAAATGAGCGTATAAATATATATTTAAACAACCCGGTGTTAATCAATTAAAAAAATGTATTTTAAATTTTTGTGGAATTAAAGTTAAAAAAACATATATAGTAGGTTCATTAAAATTCAAAAATGATTTACAAAAGAAAAAAGTTTTTAAGAAAATTCAAAAAATAGCTTCAAAAATTTAAAATAATCAGAAAATTAAAATCATATTTTTTAAATTTAATAAAGCAAAAATAATAATTTAGTTGTTTTAAAAATAAAAGAATAAATAACTGTTAAAAGATTTATCGTGAAAATTTAATTTTTAAAACAAATGAAAAAATAAATTTAATAAAAAAGTATAAAAAAAGTAAAAATGTAAAGCGCAAAACAAAATCGAGAACTTTTTATGTTTAATTTACTTTAAAAATTTATGTAAAAAAAACTATAATTCCATAGGAATTATGGTTCTGTTTAGACCTATCTCATTACTTTGAAAATTCTACAAGATGGGTTTTTTCTATATCCTTTCTTCATTCGTTGAAAAATTTAATAATTTCGTCATTTTGAATTGTAATTTTTTTAGTGTTTGGTCATCAGGATTAGGTTTAATTAATTTACGATTTAACTGATCAACTAAATCGCTGATCATAATATAAAATGAGCAACTTCTTTCTCTTCAATTGTATATTTCTTTAACATAACTTTGACTAGAGTCAAACTTGAATTGGATACAGAATTTTTGAAAATCGTTTAAGTTTTTTCCACTTAAAATTTCCGTTTTATATTCTTTATAATTTATTAAAAAGCACAGCTATCCAGAGATCTTGATTATGAATTGAACATCATCATCAGAAGATATAAATTCTCGTTGACCTTCTTCATTAATTGAAACATAAAATTGATTCTTAAATTGAACTTTAGAAGCATAAATCTTTCTTTTAATTGTTAAGAATAGTTTTCAATCATCATCTTTTGCTTTAACAAACAAATTTTCTTTATATAGATAGTATTTTTTGTTTCAATTATTCTATTTTTGTTTTTTATAAAAGATTCAAAATTATTAATTTTTAGTAAATAAAGATGTGCTGGAAGAAATTTTTGTAAAGAGTCATTGGCACGTTCAACATGTGGCTTAAAAATATCTATGCTAGAAGATTCTAATTCAATACATTTTGCATTTAATGATTGTTTTAATGGTGTATCTGTTAAATCAGATCTTCAAAAAGTTTTTCTTTTATCAGAACGAATTGTTTTTGTTTTACCATATGTTTTAAACATATCTTCAAGTAATTTCATATATCCTAAATTTGTTTCTTCTTTTTCAATATGAAGAGATAAAATTCTTGAGGTTGATGCGTCCACAGCCACATAAATATGTGATTTTTAACCATTCATTCACTCATGTTGACATACATCGATTTCAACAATTTCACCAAATTTAGATTTTTTTTATTACATTTTCTAGCTTTTTTGACAGCTTTCTCTTTACTCTTATTCAGCTTAATTATATCTTTTAAATATTTGCTATTTTTGATCCTTTTTTAAATTTCTCAGTTTTTTTCTTGCTTCACTTCACTTCTTTTTAGACATAAATTTCGTTCAAAAACCGCGAGAAAATAAGTTATTTAAAAAAGAGTGATTTTAGTTTCATCTTCAATACAAAATTCATAAAATAGTTCAGTGTAATATCATGATCAACTTTATTTTTGAATACCTTTTTTGAAAGTTCATAATATTTGATTATTAATTTATCGACATCTTTTACTGAAATTTGTCTCTTAAATTGATTGTTTTTATTTAAAATATCGTATTTCATTTTTTTAACCATTCGCCAACTTAATTCTATTTTTTTACTTATTCAATTTATTGGTTTGTTCAAATTATTTGCAATTATTTTATATTGAAATTCTTTCTTCAATTCATAATCTGTTTTTGAATTTTCTTGATATTTTTTTCATATCCAAAAAATTATAAAAGTTCTTACTTTTGATTCACCGATTAAGTTCTTATTTTTGATTTGCACTTGACAATAAATAAAAATTAAGTATTAAAAAACATTCTTTTAACAAAAATATTTAGAATTTTTGTACTTAATAGAATGTTTTTTAATTTATTGTTTCAACAAAAAATATTGAATTTTTTAAAAAGGATTCACCTTTTTCGATTTCATAACAACAATATTCTTGATTATTATAAGTTATCAAATAACCATTATTTCAGGCCTTTAATATTTCAGATTGTTTATTTAAAGGAGTTTGTATAGAATAATGGTTTTTATATGAAACTAAACCATTATTAGGATTTTTTATTATTTTCAAAGTTGAATTTATTTTGATATTTTTGATAACTTTTAAAGCTTTATTAATGTGTAATTCTCTTAAGTATCCATCATTATTTTTTCTATTATAATCAAAAAATCTATATGTGATATCGCTTGGTTGTTGAACTTCAATAACTTTGATTTCTGCGCCTCCTGGAACTCCTAATCCATGAACTAATCCTGCAGGTATATCATAAAAATCATTTTTATTTATTTTGATTTCAGATAATAAATTTTTTCATAAATTAAATTCAATAGTATTTTTAATGTTCTCTAAATCATAGTTTTTTAAACCTAATACAATTTTTGATTGCTCATTTGCTTCTAAAATATATCAACTTTCACTTTTTCCATTATGTTCATTTTCTAATATTTTTGCAAATTTATCATCTGGGTGAACTTGAATCGATAAGGGTAGTTTTGCATATAATATTTTGATTAATAATCCCTTTGTGGTTTTATTATTGGTATCAAAATATGTTGTTTCCATATTTTTTACTGGAGAATGAAGTCATATTTCATATCCCCATATTTTTTTATGTATTATACTTTTTATTTTTTTCATTTTATATTATTTATTTTTGTCTTTTATTAGAAAATATAAACCGTATAAAGCACTATCATCACCCAATTTGTCAAATTCGAAAGTTATATTTTTAAAATGAACTATATCACTCATTTGTTTTGCTTTATCAATTGCTTGATAAACTAATTCAGGATTATACAAAGCAACACTACCCCCAAAAAAGAAGTGATTAGGTGCTAATAAAGCACAATCTGTAGCAATTAGTTTTGCTAAAGTATCTATTGCGTTGTCAATAATTTCTTTTGCTCCTTTATTTCCGTTTTTTGCTAAAACAAAAGTTTCTTTTGCGCTTTCAGATACACCTCGATGTTTAGATTTAATTTTAATTCCGGTGCCAGAGCAATGCAATTCTAGTGCATAATCATTTTTAAAATGGTGTTCTCCTAAAAATGGTTTGCTACTAATTGGCATTTGAGCAATTTCTTGAGCATAGTATTTGTTGCCGTGATAAATTTTGCCATTGATTATCAAACCAGCACCAAAACCAGTACTTATTGTAAAAAATTGACTAATTTCATTATTTGGAATATTAGCTATTTTATGATTAGCAAATGCCATTGCATTAGCGTCATTTTCAAAAATAATATCTTTTAAATTTGATTTATTGAACAAATATTCTTTCATATTGAAATTTAATCAACTACCTTTTAAATTGGGTGAATTTAATATAATGCCATTTTCATAATCACTAGGTCCGGGAACACAAAGAGCCAAATAATTAACTTCGTATTTATTTAATAAATTTATAATTCAATCACAAGTTTCATAAACATTATCATGTGATGATAATGTTTTTTCTTTAATTGCTATTTTTCCATTTTTATCAAAAAGAGCAAAACGTGTATTGGTACCGCCAATATCTACAGCAGCAAATATTTTATTTTCATTTTTTTTCATAAATAAATTATATTAAAAAGCTAGTGTTTTATTAGTTTTTAAAACACTAGCTATAAATTAAAATTGTTTGTTCATTTAAAAATTATACGTTCCATGATCATGAAATGATAAAATTGTTGCACAAATTATAATACCCAGTAAGAAAACAAATAAAACCTTTTTAATAAATTTTTTATCATGATGAGCATGATTAATTTCTGGTAAAAATTCAATTATTGCTGTAAATAAAAATGTTCCAGATATCATTGCTTGAACAAAAGCACTTAATTGTCATATTTGATTTATGTATTTTCCTAAATAAATTCCTAATAACATGAGCGGTATAAATAATAAAAGTGATGCAAATGAATTAAATACTGCTTTTCATTTTGAAATTCCCATTTCTCTTTGGCGATAATAAAAAATTATTTCCTCAGGTATTAAATGTAAAATGAAAGAAATTAAAAAAGCTGCATTTAATGCTCCAAATTGAGCCCCAGTTGTAAAAAAAGCATTAAAACTATAGCCTATTAAAAATCCAGCGGGAATTCTATGAGTTAATAATAATAACAAGGCGACAATTTTTAATTTGGTATCTGATTTTTTATTTGTTACTTCTTTGTGACTTATTTTGTGATTTAAAGCTATATTGCTGTGATCATGAGCTTCATGCTCATGATCATGCGATAAATCATGAATATGAATATATAATGATGCTTTTGGATCTTCTTTTATTTTAGATGAAGTTGCTTTTTTTACAATAAATCTTAAAAATCAACCAAATGATAAACCCGCGGTTAATCCACCACCTACTAATAATATATTTCAACCATATAACGATCATCCAGAAAAACCTTCGGCTTTCGCACTTAAACTACTTTTTTCCAGTGATTCTCTTAAAAAACCAAATAATGCCATTGTTATAAAAAATCCAGTTACAAAAGCATATAAAATAACACTTCCTTTTTTACTTAATGTGTCTTTTTTTAAAAAAGGAAAAATTAAAGTGATTAAAAAAGGAATAAATAGCATTACAAATGATGCTATTATAACAAAGTATAGTCTAGCAAAAAAATCTTGCTCTCATCCTTGAGGATTTTGACCAAAATATATCGCTCCACTTTTTAAAATATTAATAAATTTTTCCATTTGTTCTTTCTACAAATTATTCCTCAAATTCGATATTATGAAATACTTCTTGTACATCATCATCATCTTCTAATTTTTCAATAAATTCTTGAATTTTTTTGGCCTTTTCGCCATTAAAAACAACAGTTGAATTAGGAATATATGTTACTTCGCATTGCATGAATTCTGTTATTCCCAGAGAATCTTCAATAGAATTTTTACAGTCAGAAAATTTTTCAGGTAATGTTGTTATTAAATAAGATTCTTCGTTCACTTCAAAATCTTCTGCTCCATTTTCCATTGCAAACATCATTATAGAATCTTCATCAATTAAATTTTTTGAAACTTCTAAAACTCCTTTATGATCAAATTGAAAAGGTATTTGTCCTGTTTTACCTAGAGTTGCATTTTGACGATTAAAGTGCGCAGTCATAGAACTTTTAGTTCTATTCATATTGTCACTCAATGTTTGTATTAAAAATGTTGCTCCTCCTGTAATTGTTGCATTAAATAAAGTTTCAACATATGCTGAACTATCTTTTCCATCACCTTTTGCTTTTGCTAAAGCTCTTTCAATGTTTGCTTTAGGCATATTTTTACTTTTTGCTTTTGATATTGCTAGTTTTAACGCAGGATTGCTATCAGGGTCTGGTCCTCCTGCACTTGTTGCTGCAACATATATTTCTTTAAACATTTTTTGAAATATTTTTCCTCTTGCTGCGTCGTTAGCTCCTTTTTTATGTTTAATTCCTGCTCAATGTGAATGTCCTGCCATAATTATCTCCTTCTATTTCTATATTTCGTTTATTTTTTTAGGTTGATAAGCTTTGTCTCTTTTATGTTGAGAAAACTTATGTAATTTTATCATTTTTTCTTTATTTTCAGGTGTAATTAAATCATAATTTCCCATTATATAGTTATCAATTTCATAGTATGTTATACCAAGTTCGTCTTCATCATTTTGACCTTCTCATAATCCTGCCGAAGGTTTTTTATTAATTATTGATTCAGGTATATTTAAGTATTTAGCCATTTCTTTAACTTCACATTTCAACAAATGAGAAATAGGTAATAAATCTACACCGCCATCTCCATATTTTGTAAAATAACCAATAAAATATTCTGCTGCATTATCTGTTCCAACAACTAAATATTTTTTTTGTTGACCTAAGGCATATAATGTTGTCATTCTTAGTCGAGGTTTAATATTACTAATTGCTAATCTATCATCAATATCCTTTAATTCATTTGTTAATGCAACAAAACTATTTTTTAAATCAATATTTTTGGTGTTTAATTTCAAATTATTTACTAATTGGTTAATATCATTTATGTCATGTTCCATATTGTCTATTGGCATAATAACACCAAGCGAGTTATTCGGAAAAGCTTTTTTACACAATGCTGCAACTACAGCAGAATCTATGCCGCCAGATATTCCAAATATTAAGCCATTACAATTTGCGTTTTTGACTTTTTCTTTCAATCACTCAACTAGGTATTTAATGTATTTAATAATCATTTTATTATCCTTAAATAAACTATTTTTTACTATTTTTTGATTCATAAATACTCCTATATTATTGCTTTTATTATTATATAAAAATAATAGTACAAAATTCCATTTTTTCTTTTAAGTAACATCAAATAATACTATAATTTTATTATTAAAAATTATTATATACGGGAGGTTCTATGAAAACATTATTTAAATTACAATGATTTAATTTTGTTAAGGATAAATCGAATTGAATTATAAGTGTAATATTATTTTTGTTTGCTATAATTGCATCATTAAGTGTGATTCTAACTGATAATACAGATATTTCAGAGTCAAAAATTACTAATATTTATACATATTCAACAATACTACAACAAATTATATCTTTTATCATTTTGTCATCGCTTATTTCTTCTAAAACATTTGGTATATTTAAGGATCAAGGTTTGGAATATGTTATGTTTTCCAAACCTATGTCAAGAAAACAAATGTATTGATCAAGTTGACTTACAGCTTTATTATTTTCGTTATTACCAAATATATTAATTATTTTGGTTCCATTTACAATATTGAGTTTTTCATTCAAGATTAAATGAGTTACGTTTTTATTTATTTGGAAATTCTTAGTTTTTTCAACCATTACAATGTTAATTATTACAATTTTTATAGTTTCTTTAACTTCTGCACTTTATACAAAGATTTCTAGAAAAGGATTATCTTCTTTGATTATTTCATCAATTATAACAAGTGGTATGTTGGTAAATATTCTTGAATATTCTTTGCCTAGAAACAATATACGAGTTACAAATAATTATTTGATAAATAAAAAACTTGATAATCTAGATAATTTATCATCACTAAATAAACGAAATTTAAAGTTGAAAGGTTTTGAAAGTAATTATGAATTACTTAACAATGCGAATATTTCACAAGGAGATATATATAAATATAATTTAAATGCAACTAATTGACTAAAATTTGTTCATTTCACAAATGTTTTTACATATTTTTCTATTGATATGATTGAGATGAATATTCAAAATTCTATACCTGCAACAAATACAAATTTTTATATTAAAAAAGTTGATGAAAAAGAATTTTCTAAGAGTGAAATATATGATTTAAATAATAATCCATATATTCTTCTTTTCAATAGAAAAGTCTCTAACAATATAGAAGACATGCTAAAATCTTTAGCAAGCAATCTCGTTGTAGAAAATTACAAATTAGATAGTTCTATAGAAAATTTTTTAGGTTATGGGATGTTGAATAAAGAGGTTTATAAAGAACTGATTAGCAAATTAGACACGAAAATAAATCAAATTAAACAAAACATTATATCTTCAAATGAATATGTTGAATTTAAAGATAGTTTAATTACAAAAAATCAAAGATTACAATATTTTAATAATTTAAAAGAAGTAATAGCACAAAATCTAGAATCAATAATTTTTGAATATATGTCAAAAGCTATTAAACAAATTAATGTTACTAACTTAACCTCAGAAACTCAAAATTATTATAATAACTTAATTAATGCTACAAACTATTCAGACTTTGTTCATGAAATAAATTCAACGAGTCAAATAGGTGTTTATTCTTTTACAAATGATCTATTAAATTTAATTAGCGAGCAAATAATTTTAGATACAATTCAACAAAATAATCAAAATATTTCACCAAATTTTTATGAATTTACTTTAGAAAATTCACAAAATATAGGTTTTTATGAATTAGTAAACATTTCTTCTGGGCAATTAGTAAAAAAGATTGCTTATAAAGTCTATCCTTGGTATTTTGTTATTATTTTATATTTGAGTATTTCAATTGGATTAACTTTTTTAGGCTCTAAACTTTATGAAAAGAAATCATTTAATTCTTAGAAAAAGGTGATAATATGGAAAATAATTTTGCAATCGAAGTAAAAAATGTAAATAAATATTTTAAAGACAAAAAACGTTCTACAAAACATGCTTTAAAAAATGTTTCATTTACTGTTAAAAAGGGTTCTTTTCATGGTTTTATAGGCGCGAATGGTGCTGGTAAAACAACTCTTTTCCGTTCACTATTAGGTTTTTATCCTGATGTAGAAGGTGAAATATTGATTAACAATATTTCTTTTAAAAATATTGAATTTAAACGTTTCATTGGATATGTCCCTGAAATAGCAACATTTCCAAAAAATTTTTCAGTTTTACAATATTTGTTATTTATGGCTGAGTGTTCTGGTCTTTCTAAATATGAAGCAAAGAATAGAGTTATGACATGATTAAAGAGTTTTAATATACCAAAAGAAATTTTTATGAAGAAAGGTAATTATTTATCATCTGGACAAAAAAAGAAAATATTACTTATACAAGCATTGATTCACAATCCGCAAATATTAATTTTGGATGAGCCTGCTGCTAATTTAGATCCTAAAGTTAGAGTTGAATTATATGAGAATCTTAAAGAAATTAATAAAAAAGGAATCACAATATTTATTTCTAGTCATATTCTTACAGAGTTAGCACAATATATAGATTCTTTTACAGTTTTGGAATTAGGCGAAGTTAAAGAGAATAAATCTATTAAAGAAATTGAACAAAATCAAGAATTTAATTATAGAATAGAATCCGAAGACATCGATAAAATAGAACTTTTAGTTAAAAATCTTCAATCAAATGAAAATAGTAAAATTAAATATTTGGTTAGCGATTTTAATATCTTAATTAAATGTAATGATAAAGAATTTGACAATATTGTTTCTAGTGTTTTACAAAATAATCTGTCTTATAAATCTATTGGAGTTTATAAAATGTCTCTCAATGACATCTATTTTAATGTAACACAAGGAGAATAATAAAAAATTATGTGTAATTAAATCCAAACACATAATTTTTTTTATTTATTATTTTCAAATTGCATTCTTTTCAATTTAAAATCATCTTCATCTAATGCTGTTTCTTTAATATTTCTTATTTTTAAAGCTTTAAAAAAATTAGAATTTTCGTTTCTTTGATCAAAAATTTTGTTTCTAATATTTAAATAAATATCATCATTAGATATTAGTTTTTCTCATGATGAATTGCTCATGTTAATCATAAACTCTAATGTTTCTGAATCTGTATCTAAATTAGGCATTTCTAATAAGAAATTATAGTCTTTTTGTTTAAAACTATACATATGTTGTTCAATTTGTTCTCAGTCACTTTTGTGATCAAAATGTGCTAAAAAATCTGATGAATATACAATTTTTAGATTTAATTGATCTAAATTAGAATCAATTTGAGATAAATAGTAGTTTTCATTTAAATGAAATTCATTGTCAATAAATCAAATAAAACCTTTGATTTTATATTCTTTATATCCAAATTGAATATCTTTTATATTTTGTACAAATTTTTCAAATATTTCAACCGCTTTGCTTGCTGAATAAGTATCCCTTTTTTTAATTCAAACAACATTTAAATTTTTTTCTTGATCAGTGAAAAGTAATTGCGGTTTTAATTTAACAGTTTCAAATTCATTTTCATTTATAGGTCGATGAATTTGAATATTATTGTCCAAAAGTTCATATTGATATTGTATTAAAAAATATTCCGCAATTTCTTTTAAAAATTTGTAATAAGTATTTTCTTGCGTTCTTAGAAAAGATTGTTCCATTTTCGTTTTAAAATTAAATGGATTTAATAATGATATATAACGATAAGGAGCATCTATTAATTTCATTAATAATTTAGGTCCATTATTGGTAGTTAAAGTTTTTTTTAATTGAATTTCAAATTGATTATAATCCATTATTTTCTCCACCTTGATTTAATGTCTCAACCAATTCTACAGCTTCTATCAATTCTATATCTTCATCTGAATCTTTTTTGTTATCTGTTGCCTCATAAATTTTATTTTTAAATTTAACAAATCCTTGTCATCAATGTCTTTTTTTAGGCATTTCTCATCGATTGAAATATACAGCTAATCTTTTTGGATCACTTTTAGCAGGAGAGTGCCCTCTACCTACAACAAAATAAGGAACATTTAATTCTTCTGCATATTCTAAAAAGTATTTTGTTCCTATAATATTGTCTTTATCTCCAATAATAAAAATAATTTTATCTGCATATTTTTTATAATCTTTATCTAGTTCTTTCATATATTCTTCATTTAGAATATACTTTTCTAAAAGATTAAATCAAGCACCTGAACGAGAAAAACTTTCATTTAATCTTCTAGTTTTGTTAAATTTAGAAGTAAAATTAGTGATAAATTTGCCTACGATTGATGACATCTTTCCTTTAGGTGAAATTACCTTTTGTAAAATGGAATAAGAATTGGTATTTACCATATTGGGATTTATGGTAGACATCATAATAATTCTTTTAACTTTTGGATTTTTAGCTAATTTTAAAGCAACACCGCCTCCCATTGAATGACCAACAACGATGATGTTTTTTGTTTTAATTTGATTAATAACTTGTTCTGCGGCTTCAATTCATCATTCTAATGTTATTTCTTCAGGTTTAACTGATTTAAAAAATCTACTTCCTGGGAAATTAATTGCAACAACATTATAATCATGCTTATATTTAAGCATTTTTTGTATAAAATTGCTGCTTGAATTTAATCCATGACAAAATAAAAAAGTTGTATCTACTTTATTATCCTCAATATAAATAGGAATTCTATAATTTTTGTAATCTATATAATTTAATTTCATAATTTTAATTATATTAATATATCTAAAAAAGTAATAAAAAATAAAAGCAAAAGCTTTTAAAATTTATCATCTGGTATATAAATTTGACCATCTACCGACGCAATATTGCTTATTGTAATTAGAGCGTTTTTGTCTACTGAACGAATTCTTTTTATCAATCTAGGTATTTGTTTATACAATGTTATAGATGAAAATACTTTAGTTGAATGTCCGCTATATCCACTTTCACCTACAGTTATTGTAAAACTATTAATTGTTTTTTTATCATTTACAATAGCTTTTCTAATTGCTGTCATATGTGATGAGTATATTTTACATTGTACAATTTTAAAACGTGGGAACAATCTATTTAAAAAAGCAACGAAAACAAAATTACAAATAAATGTTGAAATAAAATTCGGCGAAAAATATAAAGGTGGTTTTCATTTTAGATTTATTAAATTGTTAAAACTAGTTATTTCGGCTTGATTAGTTGTTAATGAGTTTATTGAAATACCTTTTAAATCCTTTATTAATAAACTTCCAGGTAAATATGTTCCAACAATAACAGAAATAAAAATAATAAAAATATTTATATATCCATTTATAGTGCCAAAGTTTTTATGTTTTACAACAGACATGTATTCGCCTATAATACCTGTAACTCCGGCTGAACCCCCAATTATTGCTATTACAGCAAAGAAAAAGGCTAACATAAATCCGTATGTTACTGAAAATAAAATCTGTGCAATTATATTGCCACCATCATTTCATTGAATAGGAATTAACGATCACAATTGATTTTTTCCTTGTCATAAATTATTAGCTATTTGATTTTTTAAATTATTACTAAATTCTGGGTGATCAAAATTTCCAATAATATAAAAATCATTAGCACCCGGTATTTGACCAATTCCAAATGAAATTAAACTACTTACAACTAAAAATTCTAAAGTTAATATTGTGAAAACTTTCCCTACTTTTTTTCACCCAAAAATAAATAAAGGTATGCTTAAAAATAGATATAAAATCCAGAATAAAGCATTATCGATTATGTTATAAATTGGTTTTGTTATATTAGAAGAATTTCTTAGTAATACATTTGTTAAACGTGCAATTGATTGGCCAAATGCGGCTAAACCAAAATTATAAATACCAGGGTTTTTAACGAAAAATACACTTATTATTCCAAATAAAACCGCCAAACCACCGGTAATTAAACCAAGTTTTCACATGGGCATTGGAGCATAGAATTTAGACAATTTTAATACAAAATTAGATAATTTAGTTAATCTATAATGTGTATGTTTTTTTTCAACAACCTTTTTTTTGCTTCTTGTTTTACTTTTTTTATTTCCCTCTTCAATTTCATTCTCATCATTAACGAAAGCTTCATGAGTTGAAAGAATTTCTTGCATTTCTTTATTATTTTTATGTTCTTCCATAAAACCCTCCTTTTAAAAAAGATAAAAAAACGACTTTGCAGTCATAAAAACATTACTTTTACAATAAATTTTTTAATTGATTAGTTAATACAAATTTAAGTTATATAATGATAACATATTTTTAAAATTTATTTATAGTTCAATTATCTCTTTTTACCAATTATTTTATAAAACAGTAATTATGGTAAAATAATATTTTTAATTTTATTATAATATTTTTCATATTTTTTTCATTTTTTAAACACAATTGAAAAATAATTTTTGTGATATAATCTTAATATTATTAATATTAAGATAAACCCAATAGAGGAGGTTACATGTCAAATCAAAAATATTCAGCTTCGAATATAAGAGTTTTAGAAGGACTAGAAGCTGTTAGAGTCAGACCCGGTATGTATATTGGCACAACAGGTATAAAAGGACTACATCATTTAATATGAGAAATAGTTGATAATTCTGTTGATGAATGTATGGCAGGTTATGCTAATAAAGTAGAAATAATAATTACAAAAGATGGTTATATTGAAGTTAGTGATAACGGTAGAGGAATTCCTGTAGAAATTCATGAAAAAACAAAATTATCAACAGTTGAAACAGTTTTAACGGTGTTACATGCTGGAGGTAAATTCGATTCCGATAGTTATAAAGTTTCTGGAGGTCTACATGGAGTGGGTGCTTCAGTTGTTAATGCATTAAGTGATGATTTAGAAGTATGAGTAAAAAGAGATGGAAAAATTCATTATGCTCATTTTAATAATGGTGGAAAAATTGTTCAATCATTGAAAGTTATTGGAAATACTGATTTAAATGATTCAGGAACAAAAATTAAATTTCATCCAGATTTTTCAATTATGGAAAAAAATAAATTTGATAAATTTGTTATTTTAGATCACGCAAAACAAATTGCATATTTAAATAAAGGTGTTAGAATTTCTGTTCGTGATGAAAGAGATGAAACTTTTGAGGAATATTATTTTGAGGGTGGAATTATTGATTTTGTTAAGGAAATGAATACAGGACAAAAACTAATTCATGATGAAGTTATCTATGCAGAGGGAGAATATTCTTTACAAGGAGAAACTCCGGTTCAAGTAGAAGTGGCAATTCAATATAACGATAAAATCACTGGCAATGTTGTTTCATATGCAAATAATATTATTACTGTTGAGGGTGGTACTCATGAAAGCGGTTTTTATGATTCATTAGTTAGATTGTTAAACAATTATGGTAGTGAATGTGGACTTATTAAAAATGAAGATGATAAAGTATCAAGAGAAGATGTAAAAGAAGGAATTGTTGCAATTATTTCTGTTAAACACTCAAATCCTATTTTTGAAGGTCAAACAAAAGGCAAACTTGGTAATAAAGATGCGAGAATGGCTGTAAATAAGGTATTTTCTGAAAGTTTTGAAAGGTTTTTAAACGAAAACCCTACTGAAGCAAAATTAATTGTTCAAAAAACAATTTTTACTAAAAAAGCACGTTTAGCAGGTTTAGCAGCACGCGATGCAGCAAGAAGAAAAACGGTATTTGATACAGGCTCGTTACCAGGAAAACTAGCAGATTGCTCTAGTAAGAATGCTGAAATAAGTGAATTATATATTGTTGAGGGTGATTCTGCAGGTGGTTCTGCAAAAATGGGTCGTGATCGTGTTACACAAGCTATATTACCATTGCGTGGTAAAGTTATTAATGTTGAAAAAAATCAACCTAAAAAGGTTTTTGCTAATGCCGAAATTTTAGCAATGATAACAGCTCTAGGAACAGGAATTGGGGATGAATTTAATATAAATAAATTGAGATATCATAAAATCATTATAATGACTGATGCTGATGTCGATGGTGCTCATATTAGAATCTTATTATTGACATTTTTTTATAGATATTTTAGACCTCTTATTGAGTATGGCTTTATTTACATTGCTCAACCTCCTCTTTATAAGATTCAACAAAATAAATTTGTGCAATATGCTTATAATGATGAACAAAAAGAAGAAATTATGTCTCAACTTAATCCAAATGTAAAAATTAATGTACAACGTTATAAAGGGCTTGGAGAAATGGACCCTGTTCAATTGTGAGAAACAACAATGGATCCTTCTGCAAGAAAAATGTTGCAAGTACAAATAGAAGATGCAGCAAGAGCTGATTGAGTATTCACAACTTTAATGGGTGACGAAGTATTACCTAGAAGAGAGTTTATTGAATCAAATGCTAAATATGTTAAAAATATAGATTTTTAATAATTATTTGTTTATAATTCCAAATCATAGTTTTTATTAATTTGTAAGGAGAAAAAATGTTAAAAGACGTTAAAAAAGAAGAATATTTAGATTTAGTATCTAATTTAAAAGGTTTACATGTTTTAGTTTTTCATGCGCAATGATGTCCTCCATGTAAAATGTTCAAAAATACATTAGAAGAATTGGCAGAAAAAGATAATATTCCTGTATTTCGTGTTGATATTGATATTGACAAAGAATTTGCTGTGGAAAAAGGTGTTTCAAGTATTCCAGCATGAATGATTATTAAAGATAACACAATTGTTGAAAAGGGTATGGGTTTTGTACCATATGAAGCATTTAAAACAAGAGTGTTTAATCACGAAAAATAAGAAGATAGATTTTTCTATCTTTTTTATTCATAATTATAAAAGGATATATTTAATTAAATAATTTATAATATTAAAATTATGAAAATTATAAGTGAAAATAAAAAAGGATTGCATGGATATAAAATAATAGAGAAACATGAATGTGGAATTTCTTTATTAGGTTGAGAAGTAAAATCATCTCGAGCAAATACTGTGAATTTAACTAATTCATATTGTTTTTTTAGAAAAAACGAATTATGATTATGTAATGCTTCATTTAGCAAATATATGTTATTAAAAGTAGATGAAACTAGAGAAAGAAAACTTTTAATGCATCAAAACGAATTGCTTCGTTTAGCGCATAAGTTAGAAAAACAACCTAGTGGAACATTAATACCAACAAAAATTTATTTTAATAATAAAAGTAAAATAAAAATAGAAATTGCACTTGTTATTGGAATGAATAAGTCTGATAAGCGTGAAGATATTAAAAGAAAAGATAATGAAAAGTACATCAAAAAGGTTTTAAATAAATATTTATAAAAAAACTACGTATATTTTGGGTTACGTAGTTTTTATACAATTCTTGGTTTAATAATTTTACTTTCCATAGTTCCATCAATAATATTGTTAAATAATATTTTTTCCATAATTAGCCCTATTTCAGGATAATCTAAAAATATTTTTGTTTTATATTTATGTTGATAATCGAATATTGAAAGTCAACCAATATCTGTTAATCTTAAATTTTTATCTTGCGAAGAGATTAAACTAACAAAAACTTCATGGGTTGAGCAAACAACATTTACATGGTTATTTAATCTTAAATTATTTAAAAATTGATGTATTTGTTTTGGATCTTTGTTTTTTAGAGTACATATTTCGTATTCAATATTAAGTTTTTTACATGCCTTTTTAAATCCAGAAAGTCTAGCTTCTTTTTGTTCTTCATTCAATTTCCCATCCTCAGCATAAATAATTTTTTGGCCTTTTTCAATAAAATGAACAAAACGTGTTGTTAATTTTTCAAACGCGTCTTCAAAATCTATTGTAATGCAATTAAATAATTCTTCATTTTGGCCGTAAATTATTGCTGGTATGTCTCCTAAATTTTGTTTTAAATATTCTACAATTTTTTTAGATGGATCACTTGGTAAAAAAAAGACAACTGAACCCGGTTTTCAAGACAATACATATTTAATTGATTCAATATATTCTTCAATATTACTTGATGAATAGGTAATTAAAACTTTTTTATCATGTAATTTAGCGCCCTGTTCTATACCATTCATAATATGTGTGTATGCACTTTCAAATCATTCTGGAGCAATGACAAAAATAGAGTTATCTCTGCCTCTTATTAAACGAGCTCCATGATTTGGATAGTAATTATGTTCCTTTACAATTTTAGTAATTTTTTGTTTAGTAGCTTTGCTAACATATCCTCCATTATAATAACGGCTAATTGTGCTTATCGAAACTCCAGCTAGTTTCGAGATATCTTTATATGAGAAGTTTTTCATAGTTTAATTATATATAAAAAAAATTAATATGAAAATTTTCCACAATAAAAGATATTTATAATTTTAAATTTCATTGTTTTATTTTTATGTTTAAATTGTTTCTTCATAAGGCGGCCTTTTTATATTTATAATTAAAATATAATGCGAATTTAATGTTTAAAAATAAAAAGGAGAAGAATGAAAAAAATAGTTAAGAATTTGATAACTAATTTATCAGGAATGAGTTTGTTGGGTTCTCTAACAGCAATAATTAGTGCATCAGGAGCAACAAATAGCACACCAACTAATAAATATAAGGAATATGAGATTTTTCCAAATCCTCATACTGTTGCTTATAGAGATGAAGATTATTTAATTACTTCTAAAATTAATTTTATTATTGAAGAAGGTATTGATCAAGCAACAAAAGCAAGATTGCAAGAAATAATGAATCTTAAACATTTGTCTTATTCTGAATCTCGTGAAATAAAACGGGATATGACAAATATAATTATTGGTACAAAAGATAATGCAGATAATTTTGTTGATAATTATTTTGATAATAATATAAAAAATGGTGTTTCAACAGCGAATCTATTTGAAAAAACAGATTCGTATGTTTTAGATAATAATGACAATGTTATTACTGTTTATGGTAGAGACAATGATTCAACATTTTATGGCTTGACAACCTTGTATCATATTTTTAATCAAATTTCACGCAGTATACGAGAATTTACTATTGAAGATTATGCAGATGTAAAAAGTCGTGGTTTTATAGAAGGCTACTATGGTAATCCTTGAAGTGTAGAAGACCGTTCAAAATTAATGGAATGAAGTGGTTACTATAAATTAAATTCTTATTTTTACGCGCCAAAAGATGATCCCAAACACAATAGAGAATGAAGAACATTATACACACAAGAGGAATTAGATAGACTTATTAAGCCATTAGCAAAGGCTGGAAATAATTCTAAATGTAGATTTGTTTTTGCTTTACATCCGTTTATGCATAGACCAATTAGATTTGATACAGAATCTAATTATCAAAACGACTTACAAATACTACAAGCTAAGTTTTTACAAGCAATAGAAGTTGGGGTTAGACAAATTGCAATTTTAGCAGATGATGCTAGAGATGTTGGTGGTTCTAATTACGTTAAATTACTTACAGATATGGTGGCATGAATTAAAGAACAAAAACAAACATATCCAGATTTAAAAGAGACTCTAGCTTTTTGTCCTACTGATTATGGAGGTTGAGGAAACAATAGTAGTTACAAAAATTATCCACCAGAAGTTCAAATTCTGGTAACTGGTGGAAGAGTTTGAGGAGAATCATCAGTTAATTTTACGAATTCTTTTACTACTAATGCGGGAAGAGCTCCTTATTTATGAATAAATTGACCTTGTTCTGATAATTCAAAATCTCACTTAATTATGGGTGGATATGATAAATTTTTACACCCTTCTGTAAACCCAAATAATTTAGAAGGTGTTGTTTTAAATCCTATGCAACAATCAGAACCTTCAAAAGTGGCTATTTTTGGAAATGCAGACTATACATGAAATATTTGAAAAAGTAAAGATGATGCAGACAAAGCTTATAATGCATCATTTAAACATGTTGATTCAAAATCTTCATACGATACTCTTGCTTCTCTTGCTTTAAAAGAACTTTCGAAGCACATGATTAATCAAAAAATGGATAGTCGTGTTGTTAAATTGGAAGAGTCATCAATTTTGAAAGAAAAATTAAACACTTTTAGAGAAAAATTAAATAACAATACTTATCAAGTAGAAGATATTGACTTGTTAATTAATGAATTTAAAATATTATACAAAGCTCAAGAAACATATAGAAATAATCCGGGAGATTCAAGAATAAGAGATCAAATTATTTATTGATTGGATGCTTGAAAAGATATTACATCTGCAGCAAATTATTTTTTAGAATCTCTTAAAGAATTTAAAATTGGTAACACAATTGATGCGATTGAAAATTATAATAGAGGAAGAAATAATTTAATTTCTTCTAGAAATCATAAATTTCATTACGTTGATCATATGGAAAGAGCAGAAGTTGGTCCACAACACATAACTCCTTTTATCAATTTTTTAGGAAACTTTGTAGGTAATTTACAACAAGATGTTTTAGATGAAACAAGAAATAGATTTACTTTTATTTCTAATTCTTTTATAAATTCTACTTCTGGAAATCCAAATGATTTATTTAATTTAAATTCATCAACAACAGTTCAATGAAAAAGATATAAAGATGGTTCAAATATTATAAAAAATAATGATTATTTTGGTGTTAAATTTTCAAAACCAATTGAATTAAAGAACATTTATATTAAACAAGAAAATGGTAAAAATCATTTATATCATTCAAAATTGCAATATACAACTGATGGAACTAATTGAAATGATATTCCTGGTAAAAATTATGAAATGCCTAGAGATCAAGTTAGAGAAATAGATGAAAGAGATATTAATATTTCTGGGGTTTTGGGTGTTAGATTAATTTCAACAGCCGACAATGGAGATGATAGTTGATTTACTTTAAATGCATTCCATATTAATAAAGATTATACAATCAACACTGATGATGATACAATTACTATTTCACAAATTAATTTAGTTGGTAATGGTTCTCGTTCTCATCATGGTTCAACAAGTAATCTTCTTGATGATAATATCAGTACCGAGTATTGAATTTCTAGTGATGGTTCACGTACTAATAATGGTGCGGGTTTTGAACTTATTTTAGATCAGATAAAAGAAGTTACTTCCGTATATCTTAGTCAAGGTAATTCGCAACATGGTGATGTCATTAATAAGGGTGAAGTTCAATATTTTGATAATAATGATAATCAATGAAAAAAATTTGGTAATTTAGATAATAGTTTAGAACAAACTGTGTTAAATAGAGTTTTAACAAATAAAATTAGAGTTATAAATAAAGAAAACAAAAGAATTTGATGACGGGTAGGAGAAATTAAAGTAACTGGTTATAATAATGAACCAGTAATTGGTAAGGCAAAAGGCAGCAACTCACATATCCCAAATCATAGTAGTATTAATGATAATGCCAAAAACAACAATTTTAGATATATAACTGACGGCGATGAAACAACTTATGCATGAATTGCAGGTGGAACAAGTGGTCAAGGAAATATACGTGCTGGAGACGGAATAGTAGTAAACTTCAATAAAGTTTTAGAGTTAAGTCATATTAAATTTGTACAGGCAGATTCTGGTGATAAAATGAGTAATCTAAAATTTGAGGTTTCACTAGGCGGAAATAATAATTGACAAGAAATAAAAACTGTTACTGGAGCTGGAGGCGTTGTCGAGTTTGATGTTCCTTCAACTATATCATATGTTGATTCTTTAAGAGTTACAAGTACATCAAATGCTAGAACATGATGAAAAATAAAAGAACTTTCTGTTATTGAAAAAACTAGAACTAGTTCTAAAAATGTTTATACTAACAAATCTTCTCAAGAATTAAAAGCTACTAAATCTTCAAGTGGTTTTAGTTTTGAACCTCAAAATGGAATTATTTTAAATCAAGACGAATATTTTGGTTACGATTTAGGTGATATTTTACCAGTCGAAAAGGTAGAACTTAACTCTTCATCATTTAGTGGTTTAACAATTCAATATTCTGATAATTCATTAGTGTGAAATAATGTTTCTTCAATGGATGAATTAGCAGACAAGAGCTTCAGATATTTAAGAATAATAAATAAGGAGGCAGATCAAAAAACAATTGATATTTCAAAATTTGATTTAACTATTGCTTCAAATGTTGCGTTTGGTACATTAGTTAATGCTACAATAGAAAATAATAATGGTTGAGGTGATACAAGAGAAAATGGTGCTGCCTTTGATAGCAATATGAATACCACTATTAAATTTGGTGGAAATCCAAAAAAAGGAGATGAATTTGTTTTTGATCTTGGAAAAACAATTAATATTAACTCATTAAGAATATATTCAAATGATAATCATTCAGATTATTTAAGAGATGCAAAAGTATTGTTATCAGAAAATGGAAATATATGAACCGAGGCTTTTGTTGTTGGAGACTCAACAACTGATTCAAATAGAGAAGGAACACTAGTAAGTTTAGGTCTTTGAAATGTAGATAGTAACTATCCAAATGTTAGATATGTTGGTTCTGATGAATTAAATCAAAATGCTAGATACATTAAATTTGAAATATTAGCTAATTATCCAAATAGAGCAATTATGTTCAATGAAATTGTTATTAATAATGGAGAATACATTTCAAAAGAAACATCAAATTACTTTTCTGGAACCATAGAAGAACCTAATAAATTACCTTCAAATATGATTGATAAAGATTTTAACACAACATATAAAGGCAGTTCGGCTAATGGACATATTTCATATAAAATCCAAGATTCACAAGATCTTAAAGTCGTAAAAATAATTCAATATGGTGATGTCTCTTCTGCGGAAGTTATTGCAGAATTGTTTGATGAATCATCAAACAATGTAGAAAATATTGTTTTAGGAAAACTTTCTCAAACTATAAATAGTTTTGATCTTCCAACTAATAAAAAAATAATATCATTAAAGATTTCATGAACTAATAAAATTCCTGAAATATCTGAAATAGTATTATCTAAAGTTAATCATTTACCAGGAGATAAAAATGAATTAGAAAATCAAATATCTAGAACACCTGATACAGATCAATGATTAGATAGTTATAAAACAAAATATGAAAAAATTAAACAATATGCAGAAGAAGTTAGAGATAGTCAATATATATCAAAAGAATCAATTGATTTAATAACCAATGCTTTGAGAATTATTATAGATAATCCTAAAATTAAAGGTAATATTGCAGAACTTAGTGAACTTGTTAATACCAAAAAATCAAATTCAGATGATTATACAACCGTTACATATTCTTCTTATGATGTAGCTATTAAAAATGCAGAAATATTATTGCAGGATGCAAATAATTTGACTACAGAAGAGATTGAAGAAGCAAAATCTCTAATAATTTCAACACAATCTAATTTAGTATATTCAACACAATCAAGAGAAAAAGCAGAACTTAAAGTAAGAGAATTTAATACTTTAAATTCTTCAATATTAGATTCGACTTTATATAGTGAATTACAAGGAATAGTTAACGAAATTCAAAACAAAGCAAATGATGATAAAATTGCGAATTCTAATGACGATAGAATTATTCCATCTGAATTTCAAAATTTAGTTGTTGCATACAATTCTAAATTTAGTGAAATTAAAAATGCTAAAAAAACAGAATACGAAAATGCCAAAGAATCTCTAAATGCAACGATTAATAAATATAAAAATGATTACCCAACAGAGGTTCAGGCTCTTGAAACATTAATTGCACAAAAAGACCAAGTTGTTAATTCTTCAAATGTTACAATTGATGAAATTGAAGAAGCTAAAAACATTTTAGTAGAGAAAAATAATTCATTTAAAAATAATCTTGTCAGCTCTGAAAAAACACTTTATGAAAGTAAAAAATCAGAAGCCGAAGCCTATAAAGACATAATTGCGGCATCAAATTCAGAGGATGCGCAAAGAATTATTGATTTAATTAATCAAAAAAATCAAATAGTAAATGAAAGCGCTGTTGAACCTCAAGAAGTTAAAAGTGCAACGCAAGCCCTTCAAGAATTATTAAATTCAATTAAAGAAAATATTAATAATAAAAAGAATGAATTTGCTTTAGCAAAAGAGCAAGCCATTGCATATAAAGAATCAATTAAAGATACAGAATTACAACTTGCTGAAAATCTTGCAACTTTAATTGCTGAACAACAAGCAATTGTTGATCAAAATTACAATCCAAATAATATTGAAGCAGCAAAACAAAAAATTAATAAAGCACTTCAAGATACAAGAGATGCAATTGACAATAAGAACACTAAAAAAGAAGAATACGAAAATGCAAAAAAATCTCAAAATAGAACAATTTATATCGCTGTAGGAACTACTGTAGCTATAATATTTGTTTTAGGTGTAACAATTTTCTTGTATTTTAAAAAGAAAAAATAAATTTTAATTTAAATTTGCACTTGACACAAAATTTTTACAAAATAAATTAATTGGTATTTATTTTTCATATTTTGTTTATAATTTTAAATGTTAGTAGAATAATAACCTTGTAATCTGGTCAGGACAGAAATGGAGCAGCCACATCGAGAAGTGTTATGTCTACTGACTTTTTTATATAAAATTAATGAATTTGATTTTGTCAAGTGTAAAACAAAAGTAAGAACTTTTTATATTTAAATTCACTTTTAAAATTTACATAAAAAAATTATAATTCCATAGGAACCATAGTTCTAATACACCCATCTCATTTGGTTCAAAATTCTACGAGATGGGTTTTTTCTATATCCTTTTTTCATTATTTTTTTACTTATTTTATTTATCGATTTGTTCAAATTATTTGCAATTATTTTATATTTAAATTTCTTTTTTGATTGATAACTTATTCTTGAATTAATTTGGTATTTCTTTATATTAAAAACATTATAAAAGTTCTTACTTTTGTTTTACACTTGACACACCTCTATTTTGTATTTTTTAAAAATTCTTTTACTTTAAATTCTTATTGTTTATAATTTAAACACGAATAAATAATTGAGATGTTTGATTAATTTTATTATTTGTTAAAGAAAGTAGAACATATGAAATGTACAACATATAACAGAAGTTTAATTAGACACACACACACATATATATATATATATATATATATATACTAAGTAATAAATCTAGTTTACTTTTTAGTAAGTTGTTTTTTGATTCCACATAATTTATTAATAGCACTATTATTTGAAATAATAGTTCTTTTTTCATATTCATTTGAATCTAAAACAAAAATGAAATTTTTCATAAAAAAATAAGGAGTAATATATGAATCAAAAAAATAAAAAAAGAATAGAAAATTCAAGAATTTTAAATCCTTCAATAATCCATACTGACCTTTATACATTTTTTTCGAATGGTATTTTTGAATGAGTAAAAAACCCCAACTTTTTAGATTTAATAATTAACAAGGACGAAAAAAATATTATTGTTGTTTTTGATGGTAAGAATTGATTTTTTGAAAATCCAACATTAAGAGAAGACGAAACTTTAAAAGTTTATACAGCTAAAGGATATGGAAATAAAACAAAAATAATGTTTTTAAAAACTTACATCTATTTTAATGTTTTAAATAAATTAAACGATAATAACGATCGTTATCTTCTTTCAGAAGAAATTTTAGAAATAATAAAAAATTCATTTGATGAAACAAATAGTGATCAATTTGAACAAAAATTTTTAATAAATGTTTTTAAAAATTTGAAAAACAGATTTAATGAGTGGATTGAATTTTTAAAAAAACTTGTATCAAAAGAAGATGATTTTGATGATAAAAGAATAGACGAAGTTAAAATTGAAAATGGTAAAAGTGAAATGTTTTCTATTTCTTCTTCTTTTTTATATAGCTATGCAAAATTAACAAAAGACAATGTTTATATCGAAGAAATAAATTCATTTTTTACTAAAAAAGTATTTACATATTCAAATTTTTGAACAATTATAAATAAAATGGAAGAAGCAACTAAAGGCCTTTCAACAACAAAATTTAATTCAATTCTAAATGATGTAAAACAACTTTTAGATGTAGATTTAGTAAGAATGGCAAAAAGTGTTTTATTTTCTGAAAACGAAACAGTTTCAAAAGAATTAATTATTCCTTATAAAAAAGAAGAAAATCCAAATATTAAATTTTCTGTAAAAAATTTGTCAATATATGAATATATAAAAGAAATTATAGAGAGAAGAGAAATAGAAATTCCTATTTTTCAAAGAAAATATACATGAGGCGATTCATACGTATTCACATTTTTAGAAGATATCAAAAATTATATTGAAAACAAACAAGATGATTTTTATTATTTTGGAACAATTTTGCACTCTAAACCAGTAGATTCTGATATTAACGCATATAGAATTATTGATGGTCAGCAAAGAACAACAACTATAATTTTAGTTTCTTTTGTTTTGTATAAAATTCTTTTAAATAAAAATCAAAAAGTTCCAAAAATTCTTTGTGATATGTTTGAAATTGATCAAGAATGTGATGGAGTTAAAATTACAAAAATTATCAAAAAGTTTGTCGGAATAAAAAACTCTGAATCTTATAAAAATTTTGATGTTCTTTTATCAGGTGATAGTACAATGATAGCCAATACTTTTAAAAAATGTTCTAATAAAGAACAAAAAATAATTTACGACAATTTGTTATCTATATATGAAAAATTATCTGAATATCTTAAAATAAATAAAAATGATGATGAATGGTTGATCAACTATACAAATATTTTTTTAGAAAAATTTAGAATTGTTCTTATTACAACAACAACACAAAAAGATTTCTTATATTACCAAAAAATGAATCTATTAACTAAGCCTTTAGAAGATATTGAATTACTCAAAAGTAAATTATATGGTATTGCTTGCGATGAAAACCTAAGTAGAAATGCTATTGAAAAATTTATGAATACTTTTAAGGAAAAATTCGAAAAACAATTTTCATCTGAAAGTGCAAAAACTTCTTCATACATGGATTGTCTCGCTAGAAATTATCATTTTGTTTCAAATGGGTTTAAATTTGATCTTCCGGATAAGGAATATAGCAAATTATCTAAAACATTTATTTACATAGATGATGCAATAAATAAAAAAATGGAAGAGGGCAAAAAAGCTGCTGACATATTAAATTACCTTGTTAAATTTGCAACAATTATTTTGATACTTCACACAACGCAAAATGTTATTAATAATCTTCAAAATAAGTTAGATATTTTGAAGATTGATGAAGATAAAAAACGCATCATAAAATGATTAATACCTCATATAGACATAATTGTTCAAAATGGAAAGTATACAACTTATATTCCATTGGTTTATGCAATTTTAGATAAGCATAATTTGTTTAATAAGGAACCCTTAAATGCAAAACCAACAAAAGTATTTTCAAATATTGCAAATTTACTTTTTGTAATAGAAAAATGACATTTTAATTGACTTCATACAGCTTTTGATGCAAGATCCTATAGTAAAGCAATTTTCAAACTTGCAGAAATATTCTATAAAAAACCTAATATGTCAATTCAAGAATTAAAAACATTGATGTTTAAAAGTACACTTAATGTTTTTCATAAAATCCCAAAAAAAACTTTTAAAGAAACTTTGAAAAAGGAACTTGAGAAAGTTTATAAGGTTGCTAACGACACAGAATCAAATAATTCACAAAATAAAAAGTACAACTTATTATTAAAAAGGATTATGTGATATCTAACTAATGATTTATCCATTGAATCTCTTGATTTAGATTCAAGTAGTAAATTAGAAGATTATTATACCTTCTATACAACATCTAATACCTATGAACATATGGAAGCTACCAACAGAGGTAAGCAGGGTGGAAATGTGACATTAAACTACATTAATTTAATAGGTAATGGCTTGCCAATAGATAAAGAATTAAATGCAACTATTAAAGATAAAGATTTTGTCGGAAAGCAAGAAGATTATAAAAATAATCTTGTTAAAAATCCTCTTTATGTTGGTTATAAAGATTGTTTAGTAAATATTCAAAAGTGAAAAAATATAACAAATAAAAAAATTATGACTAGAACTAATAAAATAATCACATTATTATCAGATATGTATGGCATAGATAGTGATGAATAAGGAGAAGGATAAAACATTTAAAATTTTGAATTAATCAAAATATTTTAATAAGTATTTTGAGAACTTTATCGTTTATAGTAGCAATAGTTATATAAATATAAAAAACTTTCATTGAAACAAAAATCATGAGCTGATGAATTCTCAAAAAACAATTTTGATGGTAAAAGTTTTTCTAAACTAACTGAAAGTTAAAAATCTATGGTTCTCAAAGAAATGGACAAAAACCTTAAATAAGATAAATTTATTTAATCGTAAAGCATGAAACCAAGGTAAAAAAAATTTTATATTTTGATTTGCACTTGACACATATTTTTGCATTTTTTAAAAATTCTTTTACTTCAAATTTTATTGTTTATAATTTAGACACGAATAAATAATCACAATGTTTGATTAATTTTATTATTTGTTAAAGAAGGCAGGATATATGAGCAATACAACATATAATAGAAATTTAATTAGATGCATTTATAATTATATATATATATATATATATATATATAAAGTGTTCTAAATTCCTAAAAGAAAATAATAAAGAAAGTTATCGCACAAAATGACACAAATTTTGTGCCTTTTTTCGTGCCTAGATGAAGACAATAAAGGTATTTGAAGCATTTTCAGGAATTGGAGCACAAAAACGAAGCATCGATAATATTAACAAAAGAGAAAAAAGAAAGATATTTAAAGTAGTAGCAACAAGTGATTGAGATATTCGTGCAAATATTGTATATTCGGCAATTCATCATGGCCTATCAGTAGAAAAAATACAAAAAATACTCACAAAACACAATTTATTAACAAAAGAACAACAATTAGAATTTCTAAAAAATAAAACTTATTCAGTTGATTCTAAGAAACCGGTAAAAAATATTTCAAAGTATAGTAATGAGTTAATAAAATACTTAATAGTTAGTGAACTAATTATGAATAATTATTGTGATATAACTAAAATAAATCCTAAAGAAATAGAATCATTAGGTGTAAATTTAATAACTTACTCATTTCCATGTCAAGGACTTAGCGTGGCAAATATGGGTAGATCAAAAGGTATTATTAATTCTGAGTCAACTAGTCACTTAATTTGGGAAATAGGCCGAATTTTAGAAAATATGAATAATAAACCTGAGTATTTGTTGCTTGAAAATGTTAAAGCATTAGTAAAAAAATATAAATCTGAATATGAAATTTGAAAATCATTTTTAGATAGGCAAGGCTACAAAACTTTTACAGCTGTTTTTAATGCAAGCCATCATGGTTCATTGCAAGAAAGAGAAAGAGTATTTGCAATCAGTGTTTTAAAGAACATCAAAACACCATTTACCAATGATCAAGAATTCTTTAACTTTGTAGAGCAAATAGGAAAAAAACACATTGTAAAAGATAGACAAAGTGAGTATCTAAGAATATTTGATATAAAAAACGCAAGAGTTGATGAATCAATTGATGCCTTAATGAACAACACACCATCTAGAATAAAAATGGTAAATGAAAATAATCATTTGTATAAATTAGATATACAACAAAAGAGAAATTGAAAAATTAATACGCTTACAACTAAACAAGATAGAAATCCAAATAGTGGAGTAATACAATTTGAAAACTCAATAGAAGGGAAGCTAAATCATCGTTTCATAACAGCTCGAGAAGCATATAAAATAATGGGATTCAACGATGAAGATTACGAAAAAGTAAAAGTTCTAAAATCGAAAAATTTAGTAAACAATACGCATTTGTATAGGCAAGCTGGTAACTCAATTGATGTAAATGTGTTAACAAGTATTTTAGAAACAATAAAAAAAATTAATGATGTAAATCAAGACGAAGGAGTAAAAAATGGAAAATAAAATATCTGTAGATAAACTTAAAAAAATGGTAAAAAATGCAAATGTCTTTGATTTTTGAAAAATAGGAACAAATGTTAAAACTTATATAGATAAGGGTATAAATATATGAATGCAAAGTTCAGATTTTGTTACATATATTAGCCAAAAATACACACCTAATAAGCCAATTATTAAAAATGAAGCAAATAAAGAAATGGAATTTCAATACAATTTTAATAATGGCAATTTGAAAGTTTATGAAACAAGCACTACAGCATTAGCCACAAAAAGACAATTTTTAGAAATTTATGAATATTTAGGAATATTAAAAAGTGAAGGTGAGAACAATTATGCACTATCAAGAGATATGTTCAATGCCATAATAAATTATAAAGGTAAAATTCTAAACATTGTTGAACCAAACGATTTATCAATTTGACACCCTATTCTTAAAAGAACTATTGTTGATGAAGTTGTAAACAAGATTAAAAAATTTAAACAATTTATTAAATTTATTATCAAAAAAACGAATGATGATGACTTTGATGATAATGATGATGAGAATGTAATTAATGAAAAAAGACTAGATGAAGAAGAGACAGGTAATGAATTCGAAACAACAGCATCATTATTGTATTTGTTTGCTAAAAAATTAGGAGATTCTAGCTTTATGAGCATGATTATTGATTATTCAGATGCAAGCAATATCGATGATCAAGTTACATTTTTTGAAAAACTTGTTGAATATTTACTAGAAGATGATAAAAATGTTCACGATATCCAAAACGAATTAGAAGGGTTTAAAAAGTTATTAAGAGAAGATGAAATAATTGAAAACAGAGATATTGCTTATAACGCTATAAGTGATGACATAAATAGAGAACTTAATCTCAACTTTCTATCTCTTAAAAACAAAGGCGAAAGCTTTAGTTCTATCGCATATTCAATTTTTGAATATCTTCAAAAGATTAGAGATACTTGAGAAATTAATGTTCCTATTTTCCAAAGAAACTATGTTTGAAATGAAGCATATATTGAGACGCTAATTAATGATATAGATGAATTTATCGATAAAGATGAAGATAATTATTATTATTTAGGTTCTATTTTACTTTCTTTTGAAAAGAGAAATGTAAATTCTGGTTTTCACAAAATTATTGATGGTCAACAAAGAACCACAACTATTCTATTGATTTGTTTTGCTTTATATAAATTACTTGCTAAATACGGAATAAGGGAAGAATTTTTATATAGTCTTTTTGAAAAAAACAATAATGGTGTTTGCAAAATTATATCTAAATTTCAAAGTTTAGAAGATTCAGTATCTTACAAAAAAATAAAATTATTATTTTCTGACGATAAAGAAAAAATTATTGAAGAGTTTAAAAATGTCAAAGATGACAAAGAAAAAATAATACAAAGAAATTACATATTTATTATTGACACATTAAAAGAAAAAATTAATGCTAACAAAGAAGAAGGGATAATGTGATTAGAAAAATTCACAGAAACTTTTTTAACTAGATTTTGTATTGTAACTACGATTATGCAAACGGATCGAGATTTCTTGTATTACCAAAAATTAAACTTACTTTCAAAACCTTTAACAGATATTGAGTTATTAAAAAGTAGATTTTACAATGTGTTTTATAAAAAATACAAAGAACAAGATAAAACAAGCAAAAAAGTTAGCGATTTAATGAATAAGTTCGAAAATGATTTTGCTTTAGAATTTGAAGGAAAAAAAGGAGAAAAACAATTAGAATACTTTGCAAGAAATTTATCATTCTTCTTTAATGGTAAATATTATGTTGGAGCAAAAACAGTCGCAACTAAATTTTCTAAAGTATATTTAATGTGTAATGAAATAATAGAGTCTTTTGAAAGAAAAGATTATTCAGCGGAGGAAATTTTAAATACATTTATTAATTTCTCAAGAAAAGTATCTCTATTGTATACTAAACCAAATCATTCAAAAAGTAAATTCACATTTAATAAGACACTAGAAAAGCTAAATATACACTATAATAACAAAGAAATATTATCATCTTTAATGCCACATATACAAGCTATTATAAATAATGGTAAAACAACTATTTTTATTCCGGTTGTTATGGCAATTTTAGAAAGATTTAATTTATTTAGCAACACTTATAGAGGGGGCAAAACTAGTGAAGTATTTAATTTGGTTCAAGGATTACTGTTTGAAATAGAGAGATTTAACTTCTTTTGAAAAACCTCATTTTTTAGTGGTGAGTCACTATCTTTAAAAATGTTTGAATTAGCTAAAGCTATTTTAGAAAATAAAAACAACTGTACTCAAAATGCCCAAAATTTAAGACGCGAAATTAACAACATGCAAAAAATTGTTCGCCTTGATCAAAGTTCAAACAAGCAAGTGTATATTGACTTAATGAAACAATATGGTTATGATACAAAAGACATTGACACAGTAAAAATAACTAATAACGAATACACACAAATATTATTAAGAGTTCAATGGTTTTTAAATAATAATTTAAAAATGGTACCTAAATATGAATTAGATTTGCACAAGGCAAAAAGATTCAAAAATGATTACTTCGGTGATATACAATACTCATACGAACATATGGAATCAAAAGACAGAGCCAAAAAAGATTTAGACAACATTAGTGTTGAGTATGTCAAATTAATTGGAAATGGAATGCTAGTTTCTAAGAAAGGCAACTCAACTCAAGGAGCAAAAACCTTTAAAGAAAAAAATGATAAATATAAGAAGGCATTTACATCAGACAATTGTTTATATTATGGATATTCAAATAATGAATCTAATGAACCTTTATTAGACAATGTTTGCAATTGAGAATCTATTGATGAGCCAAAAATAAAAAATAGAAATGAACAGCTAATAGAGCTAATTTACAAAATGTATAAAATAAAAGAAGATTAATAGCAAATAAAAATAATTAAAAATTCAAGAACACATTTTTTTATGTAAACTTGAATTTTTTTTATTCGATTTCATCATGATAAATTTTATGAAGAGAAATAGATTTAGCTAATGTATGTGGGTTAGTAAAACAATAATATTAATCAATTTTTTATTAAAATCCTCAATTATTTTTTATTAAAAATTCCTTCTTCAGTTAACAACTTGTTCTTGAATTAATTTGATATTTTTTCATATCAAAAAAATTATAAAAGTTCTCACTTTTGATTTGCACTTGTTTTTTATACAAAATTAATGAATTTAATTTTTTAGTATATATAATTATTTATAATGATTATTTAAATATTGAGGAGTAATACAAATGAAAAGAACAAAGGAATCGAAAACTTTTGAAGAGTTTAGAAATGAAAATGAATCTAAGGTTAAAGAACTAGTTACTCAAAAATGCAACGAGGTTTTGAGTAAAAATTCATTATATAAATCGTTGAAAATCTATTTTATTATTTCACTTGTATCTGGGATTATTGCATTAATATTAGGAATTATTTTTTTGCTTTTAGTTTTACAATCAGCAGAAAGTTTTTTTATTCTATTAATGTTTGTATTTTTTTCGGGTTTATTGTGTGTTATTTTTGTTTTAATGTTTATTTCAAAAAAGAAAAAGATGCAATCAACAATTAGTGAAGCTTTGAATAATGCAGGAATTTTTGATATTTGTTTAAAAACTCTAGGATATAGAATGTTAGATTCATATTCAGAAAAAGATGCAGGAGCAATGTCAAAAAATTATAAAAAATGAAAAAGCGTGCCAATTTTAGATTGAGCTAATTATGCTACAGGAGTAGGTATTATTCCAAGTGATGCAAATATTTCTTCAGCTTCTATGCCAAAATTTATAAATGATGAATTTAACAATAGTTGATGAGTACAACAAGTTATTTTTCATTGAGTGAGAAGAAGAACTGATAAAGATGGAAATGTTCATTATGAAAATTATTATGCACCATTATTTCTTTGTGAAGGACAATATCTAAATTCACATAAAGATGATATTAATTTAACATTTTCTCTAGGTTCAAGATGTGATTTGAATCGTAAAGATAAATACAATACAGAATTAGAAAATAAGGAATTTAATAAAAAATTTAAATTGTATACAAATAATCAAATTAAAACAAGAATGATTTACACTCCTTTATCAATGGAATTGATGCTTAAACATTTTAAGCAATCTCAATATTGTGGAGTAAGAAATTTTGGTATGAATTATGATGCATTAACAGTAAGATCATGATTTCAACCTAAAAATAATGTTATGGAAATAGATTTTCCTAAAATTCAATTTAGTAAATCATCAATTATTAATTATGTAACAAACGATGTTATAAGAGATACATATGCTGTATATTGAGTATTTTCTTTTATGACTATTCCGCCATATTTTATTTAAAACACAGTTTGTGTTTTATTTTTGTATAATATTAAAAAATAAAGGAGTGCAAAATGCAAGAACATTTTAAAAAATTTGTTTATGAAAATGCAAACAAAGTTAACAATTTGCTTTTAGCCAAATTAACAAAAATTGATAAAGATAATAAAATTTCAAAATTGTATCGTTCTTTTCAATTTCTTTCATATGTTACATTAACTATAGCTATTGTTTTAGCAGGATTAATGATTTTAGTTAGTTTAAATACATCTTTTTTTAAAGGAAAAATAAAAACAGATGTTATAAATTGAATACTTTTAGGGTTTTGTCTTTTATTCTTATTTGTTAGCGGTCTAGCAGCATCTAATAGTAAAAAATATAAAGCTATGGAAATTGAAAATGGTTTGAAAAAATTGCAAATAAATGAATTGTATCAAGAATTGTATAAATTAGTGAATTTGGATTTTCGTTTTGAAAGTGATAATGTGGAAATTCAATGATATGATTCTATATCATTGAACGACAATAAAAAAGAATATTCTTTCTACCATAAAGCACTATTTAATAATGACAAAAATAAAAATGCGAGTTGAAAAATACAACAATTTGATTGTTTCAATAATACCGATAAAAAAGAACAAGTTCTTTTACTTGAAGGCAAGTTAAATGATATAAATATTTCTTCAAGTTTTATGTTAGGTTCACAAACAGGTTTAAATGAAGTATTTTTTAAGATGAAAAATTGTAATTTCTATAAAAATGATGAAAAATTTAATATTTATAGTGAAAATGAAAATATTAAATTTAAATATATTGCAGATATTGAAAAATTGTTTGAGGATTATAAACTTGGAAATAATAAATTTGGTCTAATCATTGATAAAGAAAATCAAAAAATATATGAATGAATAAAAATAGATAATTCACTTTTTAACATTAAGAATACAAGTGATGTTGTTTATATGTTATTAAACCATATCTATTTAATTAAATTACTTCAAGGATTTCCATTTTTATTAATAAAAAATTAAATTAGAATGAAATTAAAAGTTCAAGAATTATATTTCTTGAACTTTTAATTATTTTTACTTATAAATAGAATAAATATTTTTCCATATTGCTTTTCTTTTTGAATCAAAAATTTATCAGGAATCTTAATTTTAGATTTGTCATTAGTTTCTACTATTATTAAACCGTTTTTATTCAAATATTTGTTTATTTTAATTTGTTGCAATGCATTATTTAATAATTCATATTGATCATAGGGGGGATCTAGAAAAATATAATCAAATTTTCTACCTGTAGAATTTTGTAAATATTGTAATGCGTCCATTTTAACAATATCAATATTATTTGCTTTTAGAATAGAAGCATTTTTTTTAATAATATTTATTGCGTTATTGTTATTATCCACAGCTATTGCTTTCATACAATAATTACTAATAGCCTCAAAAGAAATTGCTCCACTTCCTGAAAATAAATCCAATATTATTTTATTTTCTATATTTTGTCTTATTGAGGAAAAAATAGCTTCTCTTATTCTATCTGTTGTTGGTCTTGTGAATTCTAAATCTGGTTGTTCAATTTTTCTACTTCTATATTTTCCTGAAATGATTCTTAACATAATTTCTCCGTTCAATAATTAGTAAAATATATCTAATTTTATTATATATTTATTATTAATATATAATTTTATATTATGAAATATGATGTTAAGTTAGTAAAATTACCATTAAAAGTTTTGAGAAAAAAATCTAAAGAAGTTCCTATACCTTTAAAACAAGAAGATATTGAGTTAGCTGAAAAAATGATATGACATATAACCGATAGTCAAAAACCTAATACACAATTTCAACCAGGAGTCGGTGTTGCAGCTGTTCAATATGGAATTTTAAAAAGAATGTTTTATATTAAAACTTATAATGAAGGCGAAAAATATGCAAATAAAGATGGTAAAACAAATTATATAGACGATGTTTTAATTAATCCTAAAATTATTGCAACTAGTGATTACAATGTGGCATTGCATAATGGTGAAGGTTGTTTAAGTGTTGCGATGAAATGGCCAAATCAAGAAGGGTATGTGTATCGTAAAAATAGAATTGTTTTTGAAGCATATTCTTATCGAGAAAAAAAGACAAAAAAATTTGATTTACAAGGTTATTTAGCAATTGTTGCGCAACATGAATTAGACCATTTAGATGGAAAACTTTTTGTTGATCACATTAATACTAAAAACCCATGATATGATAAAAATAATTCAAGAATTATTAAAGAGGGTGAAAATTAATGAGTTTTTTTGTTAATAGAGTAGACTCTTGAAACAATTTTTCTTCTAGTAGTTTTTCTACTTTTTTAGTAGTTATAGTTTTTTTAGTTATTGTTCTATTTTCTGCAATTATCGGATATTTTAGAGGTTTAATAGGTGGCATTTACTCACTTTTAATCAGCATTGTATCTTTGATAGTTGCTCTTATTGTATCTCCTTTATTTTCAAATTTAGTTGTTAAAAAAATATCAAGCAAATTAAATATAGATGTAGATATTGTTAAACCTGCTATAACGGGTTTAATTATGTTTATTGTTATTTTATCTTTAGTTTCTATTAGCAATGTATTTTATCTATTTGTTAAACCTTTTTCTAAAAGAATTGTTAAAAGAAGAAAAAAAGAAGGAAAAAAATTGTTTTTATATAGAGGTACGGGTGCATTAACATCCGCAATTGCTTCTTTTCCATTGGCTGTCGTAACAACCAATTTAATTGGCATTGCTTCTTATAACAATGAAGCAATTAATTTTAATAATAAATTAATGAAGATTACAAGTTTAAATACAGCAAAGGGATTTTCTAAATATTTACCCGGGTTTTTTGGTGCTGCTAAGCTAAGTTTGAACACTTCGGAAGCTAATTTTTATAGAGATATTTTTAAGGAATTGTCAAATGATGAAAATTATGATTTAAAAATTCAAACTAACAATGATGGATATCAATATGATGTTAATTTAAATTTAAGCGAAAGTAAAATATTTGAACCAGAATCATATAAGAGTTTTCTTAATTTTCAAAAAAATTTATCCTTATTTTCTGAAACGAAAGAATCGTTTGATATATTAGCAATTATAATAAATGCCTATGAATTTATAAGCTTTGACAATCCTGAAATTTATAATAAATTAAGTCAGATTAAAGCGGAAATTTTTGCACAAACAGGACAAATAATTGATATATTAGACATCAATTTTTCAATAAATAATGTGAATAAAAATAACTCAAATCAAAAACTAATTTTTAATTCATTTTCAGAGAGCCAAATAAATAGTTTGAATAAATTAACAGCACAAAAAGTTGGATTAGAATATACAAATAAAAAACCTTTAAAATCAGCAACAGATAAAGAAAAATTGTCGTATATATTTTCTAAATTATTTGTTCAATTGTTTGAATAGACAATAATAATTAATATTTTCAATAAAAAAATTTACGTATATTGCTTACGTAAATTTAATTTTTTATTTGATATATTTTTCATTTATATCGTCTAAAACATTATATATTGAATATGTTTTTGCAAATATTTGTGCTAAATGGAATGGTAAAAATTTAGTGTCATAATTTTTACTATATTTATCTATGTTAAATTTAATAGATGAACCTTTAGATACATATATTTCTTGATTTTTTAGATTATTTAAATATTCATAATAACTTTGTCTTTTGCTTATAAGGTTTTGCTTTTTGGTTTCAAATTCAATAGGATTATTCATTTTTGCTAAAAACATTTCATATAATGCTTTACCATATTCAAATTCGAATCCTAATAACTCAACTAAAACATCTCTAGGGTTTCTATTATTTTCAACTGAAATATCATTATCCGAAAGTCTTGAGATAAATTCATATTTATCACTTCCAAATATTTTATCCATTTCTTTATTAAGCAGATTCAATGCAATTTTATCAGGGCTACTTTTTTCCAAGTAAAGTTTCTTTAATTCTTCACTTTTGTGAGCATTGAAGTAACGAATTAATACATATAATTCTTGACCTGGTACAACGTAAGATAATTTATTAGCATTTCTTAATTGTTGATTTAGCGATTCTAATTGTGTTTCTTGATCTTTTTTATCGTTGTAAATAAATCCAATACCAACATTTTTAGTTCCTGCGTTTTCAATACCAAAACTGTTGTAACTTTGTTGTGCAAATTCAGAAATTTCTTTTAATCTATTTTCTAATTGTTCTTTTGTTTCTGATTTATTATCAAAAGCTTCTATAATTTTGTCTTTTAGTGTGCTATAAATTAATTTAAAATCATCTTTAAAACCATTACCCCCGTCAATATCGCCTAAAACACCATTGTATTCAAATAATCTTAATACTTGTTCATTTAATTCTTCACTAATAGTTTTTAGTGAATCTATTTTTGCTCTAACTTCTTCTACTGTATTGAAGACATTTTGAACATAAAATTGTTTTAAAGCATCTCTTTTTTCTTTAATTGCATTTATTCTAGCTTCATAATCATCTCCATAAAGTTCATAATTTTCATCAACTAAGTAATAATTTAATTTTTCAAATAATTTTATATATTCTCCATCAGTAGGTTGTCCTAGAACGTTAACTAATTCTTGATAACTTTGATTTACATTTTGTATTAATTGATTTAATTCATCATCATTTTTATTATCAACATCATTATTTACTTCTAACACCTTAGCATCATAATTATTAATTTTTTCTTTAATTGAATTTTCTAGATTTGGACTAAAGACATAGAATAACTTTCCACCATCTTCTAAAGCATTTAAAAATGTTGTTTTAAATGTGTTTGATAATGATACTAGTGATTTTAAATAATCAATTTTATCTTGCTGAGTAGTACCTGTAAACTCAGGTTTTAATAATTTAAATTTATCTTTAACAAAATTAAGAGATTCTTCAACGGTAATTATATATTCTTCTTGTTGTTGAATTCTTTTTTGTATTTTTTCTGCACCACCTGCAATACCCAACAATTCTTTTAATGGACTTTCTTTTGGATCTTCTCCCATATTTGTTCAGAAATCAAAAAAGAATTTTATTGCTTTAGTTTCTTTAACCAATAATTGAAATGCAATATATCTATCAAATGCCTCTGTGAATGTGCTTGTAGGCATTCTTCTTATTTTCCCTATTCTTTCACTTGTTTGATTATTGAAATCTTCATAATTTTTATCTTTTGGATCACCATAACCGTCAAGTGCCTTGTTTCTAATTTCGTCAAAATAATAACCATAGAAGTTTCTATCACCATTATCAAGTCTTTTATTTGTTCTAAGTTCTTCTGTAACTAAATTTGTATAGTGTTCCTTATTTTGTTCTGCTTTTAAAATTAAATTATTCATATCAACCAAGATTGCTTTTGATTTTTCGACATAATATAATAATTCTTTTTCAGTTCTTGCATCTATTTCTCTTTCAAGGTGCAATATAGAATTTACATTTTCTTTTCAAACATTATATTGTTTAGAATAATAAACTGAATTAATAAAGTTTTTTCCGTATAGGGTAAAAAATTGTTGATATAACTGAAATACTTTTTGTGCCTCTACATTTACTTTTGCCAATAATTCGGTGTCAATAATTTTTTTATAAAGTGGTCATTCACTAGTTGTATTGAAAGGTTCTTCAAATCTAAATTCTTGTCTAAATCCTTTTAATAATGAACTTAATGGGTCCAGTATATGCTTGTATAAGTTTAATTCTTCCGCTTTCGAAAAGTTTTTAATTTGTGAATAAAAATCTGTTGATTGTTCTTTTATTTGTACATAACTATCTCTAACTTCTTTAAATAATTGAATATTTTGAGTTTTATTTGGATATTCAGTCTCATCTCTTTTTTCTAATTCTGCTATATTTCTATTTAAATCTTGAATTCTTCAATCTATTAATACATCCATAAATTCTTCTTTTGGATGATTAACAACAACATTTACTTTATTTTCAAAATATTTTTCATATGTTGTAATTTTATTTAAATAGTATCTAATGAGTAGTTGGAAGTGTTTAAAATTCTCATTATTTTCTTTTCATTGTTCAATATCAGATAATGTCTTTTCATTGCCATCAATTAATTTTCCAATTAGTGATTGAGCACTATCATAATCATCTTTACTTGCTACTTCTTTATATGCTGAAAAATATTCTTTGCTAGCAAAATTAATTAATTTAACTAATGCATCCTTAGCACTAATATTATTTCTTTTTAATGTAAGTTTATTGATTTCTTCTTTAATTTTGTTAAAGCTATTATTTAATTCTTCTAATTCTTTAATTTTATTAGTTATATTTTTATTTAAACTTTCTATTTCGTTATCTTTTAATTCCAAATTTGAATTCGCAGAATTTAAATCGTTTTGAATTCCAGCTAATTCTACTTCTTTTGCTTTTAAAGCTAATTCTAGGGTTTTTAATTTTTCAGCATTTGCTGAATCGCTATTAGAACCATTTTTCTTAATTTCTTCTAGTAATTTAACTTTAATGTTTTTTAGAAGATTAAGAGATTCTAATTGAATTTCTTTTAAAGTTTTTTCATCATTATTCATTTTGGCTTTATTTCTTAAACCTATTAATGTGTTATTAGCAGCTGTATAAATACTTTGAAGTTCTTCAATATTATTAATATCATTAACAAGAGAAGCAAAGTGATTTATTTCGTTATTTATTTCTTCTTTTTTGTTATCTTTACTTTTCTGCTGACATGAGCTACTTACAACAATGGGTAATGATGTTAGTATACTTGATGTAAGTAGTAATAATTTTTTACTTTTCATTTTTCTCCTTTTTTAATAAAAATTAATTTTATTTTTTAGTGTATAAAACACTTACTTGATTATACTAAAAAGATTAAAAAATTCTAATATATTGTATTTTTAGGCAAAAAAGTTATTTTTTATAAAAAAACTAAATATTGTTCTTTAAGTTTGTGAATATTCATTGTAATATCACTAGAATATAAAAACATGTTATATATAAATTTTTAAAAATAAAATATGAATATGTTAGAGCTATTTTAAAATATATTTCTAAAGATGACAAAATTAATAAAAAACAATTTTAAATAATTAAATTTTTGGTCTTTTAGAATTTCTTGTTTAATAATGCTATAAATAATAGTAATATATTAATATGCAAAAATATGATGAAACAAGTATTCAACAACTTAAAGGTTTGGAAGCAGTAAGAAAACGCCCAGGTATGTATATCGGGAGTACAGATGTTAATGGTTTGCATCATTTAATATGAGAAATTGTAGATAATTCTATTGATGAAGCTCTTGCTGGTTTTGCAAATGAAATAAGTGTAACTTTAACAAAAAATAATTCAGTTATTGTGTCTGATAATGGTAGAGGTATTCCAGTTGGCAAAACAGCTTCTGGAAAAACAGCAGTGGAATTAGTATTTACGGAATTACATGCAGGTGGTAAATTTAATGAAGGAGCATATAAAACATCAGGTGGTCTACATGGTGTTGGTAGTTCTGTTGTAAATGCATTAAGTACAAAATTAAAAGCAACAGTTTATAGAGATCATAAAATTTATGAAACTACTTTTATTAACGGTGGCGAAACTATTTTACAAAGAACAGAAGAAGTGGGAAATACAAATAAAAGAGGAACAACTGTAGAATTTTGACCTAATTATGATGTATTTAAAAGAGCTAAATTTAGTTATGAAACTATTAGTGAACGTTTAAGAGAAAGTTGTTTTTTAATTGGCGGTTTAAAAATCAAATTTAATGATGAAATTAACAATAGATATGACGAATTCATGTATGAAGATGGTTTATATGCTTTTGTCGATTTTATTAATGATAGTAAAAATACTATTGGAGATATCAAAACATTTAGAGAAACTAGAAAAGATATTGAAGTTGAATGTGGATTTCAATATACAGATAGTTACAATGAAACATTATTGTCATTTGTAAATAATGTAAAAACTAAAGATGGCGGTACTCATGAAACAGGTTTTAAATCTGCTTGAACAAAAACTTTTAATGAATTTGCATTAGAAGAAAAGGCATTAAAAGGAAAAAATACATTTGACGGAGACGATATTAGAGAAGGCTTAACCGTTATTTTAAGCGTTAAAATACCTGAAAAATATTTAGAATTTGTGAGCCAAACAAAAGATAAATTAGGAACACCAGAAGCTAAAAGCGTTGTCGATGAAATTGTTTCAAAAAACTTTAAAATTTGAATTACAGAAAATAAACCGTTAGCAAAAAAAATATTGGATAAAGTAAAAAGAGCGGCTGAGTCTCGTGTAGCTGCTCGAAAAGCAAGGCAAGAAGCAAGGAGTGCAAGAAATTCATTAAAAGAAAAGCAAATATTGAGTGGTAAGTTAACACCAGCACAAAGTAAAAAACCCGAAGAAAAAGAATTATTTTTAGTAGAGGGGGATTCTGCTGGCGGTAGTGCGAAATTAGGTAGAGATAGAAAATATCAAGCAATATTGCCATTAAGAGGTAAAGTTGTTAATACCGAAAAGGCAAGATTGTTTGAAATTTTAAAAAACGAAGAAATTGCAACAATCATAAATACTATAGGAGCTGGAGTTGGTGATGATTTTGATATTAAAAAATCTCAGTATGGTAAAGTGGTAATTATGACAGATGCTGATACAGATGGTGCTCATATTCAAATTTTATTGCTCACATTTTTCTTTAGACATATGCGTAAATTAGTTGAAGAAGGTCATGTATATATTGCCTTACCTCCACTATTTAAAATTTCACCAAAGAATAGTAAAAAGGATTTTATGTATGCTTGAGATGAACAAGAATTACATGAAATAATGTCAATGTCTAATTACAAAAATGCTGATATTCAGCGTTATAAAGGTCTTGGTGAGATGAATGCTGATCAACTTTGGGAAACAACAATGAATCCTGCATCTAGAACATTAATTCAAGTAAAAATTGAAGATGCCGCATTAGCTGAAAGAAGAATTTCTACACTAATGGGTGATAATGTTGAACCTAGAAAAGAATGAATAAATAAAAATGTGGAATTTACTATGGAAGATGATTTTCAAATTAATTAGGAGGCAATAATGAAAAAAGATATCGAAAAAAAATTTGATGAAATTGTCTCTAAAATTGTCAAAGAAAATTTAGATACAATAATGGCAAATCGTTTTAGCCGTTATTCAAAATATATTATTCAACAAAGAGCTTTACCTGATGTTCGTGATGGTTTAAAACCTGTTCAAAGACGGATTTTATATTCAATGTCTGAAATAGGACTTCAATATAATAAGCCATTTAAAAAATCTGCAAAAGTTGTTGGTGAAGTTATGGGAAAATATCACCCACATGGCGATAGTTCTATTTATGAAGCTATGGTTAGAATGGCTCAAGATTGAAAAATGGGACACACACTATTAGAAATGCATGGTAATGTAGGTTCAATTGATGATGATCCTGCAGCGGCTATGCGTTATACTGAGGTTAGATTATCACAAATTTCGGAATTTATATTAGGAGATTTGAAAAAAAATACTGTCAAATTTGCTCCTAACTTCGATGATACAGAAAAAGAGCCTACTGTATTACCATCATTAATTCCTAATTTATTGATTAATGGTGCAAAAGGTATTGCATCAGGTTTTGCTACTGAAATGCCTCCTCATAATTTAGGTGAGATAATAGATGCTTCAATTGCTAAAATTAAAAATCCTGATATTTCTTTATCCAAAATACTTAAATATGTTAAAGGTCCGGATTTTCCAACTGGTGGAATAATTTATGGAACACAAGGTATACAAGAAGCATTCGAACGCGGAAGAGGAAGAATAACACTTGTAAGTAGATACAAAACATATGAGGACAAAAAAAATAAATATATTGAAATTACTGAAATTCCATACGGTGTTATAAAAAGTAAGTTAGTTCATTCAATTGATTTAATTATTGTAAAAGAGGCGATTAGCGGGCTATTAGAAGTTAAAGATCAAAGTGATAGAGAAGGAATAAGTATATTAATTACTCTTGATAAAAGCGCTAATGAAAATACAATTTTGAATTATTTATTACAAAAAACAGAAATGCAAATTTATTATACATATAATAATGTTGCTATTCAAAATAACTCACCTCAACTTTTAACTTTGAATCAATTATTAGATGAATATATTAAAAATGTACGTGATGTTAAAACTAAAACTTTAAAATTTGATTTAATGAAATTCAAAGCGCGTTTAGAAATTGTTTTTGGATTTCTAAAAGTAGCAGAAATTACTGATGAAGTTATTAAAATTATTCGTCAAAGCGAAAATTCAAAGCAAGGTGTAATACAAAATTTAATCAAAACATTTGATTTTACTTTAAATCAAGCTACTGCTATTGCAGAATTGAGATTGTATAAATTAAGTAAAACCGATAAAGAGGCTTTTTTAAAAGAAAAGCTAGAATTAGAAAATCAAATTCAACGTTGTGAATTATTATTAAATAATTCAAGTGAATTTGATTTATGATTAATAGAAATTTTGCAAGACATAAAAAAACAATTTAGTATTCCTAGAAGAACAACTATTAATGAAAATAATATAAAAATTTCCTATAGCGAAAGCGAATTAATTAAAGAGGAAGAAGTATATTTAGGTGTTACTAAACATGGCTATTTAAAAAGATTAACAACTAGAATAGCTGAATCTAACGATTTTTTAACATATGGAATTAAAGAAGAAGATAAGATGCTTTTTTATGCAAAAACCAATGTAATTCACAATCTGTTGTTGTTTACTAATTTAGGTAATTATGCTTTAGTTCCTATTTATAAAATTGAAGAAAGTAAGTGAAAAGATTACGGTTCCCATTTATCTGATTTTGTTGAACTAGCAAGTGGAGAAGAATTAGTAGGTGTTATTAACGTTTCTGATTTCGATGTATTGAATTATGTGTGTTTATTTACTAAGCAAGGCCAAGGAAAAAGAGTTATTTTAAAAGATTTTGAAGTTTCAAGAATAAATAAAACATATACTGCTATGAAAATCAAAGGTGAGGATGAATTAATTGGAGCTAAATTGTCTAATGGTTATAAAGATATTTTACTTATTACTAAACGCGGTATGGCATCACTATATTCAGAAAATGATGTTCAGGTTTATGGAACAAAGAGTAACGGAACCAAAAGTTGTTTTTTACCACCGATTGATGAAATCACTGCCTTTGCATTAGTTGAACCAGGTGATTGTATAACAATGTTAGCTAATGATTTGTATATTAAAAGATTGAATGTTAATTCGATAAAAAAGGTTAATAAAAAAAATCTAGGCAAACAAATTTTTGCACAAAGAAAAACGAATCCTTGATTAGTTCATGATATTGAATCAACTGGAATTGAAGATTATGTTTTTGTAAGAAATGAAAATAATGAAATTATATTAGAAAGAATTGTTAATTATAAGATTTCTAAAACTGATGATGGTTTTTCAAAAATAAAAGTTCCTAACGCAATAAGATCTTCAATAAAAAAAAGTGAAATAACAATGAAGGAACAAATTAAAATAAATATAAAATATGATGAAACAAGCGAAAAAGAAGAAACTGTTTTCAAAAATGCAGAAAAACAAGTTGACGAATTAGTTGATTTAGATGTTGATGAAATTTTAAAAAAATTGAATATAAAATAACTAATAATTCTATTTTGTAGTCTAATTAGTTATTTTTTATTTTTTAATTTAAAAAATATTTTATAATCTAATTATTAAAAATAAAGAGGAAAAATGAAATTTGTAATACTTAGTGATATTCATGGTAATAAAGAATTGGCTGAAAAAATTTTAAAACATGAATATGAAGATGACTATAAAACATTTTTTATATCATTAGGAGATACTGAATTAAATGATGATTGGGTAAAAGCTAATTTTGATTTTTATATAAAGGGTAATAATGATTTTTTTAGTTTGTTTAATTCTAAAAATGAAATTTATTTTGACAATAATGAAATGATAACTAAAGATAAAAATAAAGCTGTTTTATCATTATCCATTGAACATGGTCATTTAATTGGTAACTATGATGTTCTAATTAATAAAAATAAATTGCAATATTTGTATGAAAAAGGTTTAATTTTAAATGAAGATAACAAACTAAAACAGATTTTGCTATTTGGACATTCGCATTTTCCATTAAGTTATCAATTATCAAAGAATAAATTTGTAATAAATCCCGGTTCTATAAGTTATCCTCGGTTTGGTTCAAATAATAGTTATTGCGTTTTGAAGTATAATGTGGTAAGTCAAAAAGTTGATATTCAATTTTTTAATCCTTTATTTTTAGACTAAATATGAAAGTAGGTTAAATGAACAAAAAACAAAAATTTTTATTTGCAATTGATTTGGATGGTACTTTGCTTGCAAATAGTGCTGATGGAATAATTCATGATGTAACTTTTAATGCTATAAAAAGAGCACAAAAAGAAGGACATATAATTTGTGCAATTACTGGTAGACCATGAAGAAGTACAAAACCAATTTATGAAGAACTAGGTTTGGATACGGTTGTATGTAACTACAATGGAGCACAAATTCATAATCCGAAAGATGAAAATTTTATTCCTTATATAAAATATCTAAATCTTAATGAAATGTTGTATGTTTTAGGAGATTCTAGAGTTAAAAAAGAAATTAGTAATATAGCTATTGAAGGACCAGGATGAGTACAACTTCAAAAAAGAGATAAGGATCTTGAAAGAGTTTTTGGTTTTCGAGAAAGTCAAAAATTTGTTGTAGGTTTAAATTTTAATAAAATACCTTTGAGACCAACAGGTATTATCTTTGATGTTAAACCAACAACTGATGTTGAAGAACTAAGAAGATATCTAAAAGCTAAATTTGGAGATTTAGGAGAATTTTCATATTGATCAAAAGGAGAGGGATTAACACCAGTTTTTGATATAACTAATGTTGCAGTTGATAAAGGAAGGGCATTGTCATTGTTATCTCGTTATTACGGTATTGATTTGGAACATACGATTGCATTTGGTGATGGATTTAATGATGTTCCAATGTTTAAAGTTGCTAAAATTTCTGTGGCAATGGGAAATGCTGAAGAACCTATTAAGAAGTATGCAACTGTTAGATTAACAAAAACTAATAAAGACGGAGCAGTTGGATATTACATGAATAAATTTTTGGATAATCCAGAAAAAGAAATGCAAAGAAGTGCAAATAATTATAAAAAAATGATGAAACGCCGTTATATAAAAGATGACATTGATGAATAGGATAATATGAAGTTTATAGAGTATAACTTTTCGATAAAATTAGATGATAAGAATGTCATAGGAGTAGATGAGGTTGGAGTTGGCGATTATTTTGGACCGTTAGTTTCAGCTGCAGTTTTTATTCCTAGAGAAAATCGTCAAAAGTTAATTGATTTAGGAGTAAAAGATAGTAAAAAAATTACTGATACTAAAATTTTAGAAATTGCATATAAAATCAAACAATTAACAAAATATGCAATTCATCATTTAAGCCCCAAAGGCTATAATGTTTTAAATAAAAGCTACAATGCAAATTATTTAAAAATGTTTACTCATTTATCTTCAATATCGCAATTGCAAAAAACTCTTTCACAAATTGATTTTGTTTTTATTGATAAATATTCGAATAGTAAAAGTATTGAAAAATATTTTATAAATTTAATGAAAACTAATAATTGAGCCAAATTTCCTGAAATCAAAGGCGATATATTGTTAGCTTATAAAGGTGAAAGTGTGAGTTTAGAAATAGCCTGTGCTTCAATTTTGGCTAGAGAATATTTTTTAAATTTTATGAAAAAAATGAATGAACAATATAATACTATTTTTCCTCTTGGTGCATCAAATAAAGTTAAAGAGTTTGCAAAAACTTTTTTTAAAAATCATCCTAATATTCAAAAAAATGATGTTTGTAAAAAAAGTTTTAAAATGGATTTAGAAGAAGATACTCAACAAGTAACATTATTTTAATAATTTAATCAACTAGTTTTAGATTACTAGTTGATTTATTTTTGCAATATGAGAATGTTATCATTAAATGATTTTTGATACTATCCAACTAGTAAAATAATAATCAAAATGCTTTATAATATTAAAGATAAAAAATATTTTAAGGAGAAAATTTATGGAATCAATTAAATTACCTAAAACAATGAAAGCTTTAGTTTTTAATTCTAAAGCTGAAGGTAAAATTAAACTTATGGAAAAACCAGTTCCTCAAGTTGGACCAAATGACTTATTAATTAAAGTTACTACAACAACAATTTGTGGTACAGATATTCACATTAGAAAGGGAGAATACCCAGTTGCTGAAGATTTAACAATTGGTCATGAATCAGTTGGTACAGTTGCTGCTTTTGGTGACAATGTGACAGGCTTTAAATTAGGCGAAAGAGTTTTAGCAGGTGCTATTACTCCTTCTGGTTATTCAGCAGCGTGTCAATATGGTCAAGGATCACAAGATGGCGATAGCGAAATCTATGGTTACAAAGCAACAGCTGGTTGAAAATTTGGTAACATTGAAGATGGATGTCAAGCAGAGTATGTTTTAGTTAAAAATGCTATGGCAAATGTTGCAAAAATTCCAGCATCATTATCAGATAAACAAGTTTTAATGTGTCCTGATATTCTTTCAACAGGAATTAAAGGTTCAGAAAATGCTGATATTGTGTTAGGTGACACAGTTGTTTTAGTTGCTCAAGGACCAATTGGTTTATGTGCAACAATAGGTGCTAAATTATTAGGTGCATCAACTATTATTGCTGTTGATGGTGATGAAAATCGTCTAAAAATGGCTAGAGAATTTGGTGCAACACACACAATTAACTTCACAAAAGAAGATGTTGTTGAAGCAGTAAAAAGAATTACAGATGGAAGAATGGCTGATGCATCAGTTGAATGTTTAGGTTTAAATGCTACATTCCAAAACTGTCTAAAAGTTTTACGTCCAGGTGGAAAATTATCTTCAATTGGTGTTTATTCAGAGGATTTAGTAATTCCTTTAGAACATTTTGCAGCAGGTCTTGGTGATCATCAAATTAAAACATCATTATGTCCAGGTGGAAGCGAAAGAATGCGTCGTTTAATGAAATTAATTGAAGATAAAAGAATTGACGTTACAAAACTTGTTACACATGATTTTGAATTCAAAGATATCGTGGAAGCATACGATTTATTCCAAAGTCGTAAAGATGGCGTATTAAAAATTGCAATTAAAGTTAGTTAATTTCAAATAAATAATTAAAAATCAAAAAGTTGTAAAAAGGTAACTTTTTGATTTTTTTTGTATACAAAAATAAATAAAAATATGGAAATATTTACAAACTTTATTTATAAGCATTAATATAAGAAATATTAAGTATAATTTTGAATATATAATAAATATATAATATTAATATTTTAACTAGTTTCTAGTATGAAATAAATATAAAATATTTATTATTCAAATTATTTATAGAAAGGTCGAATTTTATGAAATATAAATACGTTGATGTTACAAAAGTTATGGATGATCCTAATAAAATTATTAGATATCTTGACGTTGATGGCAAATTAATTGAAAAAAATTATAAATGTCCTCTTAGTGACGAACAATTGAAAGAAGCGTATGAATGAATGGTATTATCAAGACAACAAGATACCTATATGCTTCAACTACAAAGACAAGGAAGAATGCTTACATTTCCACCAAACTTAGGTGAAGAAGCATTACAAATTGCAACAGCAATGGCAATGGAGAAAAAAGATTGGTTTTTACCTGCTTTCCGTTCAAATGCTGCTATGTTACGTTTAGGCGTTCCAATGGTTAAATTAATTAGCTATTGAAATGGACAAGAACAAGGAAACAACTTTCCAAAAGATGTTAATGTTTTACCTGTAAATATTGTTATTGGAACACAAATTTCACAATGTGCAGGTGTTGCATTTGCTCATAAAGTAAATAAAACAGGAGCAGTAGCGGTTTCATTTATTGGTAATGGAGGTACAACAGAAGGAGAATTTGCAGAGGGTGTTAACTTTGCAGCAGTTCAAGAATGACCAGCTGTATTTTGTGTAAATAACAACCAATGAGCTATTTCTACACCAAATAGTGAAGAAACAATTAGTTCAACTATCGCAGCAAAAGCACATGCATTTGGTTGTGCAGGTGTTAGAGTTGACGGTAATGACTTTTTAGCATCATATGCTGTTATCAAAGAAGCTATTGAATATGCACGTAATGAAAGTAAACCTGTTATTGTAGAATTTTTAACTTGAAGACAAGGACCACATACAACAAGTGATAATCCTAAACTTTATAGAACTAAAGAGTTGGAAGAAGAACAAGAAAAATGAGAACCAATGCATAGAATAGAAGCTTTTCTAAAAAGCAAAAAATTATTAACAGATGCTGAAAAAGAAGAAATTTGAACAAGAAAAATGGCTGAAGTTAAGGCTGCATATGAAGAATCATTAAAAACAATCAATACAAAAATAGAAGATGTATTTGATTATACATTTGCTGAATTAGATTATGATCTTAAAGCACAAAAAGAAGAAGCAATTCAACACTTTAAAAATAAAGGAGGAAAATAATCATGGCTGATAAAATTACAGTTAATAATGTTCAAGCAATTAATAATGCACTTGATTTAGCAATGGCAAAAGATCCTCGTATCGTTGTTTATGGTGAAGATGCTGGTGTTGAAGGTGGAGTTTTCAGAGCAACAGAAAACCTTCAAAAAAAATATGGTAAATTAAGAGTTTTTGATACACCAATTAGTGAGGCAGCTATTTGTGGTGTGGCAATTGGAGCAGCTATTGCAGGAATCAAACCTGTTGCTGAGATTCAATTCCAAGGATTTAGTTATCCAGCAATGCAACAATTATTTACACATGCAGCGCGTTGAAGAAATCGTTCAAGAGGTCGTTTTACAGTTCCTATGGTTATTAGAATGCCTATGGGTGGTGGAATTAAAGCGATGGAACATCACTCTGAAGCACTTGAAGCTATTTATGCTCATGTTCCAGGTGTTAAAGTTGTTTTACCTGCCTTTCCATATGATGTTAAAGGATTATTATTAGCAGCAATTAATGATCCAGATCCTGTTGTATTTTTAGAAAATAAAAAAATTTATCGTGCTGGTAAACAAGAAATTCCAGCTGGAGAATATACAGTTGAAATTGGAAAAGCAAATATTGTTGCTCCAGGTAATGATTTAACATTAGTTACTTATGGTGCACAAGTATTTGATTCTATTAACGCTATTAAAGCATACAAATCAATAAATCCAAATGCTTCAATTGAATTAATTGATTTAAGAACAATTAAACCTTTAGATTACAAAACAATAGTTGAAAGTGTTAAAAAAACAGGTAGACTTCTAGTAGTACATGAAGCTGTTAAATCATATTCTGTTTCAGCTGAAATTATGGCAAGAGTTAATGAACACGCTTTCGAATTTTTAAAAGCTCCAATGACACGTTGTACAGGTTATGATATTACAGTTCCTCTCGCTAAAGGAGAAATGTTTCAAATGGTTGATGAATCAAAAATATTAACAAAAATAAAAGAAGTTATGGACTTCAAATTTTAGAAAGGATTGATAGAAAATGAAAAAAATTAAATCAACTCCAATTGCTCGTAAAATGGCGGCAAAACTTGGTATAGACATTAGTCTTGTTCCGGGTAGTGGATTAGATGGCAGAATTTTAATGTCAGATATTCAAAACTTTCAAAAATCAGGGTCAACAGTTGCCCACAATTCATTTGCTCCTCAACCAGTAGCTAATAATGAAATGATTAATGTTTCAGCTAAACCTGTAATTAGCGCTCATTCTGAACCTGTTAGCCCTATTAGAAAAGTTATTGCTAAAACAATGAAAAATTCTTGAAATAATGTTGCATATACAAATTTAGTTCATAAAATTGATATGACTAACTTATGAAATTTACGTTCAAGAGTTAAAGATGTTGTTTTAAAAGCAGAAAATGTAAAAATTACTTTTTTACCTTATATTGCAAAAGCTGTGGCAATTGCATTAAGAGATTATCCAATATTTTTAGCAAAATATAATGAGGCACAACAAACCTTAGATTATCCAGGTTCAATTAATTTAGGTTTCGCAGTAGATACTGAAGCTGGACTAATGGTTCCAGTTGTAAACAATGCAGATAACACAAGCATTGTTTCAATTGCGAGTGAAATTAACCGTTTAGCTAAAGCAGCAAGAGAAAGAACAATTAAACCTTCAGAAATGAAAGGTGCTGGATTTACTATTACTAACTATGGTAGTGTTGGTTCATTATATGGTGTTCCAGTTATAAATTATCCTGAATTAGCTATTGCTGGTGTTGGTGCTATCGAAGATCAACCAGTTGTTAAAAATGGTCAAATTGTCCCAGGCAAGGTTATGTATTTAACAGTAGCAGCAGATCACCGTTGAATAGATGGTGCGACAATTGGTCGCTTTGCTTCACGTGTTAAAGAATTATTAGAAAATCCAGAAGTGTTAGGAGTGTACTAATATGTATGTATTTAAATTTGCAGATATAGGTGAAGGTCTTCACGAAGGAACAGTTGGCGAAATTAGTGTTAAAGTAGGTCAAAAAGTTAAAGAGGGTGATACATTATTCTCTGTTGAAACTGATAAAGTTGCAAGTGAAATACCTTGTCCAGTAGATGGAATTATTAAAGAAATTAAAATGTCAGAGGGTGATGTAATTCACGTCGGACAAGATATATTCGTTATTGATGATGGATCGGGAGATTCGGTTCCTGCTAGTGAACCTATAAAAAATGAAGATTTAAAAACTTCATCAAGTTCAACAACATCATTTTATGTATTTAAATTTGCAGATATAGGTGAAGGTCTTCACGAAGGAACAGTTGGCGAAATTAGTGTTAAAGTAGGTCAAGAAGTTAAAGAGGGTGATACATTATTCTCTGTTGAAACTGATAAAGTTGCAAGTGAAATACCTTGTCCAGTAGATGGAATTATTAAAGAAATTAAAATGTCAGAGGGTGATGTAATTCACGTTGGACAAGATATATTCGTTATTGATGCAGGAGATAAAAATCCTACAAGTTCAGAGGCAAATATTTCACAACCTAATGAAGGAGCTGAAGAGGAAGAAAAATGCTTGGTGGGAGATGCCCCAAATTCAAGTGAATTAATTAATTTAGATTTTTTAAGTCCTTCACAACCAGATAATAATGTTGAAGTTAAAGAAACAAAAGAAATTTGCTCACAAGAATCAACTTGTGAAAACGATGGTGTTTCATTTACTGAAGACGGTAAATCATATTCAGGAAATATTGATGAAGAGTTTGATGTTATAGTTGTTGGTTCAGGTCCTGGTGGTTATTTAGCAGCTGAAGAAGCTGGTAAATCAGGTCTTAAGACAATGATTGTTGAAAAAAAATATTGAGGTGGTGTATGTCTAAACACAGGATGTATTCCAACTAAGGCATTGTTAAAAACAACAGAAGTTATTAAGGATATGAAACATGCTGAAAAGTATGGAATTATTGCAAACTCTATAAAAATTAATGAAGATAAAACTTGAAAAGCAATGCATGCTAGAAAAGCAGAAGTTGTTAAAAAAATTTCAAAATCTGTTGAAATGTTAATGAAGGGTTCTAAAGTTACTTCAGTATTTGGAGAAGCAGAATTTGTTGCTGCTCGTACTATCAAAGTTAATGATAAAGTATATAGTGCAAAAAATATGATTATTGCAACTGGATCAACTGCAAATCAATTAAGAATGATTCCTGGTTTTGATAAAGGTTATGATGAAGGAACAATAATTACTTCTGAAGAAGCTATTAATTATGATAAGAAATTACCTAAAAAAGTTACAATCATAGGTGGTGGTGTAATTGGATTAGAATTTGCAACTGTTTTTGCTCATGGTGGAGCGAAAGTTACAGTTATTCAAAATACTGAAAGACTATTACCATTTAATGAAAAAGAAGTTTCAACTGAAGCAGATAAGATTTTAAAATCATTAGATGCAACAATTTTATACAATGCTAATACTAAAAAATATGAGGATGGAAAATTATATGTAGAAGTTGATGGTAAAGAACAAATATTAGAACAAGATATTATTCTTACTGCAACAGGACGTACCGCTCATTCAAAAGGTTTAGCTGAAATTGGTGTTAAATTAGGCGAAAGAGGCGTAGTTCTAGTTGATTCACATCAAAGAACTAATGTTAAAGGCATGTATGCCATTGGTGATGTAACTGGACAAAATATGTTAGCCCATGTTGCATATGGACATGCTTTGGCAGCTGTTTTCCATATTTTAGGTGATAAAGAAAAAGGTACTTATCATCCAGCCGGAATACCAGGATGTATTTATACAGATCCAGAAATTTCATTTATTGGTTTAACTGAAGAAGAAGCTAAAAAAGCAGGCAAGAATGTATTTGCATCTAAATACTCATTTGAATATTTAGGAAAATCTATTGCTACAACTCATACAGAAGGTTTCATTAAATTAATCGTTGATAAAGAATATGGTGAAATTTTAGGTGCATCAATTGTTGGTCCACATTCAACTGACTATATTGCAGAAATTGCTTTGGCAATGGAACAAGAAGTTACAGTTCATGAATTAGCTCACACAATTCATCCACATCCTACATATAATGAAATAATTTGAGAAGCTGCACGTAGTGCAAGTTTAAAACTTTCAAACGAAGCTCGTAAAAAATAATTAAAATCATAAAATCACATTCATTGCGAATGTGATTTTTAATTATATTTTTTTAATTTTTTGAGTATTGAAATAAAGTAATGTTCCTCAAATAATAACGATAAATAAATTAACAAGTGCTAGAACAATGAATATAACATTTACATGTTTTATAAATAGTAAATAATCACCAAAAGCAAAAGTTAAAATAAATGAAATTAAAATAGTGATTAATCCAAATGACAATACATTTTTTCATAAATCATTGTTCATTCTTTTTAAATTTAATATTACATTAATTGTTAATCAACTGATTACAAAAATTAAACTAAATTCTACAATTTGGGTTGTTCAATAGACAATTCTCATTAAGTCATTACCAAAAACAAATCTAATTTGTAATGCCAACATTAAACCGTTTTTAATAAGTTCTAAAAATATCAAAATCATAAATAATATAATTACTTTTTGAATCTTATAACTATTGTTATTCATTATTTGCCTCCTGGAGATAGCAATCTGGGAGCAATTGATCAATCGATTAACATAGTTGTTAAAAAACTAGCAATTAATGCTACTGCAACAAAAATAATTAAACATGCAATAAAAATAATGACGTTTTTTTTCATATATCAACCTTATAAAAATATTTTTTTATCAATTTCAAGTGCAGAAACATATTTTCCATCTTTTCAAAATACTTTATCATGTGTTTTTTCATTTTCTTTTGTTTTGTCATTTACATACCACATATACCCTCATCTTCTAATTCTTTGTGCTGAAATTGCAACTTGCGAGTATAAGTTATTATAATGACCTCAACCATAATGTGTTAAGTAAAGATTCGAAATTTCTTTACTTCCATCTTTTCATTTCCCATAAGCAATAACAGAATGTCATGCACTTTCTACATCCTTTGTATATGATGAAACTCAACCACCTAAAATTACAGGTTTGTTATCATAAAGTGATTTTCAAGGTCTATTTGCAAAATATGTATGATACCATTTAGGAACAAAATTGTCATTTTTAACAATTGAGTTAAAAGCTGTTGTATAATGTTTAGGATTTATGATGTTAATTACATCTGTTGCTTTATACATATCATATACCAATTGCGAACTAAATATTGGATATAATGGCAAATTATTATTTTTTAAAAACATATAGTTTTGATATTTATTTGTATTAAAATTAAATCTTGCATCGTTATTTATTTCACTTCAATTATTTGCGCTTACTATTTTTGCATATTTATTAAATACTCTATCTTCTATTATTTTTGAATTTTTAAATAAATAATGATATTGTATTAACATTGCTAATGAAATATATTCGCATAAGCCTTCTTCGCCAACTGCAGATCTTTCGTATTTATTCGGTCTTGTTAAATCGGTATAACCAAAAAAATCAAAATTTGATTTAAATCATCATGAATAATCAATTTCGTAGTCTGCATTTAAAAAATCAGAGTTATCGATAGAGCGATAAGAATATTTATTGTGTTTATAATTTTTTGCTAATTGTTTTCTAAAATTTTTATTTTTAAATTTAGTTAAGCTAATATCAGAACGTTTATCAAAATTTGATTTAACTTTTGATTTTGCAATTTTTGTTTTAAAATTGTCAACAATGCTATAACTTTTACTATCGTATTCTTTGGTTAATGACTTGTAAGGATAATATTTGTTAATTTCTTGAAAATCTTTTTCGCTGATTTTAACATTTGGATTATATTCAATTAACTCGTAATCACTCAAACTAACAACTGCATAACCTTTATTTATAAATTTAAAAATTATAATAGGTTCATTATCGTAATTTATTATTTTTTTATATGAAATAATTTTAGAATTTTTTAAATTAGTTTTTTTTATGTTTGATACTTCTACTTCTATCGATTTAACTAAATCATCCAATTTAAAATCATTTGAAAAATATTTATTTATATCATCATTTTCACCGTAATTTGTATTTACGTTGTAAGCGCCCAATGTCGATAATGGAGCTACTAATGTTAAACTAGAAAATAATATTTTTTTATTCATTTTTCACCTCCTTATAATTTAATTCTAAATTAAAAGAAACATAAATATTATTTTTTTACTTTAATATGAAAATATTTTCATATTTAATAATTGATTATTCAAAACTTTGTAAGTTAAAAAATGATTGTATTAAGTAATTCAAATTTCAATTTTTTCTTTTACTAATTGACAACTTTTTAAAAATACAAAAAAACTCTTATTTATCTAAATAGTATCCCACCAAGGACAACACTAGTATTCTTTATGTTTTTTATTATATATATAACTTCGTAAAATTTTGTTTTTATTTTTTGAAAAATGATTTTTTTGTCAAGAGCCTACGGAGCACATAAAAAATACTGTTTTTAATATGAATAAACACTTTTATGTTTTGTTTTAATGGAATAAACATAATCTACACATTTAGCGAATTTCCTTATTATAGTGAAAGTTCTTTTTATAATAAGATCTTAATCTGTGACTTTTTGCTATTACTTATTTTTGTATTTTAATTTAATCAAATACTGTTCTAATTGAAGGACTTTTAAAATGTAATTATTTTTGAGATAATTGTATGTTTCTTTGATTCCAAAGTAATATTTATTGTATTTTTTATTAAACTCTTCACAATTTTTTTATATTCAAAATTGTAATCTCCTTCAATATTTTATTTTTTTATATTAAAAATAAAAACAACAAAATAAAGTGGGTATTATCCACTTATAAATTTTAAACCGTAGACTACAAAACAGACTGTATACTTGTAGATCACGATTTAGGCACATTCATTGCGAATGTGATTTTTAATTATATTTTTTTAATTTTTTGAGTATTGAAATAAAGCAATGTTCCTCAAATAATAACGATAAATAAATTAACAATTGTTAGAACAATGAATATAACATTTACATGTTTTATAAATAGTAAATAATCACCAAAAGCAAAAGTTAAAACAAATGAAATTAAAATAGTGATTAATCCAAACAACAATACATTTTTTCATAAATCATTGTTCATTCTTTTTAAATTTAATATTACATTAATTGTTAATCAACTGATTACAAAAATTAAACTAAATTCTACAATTTGGGTTGTTCAATAGACAATTCTCATTAAGTCATTACCAAAAACAAATCTAATTTGTAATGCCAACATTAAACCGTTTTTAATAAGTTCTAAAAATATCAAAATCATAAATAATATAATTACTTTTTGAATCTTATAACTATTGTTATTCATTATTTACCTCCTGGAGATAGCAATCTGGGAGCAATTGATCAATCGATTAACATAGTTGTTAAAAAACTAGCGGTTACTGCTACAGCAACAAAAACAATTAAGCAAACAATAAAAATAACAGTATTTCTTTTCATAAATTCTCCTTATATTTTTATTTTATCAATAAAAAAAATAATAAATGTAAAACTTTTACATTTATTTTAATTTGTAATTTGTAAATACTAATTTAGTTACATCGATTTCCTTATTTTCAAATTCGAATTCTTTATATAAATCTCTTTTTTCAATTTTTTTGACTAATCATAAATTTAAGTATGGAAGAATAATAATTAGTGCAACATAAACTAAATAGATGACTAATTCAATATATATTGCAACATTGTATGAGCCTGAATAAAAAATACCTCAACCACTATTATTTTTATTTATGATAGAAATAGTTAAATTTGTTAAATAAATTGCGTTTACACTCAAACAACCTATGACAGCTAAAATAGAAACTATATAATAAGCTATTTTGTTCATCTTTTTAGTATTAATATTTTTTCGATTAATTAGGTAAAACAGAATAATTAGTCCATAAAAATTAAAAAATATAAATGTTGGTAAATTTGATATTCCATCTAATAATTTATCTGACTTAGTTATTCATAAAATTGAACTGCCTATTATTCAAACTAATAAATAAATTAATGCAAAATAAATTACAACTAGTTGTTTTAAATTTAATTTATTCTTAATTTTGTTCATTCCAAAAGAAATATTAGTAACTAATACGTTGTTTATATCGTGAGCATATGCTGTTGTAAAACCGTTCAATACTCCAAAAGCAGAAATAAATAATAATAGTCAAAACACAATATTAAATGCTTTTTGAAAATTTTTATTTTTAAATATGTTATTAAAAATTTGTTGAACAATAGAACTATCATGCAATATCGATGCTATTGCAATTAAACAATACGTAGTAATTACAACAATCATTCCTAAAAGAACAATTAAAGGGACTTTTTTTTCTGAATTTTCAATATTGTTTGCTGTACTTCCAACACTTAAAAAAGCATCATATGCAAACAATGCAGATGGTAAAGCAATTATCATATTTTTTAAATCTGATCATTTAAACGCTTTATTAACAAATGCATTCGTACCACCTGCGTTATTTGTATTGTGCATCGAGATGCCCAATATTATTACAACAATTAGTGGAATGAATTTAATGATTGTTGTAATTTTTTGAATGTGTCCTGAAATTTTTATATTTATTATTAAACTAAAAAAAACTATTGAAAATAATATTAAGGATGTTAGTGGTAAATATGCATATGGTATTAATTTACCTGATATTTGAAATATCAATAAGTGGGCAGCTTCAGCAGTAAAAAAACTTAGCATAAATATTAATATGGGCCCATATAAAAATGTGTAATTGAAAGTTATAAAATATCCAAATTTCTTATTCATAACTCTTGTTGCTCAATTTCCTATACCAGATATTTTAGTATTTTTAATTGTGCTAATTTCACTAAAACTAATTGCTGCACAAAGTGAAATAATACCTGCAACTATTCATGTTAATAATCATGATATTCCATTTCCTTGTGTTGCATTTCTAATTCCAGCATTTTTAAAGAATATACCAATTCCTACAATTGATCCTATTAACATCGTTAATGCAAAAAAGAATCCGATTTTTTTTACTTTTGTTTTCTTCATTAAATTTTCAACCTTTCTTTTCAATTTTTTTAATTTTATCAAAATTTAATTAAATAAAACGTGTATAAAAAAATGTGCTTTAAATTAAGCACATAAATTTTAAAAAATGTATTCTGTTAAACTTTCGTTTTCAACAACTAAAAATCTATCGCCTTTAATTGCTCCATAAGCTTTTAAAGCATCTTTAGCTTTTTGTTTATCTTGTTTAATTTCATTGAATAATCTTACAGAATCCAAAGAAGTTCAAACACTAGAAGTAACTCCAAAACCTCCAATTAGTTTTTCATCATTAAGAATACCAACAATAGTTGTATTAGGGCGAAATTTTGCCACTTCTTTTAATAATTGGCCAGTTCTTGATAGAACGATAGCAAATTTGTAATCTCCAAAACGAGTTCTATTGGCTACATCGTAAGCAATTCTAGATCTTTTGTCTCTTTGATCAGAATTACGACGAACTTCTTCTAATTGAACATCATAATAGGTTTTTTCATAAAATTCTTTTTCAGCACGTCGATTAATAGTTGACATAACTGTAACTGATTCAAGAGGATATGAACCTGATGCACTTTCGCCTGAAAGCATTGTTGCATCCGCTCCTAATTCAGTAGCATAATAAACGTCCGTAACTTCTGCACGAGTAGGATGTGGTGTGCTTTCCATTGAATCCAACATTTGAGTTGCAACAACAACTGGTTTACCAGCTTCGCGACATTTTCTTATCATTACTTTTTCAAAGTAGGGAACATCGTAATAAGGAATTTCTAATCCTAAATCTCCACGCGCAACCATAATTCCATCTGATGCTTGAATAATTTCATCAATATTTTTAATTCCTAAGTGACTTTCTATTTTTGAAATAATTTTAATATGCTTACCGCCATTGTCATCTAAAATTTTTCTTAAGTCTTGAACATTTTTTGCTGTATTTACAAAAGATGCGGCAACATAGTTAATACCTAAACCTATTCCAAAAATAACATCATTTTTATCTCTTTCAGATAAAAATGGTAAAGAAAAGTCAACACCAGGTAAATTAATTCTCTTATTTGTTTTTAATTTGTGTTGATTTAAAGTTTTAACTTCAACACATCCTGGTTCTACTTTGGTTACAATTGCTGTTAATTTACCATCATCAAAAAGAATTTGATTTCCAACAACAACATCTTGTGACATGTCATAAGCAACAGTTACTTCTCTATTTGTTCCTTCTAATGTTTCATATTTTTCTTTAGTTGTTCAAACTTTCAATATTTGACCGCACTCAATTAATTGAGCACCATCTTTCATTTTACCAAGACGAATTTCTGGTCCTTTTGTATCTAACATTAACGACACAGGAATGTGTAATTCTTGTGATATTTTTTTGGCTAAATTAAATTTATTCAATTGTTCCGCATGATCACCGTGACTAAAATTTGCACGTACACATGTGGCTCCAGCTTTAATTAATGAAAGCAATGTTTGATAATTATCGCTTGATGGTCCAACGGTAATGACTAACTTACTGCGTTTACTTGTTAATTCCATTGATTTTCTCCTTAAATGATTCTTTTTATGTAGATTAATAAATGCTTATATTTATAATTTTATTATATTTATTTAATAATTTATGATAATTATTTATATAAACAAGTATTTTTAAATTTTCTATTTTCTAAAATGTTTTATATATTCTTATATAAAAAACACGCCAATTTTTAAACGTGTTATTTTTTTTGAAAACCTTTTAATGTATATGTACCAATGTATTTACTTGAAGGATTGTTTTTATTATAAATTATGTATGTAAAGGTTGCTTCTCCAGTTGTTTTTTCATATTTAATAAGCGGAGTATCTTTATAATTGTTTTCATCTTTCGAATTATATATATCGTCTATTTTTTTATCAAAGAATTTTAGAATATATTTACTACCATTTTCAATTTCAAAATCATCTTTAAAGACTAAATCAATATCTTTATATCAACCGCCTAAAGTATTTTTATGATTGGTAGAAGCAGAACTAACATTTTTGTAAAATACCATTTCCGAAGGATCAATTTGACTTAAATTTTGATTTTGAAAAGGAATGATTTTGACATTTTCTTTAGCAATCTTTTCTAATTCAAAGTAATCAATTTTAATTGTTGTAGAAAATTGAATTGGCTGATTGTTTTCATCTGTTATTTCCACTAATTTTGTTTTTGATAAATCATCCTCACTCGCTGCATCTATATACTTATTTAAAAAGTAATTAATTTGCAATTCATCTGGTTTATTTGTATCATAATTAAATCAAATAGATCTATTTTTGTTTATTTTATATACAGGTTTTAAAATATTATCATCTAGCCCAAACGAAAAGTATTTTGTAATTGTTTCATAGTTATTTTGAATTGTTTTTTTATTATCTTCATCATTGATATTTTCAATATTTTTATGTGGCAAAATTTCGAATAAATCTTCCACAGAATTTAAAGTTTTTTGATAAAAACTAAGTCTCATTTTTTCATTTGTTGAAAAATTTCATACCTTTGAAGTATTATTTTTTATGTAATCATTTTTATTGATTTTTCGAAAACCATTTATTTCATAAGTATAGCCAATTCATTCATTTTTTCTTTCGCTTATCTTTTTATTTTTATCAACGTTTTTATTCTCTAAGTTTATTTTAAGATATAACTTACCTTCAAAATCATTAGCATAAGCTCTATAGTAAATGTTGAAATCTTTTTCAAGTAAATCAATAGGTTTCCCATTTTTTGTTTTTAAACTAAATAGAGGATAAAAATTTTTGTTTTTATAACTAGTTTCCTTAAAATTTTCTTTGTTATATTTTCAATCAAATTGATATTTTCAAAATTCTTTTTGTAAATAATTTGAATTTTTTAATCCCGGATAATTGTCAGCATTAGACGAATTATCTTGGTAAGAGGAAAAAGCAAATTCACTTGCAAGTAAATCATTTTTGTTTATTTCATACAATTTTTTAGGGTTTGTAGAATTATTAAAGTTATAAATGAAATCGCCTTCATCTTTTGTATATTTATTCATTTTGAATGAATATGTTTTTAATAAGTCAATAGGATTTTTGTTTTTTTTGTTTTGAGAAATAATAACCGACAGTGCAACAACACTTCCTAAACTAGTTAAAGCTATTCCACCAAGTAACAAATTTTTAATTGTGTTTTTTTTCATTTTTTTCCTCTTCATATTAATGTTCATTGTAAAGAATCTTGTCTATATGTTTAACTAATTCATTTAGATTTATATTTTTTTGACTAGATACAAAAAAGAAATTAGTTATATTACTTATTAAATTTTTACTAAACAATTCATTATGTTTCTTTATTAATTGTGATTTTTCTTTTTGATTTAATTTATCTATCTTAGTATAAATTATGTCAACTGGTCAATTTATTTTTTCTAAATAATTTATTTTTTCTAAATCTATTTTTGTAATTCCTGTTCTTGAATCTATTAATAAAAAAATGTATTTATTATCATTATTTTCTAAAAATTTATCAATATATTTATTCATTTTTATTTGCTTTTCTTTAGACATTTTAGCAAAACCATATCCTGGTAAGTCAACAATTAATTTATCGTTTATATCTCCAAAATAATTTATTAATTGTGTTCTACCTGGATGTTTAGAAACATATGAAATGTTTTGATTAGTTATTGAATTTAATAGTGAAGATTTTCCTACATTTGATCTACCTCAAAAACAAACTAATGTTTGAACAGGATCAATTTTAAGTCAACTATCTGGCTCTAAAGCTGATGTTATAAATTTTCACATATTTTATCTTCCTAACTTATTTTTATGTCTAATTAATGTTGATGAATAGTTAATCATTTCATAATCAGGAATTATTAAAATTGTTTCAATTTTATTGTTAATACTATGGCTACCTGCTGCTAATACTAATTCATCTTCATAATCTATTTGATTTCTAGCTGATCTAATTAAAAAATTAATATCTAATTCGCTAGCAATATTTGCAATTAAATTATTTTTATTCAAAATTACATCAACGTTATCGAAATTTTTTAATTTTTCTTTAACATTTTTAAATCTTTGTTCAATATTTTCTAAATTATTTTTATCTGGATTAATAGAAACTATAACTACTAATTTATCGAAAATTTTTAATGATTTTTTAATAACTGAAATGTGTCCATCATGTAATGGATCAAAAGAACCTGCATAAATTGCTTTTTTCATTTTATTTAAATAATTCTAACGCATGTTTAGCAATTAATAATTCTTCATTTGTTCTTAAAACAAATACTTTTACTTCACTATTAGGTGTTGAAATTAATTCATATTCCCCTATTTTTCCATAGTTTTTTGTATCATCTATTTCAATTTTGGCAAAATTTATCTTTTTAGCTATGTTTTCACGTAAGTTAGGTGTATTTTCTCCAACTCCTGCAGTAAATACTAATGCATCTAATTTTCCAATTTTGTTTGCATACATTGCACAGTAATCAATTATTTTTTGTGTATATAAATCAAAAGCAAATTTAGCTCTTTCATTATTATCATCAATAGCTTTTAATAAATCACGCATATCGCTAGAAACACCTGATACACCTAAAAGGCCTGATTTATTGTTCAAATCATCTGTAATTGTTTTAATATCTAAATTTAAATTTTCCGCAACAAAGTTAGGTATTGAAGGATCAATATCTCCAGAACGTGTTCCCATCATTATTCCTGCTAAAGGTGTTAATCCCATTGATGTATCAATTGATTTTGAATTTTTAACGGCACATAAACTAGCGCCATTACCAATATGAAGATTGATAAAATTTACATTTTTTTTGTTTAAAATATTTTCTAATTTTAATGTACAAAATTCATGACTAATTCCATGCGCTCCGTATTTTTTTATATTAAATTTTTCTGTTCACTCAAAAGGAATTGGATATATTGAATTAATGTCTTCAATTGTTGTGTGAAATGATGTATCAAATTCAGCACACATTTTTGCATGTGGCATAACTTTTTTAAATCCCAACATTGCTTGAACAGCACCAGGATTATGTAATGGCGCATAAATACTTGCTTTATTAATTAATTCGATATTTTCATCGTCTAATTTAGTTGTTGAGTTAAAGTATGGGCCTCCATGAACAACTCTAAATCCTATTATTTCGATTTCTTTTGGATTTTCAATTAATTTCATTTTTTTCATTAAGTTAATAATGTTTTCAACAGCAACGGTGTGATCTTTCATTTCTAATGAAATTTCATTAACTTTATCGTCGTGTTTAATTTTTATATTTCCTAGTGGAAGTTTAATTTTTTCTGCTAAACCATTTGCTATAACTTTTAAAGTTTCTTTGTCGAATAATGAAAGTTTGATTGAACTACTTCCAGAATTTATAACTAAAATTTTTGATTTCATTTTTTCTCCTTAATATTTTACTTTGCTTGTAGTGCTGTAATTAGTACAGTATTGACTACGTCTTCAACTTTTGAACCTCTTGATAAATCATTAACAGGTTTATTTGTTCCAACAATAATTGGGCCAATTGCTCCATAATTTGCTAGTCTTTGAACTAATTTATAACCTATATTTCCAGCATTAAGTTCTGGAAAAATTAATGTATTTGAGATTTCATCATATTTTTCTAAACTATATTTTTTATTTCTAACATCTAAATCTAATGCAGCATCTAATTGAACTTCGCCGATTGATTTATATTGTGAGTGTAATTCTCTAAATTTGCTTGCAGCATTATGTACTAATTCACTTTCAGGGCTCTTTGCTGAAAAATTTGTTGAAAAACTTAAAAAGGCGATTCTTGGTTCGATGCCAAATTGTTCAACAAATTCACCCGCGTTTTTTGCAATATCAACTAATGATTCTTCAGTTGGTTTTATATTAACTGAAATATCACTAAAGAATAAAGTGTTTTCATCTTTATGCATAATCATAACTGACGAAATTGTTTTTGTTCCCTTTTTAGGGCCGATTACTTTAAAACCAGCACGTAATATGTCTGCTGTTGAATAGTCTAATCCCCCAACAACTCCATCAACTTCACCAGTCTGAAGTAACATCATTGCAAAATATGGTCTAGATTTCATCATTTTTTTACAAATATCTAATGTATCTTTGTTTTCTCTTCCTCTTGCTTTTTCTTTAGCTTCACGCATTTCAAAATATTGTTGTGCTAATTCTTCGGTTTTTTTTGTTTCGTTTAATAAATTTAGAAATTTAATTTTTGGGTTTTCATTACAACAAGATTCACATGTTTGTTGTTTATCTTCTAAAAGTATCAATTCGATATTTTTAAATTTTGCTAGTTCTTTAGCTGCTGATAAGGCAATTTTATTGTCTCCATCAATTAAAACAATTTTTTTTGGTCTATCAAGATTGTTAACTTTTTCTGCTATCAATGATGTAAATTTCATAATAACTCCTTTTAAAATACTTATAATGAATTGAATAATATTTATAATTAATATTTTATATGTAAATGATAAAAAGATAAGTAATTAAACTTTCATGATTCAAAAAACAATAAAATTCATTCATTTTTGTTTTAAAAATCAAGCTAAACAAAATAAGAAATAAAAGTTTATGTTAAAAGAGCATAAATTTTATTTCTTATTTCTAAAAAATCGATTTTTATTTTATTTTGAAAATTTTTTTGCCTATTTTTATTCATTCGTTTATTAATTGTTCAAAATAACTAAAGCCTATTTTGTAAAAATTGTCGTCATTTAAATCAACGCCAATATTTTTTAAAGTTTCTAATGGCATATTTTTATCACCCATTGATAGAAAATTTTTTATATATGTTTGTAAATAAGCACTACCTTGTGTTTTATAATTTGCAAAAAAGTAGTTTGCAACCAATTGTCCTATAGCATACTTGTATACGTAAAATCCATAATAAAAATGTGGCACTGTAACACAAGCAATCATTTCGTCTTTTTTATATTTATTTTTTTTATAACTATATTTTTGTAAATTATCATAATATAGTTTACTAATAGAATCATAACTTGCATTTACTGTAAAATTTTCAACACTTTTATAAAGGTTATATTCATAATTAGCTCATAGTGTTTGTCTAAAAACAGTTCCAATAAAACCATCTATCATATTTTCTAATATTTTAAATTTCAACAAGTTACTGTTTGTTGTTTTTAACAAATAATCATATAACATTAATTCATTAAAAATAGATGCTATTTCAGCTAAAAATATAGGATATTGACTATTTTCAAAATCATTATTTTTATCACTAAAATAAGAATGTAATGAGTGTCCAAGTTCATGAGCCAATGTTTCTACAGAACTTAAATCTCCATCAAAGTTCATTAATATGTATTTTTTATCAATTCCATATGTTTCGCCTATTGAATAAGCTCCAGATATTTTATTATCTATTGTCATATAATCAATTCAATTTTCGTTAATAGCTTTATTTATAATTGAATTGTATTCGTCTCCAAAAGGTTTTAAAGCTTCACTAACTAGATTTTGCATTTCTTCAATAGTATAAGTTGATTTAATTTTTGTTAATTCTCTATATGAATCATATTTTGGGTTATATTTTTCTTTGAATTTTGCTTTATAAAATTTTTTGAAATATTCATCTTTTCTTTTAATAAGAGTCTTTAATGATGATACTCTATCGAATAATTTTAGTAAAAGATTATCTGTAATTTTGTCATCTATTGTTAACATCTCTACTGAATTTTTATATTTTCTAATTTTAGCTTCCGTTGCTATATTTGTGAATTGTTGGTGTAAAAGATTTGCTAAAGATTCCTTATGTTGTAAAAAAGCTTTTTGTCAATTTTTAACAGTGTTTTTTCTCAATAATGCATCGTCAGACTTCATTAATTTTAATCTTGATGCAGGTGTCAATTTATGTTTTTTATTTTTGGAATCTACAGGTTTTTCGAATTTAGATTCACTATCTGTAATTAAAGAAAAAACACTTTCATATGATGGATTAGCATTTGCGGTTTTGACTAAATATTCTTCTATTTCATCAGATAATTTGTGCTCAAACATCTCTATTTGTTGATTTATATTTTTTCTTTGACTTGAAAGTCTTTCATCTTTTATTCATTCTTTTATTTTTTGAATATTTTTGTAGAATCTATTAATTTCTGAACCCATTTTTTCATTTAACTCAGTGTTTATTTGATTTCATTGAATTTCTAATTGTTTTCATTTACTATTCGTGAGTTCACGATTAATATTATTGTTAATATAGTTATTTATTTTGTTTGCTAAAATACCTGTCTTATATGAAATGGAAAAACTGTTAATAAAATTTTCGATGTTTTCATATTTTGAATCTTTAATATTTATTAATTCATTAAATAATATTTTATATTCATCAAAAAGTTGATTTATAGTTTTACCTTTTAAGATATCATCTAAATCGAATTTATATTTTTTATCTACTTCATTTATATTTTTATATTGTTTCATATTTACTCCAATTAATTTTTATTTAATAGTTCTTTTAAATATAATCCGGTATAACTATTTAGATTTTCACTAATTTGTTCCGGAGTACCAGCTGCAACAACTTCACCACCATTTATTCCGCCTTCAGGCCCCAAATCAATAATGTAATCACAATTTTTAATAACATCTAAATTATGTTCAATCACAATAACCGTATCACCATTGTCAACTATTTTATTGAGTACTTTTAGTAAATTGCTCACATCATATGTATGTAAACCTGTTGTTGGTTCATCTAAAACATAGACAGTTTTTCCTGTTGGTTTTTTTTGTAAATATGTTGCCAATTTTACTCTTTGTGCTTCACCACCACTTAATGTTGTAGACGATTGACCTAGTTTTATATAACCAAGTCCAACAGCTTGTAAAGTTTCTAATTTTTGTTTGACATTTACTCTAGCTCCAAAAAATTCAACAGCTTCATCAACTGTCATATTTAAAACATCGCTAATGTTTTTATTGTGATATTTTATTTCTAATGTTTCTCGATTATATCTTTCACCATCACATTGGTCACAAGTTATATAAACATCTGGTAGAAAATGCATTTCTATTTTTATTAAACCATCTCCAGAGCATTTTTCACAACGCCCTCCAGGAACATTAAAACTAAAACGTGATCTTGAGTAACCTCTTATTCTCGATTCTTCTACAGTTGCAAATATTTCTCTTATTTCATCAAAAACAGATGTATAAGTAGCAGGATTACTTCTTGGAGTTCTACCTATAGGACTTTGATTAACAGAGATTATTTTATCGACATTTTTCAAACCACTAATTGATTTAAATGTCCCTATCTTACCTTGAAAATTTTTGTTTAATGCTTTTTCAGTACCCTTCACGAAAATTTCATTAACTAGTGTACTTTTACCTGAACCACTCAAACCTGTAACACCTATAAATTTACCTAATGGAAATTTTACTGTTATTTTCTTTAAATTATTTTGATTTGCCTCATGAATAGTAACAACTTTGCCATTACCGCTTCTTCTGGATTTAGGAACATCTATTTTTCATTCTCCACTTAAATATTTTCCTGTTATAGATTTATTTTCATTAATTAAATCTTGAATTTGTCCCTGTGCAACAACTTCACCACCATGTATTCCTGCTTTAGGTCCTATATCAATTAAATAATCTGCACTTTTAATAGTTTCTTCATCGTGTTCAACTACTATTAGTGTGTTACCAATATCCACCATTTTTTTAAGTGTTTTAATTAATCTATCATTATCTTTTTGATGCAAACCAATAGATGGTTCATCTAAAACATATAAAACTCCTGTTAAATTACTTCCTATTTGTGTTGCTAATTTTATTCTTTGACTTTCTCCACCACTTAAAGTTTCTGCATTTCTATTTAATGTAAGATAATTTAAACCTACATTTTTTAAAAATCTTAACCTATTTACTAATTCATTGATTATTAAATTTGATATAGTTTTTTGCTCTTCATTTAATTTTAAATTTTCCACATGAATTAAAGCCTCATCAACACTCATACGGGCAAAATCATTAATACTTTTACCATTCACTTGAACTGCTAATGCGTATTTATTTAATCTACTACCATGACATTTTTGACATTCGAATGTACCCATATATTTTTTAAGTCAATCTCTTATTTTTTGACTTGATGTTTCATAATAAAGACGTTCAATTTTAGTTAAAATACCCTCAATAAATTTTGTTCTGCGATATTTATTGTTGTTTGAGGATACAATAACAAATTCAATTTCATCTTCTGAACCATATTTGATAATATCTAATTCTTTTTTACTTAAATTTTCAATTGGCCTATTTTTATCAATATTATAATAATTTAATAAAACATCGAATTCTTGTCATTCTAAGTTTTGACTATTTACAGTATTTTGAAAATATTTTATTCCGCCCTCATTTATGCTTCTTCATTGTTCAGGAGCAACTTGATCAAAATCAGCTTTTAAATCAACACCCAATCCTTTACATTTTTGACACATTCCAAACGGAGAATTAAATGAAAAAAGTCTAGTGTCTATTTTAGGCATTTCAAAATCTTTATAAATACATGAATGCAATTTACTAAATGTTTTTATAACACCATCTGTAGTTTCAATTTTTACTAATCCTTTTGAATAACTAATTGCTATGTCAATAGCTTCGCTTATTCTATTTTTACTTTCTTCATTTAAAACAATTCTATCTACAACTATATCTATTGTATGTTTGATATTTTTTTCTAATTCTATTTTTTCATCTAAATTCATTATTTGGTTATCAACTTTGATTCTTATAAAACCCTCTTTCCGAAGTTTTTCAATGGTATTTGCATGTGTTCCTTTTTCTCCATCAATAATTGGAGATAAAATGTATAACTTACTATTTTGAGGTAAAGAATAAATAGAATTTAATATATCTTTATTTGTTTGACTCGTTATTTCAATTTTGTGTTTAGGACAAAATGGAACGCCGATACGAGCGAATAATAATCTAAAATAATCATAAATTTCTGTAACAGTACCAACTGTGGAACGAGGATTATTATGCGTTGTCTTTTGTTCAATAGAAATAGATGGACTTAAACCATCTATACTATCAACGTCAGGTTTACTTGTACCCCCTAAAAATAGTCTTGCGTAATTACTTAAACTATCAACATATTTTCTTCGTCCTTCTTCATAAATAGTATTAAATGCAAGAGAAGATTTACCACTTCCACTTAAGCCCGTAAATACTATCAATTTGTTTTTAGGTATTGTTAATGAAATATTTTTTAAATTGTTCTCTTTTGCTCCTTTTATAATAATTTCTTCTTTTGCTGACATATTAACCCCTTATTTTCAAGATAAATTTAATTTTTTTAATTATATAGAGAATTAAAAAATTATTTTTTATTTATAAATAATTCTGTTGCAATTAAGCGGAAAAATATTAAAATTTGAGTAATAAAAAAATTTATATTTTAGATGTTTTTATGAATGAAGAAATAATAGATAAAGAACGAGCAGAAATTTATTGAGAAAAAAGATTTGATGATAAAACCAATGTAAAGGATTTTGTAGGTCGCGAAATGCATAAACAAGAATATAGAAACAAAAATTCTAAATACGGTTGAAATATTGACCATATATTACCAATAAGTAAAGGTGGTAAAAGTACTTGTGGAAATTGCGTTCCATTAAATATAGTGTCTAATGAAGTAAAAAAAGATAATACAAGTTGAAAAGATAATAATAAAATTTGAGAAATAAAGCGAACATCACCTACAAAATGTCATAATGGTAATAAAAAGGTTAAACGTTATGTAATAAGAGAAAAACAAATTAAAAATTAAAAAAGAAACATTATTAACTAGAATAAATTTAAAGTAGCATTTTTATTTAATGCTATTTTTATATTAAAATTAAATATGTATCTTAATTTAAGAAAGCAGGAAGTATTATGAAAATTGCATTATTCGGAGGAACTTTTGATCCAATCCATAAAGGTCATATTGAAATTGCTAAACAAGCATATGAAGAATTAAAAATAGATAAATTATATTTTATTCCAGCAAACAAAAATCCTTTTAAAAAAAGAAAAATATCTACAACTAATGAGCAAAGAATTCAAATGTTAAATATTGCCATTAAAAAAATAAAAGATATGAACTTTGAAGTAAGTGAATTTGAAACAAAAAGAGGAGGAAATAGTTATACTTTCGAAACGATTAGGTATTTTAGACAAAAATTTCCTAATGATGAATTATTTTTTATAATGGGTAGTGATTTATTACCAACATTAAATAAGTGAGAAAATATAGATGAAATAAGTAGTAAATGTAAAATTGTTATATATCGAAGAAATAATAAAATTAATAAGATAAATATAAAAAAATATAATTGTTTATTAATGAAAAATAAAATTTTAAAAGATTCATCAACAAATATTAGAAATGGAATATTTGATTTTTTAGATGAAGATGTTAATAAATATATTGGAAATAACTTTTTATATAGCAAAGAAATTGTTCATGGTATTTTATCAGCTAAAAGAGCTAAACATTGTGTCGCTGCAGCAACTTTTGCAGCCGAATTAGCAAAAACAATTAATTATGACGCTAAAATTGCATATTATGCAGGTTTGTTCCATGATATTTGTAAAGAATTAAATGAATTGGAATTTAGAGAATTTATTTCCCAATTTAATTTAAATGGCTTTGATAAAGAAATATTTCCTAATTATAAATTACATCAAATTGCTGGAAGTTTGTGATTGAAATATATTTATAAAATTGATAATGAAGAGATTATAAAAGCTGTTAGCATTCACACCTCACTAGCTCTTGATTTATCTACATTAGATAAAATTTTATTTATAGCCGATAAGATTTGTGAAGGAAGAGCTTTTGATGGTGTGCAAAAATTGCGTCAACTTGTCAAAACTAATTTTGAACAAGGTTTTAAAGAAGTTGTAAAAAGAACTTATGAATTTAATAAAAACAAAGGTATAATTTTTGATAAAGAACAAGAAAAAATATATAAAAAATGAATGTCATAATTCATTACTAGAAAGAATAATATGAAAGAATTAATTAGAGTGCAAAAAATTATTGCGCAATCGGGATATTGCTCGCGTCGTAAAGCAGAAGAATATATAAGTAAGGGACTAGTAAAAGTGAATGGGGTTATCATTGAGTTGGGTGCAAAGGCTCAAATCAATGATGAAATAAAAGTTAATGATAAATTGATTTCTATTCCAGAAAATAATTTTGTTTATTTTTTATTAAATAAACCTAAAAGAGTGGTTTCTACTGTCAAAGACCCACAAGGAAGACAAACAGTAGTTCAATACATAGATACTAATGAAAGAATAGTACCCGTAGGTAGATTAGATTATAATACAACTGGATTAATGTTGTTAACTAATGATTTTGAATTAGTTAATAAATTAACTCACCCTAAATATGAAATTCCAAGAACTTACCGAGCAAGAATAGATAGTCCATTATCGTTATCTGAATTTAAAAAAATAAATAGTGGTATCGAATTAGATGGAAAAATCTCTCATCAAATTGTTGATCAGGTTGAGGAAAAAAGTTATTTAATTACATTGCATGTCGGTTCATATCATCATGTAAAAAAATTATTTGAAAAATTAAATCATAAAGTAATTAATTTAAAACGAGTAAGTTATGCCAATTTAAAAGTTGATAAAATTCCAGAAGGAGCATATCGAAAAATCACTTTAAAAGAATTGAAAGATTTAAAAAATATAATTAGAAAACAAGAACAAAAATTATGCGAAGCAAGACAAAAATAAAATTATTATCATTATCTATGATATCAATTCTACCAATGTCCACTATGGCAATCAAATGTCAGAGTAGTTTTTATGATTCAACCGATTTTTTTAAAAGTGAATATTCTTTAAAATTGAGACAAAATTTTCAAATATTTAAAATTAATTTTGACCAATTAAATTCCTTTATGGGTGATAATGAAAAAAATAATTATAAATCATATTATTTCAATAGTTATTTAGAAATTAAAAAAGTAACAGATTTTTTTATTAATAAATTTCAAAACGATGATTTATTGAGATATTTATTAAACGAAGAGGATTCTATTATTCAAGTAGGTTATAAAAATGGAAATTCTATAGTTGAAAATCCAGATTTTGAGTTTCTTAAATTTCAACTAAAACCTTTCTCTGAAAATAATCAAATTCCCTTAAATCTTCAAATAAGATATTTAGATATAATAAATACTGAAATTAATAAAATAATGGATGATTGAAGTAATTGAATACCAAATAATTCAGCTCTAAAAAGATATGTAAATGCATTTTTGAATAATCCTGGTTGACCGTTTTTTAATAATTCTAATTACAGTGAAGAAGACAAAAAATTTCTTGAAAATGAATTTTATAAAGAAATTAATGACTCATTTAATGAAATGAAAAATGAATATTCTCAGAGATATTTTAATAAGCATTTGTCTTCAATAGATTATTCTACTATTTTGGTTAATACCTCTAGTTTAGAAAGCAATAATAAACATACTCATGCTTTAATAAATTTATGAAGAGAATGAAATTCAGCAACTTCAATTTACAATATAAATAACGAGCTTAAATATAATAAAAATAATAAAGTAGTAATAATAAAGAAATTTATAGATAGCTTTTTTAATATAATAGAAGATAAAAATATAGATAAACCAATATTTATTAAAATTTCTAAAGATAATAAAAGTGTTGAAATAAATTTTTCAGAATTTATGACTAAATGAAAAGCAGTTTACAATAATAGTGAATTAATAAAAATGCACAATAATGAAAAAGAGTTTGAAGAAAAATTCATTTTTCCTATCAATGAAATGATTAGAATAGCACATTCTATTTTTAGAATAATTCAAAGCTATAAATCAAGTTAAAAAATGTGTGAAAATAATGATTTCACACATTTTATTGATGATTTTTTCTAAATTCTAATTCTGTTCTTACGATGTCTTCTAATGAATATTTAAATTCATAGTTTAATTCTTCTTTTAATTTACTTGAATTTGCTATTAAAATATCTGGATCACCTTCTCTACGAGGTCCGTATTTAATATCAAGTTTTCTTTTAAGAATAAATTCAAATTTTTTCACAATTTCTAGATTGGAATAACCTTTATTATTACCCACATTATATATATAATTTTTTCGATTTTTAATCATGTGTTTAGCTGCTTGATAATGAATATTTGCTAAATCTTTTACATGTATGTAGTCACGAATACATGTTTTATCATGGGTTTTATAATCATTTCCATTTATTTTAAAATTTGGATTTTTACCAAAAACATGATAACTTATTGCGGGTACTATATGCGTGATTTCACTATTATTTTTAATTAAATAACCAATTCTTTGACTTTCACTTGCTCCTGCAACATTAAAGTATCTTAAAAAAGTGTAGTTAAAATCCTTATGCACTTTTGCATAATCATCAATAATTTGCTCATCAAAAAGTTTTGATTTTCCATATGGCGATATAGGTTTTTTTGTATCTTTTTCTAAAAAACCATTTTTATGTCTACAGTTTTTGCCATATACAGCAGCAGATGAAGAAAATATTAAATTTTTAATTTTATATTTTTCCATTAATTTTAATGTGTTAATTATTCCTAAAATATTTGTTTCATAATATTTAATAGGAAATTTAATACTTTCACCCACTTTAATTAATCCTGCTAAATAAATAACAACATCTGGATTAAAATTTTTAAGAACTTTTTCATAGTCATTTTGGTTTAAAACATCTCCAATATACAATTGTTGATTTTCTAGAACAAACTCTTTAAAACCTGTTGATAAATTGTCATATATTGCAACTTCTTGTTTATTATCATTTAATATTTCAGCAATATGACTGCCAATATAACCAGCTCCTCCAACCAATAAATATTTCATTAAATCTCCTTTTACATTAGTACCAATATATCTAATATTTTTTTGAATTCTTTTTCTGATTTTTCAAATTTCTTATTGTTTATATCTTCAATTTCTTCTTTTGTATTAAGAGCAATTTCTGGACTTTTATTATTATTTGGTAATTTATCCTTAAAAACTTTCTCAATTTCTTTTCACTTTTTATTAATATCGCTTAATTTAATTAATTTTATATGATTTACTTTAGCATTTTCTGATCCTTTTACATTGAACAATTTAACAGCTAATTCAAATTCATTTGCTTTTTCATCACCATCAATTAACAATAGTGGGTTACGAACAGATTTTGATAATTCAGTAATGTCTTCAACATCAACTTCATCTCGTCCTAATCCATTTATTGGTACAAAAATTAATTTTTTATAAATATCATTATTTGTTTTTTTAATTAACCTATTAGCCATTCCTGTTAAATACAATACATCACTATGACCTTCAACATATATAAGTTGTGTATATTCATTTTCTAAAAGTGATTCTTTTGTAGTAAGTAATAATTTAGATAACATTTCAATTGAATCTTGTGTATTTTTTTTAAAAAAGAATTCAAAATAATTGTGAATTTCAGATCCATAATCATTTTTTCGTATAACTCTAATTTCTTCTAGATTTCGTATATTTATTCAAAATGATGAATGAGTCGAGAGAACAAATAAAATGTTATTATTTTTTCCAATTTTTTTTAAACTCTCTCTTAAATTCTTTAAAATTAAGCCATTCAAATTAGTTGCGGGTTCATCCATATAAATTATTTGTCTTTGATCATTTGTTTTTATTGTAATCAAATAAACTAGTAATGAAAATAATCATTTAAAACCTAGGGATTGCGTATTTATATCCTCATATATTTCTCTTTTTTTACCATAAATACTGCGTAGTTTCAATTCAATATTTTTTCTAGTTTTTAAATAATTGCATTTAAATAAATATTTTTTATTAGTTCCTACAATTTCATTTATTTTATTCGAAAAATCATTTAAATAATTATTTATTTTTTCAGTTATTTTTATTAAATTATCGATATCTGATAATTGAAAATAATAAGATATTTCTTCAATTATATTTTGGTCATATGAATTTAGTATTTTTATTAATGTATTGGTTTTCTCATTGTCGTTATATTTTTTAATTTCGTTAGCATTAATTATTAAATTATTTGTAATTGATGAATCGTACTCAAATTTTATAGGATTTTTTAGACATAAAGTTTTATTATTTTCGTATCCTGAATGGTAGGATGGATTTATAAATTTATTTTTTTCTTCTAAAGATAGTTTTTTACTAATTTCTTCTATAAACAATTCTAATTTCATATATTCAACAAAATCATTGACAATAATTTTTTCATTGTTTATTATTTTTTTGAATATTTTTATAAAAATATTATTTAAATAAAAGTGTATAGTTTTCAAATCATATTTGTAATGGCTAATTAAATCTCTAGCATAACGTATTAATTTTTCAACATTTTTTGATTCAAAATAATTAATTTGTTTTTTAAAAGAAAATAATTGTTTTTTTAAATAATGATTGTCAATTGGCCCTTTATTTTTATCGCAATAAACAAATTGAAAATATTTATAATTATCATCTTCTTCGAAATAATAGAAATATACTTCATCATTTTCATTCATATTATATGAATCATAGCAACAATGAATTTTTTCTTTATTTCCAAATTCTTCTAAAACAGATAAAGCACTTAAAACATTTGATTTTCCTGAATTATTTTCACCAGTTAATATTAGTAGTCCTTGATTATTTTTGGAATATTCTAGTACTAATTCAGAAACTTTTTTATTTTCTTTGTCGCCTAGAGATTTTCAATTATTAAAAAATATTTTTTTCATTTATTTATCCTTTTTCTTCTTGACATTTTTTATTTTATTTTGAATTTGTTTAATTAGTGCTTTAATATTTGGTTTTGCATTTGAATCAAAATAATTGGTAACCAAATTTCTAAAATTTGATAGTAAATTATCAAAACAATGCCCGTTTCATATTTCGTCTAAAACCATTAGAAAATTTTTTTTAGATTCGCTTATGTTCTCATCTTCTAGCAATAAAAATATTTCTTTTAGTTTCTCTTCATATTTAGTTTTTTTATTTTTTATAAATTTATTTATATTTGTTTTAAATTCTTTAGATAATGAATATTCACTATTATATTTTCTAAAAGTTGAAATTATATTTGAGTCTTTATAATTTGTTAAAAAATTTAAACAATGTTCAAGTGATAAAGATTTATTTTCTTTTCGTTCCATAAGCTTAAATAAAATTGAATTTATTTCTGAAGAAATTGTTATTAAAATTGAAGCATCAATTTTTTGGAATTCTTTTTTAGTTTTAACTTGCAATAATTTACTTTTAATTATTTTTTGAGTTTCTAAAATATTTGAATTTTGTAATTTGGATTCATTTTTAATTAAAAGACATAAAAACTTTATGTAATTGTCGATAGTTAAATTGTTTTCGTGTTCTAAAAATTCGAATATTTTTCTATATTTATTATTACTTGTTTTATTGTTATTTATATATTTAATTAGTTCATTATAAGTTTCAACAGTATTTAATTCCATGTAATAGGAAATCATTTCTAAATTTAAATCTGAATCACTTATTTTATTTAATAATTGACTCTTTTTATTCATTAACACCCCTTTTTCTATTAAATTATATTTTTTTATTTTAATTATTTATCTTTTTTACTAAAAATACTTTAAATTAAGAATTATTGAGAAAATTTATATGTATTGTTTTATACTATAATATTAATATGTCAATTTATAAATTAGTATCAAAATATAAACCTGCTGGTGATCAACCCCGAGCAATTCAAGAATTAGTACAAAATATTAAAGATGGAATGAAATATCAAGTTCTAAAAGGGGTAACAGGTAGTGGTAAAACATTTACTATTGCAAATGTTATAAAAGAGTTTAATCGTCCTATTTTGGTTCTTTCACACAATAAAACTTTGGCAAGCCAATTGTATAGCGAATTAAAAAGTTTTTTTCCTGAAAATAAAGTTGAATATTTTGTATCATATTTTGATTATTATCGTCCTGAAGCCTATATTCCTGAAAGTGATTCGTTTATAGATAAAACAAGCAAGCAAAATAAAGATTTAGATGCTATGAGAATGAGTGCTGCTAACTCTGTATTAACAAGAGATGATACTATAATTGTTGCTTCTGTTAGTGCAATATACGGAGCTTTGAATCCAAAGGAATATTATTCATCTATTATGCCAATAAATGTTGGTATGCAAATTTCTCGACAAGATTTTTTAAAACAATTGGTATTAAAAAATTATCAAAGAAATGAAGTTGACTCAACTTTAGGAAGTTTTAGTTCTAAAGGCGATATTGTGTTTATTAGACCAGCTCATGATGATCAATATTTAATTAGAGTAGATTTCTTTGGTGATGAAATTGATTCAATTAAAACAGTTCATCCTGTGACAAAAGAAGTTTTAGAAAGTTTTAAAAAATTCACTATTTTTCCTGGTGATGCATACACTGTTGATCACGATGTTATTAACGAAGCATGTTTAAAAATTCAACAAGAATTGCAAGAAAGAATTAAATATTTTACGAATAATAACAAATTATTAGAAGCTCAAAGAATTAAAGAAAGAACTGAAAAAGACATAGACTCTTTAATTGAGTTTGGCATATGCCCTGGAATTGAAAATTATGCTCGCTATATGGATAGACGTGAAGAAGGGGAAAGACCATATACATTATTGGACTATTTTATGAATAAAAAACCAATTTTATTCATCGATGAATCTCATATGATGATACCACAATTAAATGGAATGTATAGAGGAGATAGAGCAAGAAAACAAACACTTGTTGATTATGGTTTTAGATTGCCAAGTGCCTTAGATAATAGGCCACTACGTTTTGATGAATTTGAAACAGAATTTGATTTTCAAACGGTTTATATTTCTGCAACTCCTGCTGAATATGAATTAAATCAAACACATGGCTTAATTACTAGATTATTTGTTAGACCAACAGGATTATTAGATCCAAAAATTGAAATTAGATCTTCAAAAAATCAAGTCGAAAATATTTACGATGAAATTCAAAAACAAAAAAATAATAATGAAAGAACGTTAATATTAACAACAACAAAACGCTTTGCTGAAGAATTAACTAGACATTACTTAGAAAAGAATGAAAAGATAGCTTATATTCATGCTGATCATAACACTTTTGAAAGAAATGAAATATTACGTAAATTGCGTAAGGGTGTTTATGACACTGTAGTTGGAATTAATTTATTGCGGGAAGGAATTGATTTACCAGAAGTTAGTTTGATTATTGTTTTAGATGCTGATAAAGAGAGTTTTTTTAGAAATACTCGAAGTTTAATTCAAATTGCAGGACGAGCAGCTCGTAATAGTAATGGTCGAGTTATATTTTATGCAGATAAAATTTCTAAAAGTATGCAAGAAACTATTGATGATAATTTATACAAAAGGGAATTACAAAAAAAATATAATAAAAAACATAATATAATTCCGCAAACAATTGTTAAGCCAATTCCCGAACCTATACAAGGTGATGGTTTAGAGGGTGCTATTCAATTTTATTTTAATAATGAAACTAAAAAAGATAAAACCATTTCTAAAAATGAAGTTATTAATAAACTTCGTGAGCAAATGAATCAAGCTGCCAAGGAATTGGATTATGAAAGAGCTATAGAGTTAAGAGACATAATATTAGAATTACAAGCTAAAGATAAATAGATTTAATAATTTTTTAGCTTGTTTTTTTATATCTGAAATATATACAACTCTTTTCGGTGTATCTTTTTTAAAAACGATTAAAAATTATAGAAAACATGTTTAAGGCAATAAATAAAGAAAAAATGATTATTTTTATCAAAAAGTTCAAAATTAAGAAAAAAATATATGTTTTTTTAACTTTTTTAGATATATAAATTTTTTGAAGTTTTAATATTATTATCTATATATAAAATTATTTAATTATTTGCTTTCGTTTTTTAACTTTTTTTATAGAATTAGAAAGCAACTATTACGATGAAGCATAAGGTTGTTAATTTGCCAAAATGTTGTTGAGGACAAGTTAAGTAATTTATGTGGAGTAAAGTTCAAAGTAAAGAACAAAAGGAGACAACACATGAGTAAATTAAATATCAAAGTTAAAAGTTTTGATCATGCTTTAGTGGATTTCGGTGCAAAAAAAATTGTTGAAATTGCATCAAAAAATAACATTAAGGTTAGTGGACCAGTTCCTCTTCCAACAAAAAGAGAAGTGGTTACTATTTTAAGATCAGTACACGTTAACAAAAAATCTCGTGAACAATTTGAATCAAGAACATACCAAAGATTAATTACTTTAATTGATCCTAGCGATAAAGCTTTGGATCAAATTAAAAGATTTGAATTACCAAGTGGTGTTGAAGTTCAAATTTCACAAAAAAGATAAAATCCATCTTGTTTTAAACAAGCGATGGTCATTATGTTGAAATGAATCAACTAATGTACAAATTATTTAAGGAGACTATTATGAAAGGAATCTTAGGACGTAAAGTTGGAATGACTCAAATCTTTACTGAATTCGGTCAAATTTTACCAGTTACAGTAATTGAAGTTGAACCAAATGTTGTTACTAAAGTTTTAACCGCAGATAAAAATGGTTATGTTGCAACCCAATTAGCTGTTGGTGAAAGAAAACAAAATCAAGGTAATAAACCTTTAAAAGGCCAATTTGCCCAAGCGAAAACAACACCTAAGCGCTACGTAAAAGAAATTCGTGACATGTCTGGTTACGAATTAGGACAAAGTGTTAAAGCAGATATTTTTGCTGTTGGAGAATTAGTAGATGTTACTGGAACTTCAAAAGGTAAAGGATTTGCGGGTACAATTAAAAGATGAAACCAACACATTGGACCTAAATCTCACGGTGGTGGTGGTGGTAGCCAACCTATTAGACAAACAGGATCATTAGGTGATATTGCCGGTAACCGTGTTTTCAAAGGTATGACAATGCCTGGACATTTAGGAGCTGTTAGAACTACAGTTCAAAATTTAGAAATTGTTAAGATAGATATTGAAAATAATTTAATTTTAGTAAAAGGTTCTATTCCTGGACCTAAAAAGTCATATGTGATTATTAAGGAAGCTGTTAAAGGTTTACCAAATCACGAAGGTGTTAAATTAGTTGATGTTAAAGAAGTAATTAGAATGAATGAATTAGTTGAACAAGCTAAAAAATACAATATCGAAGTACAAGTTGGAATGCATTCAAGTGAATTAGAACCTCTAATTAAAGCTGCCGAAGAAGCAGAAGAGGCTAAAAAAGTTCAAGAAAAAGCACAAGAAGCAGAAGGAGATAAATAATCATGGCTGATACTAAAAAAACTAAATTATCAGTAGCTAATGATGCAAAAGAAGTAAAGAAAACTTCTACTGCGAAAAAAACAGCAGCTGCTAAATCAACCAAAACTAAAAAATCTACAACTGCAAATTCAACTTCAAAAGCAGAAGCAAAAGCTCAGGAAACAAAAAAAACAAGAGCTACTAAAAAAATTGCAGCAGAAATCAAATCTGAAAAAGCTAAATCAGCAACACAAGAAGTAAAAAATAAAGCAGCAGTTGCAGCAAAAGCTAAAGCAGAAATTGATGAAGTTAAAAAAGCAGCTGCAGCAACTAAACGTACTGCTAAAACTATTACTTCAACAGATACAAAATTATCAAATGTTAAAATTAAAGGTGCTAAAAGAGCAACTAATGAAAAATTTACAAAAGTTATTATTTTAGATTTTGATAATAAAAAATTACCTAAAGAATTATTTTCATCAGAAAAAATTTATGAACAAGCAATTTTTGACACCATTATGTCTGAGAGAGCATCAAGACGTCAAGGAACACATGATGTTAAAAATCGTGCAGAAGTTCGTGGTGGTGGTAAAAAACCTTGAAGACAAAAAGGTACAGGACGTGCACGTGCAGGTTCTACAAGATCACCAATTTGAGTAGGTGGTGGTAGAGCATTTGGTCCTACACCAGAAAGAAATTACACACTTAAGGTTAATAAGAAAGTTAAAAAAGCAGCATTTATTAGTGCTTTAACAATTCTTTCAAATAACCATTCAGTTGTTATTGATGATTTTAAATTAGCAAAAATCTCAACACAAGCAGCAGCTAAAAAATTAATTAGTTTAAAAATTCAAAATCTAAAACATATTTTGATTGTTACAAATGATGAAATTGTTTATAAGTCTGTAAATAATTTACCAAATGTTATTTGTGTTAAACCAAATAGTGTTTTAGTTGAACAATTAATTTGAGCAGATGCATTGGTATTATCAAATGAAGGATTAAAGATCTTTGAAGGGAGAATTAAATAATGGAAGTAACACAAATTATCCGTAGACCTATTCTTACTGAAAAGTCTAATATTCAACAACAAAATAATACTTATACATTTGAAGTAGCTTGAAATGCAAATAAATTTCAAATTAAAGAAGCTATTGAATTTATTTTTAAAGTAAAAGTTGCTAAAGTAAATACTCTTAAAGTTGATAAAAAATATAAAAGAGTAGGACGTTTTGAAGGTTTTGAAAACCGTTATAAAAAGGCTATTGTTACTTTATCAGAAGGTGTTATTAATTTCTATCCAAACGAAGTAGAAGCACAAGATAAAGCAGATAAGAAAGCTAAAGAAGTAGCTAAGGCAAAAGAAGCTGAAAAAGCAGATGCTAAGGCAAAAGAAGCTAAATTGGCAGAAAAAATCGCTGCTAAAAAAGCTGCTAAAAAAGTTGATGCAAAATCAACTACAACAAAAAAAGCTTCAACAACTACAAAAAAAGTAGCAAGAAGCGGTAAAAAAGAAAAATAGAGGATTTAATTTTGCTTAAAAGAAAAAATTCCTCAAATATTTTTAAGCAAGGAGAAAGAAATGGCAATTAAACATTACAAGCCAACTACGAATGGTCGTCGTAATATGTCATCTCTTAATTACAATCAAAATTTAAGTGGTCACGCACCAGAAAAATCTTTAATGGTTATTCTTAAGAATAATGCTGGTAGAAATAATCAAGGTAAGATTACAGTACGTCATCACGGTGGACGTGTTAAGAGATATTACAGAATTATCGACTTCAAACGTAATAAAGATAATATTTCAGCAAAGGTTAAATCAATTGAATATGATACAAACCGTTCAGCTAATATTTGTTTATTAGCATATGCTGATGGAGAAAAAAGATATATCCTAGCCCCACAAGGGATTAAAGTGGGACAAACAGTTATGTCAGGAACTAATGTTGATATTTTAGTGGGTAATACATTACCTCTAGCAAATATTCCTGAAGGTACATTTGTACATAATATAGAAATGCAACCAGGTGGTGGTGGCATTATTGCAAGAAGTGCTGGAACTTCAGCTCAAATCTTGGGTAAAGATGAAGATGGAAAATACGTTGTATTGCGTCTAAAATCAGGCGAAATGCGTCGTATTCTAGCACGTTGTCGTGCAACTATTGGAACAGTTGGTAATGAAGAACACTCATTAGTTGATCTAGGTAAAGCAGGACGTAATCGTCATAAAGGTATTAGACCTACTGTACGTGGTTCTGTTATGAACCCTGTTGATCACCCTCATGGTGGTGGTGAAGGTAAACAACCTGTTGGACGTAAAGCTCCTCTTACCCCTTGAGGTAAAAAAGCTCTTGGTGTTAAAACACGTAAAACTAAGAAATCTTCAAATAAATTAATTTTAAGAAGAAGAAAGGATGCTAAATAATGGCTCGTAGTTTAAGAAAAGGACCATTTGCTGACGAACATTTACTTAAAAAAGTAGATGCTATCGTTGAAGGTAAAGCACCTAAAAAACCTATAAAAACATGATCAAGAAGATCGACAATTTTTCCTAATTTTATAGGTTTAACATTCCAAGTACATAATGGTCGTCAATTTATAGAAGTTTATGTAACAGATGACATGGTTGGTCATAAATTAGGAGAATTTGCTCCTACACGTACCTTCTCAGGTCATGGTGCAGATAAAGGTAAGAAATAATGGCTCAACAAGCACAAGCACATGTAAAAATGCAACGTATTTCTGCTCGTAAAGCTAGATTAGTTGCTGATTTATTTAGAGGCAAAGACATTCGTAATGCTTTAGGTATTCTAAATAATACAAACAAAAAAGCTTCAAAAATATTTATTAAACTTCTAAACGCAGCTGTTGCGAATGCAACAAACAACCATGGAATGGATGCTTCAAAATTATTTGTAAAAGAAATCTTAGTAAACGAAGGACCAACATTAAAAAGATATCAACCACATTCACAAGGTCGCGCATTCTCAATTTTAAAACGTACATCACACATGACAATTACATTAGAAGAAAAGGAATAGGTAAAAAGTATGGGACAAAAAGTTAATCCAAATGGCTTCCGTTATGGAGTTACTAAATCACACAATACAGTATGATTCAGCGAAAAGAAAAATTATGGTGAATATTTAGTTCAAGATGCTAAAATCTATAAATTCTTCGACAAATTAGTACGTAAATATCAAATTGGCCAAGTGGAAATTAAAAGAAATCAACAAAATAAAATAACTGTTTTAATTCACTCAGCTACACCAAATAAGTTAGTTAGTGAAGGTGGTACAACCATCGACAAAATGAATAAGGATTTACATAAATACCTTAAAAATAGAACTCTTGATATTAATTTACAAGTTGTTTTACTCAAAAATCCTGAACTTAATGCACGTTTAGCTGCAGAAGCTATTGCAATAAGATTGGAAAATCGTGAAAGTTTTCGTATCGCTCAAAAATCAGTGATTAATGATGCTTTAAGAGGCGGCGCTAAAGGTATTAAAACTGCTGTTAGTGGTCGTTTAAATGGAGTTGACATGGCTCGTACAGAAGGTTATAGTCGTGGCGAAATGAAACTTCATACTTTAAGACAAAATGTTGACTTTGCTCGTGCAACTGCCCGTACAACATATGGTGCAATTGGAGTTAAAGTTTGAATTTCAAAAGGTGAAATTTTGGAAGGAGGGTCAAGAGATGCTTCAACCAAAAAGAACTAAATACCGTAAACCATTTCTAGTTCATCATGACAAACGTAAAGCTCACAAAGGTAATACAGTTGCATATGGTGAATTTGGTTTACAAGCAATTACAAGTGCATGAGTTACAGCTCGTCAAATTGAAAGTGCACGTATTGCTATTACCCGTCGTATGGGTCGTGAAGGACAAGTTATTATTCGTATTTTCCCTCACTTTGCTAAAACTTCAAAACCTATTGGAGTTCGTATGGGTTCAGGTAAAGGTACACCTGAAAAATGATATACACCTGTTAAAGTTAATACAATGATGTTTGAAGTTTCAGGTGTTAAAGAAGAAATTGCTCGTGATGCACTTCGTTTAGGTGGTCACAAATTGCCAGTTAGTTGAAAAATTGTTGCTAAAAATGAAGGAGGTCAACAATAATGCTTTATAAAGATATTAAAGGTAAAAGTGTTGAAGAACTTCAAAAATTAATTGCTGACTTAAAAGCTGAATTATTTACATTACGTTTTCAAAATGTTACAGGTCAATTAGACCAAAGTCATAAAATCAAAGTTGTTAGAAAAGATATCGCAAAAGCTTTAACAGCTTTAAATGAATTAAAAAGTCAAGAAGCAAAAGGAGCTAAATAATGGAAAGATCAACACAAACTAGAAAAATTTTAACTGGTCGTGTAACCAAAGTTAGAGGCGATAAAACAATTTTTGTTGAAGTTGAAAGCTATAGATCACACTATCTTTACTCAAAACGTTTTAGAACAACAAAACGTTTTGCGGTACATGATGAAAAATTATTAGCTAATGTAAATGATATTGTAACAATTATGGAAACTAGACCACTTTCAAAAACAAAACATTTTCGTTTAGTAGATATTAAACATAAAGCTACTGAAGGAGAAAAATAATGGTTATTGAATTATCAAAATTAAATGTTGCTGATAACTCTGGCGCAAAACAAGTTGGTGTTATTAGAGTTTTAGGTGGTTCTAGAAAAAAAACAGCTAATATAGGTGATGTAATTATTTGTTCAGTTAAAAAAGCTTTACCAAATGGTTTAGTTAAAGAAGGTCAAGTGGTTAAAGCGGTTATTGTACGTAGTCGTTATGGAATTAAACGTGACAATGGTTCACATATTAAATTCGATGATAATGCTGTTGTATTAATTAAGGAAGACAAATCAATGCGTGGAACTCGTGTTTTTGGACCTGTAGCACGTGAATTACGTGATCGTGGTTATTTGAAAATAGTTTCATTAGCTCCTGAAGTGTTATAAGAGGTAATATATGAAAGTTAAATTTAGAAAAAATGATGAAGTCGTAGTTATCGCAGGAGATAATAAAGGACAAGTTGGACGTATAATTCGTACTGACTTAAAAAACAACAGAGTATTTATAAAAGATGTTAATATGGTAACAAAACATGTTAAACCAACTCAAGGTCAAGATGGAACCATTAAACGTACAGAAGCTCCAATTCACGTTTCAAATATAGCTATTTTAGTTAAAAAAGCAACAAAAGAAAAACCAGCTACATTTAGTAAAGTTGGATATAAATTCGATAAAGACAATAAAAAAGTTAGAATTGCTCGTAAGACCAAGAAGGAATGATAATTATGAATTTAAAAGATTATTACACAAAAACAGTTGTACCTGCATTAATGAAAAAATACAATTATTCTTCAGTTATGCAAGTACCACGTTTAGAAAAAATTGTTTTAAATATGACTGCTGGTAAAGAAGTAACTAACTCAAAAGCTATCGAAGAAGTATTAAATGAATTAACAGCAATTTCAGGTCAAAAACCATTTCAAACAAAAGCTAAAAAATCGAACGCTTCATGAAAATTACGTGAAGGTATGCCTATGGGTGGAAAAGTAACTCTTAGACGTGATAGAATGTGAGACTTTTTAGAAAAATTAATTAATATTGCAATGCCACGTATTCGTGATTTCCGTGGTGCAAATCCTAAAGCCTTTGATGGTCGCGGGAATTACTCATTAGGAGTAAAAGAAGAAATCATATTCCCAGAAATCGAATTTGATAAAATTCGTAGAATTAAAGGTTTAGATGTTCAATTAATAACATCAGTAAATAGTGATGAAGAAGCAAAAAGTTTATTAGAATTAATAGGTATTCCATTCGCTAAAGGAGAAAGATAATTATGGCAAAAGTTTCATTAAAAGCAAAAGCAAAAAAACACCCTAAATTCTCTACACGTGCTTATACACGTTGTGAATTATGTGGTCGTCCACATGCTGTATTAAGAAAATACAAAGTTTGCCGTATTTGTTTCCGTAATTTAGCACATGAAGGAAAAATTCCAGGCATGAAGAAAGCGAGTTGATAATTATGTTTATTACAGATCCTATTTCAGATATGATTGTTCGTATTAAGAATGCGAATCAAAGAAAATTTAAAACTGTAACTATTCCTTTTTCAACCAAAAAAGCTAAAATACTTGAAATTCTATTAAACGAAGGCTACATTGGTAGTGTTACTGAAAAAGGCGAAGGTAAAGATAAAGTTTTAGAAGTTAGTTTAAAATACAAAGGTAATCAAAGTGCTATTGTTGATTTTAAACGTATTTCTAAACCTGGATTAAAAGTTTATACTTCAGCCGAAAAATTACCTACAGTATTATCAGGTTATGGAACAGCAATTATTTCTACTTCAAAAGGAATGATGACTGAAAAACAAGCACGTAAGGAAAATGTTGGCGGTGAAGTTATCGCTTACATTTGATAGGGGGTAGATAATGTCTCGTGTTGGAAATAGAGTATTAGCAATCCCTAGTGGTGTTGAAGTTTCATTAGATAATACAACATTAACTGTTAAAGGTAAATTAGGAGAACTAAAACAAACATTTAGTTCGTTAATTGCAATTAAAATTGAAGATAATAGTATATCAACTATTCGTGCAAATGAAGAAAAACATACAAAACAATTACATGGAACAACAAATGCATTAATTAATTCAATGCTTATTGGAGTTTCAACTGGTTTCAAAAAAGAATTAATTATAAAAGGTGTTGGTTATAAAGCAGTATTAAAAGGCAATGTTTTAGAAGTTGCTGCAGGATATAGCCATTTAGTAAATTTAGATATCCCTAGTGATGTCAAAGTTGAAACACCTAAACCAACAGAAGTTATTGTTAGCGGAATAAGTAAAGAAAAAGTCGGTCAATTTGCCGCATTAGTGCGTATGGTTAGAAAACCAAATCCTTATTCAGGTAAAGGTATTGCATACAAAGATGAAGTTATTAGACGTAAAGAAGGAAAGACTGCTGCTAAGTAGTTCTTATTAGGAGGAAAATATTATGGCTAAATCAAGAAATGAAGCACGTAAGGTTAAACACTTAAAAGAACGTCAAAAAATTAGTGGAACAGCTTTAAAACCACGTCTTTGTGTATTTAAATCAAATCAAAATTTCTACGCACAATTGATTGACGATGAACGCGGAATAACATTAGCAAGTGTTTCAACATTAGTAAAAGGTGAATATCACGGAAATGTTGAATCTGCTAAACAAGCTGGATTAAAAATGGGTGATTTAATTAAAAAAATGAAATTAGAAAGTATTGTTTTCGATCGTTCAGGATATATTTATCATGGAAAAGTTAAAGCGTTTGCCGAAGCTGTTAGAGAAAAAGGAGTTAAGTTCTAATTATGTCAGAATTAAATAAAGAAAAAGAAGTTAAAGTTCAAAAAACTGAAATTCAAGCTGAAAAAGCTGGAACAAAAGAAGTTAGAGCTCCTAGAAATAGAAGTTTTGATAAAGATGGTAAAAAACCTATTTGAGAAAAAAAATCTTACGTATCACGTGACCGTGATAAAGAACAACCTGATGGTAAAAAACCACGTGATAGAAGAGAACGTTCAAGAAAACGTTTCAATTTCGATAACGCAAATAAAGACTTTACTGAAAAAGTTGTAGATATTGCACGTGTAACAAAAGTTGTAAAAGGTGGACGTAGATTTTCATTTGCTGCTTATGTAGTGGTTGGAGATAAAAAAGGACGTGTTGGTTTTGGACATGGAAAAGCTAATGAAGTTCCTGATTCAATCAAAAAAGCAGTGAAAGATGCTCGTAATCATTTAATTACAGTTCCAATTTATAACAAAACAACAGTTCCTCATGAAATTCATGCTAAATTTTTAGCAAGTCGTGTAATGTTAAAACCTGCTCCTAAAGGTAAAGGTATTGTTGCAAGTGGTACAGTTCGTTCAGTTATTGAATTGGCAGGTTATACAGATATCTATACAAAAACTTACGGTTCACGTTCAAAAGCTAATATTGTTAGAGCAACATTAAAAGCTTTACAATCTTTAAGAACACCAGAACAAATTGCTGAAATTAGAGGCAAAGAAGTTAAAGATCTTTTATAAAAGTTTTATACTTTTAAATTTATATTAATGTTTAAGCAACTTGATTTAAATTTAATCAAAAGTACTTAAAATTATTATTAAATTAAGATATTTATAAAACAATTTAAGAAAGGAATTAACTATGAATCAATCATTAAGTAATTTAAAATCAGCAGAAGGTAGTCGTAAAGAAAAACATCGTGTAGGACGTGGTCATGCAGCTGGTAAAGGTAAACAAGCCGGTAAAGGTCAATCAGGACAAAATAAACGTAAAGGTCATAGATTAGGTTTTGAAGGTGGTCAAACACCTTGATTCCGTCGTATTGGAAAACGTGGTTTTACAAATGTAAATCACATTGAATACCAAGTAATTAATTTACAAGACTTAGAAGAACACTTTAAAGCAAACAGCACAATTAATTTAGAAGTTTTAATTAGCGAAAAATTAATCAAAAGAAATCAACCAGTTAAATTATTAGGTAAAGGTACATTAACTAAAAAATTAAATGTTTCACTTCACGCTGCTTCAAAAACAGCAATTGATGCTATTGAAAAAGCTGGCGGAAAATTTACATTATTATAAAATCTTTAATTATTAAAAGTAGAGTTTAGGCTCTACTTTTTTTGATGTATTTTAATTATTGAACTATTTAAATAAATAAAATTAACTTTTGAAAAGCGTGTTTTTAAAAATCTTTGGACTATAATTATAACAAATTTTTAGGGTTCTTTTTTTAAATGATAATAAATGCAAAATTTTCATTTTTTTGCATTTTTTAATAAAAAATTATATTAAAATGAACGTGTGTAATGTCATCAATATTGCACATTAAAATTCAAGTTAAAAAAAATAAAAATTCATATCAAAGGACAATTAAAATGAAAAAAAATACAAAATGAATGTTCACATTAGGAACTCTTTCTACAACTGCGGTTTTACCTTTTGTATCTGCAGCATGTTCATCAGAAAAATATTCTGTTTCACAAGAAGGAAGCTATGATAATTTAATGACTAAATTAGGAGATGGCGATGTGACAGTTGCTGGAGCATGAAGCGATGCTAGATTTTACGCTAAAGAAGAAGCTAAAAATATTTTTGCAATTGGCGCAACAGAAGTTATTGCAAACGATGGTATCCAAGCTCGTAATGATTTAAAAGCAGGAGATATTGAAGCAATTCAAAAAATATTTATTGATGCTGTTAAATTAGCTAAAAAACAAGCAAAAGATTATTCTAATTATTTAAAAGAGCTAAAAAATAATCCAGCAGCAGTTGAACCTACTGATAAATCTTTATTAGTAACTTATAATAACAAAACACAATCAGTATTCAAAATATACAATCATGATGGTTATTCAAAAGTTAACTTAGATTCATTAATTCCATACAATACAAGTGGGGAAAAGAAGAAAGCATATACTAAAAAACCATTAGCAGGTAGTGATTATTTCACAGTTTCAGGTAATAGTGTTACAAAAATTGCAGGAGCTAAAGAATTTAGAATTATGTTTATTCCTTCTTCAGATCCAACATATGTACAAAATGCTACAACTGTTTTAAGTAATTATATTAGAAATGTTTTAGGTATTGATAATGTTGTTATTACAGTTTCAAAAGATTATAATGCAGCTGCAGAAGCTCTTAATGCCAAAACACAAGACGTTGCGTTTTTACCAGTTGAAACATGAGCTCAACATTCAGGAGATGCGTCATTTATTTTGCAAGCCGGTAGAGATGTACAAATTATTGATCCTTATAAATCAACAAATAATACATCAGAACCTGCTTTAGGGGTTGATAAAGAAAAAGAATTGGTTCAAGCAATGAATAACTATAAAGAATTCAATAACAAGAATCTATATATTTCAGCTGATAAAAGCAAACGTCCAACAGCTGCAATTGAAGGTAAATATGGACAAGATTTATTCAATGCTGTAAGTTCATTAGAACCTGTTAATAACGAAATGCCTATTGTTAATTACTATCGTTCATACATTTTTGCAAGAAAAGACTCGAAAATTTATGAATTAGTAACAAATGCTTTAAATGAGCAAGGATCTAATTGAAAATTAAAGTGAGATGATGTTAAAAAATATGTTAAATTTGGTTATACATCAAATACCTCAAGTTCATCTTATGTTTATCCAGAACAATGATTTATTAAACATTTTGAAGGATTTGAACACTTTTAAAAATTTAAGGAATTAAAATATGAAAAAAGACAATAATATTAAAAAAAATATTATTGCAACAAATAAAGATTGAAAAATTGATTGACAAAACGTTAATAAAACTTATCCAAATGGTAAGGTTGGTTTAACTGATGTCAATCTTTCTATTAATCAGGGCGAGTTTGTGGCAATAATTGGTTTATCAGGAGCAGGTAAAACAACGCTTTTAAAAACTGTAAATAGAATAAATAATATAACAAGCGGAGTTTTAAATGTTGGACCTTATGATGTTAACAAATTAAAAGGTAAAAAATTAAGAAAATTTAGAACTAAAATTGGAATTGTGTTTCAAGGATATAATTTAATCAATAATATCTCGGTATTGCAAAATGTTTTGACTGCAAGATTACCACAAATGAATAAATTTAGAGCATTGTTTGGTTTATATTCTAAAGAAGACAAGAGATTTGCATACGAATGTTTAGCAAAGGTGAATATTTTAGAAAATTCATATGATTTAGCTAAGGATCTTTCGGGCGGACAGATGCAACGTGTTGCATTAGCAAGAACTTTGGCACAAAAACCTAATATTATTTTAGCTGACGAGCCAGTTGGAGCACTTGACCCAATAATGGCTAAAAGTGTTATGGATGGATTTTTATTAGTTAATAAAATGGATAATATTACTATTTTAGCTAATTTGCATCATGTTGATTTAGCGTTGCAATATGCAGATAGAATTATCGGGATAACTAAAGGTGGTAATGTTGTTTTTGATGGCCCATGAGATAAAGTAGATTTATCAGTATTAAAAACAATTTATGGTGAAAAATTAGAACAATTTGACGAGGAACAATTTAAAGAAACTCGCCGTAAACGTTTAAATATTCAACAAGAAATTCAAGATAAAATAAAAGGTTTTAGTAAAAATGAAAAATCTAAAGAATAATATAAGTGAACTAAGTTTATCTTTAAAATTAAAATTGTTTTTCCAAAAATTTATAAATTATTTTAATCCTAAATTTATAGATATTGATAACCAAAAAGTCACTAAAAAATTTCCCTGATTATTAATTTTTGGTTGAATTTTAGGAATTATAATTTTTATATATTTAGTTTACAAAATTAATCCTGATTTTTCAAATTGAAGATTTTTCTGAAGAAGAATTGGGGCATTTTTTGGTAATGGAGATGGTTTTAAAATAGGTGCCAAAGAAATAACAATGTATGAAACATTTATAGAATCCCTTCGTTTATTGTGATTAACTGTTTCATATTCTATTTTGGGTACTATATTTGGAATTATTTTATCTATTCCTATTGCTTTGTTAAGTTCAAAAAACTTTATTAAAACACCTTGAATTTATATACCTATGCGTTCAATTATGTCAATAATTAGAGCTATTCCTCCAGTTGTGTTTACTTTTATGTTTTTTTATTTAGTTTCTAATCAATTAGCAGCAACATTGAGTATTTCATTATTTATTTCTTCTTTAATGGCTAAATGATTATATGAAGATTTAGATACATATGATGTAACTGCTTATCATGGATTACAAGCTATTGGCAATAGTAAAATTTTGGCTTTTAAAAAATCAATATTACCTTATTTATCAAAAAGAATTTTTTCATACGGATTTTATTCATTTGAGATGGTTGTTCGTTTTGCTGCTATTCTTTCTGTTGTCGGTATTTCAACTGTTGGTAGTTTATTAACAAGTGAATATGTTGGACCTGACGGTGCTCCACATATTTCTGTGGTTTTATGAGTTCTAGTTGCATTTATTATTTTTGTGGAATTTTTAAATTTTTTAGTTAAAAAATATATATTAGAATTTATTCCAAAACACCCTAAAATTAGCAATAAAGATACTTTTGAAACCCAATTACAACAATTGAATAAGCAAAAACCTAAAAATTACTGATGAAAAATTATTCTTATAATTTTGATTTTAGCATTAGTCGTTGCTTCAATTTTTCAAATTGAATGACAATTAGCTAATCATTTGAAAAGAAAGCATTTTATTGATGGAATTTATAAATTATTTCATCCTGAGTGAAGTGTTTTTAGAGAATGAAATTCTAATAACCCTATTAATTCAGGGTTAGAAGCTTTATTTGTTGCTATTATAAGTTCTATAATTGGTTTAATTCTTTCATTATTTTTAGGTATATTAGCATCTAGAAATATCACAGGCAATTATTTTTCAATTATATTTAAAGTTATAATAATTGTTATTAGAGCTATACCTCCATTTACTTATGCGTTATTATTTATTTTATTAACACCGAATATCGTTTGAGCAGGAGCGTTAGCATTAGGAATACATTCAATTGGTATGTTGGGTAAATTAATTTGTGAATCAACCGAAAAAATTGATAATAAAATTTTTCAATCTCTTGATTCTGTTGGTGCTAATTGATGACAAAAAATTAGATTTGGTGTATTGAAAGAAATAATGCCTCAAACTTTGTCAAATTTTCTTTATAGAGTTGAAATAAATTTTAAATCTACTGTTGTTATAGGTATAGTAGGAGCAAGTCCATTTGGACAATTAATTTCTAATTATCAAGCCTATGACAAATGAAATCTATTGTCGTCATTTTTAATTTTTACAATAATTTTGCTTCTAATTCTTGAACAAATTTCAAATATCTTGCGTAAAAAATTAATTTTAGGTTATTTCTTTGAACAAAACTTTTTTATTAAAAGATGATGAAGAAATTACATTCTAAAAAAAGCATTAGTAATTGCAAATATAATTAATGAAAATTTTGTTAATGATTTAAAGATTGCTAATTATATAAATGCAAAATTCAAGTATACTCAATTATATTTACTAGATTTTAAATGAAGAAATGAAAATTCATTAAATGAAAAAGAATTATCAATAATTGTTAAAAATTTGAATAGAAAATTTAAAAAAGATTTTAAATGTTTAAGTAATAAATTTAAAACTATCACTAGAAATGTCTATTATGATACTTTTAAAAATTCTGATATCGCAAAATGAAGAATTGTTGAAAGACATAAATATGCACAAAAAGCTAAAGATAAAGTTATAAGAAAATTTTTTAATAAAAAAGGACAAATAAATGTTGAAAAATAACAATGATATAAAAAAATTACTTCATGATTTTTGAGAGCTAATTAGTCAACATCAATATATAACTTTATGTACTCATATTGAACCAGATGGAGATACATTGGGTAGTGCAGTTGCTCTTAAAAATTTAATCGAATTAAACTGTCAAAAAGTTAAAGAAGTTAAAATTTCTGGAGGTGATTATCCTAGAAATTTAAATTTTTTGGACAAATATAATATATCATTAGTAGATGACGAATTCTTTCAAAAATCCTTAAAAGTGGTTGTTGACACATCAACAGTTCATAGAATTTTCGATGAAAGGGTTGTGCCAAAAGAATCTGTTAAAATTGATCACCATGGTTTTGAAAATCAATGAATGTTTGAAATTGGAGGTGATTACTGACCAGCCACTGGACAATTAATTGTTCTGTTAATTAAATATCTTAATTTAAAAGTTAATAATGAGGTTTTAGAAGCTGCTGCTGTCGCAATTATTACTGATACAGAATATTTTAGAGAAAGAAATATATCAGACGAAACTTTTGAATGTATGTCTTATTTGATGAAATTAGGTTTAAATTATGCTAATTTATTAACAAAAATGTCCTTAAATTTTGATGAAAATCAAAAAATATTTAACATGTGTAATAAGGCAATTATTAAAAATAATGTTACATATTTAATTACAGACGAAATTATTGAAAATGATATTGCAAGGCCATTAGTTGCTAAATTTACAGAGATATCAAATACAGAAGTTCAATTAGCATTATTAAAAAAAGATAATCAAACATATAGAGGCGAATTAAGATCTAAAACATATTTTGATGTTTCAAAAGTTGCAATTCATTTTGGCGGAGGCGGTCATCATAATTCTGCTGGTTTTACTTTAACTGATATATCTAAAGTTGATGAAGTTTTAACTTATATTTCTAAATTGTTAAAATAAAAATTAAAAATATTAGATAGGTGTGTCTAATATTTTTAATTCTAAAAAATTTAATTTCCAAACATTGCAGATTTTACTTTATTATAGTCATTTTCGCCAAAAAATATTTTTACAATTTCAAGTCCAAATTCCATTGCACTAGCAGCACATTTTGCTGTAATGAATTTTGAATCTACACTTACCATATTATTGTTTCTATTTAATCCACATTTTAGATTATAAATAGGAAAAGAACTATAATTTTCATTTTTTATTATTGAATTTTCAAATAAAACATTTGGCGCATCACATATAGCTAATACGAATTTATTTTGTTTAACGAATTGATTGATAATAGTAAGTGAATTCTTATCATTTCTTAATTCTTTTGCTCCTTTACCTCCAGGAATAAATATTGCATCATATTCATTAATATTAAAATCATTTTCAAGTTTTAGTTCAACAATATTATATTGCCCTTTCGCTTCTTTATATTTAGGATTAAAGTAAGTTATTTTTGTTATTTTTTCTGTTTTCTGTAAACAACTAATTGTGGTTGTGAGTTCAATGTCATTAAAATTATTGTGTACTAATACTAATATTTTCATTTTTCTCCTTTTTGATTTATCAAATTTATTTTACAACTAAATTTTAAAGTGAATAAGTTTTCACATATGTATGAATCATTTTGTAGTAATTTTTTTTCTAATGTTGTTATTGATTTATAATATTAATTAATAATAGTTAATAATTAAACTGTTCTAAGGAGATAAAATGAAAAGAACAATTGAAAGTTTAACACTAAGAGGAAAAAAAGTTTTAATGAGAGTGGACTTTAATGTTCCTTTAAAAGATGGTGTTATAACATCAAACAAACGTATTGTTGCAGCTTTACCAACAATTAAAAAAGTATTAGAAGAAAGAGGAAAATTAATTTTATTTTCTCATTTAGGTAAAGTGAAAACTGAAGAAGATAAAGCTAAGAAAAATCTATGACCAGTTGCTAATGAATTAGCAAGATTATTAGAAAAACCAGTTTTATTTGTTGATTCAACACGTGGTGCTGAATTAGAAAAAGCAATTAGTGAATTAAAAAATGGCGAAGTTTTATTGGTTCAAAATACACGTTATGAAGATTTGAATAATAAAGCTGAAAGCAAAAATAATCCTGAATTAGGTAAATATTGAGCAAGTTTAGGTGATGTTTATATTAATGATGCATTTGGTACAGCACATAGATCCCATGCTTCAAATGTTGGAATCGCTAAAAATATTAAAGAAAATGGTGTTGGTTATTTAATGGAAAAAGAATTAACAGCATTATCAAAATTGGTTGAAAATCCTCAACATCCTTACGTTGCTATCATTGGTGGTGCTAAAGTAAGCGACAAAATAAAAGTTTTAAAAAACATTATAGGTTTAGTTGACAAAATGATTATTGGCGGCGGAATGGCATACACTTTCTTAAAAGCTCAAGGAAAAGAAATTGGAACTTCATTATTAGAAGAAGATCGCATTGAATTTGCAAAAGAATTCTTAGCAAAATATTCTGATAAAGTGGTTTTACCAGTAGATTTTCAATGTACAAAGGAATTTGAAGATGTTCCACCAGTTGTATATGAAAAAGAAATTCCACAAGACTTAATGTCACTTGACATTGGACCAAAAACTATTAAAAAATTTGTTAAAGCATTAGATGGCGCAAAAACAGTTGTTTGAAATGGACCAATGGGAGTTACAGAATTCGAAAATTATAAAAATGGTACATTGCAAATTGCTAAAGCTATAGGTGAATTAAAAGATGCTTATTCAGTAGTTGGTGGTGGCGATAGTGCTGCAGCAGTTGCTAAATTAGGCATGGAAGATAAATTTTCACATGTTTCAACCGGAGGTGGTGCATCACTTGAATTTCTTCAAGGAACAGTACTTCCAGGAGTTGATGCAATCAGTGAAGAATAATTAAATTTAAAAAATATATAAGAAAATCACGCCTTTAGCGTGATTATTTTTTTATGTTTTATAATTCTGAGCCAACAGATGATTCAATTTCATAATTTAGGCTTTCTGCTTCAGTACCGATAATTATTTGAATGTCTTTGTCTGACATACGCATAATACCCAATGCACCAGCAGATTTTAATGCTGCATCATCAACAAGCGACATGTCTTTAACAGAATATCTTAGTCTTGTTGCACAGTTTCCAAATTTTGAAATATTATCTCATCCACCTAAAGCTAAAACTGTCATTCTTGCTTTTGGTGATAATTTTGAATTGCTTGATGTACTTATATTTTCTTCAATTTGTGAAGGATCAATTAATTGATTTGAACCGCGACCTGGAGTTTCTAATTTTAATCCTTTGATTGTAAAGTAACCAACTGCAAAATATGTTGCACCACAAACAAGACCAATAGGAATTATTCAAGCTGGATTTGCAAATACTTTGTGAGCACCTGTAAATCCTGATTCTTTAATAATTGCTAATGATTTAGGGAATGATAATAGATAGTCCATTAATCCTGCTGAGAAGCCGAATCCAATTTGAATTCCGAATACTCCTGTAATGAATGCAAATATTCCTGTAAGAATAGCGTGGAATAAATATAATAATGGACTTACAAACATGAATGCAAATTCAATAGGTTCTGTAATACCTGTTAACATTGAAATTACTGCTGCTGATCCATACATAGCAATAATTCTTGATTTTTGTTCTTTATTGTCTGCTGTAAAGTAGAATGCCCCAACTAATGCTGGTAATCCAAACATCATTGTTGGGAAGAATCCAGCTTGGAATAATCCACCTGGGTTATTCTTAGCAGCACCATTTAAGAAAATGAAAATATCTCCATTAACAGCAGTACCATTTTCTGTGTGGAATTCTCCTAATTGGAATCAGAACAAGTTGTTTGGAATATGGTGAAGACCAAATGGAATTAATAAACGGTTTAGGAAACCATAAACGCCCATAACACTTGCTCTAGCAAAACGATTAGAATTTGCTTCTCCTAGTAATTTTGAAATTAAAAAGAATAAATATCCAATTCATGGGAATACAATAGCATATGCTAATCCTCAAAGACCTGTTGTAAGAACTACGATAGCAGGAATTAAACGACGTCCTGAGAAGAAACTTAAAACTTTTGGTATTTGAACGTCTGAAAAATGGTTATATATAATTGCAGTAATAAAACCTACAATAATACCATTTAAAACATTGCCAGATAATGCGCTATTATATTTGTCACCAAATATACCTGCAAAACCTTTTGCAACAGGATTACCTGATATAGATGCTATTTTTCCATCACTATCAAGAATTGCACCTTTAATTGTGATATTACCATAGATATAATCTATAAAGTTACCTTTTGATAAAAATACCATTAATAATAGCATTGAAATAGCTGCAGCGAATGCCGCTTCTCCTCGGTTATCTTTTGTGAAACAGAATCCAATAGCTATTGCAAATAATAATGGCAAGTTATCAAAAACAATAGCACCACTTTGAATAACTAATAAATGAACTAATTTTACAAATGTATCTGCTGCACTACCAGTTCCTAATTTGTCTGGTAATTGCGCACCAACACGTAATAGAATAGCTGCAATAGGTAATACGGCTATTGGAAACATTAATGTTTTTCCAACTTTACCTAATTGTTCTAGTAATTTTCTACCGAATGATGTAGATTTCGTTGCAGTTGCATTCATTATCTACCTCCCCTTTCGGTTTTTGCTTTCTTTTCAATATATCCGACAATAACAGTTGAAAGAACAGCTGCTACTAAAGATAAAAAGAAAAGAAAACCGATAATTGACAATGTTAGTTTAGCATTATTAGTTGTTAACGATGATGAAAATGTGGTTACTGAAGAAAAGATAATTGTTGTTATCATTAATACAATAAAAATAATTCACATCGAAAATACAACTCATTTGCCGGTTGTCATATTTTTAAACATAAATATCTAAAAACCTTTCTAAAATTTTTGTGAAGGAAAACCTTCAATTTAAATTATATTAATTTATAAAAAATAAAATTATATTATTATAATATAATTAGATATTTTCACATTTTTTTCATAAAAAAACGAAAACATCTAAGGAGTGATGTTTTCGGCTAATTATTTTAATTAAAGCATTAATGCTGCTTCTTCATCAACAATAAATGTTACATTTTTGTGTTTTTGTAAAAAGCTTGCTGGGCAACTAGATGAAATTTCACCTTTAATAGCATTTCGAATAGCTTCAGCTTTTGCAGCTCCGCTAGCTAACAATATAATCTTTTTTGCTTTTAAAATTGAACCAATTCCCATTGAAATTGCAGTTTTAGGAATGTCGTTTGGGTTGTCAAAATAAATTCTATTACTCTTTATAGTACTTGCTGTTAATTCAACTTCGCGTGTTAATTGATCAGGTGTACTACCTGGTTCATTAAAGGCAATATGACCATTTGTGCCAATACCTAAAATCATAAAATCTATTTGAGAATTATCTTCAATTATTTTTTCATATTTTTTAGCGTTTTTTGCTATATCTCCTATTCCATTTGGGAAATTAATGTTTTTTGGATTAATATCTATGTGATTAAATAAATTTTCATTCATAAAATAATGATATGAACAAGGATTTTTGGGATCTAAACCAACATATTCATCTAAATTAAATGTGACTGCATATTTAAATGTTGTTTTTTTAGCTTGATTATTTTTTGCTAAAATTTTATACATTCCAATAGGTGTATTACCTGTTGCAAAACAAATTCTTGAATTTAATTTTTCTTCTAATTGGTTTTCTAACATTGATGCAGCTTTTTTAGACATAGCATCATAGTCTTTTACTTTAATTATTTTCATAATATCTTCCTTTATATTTATTTTATTTTAATTCCATTTATATATACTTCTTCTAAATCTAATGTATTTTCATCTAAAATTATAAAATCTGCATCATAACCTTCTTTAATTAGTGCGGTATTGTTTAAATTGCAATTTTTTGCACTATTGTAAGATGTAAGTTTTACTATATCGTTGAATGAATAATTTAATTGTCTTAAAAATTTAACAGAGTCATAAATGCAAATGCCACTTCCCGCAATTGTATTTGTGCCATCTAATGTAATTAATAATCCTTTTTTGTTAATTTTAATCCCGCCTGAAATTGAAGGACCATCTTCAATATATGCTGGTTTTATAGCATCGCTAATACACATAATTTTATCAATGCCCTTGTGTTTAATAGAAAAATTAATAGTTTCAGGACATATATGTTGAAAATCAATAATCATTTCAGCATATACGTTTTTATTTTCTAGGCTAGCCTCTGCTAAACCCGGATTTCGTGAATCAACTCCACTCATCGCATTTCATAAATGACAAGTGCATGTTGCTCCAGCATCATATGCATCTTGAGCTTGCTTATAGGTTGCAGCTGAATGACCTATTGATGGAATTACATTTTTTGTTACTAAATATTTTATTAGTTCGTTATTTAGCATTTTAGGATCAAAACTTATTTTTTTTAACTTGTATTCGCTTGCTTTTAATAATTCATCTATATTTTCTTTTGTTGCTGTTTTTAGTCATTCAGGTTTATGAGCACCTTTTTTTTCTATTCCAATGTAGGGACCTTCAATATGAGTGCCTATATATTTAGCTCCCTTGTAATTTGCTTTCGAAATATGATTGAGTGATTTTAATATTTTTTCTCAACTGTTCGTCATAGCTGTCGGCATAAAAGAAGTTATTCCATTTTTTGCAAGATTAATTGAAATTCTTTCAACAGCTTCTTTACTATCCATAACATCATCATTCATAAAACCGTGGATATGAGTATCAATCAAACCTGGCATTAATATTTTTTTTCCGTATCCATCTTTTTTAATGATGTTTTTAATTTTATTATCTTCAATAATCAAATCAGCATTATTGATAGTCTCATTAAAATTAACAATTTTCACATTTTTAATTAGCATTTATCACCTCTACTTATAATTATAATCTAATATTTAATATTTATTTTTACATTTTTTAGTATAAAAATCAATTTATTAATAAATAAAAAATTTACTAATAAAACTATTTCAAAGTTCTATTAGTAAAATTATTTAATTTTATTATTAATCTCCGTAGATATTTTTTCCGCAATATCTCCTACAACTAATGTTATTTTGTCACTATTTGACATAATACCTGTTACGTATTTTAATTTACTTATTTTATTTATGTCAATTTTGCTTTTATTTTTAAAACTGATTTTTAGATTTGATATTGTGTGGCTTATTTCCTTAATATTGTCTTTTGTGCCTAATAAATGTATTAATTCGTCTATTTTTACAGATGAAGGAAGTTTAATTTTTTCTTTTTGTGTTTTTTGTAAAGCTAGTTTTTTATTTTTTCTATTTCAATGTAATCAACATAAACCAAATGTACATATTGTCAATAATGTAATTAAAAATTTATCTTTTTTATTCATAATTTTATTATATCAATTGTTACTCATTTTAATGTAAAATATATTAAAGTTATTTAACAAATAAAAAGAAGGTAAAAATGAACAAAAAACGTTTAATAAGTGGTATTAAGCCAACTGGTAATTTAACATTAGGTAATTATATTGGCGCATTAAGAAATTTTGTTAAATTACAAAATGATTATGATGCTTATTATTTTGTTGCAGATTTGCATGCATTGACAACTGGAAAGGTTGATAATAAAGAATTAAAAAAGGCTCGAAAAGAAATTGTCGCAATGTATTTAGCATGCGGTTTAGATCCTAAAAAAAGCGTTATATTTTATCAATCAGATGTTTATGAACATGCTGTGGCTCAATGATTAATGACTTCAGAAGTTGCTATCGGTGAATTAAGCAGAATGACTCAATTTAAGGATAAAAGTTCAAAATTAGAAAAACAAGAAAATGGAACTGAAAAAATACCTGTTGGATTGTTGATGTATCCTGTTTTAATGGCAGCAGATATTTTAATTTATAATGCTGATTATGTTCCGATTGGTGAAGATCAAAAACAACATTTAGAATTAACTAGAACAATTGCTGAAAGATTAAACAAAAATTATAAAACTAAATTCAAAATGCCTCAAGGAATGATTCCTCCCGTAGGAGCAAGAATAAAATCTTTAACTAATCCTGAAAACAAAATGTCAAAAAGTGAAAAAAGTGCAAAAGCAACAATTTATTTAGATGATGACCCAAATGTTGCTTATTCAAAAATTATGAAAGCTAAAACAGATAGCGAAAATAAAGTTTATATTTCTGATGACAAACCAGGTGTTTTAAATTTATTAAATATTTATGCCTCGCTAGCAAATATATCTTTAGAAGATGCAGCTATAAAATTTAAAGAAGCTAATTATGCAGAATTCAAAACAGAAGTAGCAACAATTGTAAAAGAAGAATTAATAAAAATTCAAGCTAATTATGAAAAAGCATTAAAAATGGTTGATGACGTCGTTTTAGAGGGTGCTAGAAAAGCAAAAGAAATTTGTGAACCTATTGTTTCAGATTTATTAGTTAAAATGGGTTTTAAATAAAACAAGAGAAGGATAAAAAATGAAAATTAAAGTTGATAAACAATTAAATCATACAACTAGCCATTTATTAGGTGCTGCTATTGAAAAATTATATCCTAATGTAAAATTAGGTTTTGGACCAGCAACAGATGAAGGTTTTTACTATGATTTTGAATTTGAAGAACCATTTAGTGTTCAAGAATTGAATAAAGTTGAAAAATTAATGAAAAAATTAGCTAGTCGTAATTTACAAACGATTCAAATTGATGAAAGTGAATTTGATTTTACTAATAAACCTTATAAAAAAGAACTTTATGATGAATTAAAAGCTCAAAATAAAGAAATAACTTTTTATGCATTACAAGATCCTTTAAATAAAGAAATTGTTTTTAAAGATTTATGTGCAGGTGGACATGTTGAGAATACAAAGGTAATTAAAAATTTTAAGTTATTAAGTATTGCTGGAGCATATTGACGTGGTAATAGCGATAATATTCAATTAACTAGGATTTATGGTACATGTTGAAATACTAAAGAAGAATTGACAAATTATTTAGAAATTTTAAATGATAGAAAAGAACGTGATCATAGAAAAATTGGTAAAGATTTAAATATTTTTGCTACTCATTATTTATGTGGTCAAGGATTTCCAATATGACTTGAAGATGGAATGTATATTCATAATGAAATTAGAAATCTTGTTCTAAAAATGGATAGAAAATATGGTTTTATAGAAGTTTTAACCCCTCATTTTGGTAATGAAGAATTATATAAAACTAGTGGTCATTTAGCGCATTATAAAGAAGATATGTTTTCACCCTTGGTTGTTGAAAAGGAAAGACTAATTCCTCGTCCTATGACATGTCCTCACCATATTGTTGTTTATAATATGAACAAACATTCTTATCGTGATTTACCTATTCGTTATTCTGAACAAAGTCAATTATATAGATATGAAAAATCAGGAGCTTTAACAGGGCTTGAACGAGTAAGAGGAATGCTTTTAACAGAAGGTCATTTATTTGTTAGAGAAGATCAAATTGAAAGCGAAATCAAATTAATGTATAAATTAATAAAAGAAATGCTTTCTATTTTTAAAATAGATATTAGTTATATTTCACTTTCATTAAGAGATAAAAATAATAAAGAAAAATATTTTGCAGATGATAATATGTGAGATAATGCTGAAAAAATGTTGAAAAAAGCACTTGATGATATGAATGTAAAATATGAAACAGTTGCAGGAGAAGCAGCATTTTATGGTCCAAAAATTGATATTCAAATTGATACAGCTTTAGGACATGAAATTACTGTTTCAACTATTCAGTTAGATTTTTTACAACCAAAAAACTTCAATCTTTCTTATATAGATAAAAATGGACAAGAAGTTCGTCCAGTTATGATTCATAGAGGTTTAATCGGTACATATGAACGTTTTGTTGCTATTTTACTTGAACAAACAAAAGGCGTTTTACCATTTTGAATAGCACCTAAACAAATAACAATAATACCTGTTAATTTAGAGGAAAACTTAAATTATTGTAATGAAATTAAAAATAAATTATTTGATTACAATTTTAGGGTTAAAGTTGATGATAGAGATGAAAGATTAAATAAAAAAATTAGAGATGCCCAAGTTTCTAAAAGTAAATTTCAATTAATAATTGGTGAAAAAGAAATGAAAGAAAATACCATTTCATATCGTGAATATGGTAAAAATGACACTCATACAATTTCACTTGATGAATTTATTGATATGTTAAATAAATTAAGAATTAAATATGAATAGAAAAGAAAAAAAACAAATAAAAAGTTACAAGCCATTAACAACTATTCTTTTTACCATAATTTTTGTTATTTTGCCTATGATGATAATATGAATATTTGGTTCAAATGATTTTCAAAATAGAAAAATTATTAATGATTTATATGTTTATTTAATTGTTTTCATAATAATATTTGTTGGAACTTTATTAAATATAGCTTTTTATATTTTTAAAATAATATCAATTAAAAGTTTTAATATAAATATTCCTTTATTTATTTTATTTATGTTTATCATTTTTTCAAGTTTCAGCAATTTAAATATTTATATAAGATTAATTATTGCTATATTTTTAATTGTTTTATTTACTTTATTGATAAACATAATAATAGGCAAAATAGAAGATAAAATCAATAATATAAAATAAAATATTTTTTATCTGTTAATAGCTTTTTTATAGATATTTTAGTAAAAAAGCAATGCTTGTTTTTTAAATAAAAAATATTTTAGCAAAATAAATGTGTTTTCTAATTGAAAACATTTTTATTTATCTATGGTATTATTTTTAGTATAAAAATAATCTTGAAAGGAATAAAATGTTACATTTATTAGAACATCCGATAATAAAAATTAAATTAACTAGTATGAGAGATAAAAATGCAAATCATTCTAGATTTAGAAGAAATTTAAATGAAATTGCTTCATTAATGGTTTTTGAAGTTTTAAGAAATTATCAAACTAAAAAAAGAACAATTACAACACCATTAAATATGAAATATGATGGCTATGATTTTGATAAGGAAATAGTTTTTGTTCCAATTTTAAGAGCTGGATTAGGTATGACTGATGGTTTGTTAGAATTAGTGCCTGAGGCTAGAGTTGGACATATAGGTTTATATCGTGATGAAATTACTCATCAACCAAAAACTTATTACTATAAAATGCCTGAAATTGATAAAGATAGTTCAATTTTTGTTGTTGATCCTATGCTTGCAACAGGAAACTCAGCAGTAGATGCAATTCAAAAGCTTAAAGATGATGGTTTTACAAACATACAATTAGTTTGTTTGGTTGGCTGCCCTGAGGGTGTTAAAAAAGTTGAAAACACTTTTGGAAAAGATTTTAATATTTATTTAGCATCATTAGACTCTAAGTTGAATGATAACAAATATATAGAACCTGGTTTAGGAGATGCGGGGGACAGAATATTTGGAACCAAATAGTTTATTCTACAAAAAACCAGTTGTTTTAAAAATTACACAAACAGGTTTGCTTTTAACTTTAGCCATTTTGTTAAATTTTATTGGAAGTAAATTTTTACCTTTTGGTTATTTTTTAAAATTTGATTTTTCTTTAATTGCAATTTTAATTGCATTTCATTATGTAGGTTTTTTTTATGGATTATCAATAATAATATTACTATTTATAATAGGTCCTGCATATAGTACATTAGGGTATGATTCTGCTGGCATATTGGGAAATGGCATATTAGCTATCATGCAAATTATATTTTCTTTAACATTTTTTATCTCTTTTAAATTTTTTAAATACCGTAAGATGAAACAAAATATTAATATAGAAAATCTTGATGACAAAAATAAAAGCATTATTAAATGAGAGTTAATTACTCTTTTAATATGTTTAATTATTTCTTCTACTATAACAATTACTATTATGTTAGTTTTAAATACTTTTATTACTACCCCACTTTATTTTTATTTATTTAAAATTACAAAATCACCTTTTTTAACTTCTTTTTTATTAGAGTATCATAAAGTTAAATACATGTTTTTTAATAGTAATAATTATTTTTTAGGATCATTTTTATTATATTTTGTGTTTAATTTAATCAATTTAACTGTAAATGCAATATTAATCTATACATTTATGTCCATTAATACCAAAACCAATTTTTTAAAAATTAAAAATTACTAAAATACATTAAGGAGAATTATGTCAAAATTCAATTACACACAAATCGAAAAAAAATGACAAAAATATTGAAAAGATAGTCAATATTTTGAACCTAAAATTTCGAATAAACTGCCTAAAAAATATATATTGAGTATGTTTCCTTACCCAAGCGGCAATTTACATATGGGACATGTTAGAAACTATGTTTTAGGAGATGCTTTATCTAGATTTTATAGAAGAAAAGGATTTAATGTTTTACATCCCTTTGGTTGGGATGCTTTTGGCTTACCAGCGGAAAATGCAGCTATTAAAAATCAAATTCATCCTAAAGATTGAACGTATAAAAATATTAAAAAAATGAACCCACAATTAAAACAATTAGGAATTTCATTTGCTTGAGATTATCAATGCATTACTAGCGATGAAGAATATACAAAATGAGAACAATATATTTTTATTAAAATGTGAGAAAAAGGTTTGGTTTATCGAAAGAAAGCATTATTGAATTGGTGTGAACAAGATCAAACAGTTTTAGCTAATGAACAAGTTGAAGATGGCAAATGTTGAAGATGTGATAAATTGGTTGTTCAAAAAGAAATGGAACAATATTATTTAAAAATTAGAAATTATGCTGAAGAATTACAAAATGATTTAGACAAATTAAAAGATCATTGACCTGAAAAAGTTTTATTAATGCAAAAAAATTGAATAGGTTATGAAAAGGGTTTTTTAGCTAAATTTAAATTACAAAATAAAATAAAAAATTTTAAAAGTGATTTAGAAGTATTTGTTAAAAATTTTGATGAAGTTAAAAATATGGAATTCATTGTTATTAGTGCAAATCATCCTCTTATTAAAGAACTAATAAATAAAAAAATGTTATCTAAAACAGATATTTCAAAATTAGAAAGTATTAAAAATAGAGCACAGTCTAAGGATTTTTCTAATAAGTTATCGCTAATGTTACCTTTAGAAGTGACATGTTCTTACAATGATATGATTTATGAAATATATGTTTCTGATTTCGCAACTTTGGGAAAAATAGATAAAACAATTTTAGTTAACACTTCAAAATTGAAAAGTTATGAAGAATTTGCAGTCGCAAATAATATTAAGCCATTAGAAATTAAAAATATTAGATATAAAGATAATATAAAACTTAAAAAAGCATCAGAAATTAATTTGCAGGATTGAGGTATTAGTAGGCAACGTTATTGAGGTTCTCCTATTCCAATGATACATTGTAAAGTATGTGGAATAGTTCCTGAAAAAATAGAAAATTTACCAGTTAAATTACCTAGAAAAGTTAAATTCACAGGACAAGGAAATCCTTTATTAACTAATAAGAGTTGAATAAAAACTAAATGTCCTAAGTGTGATGGAATAGCTGAAAGAGAGACAGATACATTTGACACATTTTTTGAATCAAGTTGATACTTCTTGAGATATACAACACCACCAGAAGAGCGTTCAAACAGTCTTTTTAGTAAAAAACAGTTAAAATATTGAAATTCAGTAGATGAGTATATCGGAGGTGTAGAACATGCCATTTTACACTTGTTGTATGCAAGATTTTTTACAAAAGTTTTAGCTGATTTAAAAATGATAAGTTTTAGAGAACCTTTTAATAATTTATTGACACAAGGAATGGTTCTTAAAGATGGTTTTAAAATGTCAAAAAGTAAAGGAAATGTTGTTAGCCCGGTTGAAACCATTTCGCAATATAATGCTGATACTTTAAGATTATTTATTTTATTTGCCGCACCTCCTGAAAAGGAATTAGAATGAAATTTTTCAGGTATTGAGGGATGCTCTAAATTTATACGTCGATTGATTGAAAAATCTAACTTAATAAAAAATAAAAACGTTGATTTTAAAAATATAAATTTATCTTTATTATCAAAAGAAGAGAAACTTGCAAGAAAGAAACTTTATGAAGCTTTAATTAAACAAGAATCAATTTATACTGATCGTAAAAATGGATATAGTTTTAATACATTAATTGCATGATCAATGGAAGTTTTAAATAATTATGAAAAAATTGAAGACGAAAAATTAATTTTAGAAATGTTTTATGTTTTATTAAATGTTTTAGAACCATTTATTCCTCATTTGTCTTGAGAATTAAGTTCTAAATATTTTGATCTAGAAAATTTAAAAGATTTTACTATTGATCAAAAAGCGTTATCACAAGATACAATTGTTTATCCAGTTACAATTAATGGAAAAATGAGAGCACAAATTGAAATAGAGGTTTCAAATAATAATAAAGATTTTGTTATGGAACAAGCTAAAAAAACAGTTTCTAAATGATTAAAAGATAAATTAATTATCAAAGAAATATTTGTTCCAAATAAAATTATTAATATTGTAATTAAAAATTAAAACCCCTTAAAAGTAATATATTTTTGCTTTTTTGGAGTTTTTTCTATTTATTATAAAATATAAATAAATAATTTGATTATTTTTGGCACTCTTTGAAATAAAGTGCTAAAATATTTATTATATCTATGGAGGTAATATGACAAAATTAAAAGAAAAAATGTTATTAATCGATATAAATAATAAAAAATTAAAGCAATTGGTAATCTTACCAACTGAAAAAATTACTTTGGAAGTAGAACCATATGGTAATTTCTGAACAATGGAATATCTAAATCAATTGGTAGATTTGTATCAAAAAATTGATAAAAATAAGAAAAATCAAAAATTAGAATCATTATTTATGGTTTATTTTGATAGTTCTGACAAAGGATTTGATATTAATAATATAAAAGTTAAATCTGAAATTTCTTATTGTAAATTAAACGAAATAACTAAAGTAAAAGGTAAAAATAAATTTTTACTTTCAATTGAATGTAAGGATGTACATTTAATTGATAATTCTTCAATTATGACTATGAATGATAGTAAGGCTAAAAATATTTATAACGATGCTGCATATTGTACCTCACTAGATGTAAAAAACTATTTACCATTTACAGAAGAAGAAATAACAGATCCAAATTTTTCAACAATGGATTATATGACTAATAATATGAGCGCTTTAGAAGAAGCGATAACAGTTTTAGTAGAATCTCATTTGTGACCAAAATGTGTTAAATATAGATTAATTCAAAGTGGAATGAAATATACATCTGAAGAATGAATTAATACTGTTTTAACAGCATCAGCTGATAATACAGATGGATTCGAAAACCCAGGAGCTATTGTTGTTCCTTTAGCTTTATATTCTGTTGCAGGAAATCGAGAAAGATATGAGATTATTTCATCAAAATCAATTATTGAACAATTAAATATTGTTAAAAAAATTCTTGAAGGATTTTATAACTTAACGGATTTTACACCTAAGGAAAAAGCAATTTTTTCAAAAATCAAATTGTATAAATCTTTTTCTAAAAAAAGTGCTAATAAAAAAACAGATGTAAGTAATGAAATTAAAAAATTAAATAAAAGTGATAAGTCAAAAGAAACTAAAGATTATATTTACGAAAATATTTTAGAAGATGAAATTAATAAAAAAGTAAAAAATAATTTAGAAAGACAACAAAAAGAATTTTTATTGCTTGAAAAAATGAAAGCAATTAAAGAAAGTCTAAATGAGACTTCACCAGAATCTGATAGTGATGATGAAGTGTTCAGTAAATTGTTGTCAAATAAAAAAACTAAAATGATTTTCCCAGATTCAGTTCTTAAATTAATTACTTCGGAAAAAGATAGATTAAAATCAATGATGTCTGGTACACCTGATGCAAATATTACTCAAGCATATTTGAATGTGTTAAAACAATTACCATGAAGAAAAGTAGAAATTGAAACATTGGATATCAAAAAAGCTCGTGAAGTATTAGATAAAAATCATTATGGTTTAAAAGAGGTTAAAGAACGGATAATTGAATATCTTTCATTGATTATCAATCATAAAAACACCATTCTCAATGGTAAAGATAGTTCTTTAATTAATTTAGATAAAAATCATCAAATTGATATGAATTTATTTAAGGAAGATTCTCAAGGTGCAAAAGTACAAAAAGAATATAATAATGTTCCAATATTAACATTAGTTGGTCCTCCAGGTACTGGTAAAACATCATTAGCACGAGCAATTGCAGAAGCCTTAAATAAGAGTTATATTAAAATTAGTTTAGGTGGTGTCCATGATGAATCTGAAATAAGAGGACATAGAAGAACTTATGTTGGTGCAATGCCAGGTAAAATTATTAAAGCAATTCAAAGAGCTAATGTATCCAATCCTCTTATTTTATTAGATGAAATAGATAAAATGAGTTCAGATTTCAAAGGAGATCCATCATCAGCTATGTTGGAAGTTTTAGATCCTGAACAAAATACCAAATTTCAAGATAATTATTTAGAACATGAATATGATTTATCTAAAGTGATGTTTATAGCAACAGCAAATTATTATGAAAACATACCTGCGCCATTATTAGATCGTGTTGAAATTATTGAATTAAATAGTTATACAATTAATGAAAAAATTAAAATAGCTAAAGAACATTTAATAGATGCTACAACAAGACAAGCAAGTATTACTCCAAAACAATTCCAAATCGATGATGAAACTATTGAATTTATTATTAAATTTTATACCGCTGAAGCTGGCGTACGTGGATTAAAGAGATGTTTTGATAAAATAGCACGTAAAATAGTTACAAGGATTGTTGCTGGTGAAAAACTTGATGAATTTGTTATAAATAAACACAATATTCAAGATTTACTTGGAACACCTAAATTTAGTGAAGATATGCAAAATAAAGAACCACAAATTGGTGTAGTTAATGGTTTAGCATATACTTCAATAGGTGGAACAACATTACAAATAGAAGTAAGTCCTTTTGCAAGTAAAAGTGGTGGAATTAAATTAACAGGTTCGCTTAAAGATGTTATGAAAGAGTCTGCTAATATTGCATTAACTTATGTTAGATCAAATGCTGAAAAATTTGGAATTGATTTTGATTTTGATTCTCATGAAATTCATGTCCATGTGCCTGAGGGTGCTGTTCCTAAGGATGGACCAAGTGCGGGAGTTACATTTACAACAGCACTTATCTCAGCATTATCGAATAAACCTGTTCCACAAGATATTGCAATGACAGGTGAAATAACATTACGAGGAAGAGTTTTAGAAATTGGCGGATTAAAAGAAAAATCATTTGCTGCATTCAAAAAAGGTGTAAAAACAGTGTTTATTCCAAAAAATAATGAAAAAAATTTAAAAGATATTCCTCATGAAGTTAAAGATGCAATAACGTTTGTTCCTGTTGAAAAATATGAACAAATTTATGACAAATTATTTAAATAATCTCAATTTGAGATTATTTTTTAATAAAAAAATCTAACATATGTTAGATTAATTAAAACTTTATGTGACAAATTACATTTTTGTTTTTATCTGTATAATTTTGATGATATTCTTCTGCTAAATAATAATTTTTTAATTTTATAATTTCTGTAACTATAGGTTTATTTAATTTTTGTTGATATTCATTAACTACCTGTTTAATTATTTTTAAGTCACTTGATATTTCATAATATATACCTGAACGATATTGTATTCCAAAATCAGGTCCTTGGCGGTTTAATGTAGTTGGATCTATTGCATCAAATAATTTAATAATAATTTCGCTAAGAGAAATTTGATTTTCATCATAATATACTTCTGTTGTTTCTACAGCAGTGCTTTTTTCTTCTTTCAACATTTGGTATGTAGGATTTTCGATATTACTATTTGCATAACCTACAGTTGTGAAGATAACGCCTTTAATAGTTTTAAAGTAGGCTTGAACACCTCAAAAACAACCACCAGCTAAGTAAATTCTTTTCATTACTTACCTCTAATATTTATTTTGAATTCTTTCATAATTTTTTTTATTTTTTATTTCATATCATTCAGTTATCTCTTTTTCAGTATAACCTAACATTTTGGCAGCACCTAATGACATAGCTAACATTTGTCCAATGTTATATTTGTTTAAGTTATTAATGCCCGCAGATATTGTTGAAAATAAAGAACAAATTTGAACATTAATGTCTTCAGAAACGATTAGTGGTTCAATCTCAGGATTAACATTTAATTTATATGCATATGAACCTAGAAAATGTAAAATATCAGCAAACTCCTCAAGTATTTTTTCTTTATTAATATTCTTATGTGCTTTTCAATATTTAAAAGATTGAACTTCATTTGCAAATTCTGCAGTTTCTACTAAAAGCGCAAGAGTTCACATTGTTTCTCATTCTTTATTAGTTATTTGTTTTAAATCGTTACGATTTTTAATAGCTTCATCAAGCTCTTTTTGCATTGTAAATATTCTTTTTAAATTCATAATTTTATTATAATAATATTTTTCTTTTATCATAATAAAATATATTGTTTTCTTGCGGATTGAAAAAAGATTATATTATCTCAATGAAAATTCTTGGTGAAAGAATTTAAAATAATCAGGATGTATATAATATTTACCTGCAATATTAATGCTATCATTATCATAACCAAACATTGTAATAACAACTATTTTTTGATAACCAAACATATTGTCAACGTCTTCATATTCCAATGAATATACCAAATTATTCAAATTCTTGTTTTTAATTAATTTATTTAGAATAGACTTAGATAAATCTATTTTTTTATCAAAATTAATACTTTTTGTTGAAACATAAATTTCAGATTTAGCAATTATTTCATCATTACGATAATAATTTTTGTTGAATTTTCTAAAGTCTTTAACAAGACTTAAATGTTTTTGTTGAATTCAATTTGGCAATTCCTTGACTTTTTTATCTTCAATACCTTCTTGTTTTGTACAATTTAATAAAAAACTAAGAGGTTTTATAAGATTATGAAAATTTTCAGCAGCAAAATGACCTTTTTTTGCAATTGAATAAGTTATTCCAAACGCTTCAAGTTTTTGATAAGCTGCTACAACAATACTTCTAGAGCAATCAAAACGCATCATAAGACGATGTTCCGATGGCATGATTCCATTAGTTTTTACTTTTCCGGTTTTGATTAGGTTTAATAAGTATTCCATAATCATTTGAATTTTGTTTTTTGTTCCCATAAGTTGGTTTAATTATATATAAATAATTTTTATATTTTTAAACATTTCAATATTTTAAAATTATTTTCTTATCCAATTGTTTATAAACAACTTTTGATTTTTTTATATACATAATACTGAAAATTACAATTGAAAAATCTTGCTTTAAAAATCATTTGGTATTATTTAAGTTAATAAGAAATAATGTCATTTAAATATAAAAAATCACAATAGTTCATTTTAACAAATTTGAACTACTGTGATTTTGTATTACATTATTTAGTTATATTTATATAGAGTTCGTCAATTTTAACTATTTCAATATTAGTTAAATGAAATTTAGTTTTTAATTGTTTATATATATCATATGTGAAAACTTCTTCATCTAGGTGTGGTATTTCAATTATTTTTGCATTAGTTTCTTTGTAAACAATTCAATCACTTCATTTAATATCGCTTGTAATAAATAAGTCAATGCCTTCACTGTTTAATTTGTTTATTTCTGCAACATAACCTGAACCAGATAAAAAGGCTATTTTATTATAAATTGTATTCATATTATTTGTATCAATATTTGTTCTAAATGATTTATAACCAAAAGTACTGTTTATTAGATTAATAATATTATTTGGTGTTGTAGAGTATTGTATTAAACAAGGGTATTGTTTTTCATATTTTATTTTAAATTTATCTAAATTTAAAAAATTAACTATTTGGTGACTAGTTCCATTTATGTCATTGTCATAATTAGTATGACAAGCAATTACATTTATTCTTTTTGCTTTTAATATTTGTAATATTTTTTCTTTATATGGAGCTTTAATTTGTTCATCTTCTCATGTTTCTTCAAATTTAAAAGGGTGATGTGTAATAATTAAATTAGCATTTATTTGAAGAGCTTTATTAATTACTTCGCTAGTTAAATCTAAGGCAACAACAACACCTCTAAGTTTCTCAGACAAATTAAATTTTACAGAAAATCCACTAGGATCTCAAATTTCTTTATTATCCAATGGATATTTTTCTAATAAATATTTAGTTATTTTTCTAATTTGCATTCTATCTAAAATAATCTTTAAGAAATTTATTTTTTCTTGTATTGCTTTTAATTTTTCTTAATATTTTATTTTCAATTTGTCTAATTCTTTCTTTAGAAACACCTCTCTCTTCTGCTAATTCTTCTAATGAGTGCACTCTAAATCTAAGTCCGTTTTCATCATGACCAACACCATAACGTTTACAAATTAAATTATATTCTTCAGTTTCCAAGGTTTCTTCTAATATTTTGTTTAATGATTCTTGTAATTCTTCTTTGGCGGCATAATCAACGGGGTTTACAACGCTTTCATCTTTAACAAAATCACTAAATGATGAATCATTTTCTTTTCCTATTTGTTTATCCAAACTCACGGGATCAATATTAATTTTTCTAATATATCTAACTTTTTCTGCTGTATAGCCATTACCATATTTTTCTGCAATTTGTTCATCTGTAGGTTCGGTATCTAATTCTTGTTGTAATTCACGTTCTATTTTGGTTATTTTATTGATAGTTTCAACCATATGAACTGGAACACGAATTGTTCTAGCTTGATCAGCAACAGCACGAGTGATAGCTTGACGTATTCATCATGTTGCATATGTTGAAAATTTAAATCCTTTGCTTACATTATATTTTTGAACAGCTTTTACTATTCCAGAGTTACCTTCACTAATTAAATCAATAAAACTCAAACCTCTATTTTTATATTTTTTAGCATTGTTTATAACAAGACGTAAATTTCTTTTAATTAGTTTATCTCTTGCTCTTTTTCCTCTAAAGCCACCCTTTTCCATTTCAGTGGCTAATTTTTTTTCTTCTTCATGTGTTAGCAGTTTTCCGTATTTACCTATTCAACGCATATATCATTTAACAATGTCGTTGGTCTCAGTAAGTTTATTAGTTAAATCTTGTTTTTTTACTTTATTTTTATCATCACTTAATATAACTTCTTCATGATCATAAAATTCTAAATCTAAATCTTCATCGTCTTCATTTTTTGATCTTTTATGTGAATCTTCATCATCTTCATAATCATCAATATTGTATTCATCACCGTCATCATCAATATCTACATCAATAATATCATCATTGATAATTTCGTCTTCTGAGTCTAAAAGTTCTTTTTCATCATCGTTTTTTTCTAAGTGATCAGGTAATTCGTTTTCAAGATCATCAATTGAAACATCATCCAAGTCTCCATCATCATTTTCATCTTCAATAATTCCTTGATTAAATAATTCTGATAGAACTTCGTCCATTAAATCATCTGGAATTTCAATTTTAACTTGATCTAAATATTCATATATTTCACTTTGAGTTATTTTATTTTTTTTGAGCGATTTAGCATATTTTTTAATCATTGAAATCGCAGTTTTTATGTCGTGTTTTTTATTCATTATCTCACCTTTTTTTTATCTTTCTGATCTTTTCACTAAAGTCTTTAAAAATCTTTTTATCTTTAGCTAATGTATTTACCATTGTTTTTGATGATTCGCAAAACTTTTTATCAGCTTCTCTTTGACAAAGTTTATACAATTCCTCGAAATTTTGTTTTTTAATCTCCTCTGTTTTCATATTTAAAGAGAAATCTCGAACAATTATATCATATTGATCATTTTGTAATTTGTGTTTTAATTTTATCAATTCGTCTTTATTATTATTTATTATTTTGTTATATTTCTCATCTTTTTCGATAAAATCATCATAATTTATCAAGTCTAAATTTTTCTTTTTTTCTTTTTCTATAAATAAAGGTATTAAATCTGGATAAGTTAATAAAATATAAAAAAGTCTATCTACTCAATCTATTTTTTCAATATCATTCTTTTTTGGATTAGCTATTTTTAATTTTGCAGTTTTGTTTGTTTCTTGAAAAATTAAATTTTCATAATTTTCAACTAGTTCTGGATAATTAGGATTATAAAATAATTCTTCGTTTTCAAATGGAACATAATTTTCATCTGGTAAATATATTTCTTGTGAATTATATTGTCCAATTTCTGTCACTTTTTGTTTTACTTCAATATCAAATTTAAATTCACTTTTAATTTTGCTTTTATAATAATTTTGAATATCTAATTTCTTATATTGTAAATATTCTACAAATTCTTTACAAAAATTGACGATTGAATCTATTTTATTGTTGTTAAAGGCAATTAAGTTATAGTATTTAGACAAATATTCATAAATAAAATCCAAAGCGTTTGTAGCGTTTTTTATTAGATTTTTTAAATATTCTTCGCCATATTTAGTTAGTATTTCATCCGGATCTTGACGAGTACTATTTTGAACAATTTTGACATCTATTCCATGACTAATTAAAAACTTGGCTGATTTTAATGTTGCACTAATACCCGCATCATCACCATCTAAAAACAATGTTATTTTTTTATTTTTTAACAACGAAAAATGCTTAGGTGTTAATGCAGTACCCATTAAACTAACAACATTTTTTATTCCTATTTTGTAAAGCGCAATAACATCAAATTGTCCTTCGCAAATAATTATTTCCTTATCATTTTCTTGTGATGCATTAAAATAGTTATATAAAATATTTGATTTTTTAAATAAATTACTTTCACTACTATTAAGATATTTAGGTTTTTCATCATTAATTATTGTCCTAGCACTAAAGGCAACAATTTTGTTTTCACTATTTCGGATTGCGAAAGTTATACGTTTGTTAAATATTTGATTTTTATTGTTAGCATTTATTAAACTTGCTTTTACTAATAAATCTGGACTATTTTTAAGTTCTTTTTCAAAAACAGACTCAAAATTCTCGCCTGATGCAAAACCTATATCAAATTTTTGAATTATTTCGGGGTTTAAATTTCTTTCATTATAAAAATTTTTAATAATGTTGTTTTTATTTTTATTAAATTCTAATTTAAAATATGAATTAGCTTTTTCTAAAATATCAAAAATTTTGACATCTTCTTCAGAATATCTTGCTGATTGATATTCAATATAATTATCAATATCTAATTCAATATTTAATTTATCAGCCAATAATTTTAATGCTTCATAAAAAGAGATTTTTTTATATTTTTGAATAAACGTTACAACATTACCTCCTGCATTGCAAGCAAAACATTTGAAAATTTGTTTTCTAGGCTCAATATTCATTGAAGGGTTTGTATCTTGATGAAATGGGCATACTGAAACATAACTTTGACCTTTTTTTGTCAAAGTTAAAAATGAGCCAACAATATCAACTATGTCTGTGTTAGATATTATTTTGTCAATTTGTTCCTGTGATATTTTTTTCATCTTGTTTATTCCTTATATTTATAGTGTTTATAAACTTTCTATAAGTTTATCAATTGGAATTCTTTTTTGTTCCATTGTATCTCTATCACGTATTGTGATGCAATTATCATTTAATGTGTCGTAATCAACTGTAACACAAATTGGAGTTCCTATAGAATCTTGTCTTCTATATCTTTTACCAATTGAACCAGTTTCATCATATGTTGCCATAATATTATTATCAATTAGTTTTTGATATATTTCGTTTGCTTTATCACTTAATTTTTTTACTAAAGGTAGTACAGCAACTTTATATGGTGCTAATTCTTTTGTAAAATGAAATACAATTCTAGATTCATTTTCAGAGATTTTTTCTTCATCATATGCGTCAATTAATAAAGAAAACATAAGTCTATCTAAACCCATTGATGGTTCAATAACAAATGGCACAAATTTTGTATTTGTTTGAGGATCTAAATATTCTAAATTTTCACCAGTAGCATTCATATGTGCTGTTAAATCATAATTTGTACGATTTGCAATACCTAATAATTCTCCTCAACCAAATGGAAATAAATATTCAATATCACTAGTGGCACTAGAATAATGTGCTAATTCTTTAACATCGTGTTTTCTTAAACGAATGTTTTCTTCTTTTAATCCAAGTTTTTTAACAAAATTTATTGACTTATTAATGTAGTAATTATGTATTTTGTCCGCTTCTTTTGGATCACAAAAAACTTCTAGTTCCATTTGTTCAAATTCTCTTGTTCTAAATATAAAATTCCCTGGAGTTACTTCATTTCTAAAACTTTTACCTACTTGTCCAATACCCATTGGTAATTTTGAACGAGTGCTTCTTTGTACATTTTTAAAATTAACCATAATTCCTTGTGTGGTTTCAGGTCTTAGGTATATTTTGCTTTTACTATCTTCTGTAACACCTTGTTTAGTTTCAAACATAAGATTAAATTTTTTAATTTCTGTTCATTCTGTTTTAACATTTTCATATTCTTTAAGATTTTTATCTAAATATTCTTTCATTTCAGCAAAACTCATAGTTTCTGGAATAATATTAGAATCTATTTCTTGTATCAGTTTGTCAGCTCTATATCTTTTTCCATTTGTTTTATTTTCAATTAATGGATCATTAAAGTTAGAAACATGTCCACTGGTTATTCAAATTTGTGGATTCATTAAAATCTTTGAATCTAATAAAAAGTTGCTTTTTTCTCTTTGTATAAATTCTTTTTTTCATTCACTTTCAATATTGTCTTTAAAAATTGTTCCAAGCGGTCCGTAGTCTCAAGTGTTTGCTAAACCACCATAAATTTCGCTTCCTTGAAAAACAAAACCCGCTGCTTTTAAATGATTAATTATAGTTGTTACATTTTTTTCTAAATTTTTCATAAATTTCCTTAATTTTATATTTTTAATAAATAATAAAAAAACAAAGCCTATTTAATTGATATACATCTATTTATCACTTTGTTTTTATAGATATAAAAAAGCCTATTTTTTATTAAAATAGGTATTTTTATTATTATGCTACTGGAAAGAAAACTCCAGCACCTACTAATTGTATAATTGCTAAAACATTAACAACTATTAATCCAAGTAAAATTAAAATTAAAATAAATACTAATCATCCATATTTTTTTGGTTTTTCTTGAACTTCAACTGTGGTTGTATGTTCTTCAACAACTAAAACAGGTTCAGTTGTTTTTTCTTTTTTAACAATCAAACTACCAACTTCATCTTCTTTTTGAGGAGCTACATGGCGAACATATACAATTTCTTCTTTAATTGTATATTCATTTTGTTCTGGTTCTTTAATAGCCACAATTTGAGTTGGTGATTCTTCAACATAAACAACTTCTTTAGCTTCAACTTTTTCTTCTTTAACAGGTTCTTCAATAATTTGTTCTTCTTTTTCTTGAATAACTTCTTCAACAACTGCTTCTGCTGGTTCTTCTTTAACTTCATTAACAATATTGTGTTCTTGTGTAGATTCAATTGTTATTGATTTTGAAAAATCATCTCCACTAATAACTGTTACAGCATATTTAGTTTTAGTTGCTAAATAAGGAATGACATAAGTGTAATATTTTTTAGCAATAAAACCAACATGCATTAATTTAACTAAGACAAATGATGTTTCATAACTAACAGGAACATTCATTTTATCTTCTTCGTTATAGTAATATGCCATTGTTGAAGCTTCATCATTTAATTCTGTATTAACTATAAATTTATTTAGTAATTGATTGTATATTAATTCTAATTCTTCATGCATTTTAGCAACAATGTGTGAATTTTCAAAAGTTTCATCGTTTTCAATTTTCTTTAATTCTTTATCAAACAAATCATAATTTTCTTTAATTCTATTATATTCAGCTTGACTTATTTTTTGTTCTTCTGCGCCTTCTGCTGCCTTCTTAACTTTATCAATGTATAAAGCAAGAGCACCAATTTTATCATCATGATTTAATTCTTTAAATTCTTTATATTCTACACCTTCTAATGGTCTATTATTTTGTCTTAATAAATCCATTCTTCTTGACATTTCTTCAAAGTTTGAATCTTTTTTAGCTAATTCTTCTTTAAGAGCTTGTAATTCTTTATCCGCTTCAGCATTATTTTGATCTAATTGTTTTAATAATAAATCAATTTGTTCTTGAAATTGGGCTTTAATAGCTTCAACATCAACAAGATCTTTTTTAGTTGTTTTTTTAGAAATTTCTAACTCAGGTGGGAAATATGTTTCAGGGTCATGTAATAAAACAAAATCAATTCTATTAACTCTTTTTTGAGCCATTGCTTTATCGTTTTTCTTAAATGTTACAGGATTTACATCAATTTCTCTACATACACCTTCGTATGTTGCTCCACCATCAAAAATAGAAGTCTTAACATAATAGTAATAATCATTTTCTTCTGCATCAATGGTTAATTGGCCATCAAAGATTCTTTTATCATTTTGGAATCAAATAGCTGTTTCGTAATTTAATGTCATGTATCATTCTAAAGCTTCTTGTCTAGTTTGAAATTTTGCTAAACCTTTTTTAACTTTAGGGTGTTTTAATAATCATGGATATTTAGGGTCTTTTTTTGCCTCATATGTGCAATTCAGTCTTTTCATAATTACCTCTTTCAATATTTATTTGATATTATTAGGAACTTGTATTCTTATTAATATATTAAGTATTATATTATTAAATTTAAATTTTAGGCTAAAGTTTATAATTTTTTTACTTTTTTACTTATTTATGGTTAAATTAGTGTTTTGATAAAAGACAATATTCTTTTTAACTATTTTTTGCAAATCTTTATTGATATTAAAATTAACTATATAATTAAAATATGAATAAAAAAGGAAATATTTTGTTTGGAAAAATTGTAAAAGTAAATCATAATGGTTTAACTGTTTTAACTTCAAATAGTTACGTTTTTTTTATTCCTAAAAAAAATATAACCGACTGAAGTAAAAAAAATTTAATGCATGAATTTAGACCAAACGAGAAAATTAATTTTATTATTGAAGATGTTGATCATAAATGTAAAAAAGGCGTTGGGAATTTTAAAATTAATCATGCTATTTATCAAAGATCTCTTTTTGAAAGCAAATTATTAAACACCAAACATGGTTTTAATAATCTTAAAAAAGCTGTTGAATTAGATATAAAAATATCAAAAATTATAAATGAGGATAACAAATAATGTTTAGAATGAAATTAAAGGGTTTTAATTATTATCCTGATTTTAAAAATGAAAGTCTTGTAAATCAAGGTAAAAAAATAATTAATGGAATTAAACATAAGAGTTTAGATGGATATGAAAATTTCGGTTTTCATGAACTGGCATTAAATTTTGGTGATAGTAATTTAAAAGAATTACATGATTTTGCTAAAATTTTGGTTAACAATAATATTCGAGATTTAATTATTTTGACTAATACTATAAATATTAATAATTTTAAAACTGGATTTCAATTTTTATTTAAATATGATTTATTACAAAAAAATAAAATTAAGTTTCATTTTATTAATGAAGATTTAGAAACGCTTAATTGATTTACAACATATAATAATTTAAAGCATTTAATATCTAAAAAAACTACCGGTGTCTTTATTTGTAAATTCAGTAAATTTAATGATTTATTTTTTAATTTCGCAAAAGTAATAGTTAATAATTTTCAACAAAACATCGGCTATTACCGGGCGTTAGAAAAAATTTTTTTAATTGGCAAAGAAACATTAGAACAACAATTTGAATTTTTAGAAATATCTTCTAAAAATAGGTTAGTAATACCGAATATTTTAAATAATAATTACTCTTTTTTTAGTGAAATCAATTTATTGTTGTTATTGTTACAAGGTGCCGATTTAGATGAATTATTAGAAGGTTATTCTTCTGCGTCTGATAATTTCACAGGTTTAGATTTAGAAAAAAATTTAGCATTTCAATATGGCTATATAAGATATATACAAAAAAAATATCGTAATACTAATTTATTGATAGGAAACAATAAGATTTTAAAAAATTGTCTTGCTCTATTAAGTAGTTTTAACAATAATTTGTTTATAAAAAATGATATATTTACAAGTGAAATTATTTTTAATAATGAAATTTATACATATGGACAATATTTATTAGATAACAATAAAAATATTTACGTGACATATTTTGAAATAGATGCTGAAAAAAATGATTTTAGAATAAGTGATGAAATTAATTTTGACGATGGATTAATAAAATTAAAAGAAAGTGCTATTAGTTATTATGCAAAAAGTGTTAATGATGGTGTTGTAGCCACATTAACTAATATTGCTAATATACCTTTAACTAGAATAACTATTGAAAATAACTCAGAATTTTCATTAGGTTATTTAATTAATTTTTTGTACTGATCATTGATTTACGAGTGTTATCTAGATAAGATTAATCCGTTTGTTATTTAAGGAGAAAAAAATGAAATTATTAAATTTAAATTTAAATGATGTAGTTAGTGAAAAAGAATTATTAAGTTATGAACAAAAAGTATTAAAAATTCATAATGCATTAAAAAATAAAACTGTTTTAGAAAGTAATTGATTAGGCTGAATGACATTACCAAATAATATTGATAGTAATGAAATTCAAAAAATGCATCAAATAGTAAATAAGTGAGAAATGCAAAAAGTTGAAATAGTAGTTGTTATTGGAATTGGTGGCTCATATTTAGGTGCAAAAAGTGGATATGAATTTATTTATGGCGAATATAGTCAAAAAAGACCAAAAATGGAATTACTATTTGCTGGAAATTCAATAAGTGCTGAAAGTTTAATTGCTCAATTACAATATGTTGAAAATAAAAAATTTGCTATAAATGTTATTTCAAAAAGTGGTACTACTTTGGAACCTTCAATTGCTTTTAGAGAATTTAGAAAGCTATTAGAAACTAAAGTTGGTTCAACTCATGCTAAGGATTTAATTGTGGCTACAACTGATTCATCAAAAGGTGTTTTATATGATTTAGCAATTAAAAAAGGTTATGAAAAATTAGTGATTCCTAATGATGTAGGAGGACGTTTTAGCGTTTTAAGTCCCGTTGGTTTATTTCCTTTTTTATGCGCTGGATTAGATATTAATAATTTATTAAAAGGGGCTCAACAAGCAAATAAAGATGCAGACGAAATCAATATTTTAAAAAATGATGCTTTCAAATATGCAATCGCTCGTCATATTTTAGCTAAAAAATATAAAGTAGAAATGATGATTAGTTATGAACCTAAAATGCAATATTTTTCTGAATGATGAAAACAATTATACGGAGAAAGTGAAGGTAAAGATAATAAAGGATTGTTCCCCACAAGTGGAATTTTTTCAACAGATTTGCATTCTTTAGGACAAATGATTCAAGAAGGTTCGAAAATTTTATTCGAGACTATTTTAATTCTTGATAAGCCAAAAAACGATATTGTTTTTGAAATAGAAAAAGAAAATGATGATAAATTAAATTATTTAGATGGTAAAACATTACATGAAGTAAATTGAACGGCTTTTAAAGGAACATTAGAAGCTCATAAAAATACTGGTGGAGTACCTAATATTACTATGACATTTAATTCTTTTGATGAACTAACATTAGGTTATTTATTTCAATTTTTTGAACGTTCACTAGCAATTAGTGCTTATTTGCTTGGCGTTAATCCATTTAATCAACCTGGTGTTGAAGTGTATAAAAGCAATATGTTTAAAATGCTTAAAGATGATAAATAATATTAAATAATTGCATTAATCGCATTTTTTTATATTTATATTAGTTATTAATAATATAATAGTTAAGATATGCCAGAGATGCCAGAAGTAATTACAGTAGTAAAAGATTTAAAACCCAAAGTTATTAATAAAAAAATAAAAAAAATAATAATTATTAAACCTAAACTAATTAAGGAAACTACTGAAAAAGAATTTAATAATTTTTTAATAGATGAAACTATTAAAAATATTTTCAATTTAGGAAAACATATTATTTTCCAGCTCTCAAATGATAAATATTTGTTGAGTCATTTAAGAATGACGGGTAAATATTTTACTCATAAATATCTTCGTAAGCCAACTATGCATGATTGTTTGGTATTTGAATTTGAAGATAATACTGCTTTATATTATAATGATAGTCGTCAATTTGGTACTTTTTATATAAAAAATAAACAAGATTTGTATACTACAAAACCTTTAGATAAACTAGGTAAAATACCTGGTGAAATAGACATTGATGAATTTTATAAAAAAATTAAAAATAGAAGAATTGTAATTAAAACATTATTGCTAGATCAAAGTCTAGTTTTAGGTATTGGTAATATATATGCTAATGAGGCATTATTTGCAGCAAAGATTCATCCTAATACGCCTACAAATCAGTTATCAAAGGAAGAAATATCATTAGCATTAAAACATGCGCAAAGTATTATGGATCACTCAACTAAATTAGGTGGTTCTAGCATTGATTCATATACTTCAGTAGACGGTGTTAAAGGTGGTTTCCAAAAATTATTAAAGGTTCATTTAAGAAATAATAAACCTTGTTTAGTATGTTCAACTCCAATTAATAAAATTTGAATAAATGGAAGAGGAACATATTATTGTCCTAATTGTCAAAAATTAAAAGAGGTAACAAATGCCAAGAAAATTTAAAAGACCAAAAACAAAATCTTATAATCTAGATAATTATTTTAATAATTATGAATCATATATTAATCAAAACATGAAAATAATTGATTTACATGGTTTAACTGTAAGTGAAGCTATATCGCAATTAGAATTGGCTTTGTTTGATTTCGATAAAAAGGAAATCGGTTTAATTGTTGGTCATGGAACAGGCACTATCAAAACAGCGATTGAAGATGAATTAATTAAAAAACAATTATGTTATTCTTTTGATTCTAATCGAAATATGTTTATTATAAAAAAATAACGCAAAACACTATAGATTGCGTTATTTTTACTTTTAAAAATCTTGACTAGTCATATATATATATATATATATTATATTTTTTTATAATTAATTAGCAAAAATGCTAATTAAAGATAGAAAGGATTTAAGTAGTGCCTAAAAATAATACAAGTTATAAACTGTTTTTAAATGTTTTAGTATTAAATAATAATTTTTACATGTTAAACAATTGAAATGATGAATCAAAAAATAAAAAAGAACAAGATTTAATTTTGGGATATGGAAAACGTAAAAATGATATTAAATATTCTGAATTATTTGGTATTAATTTGAAGAGGGGTTTAAAAAACTGAAACAAAACTGAAAAAAGTAATGAAGACTTATTTATTGAATTATTAAAATCATTTAATTTATTAAAAGATAAAGATAAAAAATTACAAATTAGCTATCAATGTTTCATTTTATCTAAGAAATTTTTTAAAAATAATTCATCAGATATCGACAATTGTGTAATAGTTGCAAAAAATGATAATGTTTCTGATGATTGGAAATGACGAACTAACTCTGTTTCATTGTTTTTTAGTATTAATGAATCAAAAAGAAAAAAAGAGTTTCGAATTAATAGAATTGAATTTAACAACGTTTATTATTTTGAAAATGAATCTAACGTATTTTTTAATTTAAAAGAAGTTACTTTTGTAGAAGAAAATGATAAATCTGATGAATTAAGAGTTAATAATGACAATTTTTTAAATAAATTGAATAATATGACAAGAGTTATTGATTATAAAAATTCTAATAGAGAAAATGATGTAATTGATTTTCATTTTTATAATGATTTATTTTATTTTTTATGTCAAATTTTTAATAACGATAAAACATTAGAAGATAAAATAATTAATTATTCATTAAATGATTTTCAAGAATCTGAATCTAATTTAATAAATAAATTTGATTATTTTTTATGAATAACAACTAATTCAACAATAAAAAACGGTATGCAAAAAAACGAATTCAATTTAAGCCCATCTGATAGTAGTGGTGAAAATTGAAAAATAAAATTAGATATAAAAGAAAAAATAAATGATTTTAAGTTTGATTCTTCACCCGTTTTTAAAGAAGAATTTAAAGTTCAAAATGAATGCAATAGTAGCATTAAAGACTGCAATGAAAAAATTAAAACATTAGAGAAGAAAAATGAAGAAATTAGTGTTTCAATTAAAACTAATGAAGATCGAAAAGAAAAATTAAAAGATCAATTTAATAATGATAAAGAATTAATCCGTTTTAATAATAATATTGAATATATTAATAATCATAATCATCTTATTAATTCTAATATATTCGATGATTTTAAACGAATTTTTGAGAATGTTGATGATTTGCAGTGTTATATAGAGGACTACAATAAGGATTACAATTTATTTAAAGAACAAAATAAAAAAGACGCTGAAGAATTAGAAAATATTGAGAAAACATTGGATAAAACAACAGCAAAAGAAGAATTGAAAATTAGAGAATCAGAGTTATTAAAAAAAGAACAAGAAATAAAAAATAATATAGAAAAATTTAAAGTTAAGTACGAGTTGATTATTGAAAATTTTTTAAAACAATGCGAAAAAGCAAAGAATGATAAAGAAGATCTTATACGTTTTGAAATAGAAAAACTTTCTAATACAATAAATGATTTGAATAACACTATTAAAAAAAACGATGAAGAAATTTTAGATTTAGAAAACAAAATAACAGAAAAAAATAAAAGTTTAAGATACATAAATAGAATCAAAAACAATAAATTGAAATTGTTTCGAGATAAAAACGTTTATAAAGTAAAAATAAGCCATTCTAATAATTATAAAAAAGCAAGTTTGAAAAATAATGAAGAAGATATGCGTATTAAAAGCGGGGATTATATAAAATTAAAAGCTTTGATCAGTTCAAGAGATTTTTTAAATATAAATTTGTATGATATTGGATTTATAAAAAAAGTTTATAGATTTTTTAATTCATTAAATAAAGCGGTATATGGATATTATAGAAACCCTTATTCTATTTATTCATTAATAAAACCTTCTGTTATTCCAGAAGATAGGTTTAAAGAATTTAATCTTGAAAATAATGTTTTAACGAAATATAAATTAAATAAAAAACAAGAAGAATGTGTAAAAAAAGCAATACTAACAAGGGATTTATTTTATTTGCAAGGTCCTCCTGGGACTGGCAAGACGCAATGCATTAGCGCTATAATTGAAACTTCATTGAAAAATAATGAAAATGTATTGATAACAAGTTCAACTCATGAAGCTATAAATAATTGTTTAGATAGAATAGACAACTTTAATCAAGATAATCCTAATTTTGTGTTATTCAAGAATCAAAGTAAATTTGTAACAAGAGAAAATGAATATGATGCCAATTCTTTATACAAAAAATTTATAAAAAAAAGTTTTAATTACATCTTAAACAAAAATACAGAAATAATTAAATTCGATGAACTTGAGAAAATACTTAAATCTTTAATAAAAAAAATAAAAGACAAACCCAAATCTAAAAGAAGAGAATTTGTGTTTAAAAAAATATATAAAGGGTTTAAGAAAATTAAGAATTATATGATTTTTAATATTGTTAAATATAATGAACGCTATAAAAATAAAGAAAATTTTTACGATTATATTTGTGATACTGATAGTGTAATTGATGATCAATGTTCAGAAGCTCAAGATGTCATTGATTTAATTGAAAACGAATATTCTGCATTAAAAGACTGGCTCATAAGCGAGGCTAATAAAAACATTGTTATTCTAACTCCAAATGATGCTTTAGATAGGATTAAGGAACTAAAAAAGAATACAAATGATTTAGATACATCTATATACACTCAGTTTCAAGAATTTTTAGAAAATAATAAAAATGGAATAGAGGTTGAAGATTTGAGTATTAATAATGATTTTTTAAAATTTGTTTCTAATAATTATTTAATAAATTTAATAGGTTCAACTACAACAAGTAGTAATGAAATTTGTTTGGGTGAAACATTGGAAAGTAAGGATATTGGTTTTGATTATCCAATAAATTTAACAATAATTGATGAGGTTTCTAAGTCCTCAACACCAGAGTTATTATCTAGAACTGTTTTATCTAATAAATTTATAATTTGCGGGGATTATAAACAATTACCACCAAATGAAGAAATAGATAATGTTTATCTAGAAAAAATATTTGATTCGTCATCTCTTGAAAAAAATAGATTAGATAAATTCAAAAAAACATTAAGTTCAACAAATGATAAAGAAGGTTTTTGCAATAAAATTAATAGCAAAATGAAACAACCTATTTTTAAAAAACAAATTGAAATAATTAAGAATAGTAACTCAATGAATAATACAGGTTGTAAAATTTATGATTTTTTAAATATTCAGTATAGATTTAATTCAGATATTATGTCACTTGTAAATTTATTTTATGATGAAAAAGAAAAACTAGAAAACGGAAATAAAAATAACAAAAATATAAAAGAATATAAAATTAAAGATTCTTTTCGATTTGAAAATGTTAATTTTATAAATACGTCTAGAATAAGTGAAAAATATTGTTTTGAAAAATTTGGTGATGCAGATTGAAAAGTGTCACAAAATTCAAGTATTAAACTGGAATTTAAAGATGAATGTTTAAAAAATATAAATGGTATAGATTTAAATAACGGTACATTTAATTTATATAATTTGCTTACAATTGAAAATTTATTGTTAAAAGTTTTTAAAAAAGATAATGGTTATTCTGATTTAATTGGAAAAATTGGAATTATAGCTTTAACTAGAAATCAAGCTAAATTACATAGACAAAATATTCAAAAAAATAATGAATTAAAAAAATTGAAAATTAAATGTGACACAATTGATAATTTTCAAGGTAGAGAAAAAGAAATAATAATTATTGATTTAGTTAGAGGTGAAAATAACATTGTTTTAGATAAAGGAATGAAAACAAGCTCAACTAAGCTAAAAACCAGAAATATTAGTTTTTTAGGCGAAGATGAAAGGATGAATGTAGCAGCCTCTAGAGCGAAAAATCAATTATTTTTAGTTGGTTCTTATGATTATTTTCTTAATGATTCATCTTTTGAAAACTCTTTATTAAAAAAATATGTAATTCATTTTAGAGATGGAAGATCAAATTCAAAAATTATAGATGGAGCTGATTTATGATAAAAATTAAAGATAAATTAAACTTTTATTTACCATATTCTAATTTACAACAAAGGATTAAAGTTCGTAAAAATGATATTATTAATGATTTAGATTTTTTATTAGTTGTAAGTATATATAAATTTAGAGATAAACATTTAACTATGAATTTTTTTGATTTGTTAAATAAATTATATTCATGAAATGAAAAATGAAAACCGTTTTTGGCACAAAGATTAAATTGTTTGATTCAAAATAACACATTAGTAATTGAGGATAAATTAAAAAATTCAAATTTGGAATTATTAGATAATTTAGTAGGAGATATAAATTTAAATAAAAGAATAAAATATTGATTTGATAATCAAAAATTTTTTAAATTATCTGAAAATGAAGAAATATTAAATGAAAAATACGAAATAGTTTTATTTTGAGGTTTAAAAAAAGAGGTTAATAGTTTTAGTGAATTAGGTTGAAAATACAAAAAAGATAATAATAATGAATTTCTAAATCAATCAATAGAAATTTTTAACAAAATAAAAAATGATTCCTTATCAGTAGAATGGTGTAAAGAACTTGTAAATGATTATGAATTAAAGTTTCAAAATAATTTTGAAGAACAAAAAAAAGATTCTGCAATTGTGGAAATTTCATCTAAATTTGATGATAATATGTCTTTTATTTCTAAAAATATTGATTTTGAATTAGTTTTAGAAAATGAAAAGCAAAATATTTGAGAGTTAAAAATTTTAAATTCAAAATTGTATGATAAATTACTAGAAATGACTGAAATTTATAATGATTATATTTATAATATGCTTTCTTTTTCATTGTCGGAATTAAATTTTTTAAATAAAAATGACAATGAAGATTTAATCAGTAATAAAAATAATGACTATATTCCTTTTTACGAATATTTCAAAAGTAAAGATGAATTAGAAAAAAATGCAAAAAAGATTTTGGATCATTTAAAGCTCGAAAATAAATCATATTTAGATGATGATTTTTATGAAATAAACAACAACATTTTTATTAAAATCAAGATTTTTAATAAGGAAACTACTTTTATAACAAAAGGTATAACTAAAATTGATTCAAAAGATTTTATTAATGAAAATATAAAGCAAATAATTTTGTCTAATTTTTTCCAAAAATTCAAGGAAAAACAGTTAAAAAATTTTGTTGGAGAATTTAAAAAATTTTTAAAAAGTGAAGAGTTATATAATGAATCCTTTTTTGACATTTGCAAATCAATTTCAAATAAATATATTGACGAAAATGCGTTTTTTAACTCAATTAATGTTGATTCGTTTTTAACTCTACTAAATAAAATAGATAATAATGAATTTTTTAATAACAATATTCAAATTATTCAAAAATTCATAGATGCCAAAAAAATAAAACCGAATAATATTAATGAGTTTTATTGAAAAAATAATTTAAACAAACTTCTAGAAAGTTTTGCATTTAACATTGATATGTTCAATGATAAAAACAAATTTTCTAAAAATTGAAATTATGTTTTTTCTAATTTTCTAAGTAAATATAACGAAATTAATGAAATTGAAAAATCATTATCTTTAATGATCAGTGACAACGATAAAAATAATGACACAACAATATGAAAAAAATTATTGTCTATTAGGGAAAAGTATAGTGATTTTAGTAATAAATCACCTTTGTTTAAAAGTAAAACAATTGAAGATAAAATCGCTTCTTTAAATGAAAAATATCTAGATAATATTAACATAGATAATAAGATATTAAAACGCCAAAATGATGCTAAAGCATTAGAAATAAGACAAAAATTAGAATTATCTTTGAATTCTAATAGAAATATTACTTTAGAACAAGCTATTAATAATTCTAATATTAAAAAAACAGATAAAAATAAATTGCACAAAATAAGACAATTTTTAAATAGTATTGTTCACCTAGTCAAAAATGATTCGAAAGATTATGAATGCTTAGTTGAAAATAAAAAACAACTTATTAAAATTAGTAAACAAATTGATGAATATTCTACATTTATAAATGAACTAATTAGTGAGGTAAAAAATGAGTCATAGTGTAGTTTTAACATTAGGAAAAGAAATTTGCGAAAAAGAAATATTTGATATTTTTGAAGAAAAAAAGACAAATATAAATAAAATAGCATCTGAAATTAATAATAAGAATTTAACAAAAATTTTAAATCATGAATTATCAAAATTAGAAAGTGAATTAATCCATGATTTAAAAGGAGAAATAGTAATTGAAGAAATTAGCAGGAAAGAATTAATAATTGCTAAAGCAAAGGATAAATTGTTAAAAAAAATAAGCAATTTAATTTCTAATATTGATTTATTAAGTCAACTAAATGAAGCAACTGCTGATTCAATTAATTTGTCAAAATGAATACAACAATATGGCTCTATTGTTTCATATGCAATTAATAATATTAGAGAAAACAATGTGGTTTTAAACGATAAAAATTTAGGTAAAGAAATTGATAATTTATTGGAAAAAGAGGCAATATTACAAGAAAAGGAAAAATTTAAATTAAAAATAAGAAAATGATTAGACAGTAATATTAAATCCGAAAAAATAAAATTTTTATTTTTAAAAGAAATGGAAAAAATAAAAATATATCAAGAAATGTCAGATTTTCTACCATATTTAGAAGATAAGAAGCAAAAAATTATTGAAGCCCAAAATGTTATAAAAACTATTTATAGTGAATTAAAAAAACAAAATTATCTTATGAAAATATCTGAGTGTAGAATAAATGATAACGGTCGAGTAGAATTAAAATATTATTTTAAAAATAAAAAAGATGAAGATTTTGAAATATTAATCGATGATTTATTAAGAATTGAATACAAAATAGGAGATTATAAAAGCCATTGTTGTGAAAAAACTTCAAATGAAATTTTTAAAGCTTTAAAACAAAATAATTACTTAATTAGGTCACAACAAATTACTAGAAATATAAATAATTTTAGACCTTTATATAAGGCTAAAAATAAAGTAAGGAGTAAATAATGTCATTTAAAAAATCAATAACAAACGATTTAAAAAACAAAATAAGTAGTAAAAATATAGTATTACTAAAAGGTAATGTATTAGATTTTATTTTCCCAAAATTTATGAACATAAAAGGATTTGAAAAATATGAAAAAAATTACGAATCCATAACCTTAGTTGATTATTTAGCTAGACAATTATTTATTGAACACGATATTAAAAATATAATATATGCTTCACCTTTATATGGTTTAATTAGTGCTGAAAATGGTGAAATAAAATTAGATAATGATAAAAATCAAAATAACAATTTTGCTTCTAATAGTGAATCAATAGCTATTGAAGATGATAATTTTGAAGAACCTTCATTTTCAAAAAATTCATTTAATTTTTCTGAATTTATTCAAAGTATTAAAGAATCATTTGTAAATAGTGTTAATAATAAAAGTAAAAACGAAAGTGCTTATATTTTGGATTTATCAGAATTTATTTTTAATGATAAAAATGTTGATACAAGAATTGAAGATATTGGATTAGCCATAAATTTATTTTCAGATATATTAAATAATTCTGCTACAAACTATATTAATGATAAATTTAAACTAATTATTATTATAAATAATCAAGATATATTAAATAGTGTGAACTTTAACAATAATGTTGAGTTTGTAGAATTAATTATTAAAAAGCCAAATTTAGAGGAAAGAAAGTTGTTTTTCAAAACATTTAGGGTATTGTTTAGTGAATTAGGATTAGAGAATTCAAAAGAGTTAAATAATGCGGTTTCATTAACCGATGGATGTTCTTATAGAATGATTCTTCAAATGTTAAAATTGTATGAGAAAAATAAGAAAGAAATTCATAAATTTAAAGATTTGTATAGATTATTTTTCTTTGAAGAAAAAGACTCTAAATGAGAAAAAATGGAGTTTGAAGAAATGAAGATGTGCAACTCATTTTTTAACGAGAGAGTAAAAGGACAAGAAGAGGCTATTTCAAAACTTGAAAAGTCATTAAAAAGATCTTTTGTAGGTTTACAAGGAATTGCTCAATCATCATCAGAATATGCAAACAAACCAAAAGGTATTTTATTTCTTTCAGGCCCAACAGGTACAGGTAAAACCGAACTTGTAAAGGCTTTAAGTGAATTTATTTTTAAAGATCAAAATAAAATAATTAGATTTGACATGTCTGAATATAATCATGATGAATCAGATCAAAAACTTATTGGTGCTGCTCCTGGTTATGTAGGATATGAAAACGGTGGACAACTTACAAATGCTGTATTAGAAAAACCTTTTAGCATTTTATTATTTGATGAAATTGAAAAAGCAAACGGAAAAATTTTAGATAAGTTTTTACAAATTTTGGAAGATGGTAGATTAACAAGTGCTAAAGGTGAATTGGTTGATTTTAGTGAAACCTTTATAGTATTTACATCGAATATTGGTGCTTCAAATTGTGATTTTAAGAAAGATAAAGAAACAATTAGAAAACATTTTAGAGATTCAGTTGTAAATTATTTCACAAATGAATTGAACAGGCCTGAATTATTAAATAGAATTGGTTTAAAAAATATTGTTCCATTTAATCCTATTTTAAAGAGTGATAAAGAAATTTGTATAAATATTTTAAAAAGTAAATTTGATAGAATTGTTAAAAATATATATGAGAAAAAAAGTTTAAAAATTGAAATTATAAGTAAAGAAAATTTAGATAAGTTCTTTGAATCTATAATTAATAATTATGATGAAAAAATGGGCGGTAGAGGATTGGTTATGACTTTAGAAAAATTTTTTATTGATCCTCTATCAGAATATTTGTTTAATCATTATGAAGAATTATCAAATATTTCAAAAGATGAAACGAAAACAATTTCTTTTGAATATGATTCTCAAAATAAAATACTTAATTTTAAATCTTCATAAAAATATAATAAAAATCACTTAACTATTGCAGTTAGGTGATTTTAAATTTTATTACTCTTTTTCAATAATCTTAAATAACTCATCAATATCTAGTGTATTATTTTGTTCAGAAAGAATAGAATTAAGTTCATTATTTGTGCTAGCACCATAGAAAGACATCTTTTTCTTATCTTTATCATATTTACATACTGATAGAGTTAACTTATTTTGAATTAATTTGTCTGAATCAATATATTTTTTATATCCATTAATTATTTTTTCTGTTTTTTGAGAATTATAATCCTTTACTGATTTAACTTCAATGTGTATTTCATGTTGATTGTATAATAATACAAAATCTGGATATGATTTTTTGATTTCATTTTCTTCGTTGAAATATTTAAAACTTAAACCATGGAAAACCGGATTTCTAGATCACAATTTAAAATTGTTATTAATATTTAATTTGTTGCTTTCAATTTTTTTCATTAATTCTCTAATAAATGAAACCTCTGTTTCAGAATCAAAATAATGATTATTTTTATCTTTTTCAATTGGATTGAAATAAGCATATTTAAATTCTTCTTCATTAATTTCTAATATTTTGTCTTTGTCTTTTCATACATCTTGCGATAGTGGAAGTCTTTTGTTTTTAGTTAAAATATAAAGTTGATTTTTAGATTCTCTTTCAATTTTAGAAATCAATTGAGTTCAACTAGATCTTATTTCATCTAAATGATTTTTAATTATTGTGTAGCAAAATATATAAAATTGTAACGTATTTTGAAAATTAACATTATTTTCAATTTCGTTAGTAAAAATTAAATCATAAACACTTTTTAAAACACCTTTATCCAAATAATTATTATGTTTTGAAAATTCATCTAATATGTAAAGTTCTAATTCTATTGAATTTTCAATTTTGCGTTCAACTATTTCTTTTTCAACATTTTTATTATCCTTAAAGAATCTTGATTCAGCAATTAAATAACCATCATTTTTTAATTTCTTATAATATTCATTAATTTCTTTTTCTAGTTGTTTTTTATTTATTGAAGCTACAATTAAATCAAAAAATTCTTTTTTATTTTTTTGACTAACGGTATTTTTAGTCATATTAATGATTTCACTATTAATTTCACCTTTTGACAATTCTTCATTTTTAAATTCTTCTCTAAGTCTCAAATTCACTCTTTGTCGATCGTTTTCCTTAATATTACTATATACAAAATATTTAAATCTAATAGATGAAGAATCGTTATCATCTTCTGTGAAATTTGGATTAGGATTTCTCTTAATTCTACCTAAAGTTTGAGTATTTAATGTTTGAGATGAAACATCTCTAAGTTGTAATAACATACATGCTCTTGGAATATTTCATCCTGTTGCGGGTCCAATTTTAAAAATAATTACATCTATCTCACTATCCTTACGAGAAATATCCTGTAAACTTCTTTTTCCTCTTTCAAAGTTTGTTTCTCAGTCATTTTCATCAAAATATTTGTAATAAGTTAATCCACTTTCACCAATAATTTTTGTTAATGTTTTAATTTTTTCTTGAAAAATTTGATTTTTTTGATAATTTGTTTTTGAATCATTATCAACTTGAATTAACATCGCTGGATTTATACCAATTAAAGAAGGTTCTTTTTCATTATCGGCATATGCTTTTTTAATTTCTTTGAATTTCTTACATGCAATTTTAATTAATTCTTCATTATCAATTTCATCTATATTTTTGGCAACATTATCTTCTGTATTTCAATTATTGTACTCTCTTTGATTTTTCAATAATTGAATAGAGTCAGATTGTAAATCAAATTCATCAATAACAACTTGGTCATATTTTCCTTTTGGTGTGGCTGTCATTTTTATAATGTAATTTGCATTAGTTTGCAATAAATATTCGTATCTTTGTTCATCTTTTAATAAAGCAATATCATCACCATAATCAAGGAATTTATTTCTTTGTTTTAGTTTTTCTCCTCCATAGTGAGCTTCGTCTCTAATATAAATGATTTGATAATTTTGTTCTTTTAGTTCGTTAATGAAACCTCTAAGTTTTCCTTGATCTGTCAACACTCTATTTTTCCCAAATGATGATGCACCAAAGATATATATTTGATTATTAACAATTTTGATTGTGTAGTCAGTATCACCTTTAATTTTTTTAGTTGAAGGCGATTCTATTCTTTCAACTTCTGGCAAATTAGGTAATCATAAACGATATTCATTCATATTATTTTCCATTTGTTTAGGTAAATCAGATGATGATAAAGTAACAATTATAAATACAGTTTTTTTGTTATTTATTTTATTAATTGTGCTAATTTGCTCAATTACATTCGAAATCATAAATGTTTTTCCACTCCCTGTAGGAGCTTTAAATTCAACTATTTTTTTATCATCAATTTCGTTTTTATAAATATTAACTAATTCGTTAACTGCTTTTCGTTGTGTTTTAGTTAAAAACATTTTAGTCCTTTCCGATAGGTTTTAATGATAATAATTTTGTTAATATTTCTTTACTATCATTATTGAAGTTATTAATTCCAAAGTTATTCATTTCCTCTTTTAAATTTTGTTTTAATTTTTGATTAATTAATGAGTCACCATTTTCATCAATTTCTGTGTCGTAATATTCTGTTTTATAGACATTTAAATTATTTTTAAATGGTTCATTTTTTTCAGTTCATTTGAATGTTTCACCTTTTGTTCCTATTCCTTTATTAATACGATAAAGTCTTTCATAAGTAACATCGTAAGCAATATTATTTTCATTGTTTGTAACAATGGTATAAGTTCTATTTCCACCGTCTTCTCTATTAAGTTCCATTACTGCTTGAGCAGTTGTGCCTGAACCAGCAAAGAAATCTAAAATACGTGCTTCTCTTTTCTTAGTCATAAAAAATAATTTTTTAAGTAATTCAATAGGCTTAGGGTTATTGAAAGCACTTTTTCCGAAAATTTTTTCTATTTCATTATTACCATCTGCAGTTCAAACATTATTAATCACACTATAAGGATTTACTCAAATGTATTTGTCTAAAACAAGATATTTCTTTTCAGCTATGAAATGCATTTTATGTTTGTCTGAGTAAACTAACTCATATTCTTTATTTTTTAGTTTTTCTTCAATTTTTTTAATTTGCTCTTCGTTTTTGTAGATTTCTAGTTCTTCATAAAAACAATTTCTATGAAGTGACTTTTCTAAATGTTTTCCATATTCTTTTCGAATTTTATCCAATTCTAGATAATAAATACCTTTGGAGTCTTTGTTCAAATTTTTCTTATTTACTTCTTTAAGAACTCCGAGTTTATTTTTAATTAATTTTTTGTTTTTTCCATAGCAAATTATGTACTCATGTCCTTCATAGATATATGCAGCTGCCCCTCCACCTGATTTTTTTTGTCAAATAAAGTTTGTAACAAAATTCTCTTCGCCAAAAATTTCATCCATTAAAACTTTCAAATATGCTTGTTCGCTATCATCGATAGAAACAAAAATGACTCCGTCTTCACGTAGAAGTTTTTTAGCCATTAGCAATCTTTCATTCATCATATTTAGTCAACCATTGCGGCTAAATTTGTCTCGATAAATGAATTTATTATTTAAAATTTGTTCTTTGTCATTGGCCACAATGTTTCCGTCACCTTTTGCAGCTTCAGTATTATAAGGAGGATCAATATAAATTATGTCGAACTTAGAATACTCTCTCTCTCTCTCTCTCTGCCTCAATTAAAATTAAATTTTTTAGCGCGTCATAGTTTTCGCCAATAATTAATGTATTTTGATCCTCAACGTTTGCTAGGTTATCATTAAAACTTAATTTTTCATCTTTTTTAAGTAAAACAACTTGCTTTGAATTTACTTCGGGAGCAATATCAAAAACAAATCCTGTTTTTACTCTTCTTAATAGTAGTTGATACACTGATTGTAAATCTTCATCATCAACTTTATTTAATATTTTTTTAGCTAATTCTTTTTGATCTTTGTTAAATTCAACATCTTGAACTAGGTTAAGTTTAGCTAAATATGTCTCTCTTAATTTACTCATTATTTCTCCTTATAGTTTTTGAATATACTAATATTTTATAATATTAGAAAATATTTGGAGATATTAGTTAAGCTTTTCTTGAGGTTTTAATGATAATAATTTTGTTAATATTTCTTTACTATCATTATTGAAATTATTAATTCCAAAGTTATTCATTTCCTCTTTTAAATTTTGTTTTAATTTTTGATTAATTAATGAGTCACTATTTTCATCAATTTCTGTGTCGTAATATTCTGTTTTATAGACATTTAAATTATTTTTAAATGGCTCATTTTTTTCAGTTCATTTGAATGTTTCACCTTTTGTTCCTATTCCTTTATTAATACGATAAAGTCTTTCATAAGTAACATCATAAGCAATATTATTTTCATTATTTGTAACAATGGTATAAGTTCTATTTCCACCATCTTCTCTATTAAGTTCCATTACTGCTTGAGCAGTTGTACCTGAACCAGCAAAAAAATCTAAAATACGTGCATTTTTATTTTTATGTAATTTTAGAATTAAAATGATTAAGTCTATTGGCTTACAAGTATTAAATGGATTTTTATTTACATCAGTTCAATTAATATTCAATTTTTTTAATAATAAATCATTGCCGTTTTTAGTATTTAGTGAAGGCCCTAAAATAAGGGATTTACAAATTCAAGAAAGATCTCTTTTCTTTGTTTTTATAGTTCAATTTCCTTTAGTATTTTGTTCAAAAACAAGGTTTTTTCATTCTTTTAATACTTTATTTCCACTTCATCTTCAAACTCCTTGTAATCCATTCACTACTCTAGGTCATACTGATGTAAAAGTATATTTAGTTTTTTCTAATGTGGGATAAATATCATTATTTTTTTTATTTAGAAATATTTCATAACATAAATAAGGTCTTGTTTTAACATTGAATTTACTATTGGAATTACTTAAATCATTTTGAGTAACGTATTTACCTTTTTCATCTTCGTATACTTTTGAAGTTCTTTCTTTGTAAACGGCAGGCATTGTTTTAGTTACTCATTTGTCATCTAAACCTATAAAGTCAAAATCGGTGTTTTTATAAACAATGACATATTCATGCGTTTTTGCAAAAGATGTGTTAGCTTGTCTTCCTTTTAAGTTTGAAATAAATGGTAGAGAACTTATAAAATTCTCTTCACCAAAAATTTCATCCATTAAAACTTTCAAATATGCTTGTTCGCTATCATCGATAGAAACAAATATGACCCCATCTTTACGTAGAAGTTTTTTAGCCATTACCAATCTTTCATTCATCATATTTAGTCAACCATTGCGACTAAATTTGTCTCGATAAATAAATTTATTATTTGCGATGTTTTCTTTATCGTTTGCTACAGTGTTTCCATCACCTTTTGCAGCTTCAGTATTATAAGGAGGATCAATATAAATTA
>NZ_KK365990.1:0-134804 GCF_000686585.1 Mycoplasmopsis lipofaciens ATCC 35015
AATGAAGATTTACAATCAGTTGTTGCTAAAGTTATTAAAAAAGCTTTTAAAGAAAATGCAACTCTATCACAATTTGTTGAAGGCATTGAAAATGATGAATTAGAAACATTTATTCTAGCTTTAACTAAAACATTAAAATCTGTAGATGATAACTTACTTATTTCTCAAAAATTAAGAGATGAAATTAAACTAGAACTTAACAAACCATTAAGTGATATTTCATTCAACAAAATAGTTGAAAATCTTAAAACTTATTTAACAGCAAAATTTGATAACGAACATGCAGAAATCAATATTATTAATTTATTAAAATTAGTAGCATCAAGTGATGTTGTTTCAAATCAAGTAGTTTTACAAAAAATAGTTAAAAATATAATTAAATATCTTTTATCACAAGACAAAAATATATCTAAATTAGTTGAATATATTTATTCAAAATTAAATGCTGAATCACAATCTCGCATTAGCGAAGAAACTATAAAAGGTTTTATTAATAGATTACTACAACAAAATGAATTTGACAATTTATTAGATTCTCTTATTTATCAACTGGTTGTAAAATTGCCACTAATAAATAATGATATTAATTCATATTTCGATTTATTAAAATTGTTTGCTTCTAATTTAATTTATACTAACTTATATACAAATATTATTAATTTAAATAATTACCTAAAATCAGATAGCACTATTGTTGATTTATATAATGATTTTATTGTTTCTAAATCAAAAGGCGTTCTCAACGGCATTGAATTAAGTGAATTTATAAATGTTATTAATGTAATTTTAGAAAATGAAAAATTCAAAAAAATAGGAAATGATTTTGTTAATCAAGTTGTTTTTAAAGACGGTAATAATTTTGATTCTTTAAAAAACATTAAAGAATTATTTAAACAATGAATTATTCAAAACAAAAATAGTTTAAGAATACAAATATCGCAAATTGCAAAAGAATTAATTATTCAAAATGATTTCAAAGAATTTATTACTACTATTTCATTTAATTTAATATCTAAAAATGCGATTTTATCAAATAATATTAAGAAACCAGATTTCAAAAAATTAATTAAAGCATTTTTAACAAAAATAAATGACTTTGATAATCAATTTAATTTATTTGATAATTTTACAAATAGTATTATTGAACAAATAGAAATAAATGGATTTAATATTCATTGAGACGAAATAGTTCAAAATTTATTTGCACCATTATTTAATGAAAATAATTGAGAAACAAATATTTTAAAAATTATTAAATTAATTACCAATGACGATTTGTTAAGTCAAAATATTGTGACAATCAAGCAATTGATTAGTAATTTCTTAGATTTATTAGTTCAAAATAATAATTTATCTAACAAAATATACGAATATATACCTGAAAAAATTAAAAATAAAATATCAACACATCTTTCAGAATCTGATTTTCATAAAACTTTACAAGCTTTATTTACAAATAAAAATAGTATTAAGAACCTAATTAATTATCTTTTAGATGTGGTTGTTGCTAATATTAGTGATTTTAGAAATTCAGAAAATTTAGTTCAAGTTCTAAAAATAATTTTGAATGACAATCAAAAAAGACAAGATATAAAAGATTACTTACAGGCAATTATTAGCGATTTGATTAGCATCGATGAAGTAAAAAATTTGATAAAAGGTTTATTTGTGGATAATGTTGCGCCTTATAATATTAATCCAAACAGTCCTGAGAATGAAATGCTAATAAATGATGTATTAAACGAATTACCAAGTTTACTTGATAATCTTGGAATAATTTCAAGTATGCTTAATAATATGAATAACAAGTTGGATAACTATTCTTCATTATTAGAAATTTCTAATCATTTATCAGACTTTTTAATTGACAAAGAATTCTTTAAAAATTATTCATTTATAAAAACTATTTTAAATAGTAACATTATTAAAAAGCATAAAGATACCATTAAAAATGATATAAATGCGGTTATTATCGGAATTACTTCTAATGATGATTTAGTTGAAAAATTTATAACTGATTTTGGTTTAAAATCGTTGGTAACTGATCTAGGTTTAACAAACGAACAATCAACAAACTTATTTAAAGCAATAATAAAATCAGCAAATTCTAGAACTATTTTAGATACAATTGTTGGAGAAGTTTTAGATAATTCTGATCAATATGGTAAATTAAATACATGAACAGAAGCAATTAATAAATTTTTTAATTCATCACAAAAAGATAATATTAAAGCAAGCTTAAAACAATTGTTAAAGGAAATATTTACTAAAAATACTGATGTTGCGTATTCTATTGGAAAAATTCTTGCCAATTCATTAAGAGAAAAACACTATAATTTAAATCAAGCAGATGATATAAAAATTCAAAAATTTGTTTTTGAAATTGGAAAAGCATCGTTTAATACCCCAATTATAAATGATGTTGTAGATAGTATTTTTGATCTATTTAAGAATTTTGAACAAATTGGAAGTAATAATTTTTCAGAAAAATTCCAAAAAGCTATTATTAAAGGTGCAACAAAATTCATAAGTAATAGTGATGGTGTTGTAGAACTTTCAAAAATATTTGAAAAGAATCAACTTTTCAGACAAATGTTTTCTGAAATTAATTCACAAACTTATGTCGACTTTATTAATTTATTATTTAAAGCATCGCCTCCAAATACTGATTCAGGTATTTATAACTTTATGTTTAAATCAAATAATAATCAAAATTCTAATTTCAAAGTTGGCTCAGGAATTTGAGGTATTTTACAAGGTAAATTTGGTGAATTAATATCTTCTTTTGTTAGTCCACTCGTTAATTCATATTTAAATGAACTAGCAACAAGTAAAAATGTTTATAACAATATTAACGAATTAAAATCAAATTCAAGTGGATATCAAGCGATATGACGAATGTATTCATTTTTAGCAGGTATTCTTTATTCAAATACTCCTTCTGGTTTATTCTGAAATGCAACTAGTTTAACTGCAGAATCATATTTGATGCAAGGTTTTGTTAAAGCTTTTGAAGATAATAAAAATAAATATAAAACTCAATTAATAAATAAATATAAAAATAATTTGGATGTAATTGGTTTTAATAATAATTATACATTTAGTGATGTATATTTATCGGGTTATCAAGTATTAACATCTAAAAACTGATGAGGTAGTGTTACCAAATATAATAGTAGAAGTAATTCTTTATCAAAATCTTTTTATGGTCGAGATCACACACTAATTTATATTTATTATCAAAATAATAATGACATCAAATATAATAGAAATAAAAAGTTTAGAGATGTTTTAATTACGGATATGATAAATGGTTATCAAAGAGTTGAAGGAAATTAATATGACAAAACAAGAGTTTAAAAATAAATTAATTCAATATATGGAAATTGAATCAATGAGTAGAAATGAAGCAAAAATTTCAGAGTTTTTGATTAGTAATATTGACAAAAATAAGTTTGAAATATCATATGATAATTTTGGTTCACTTATTTTATTTAAAAAATCAATTAAACCAAATGCTCCGAAAATTATGATTGCAGCGCATATGGATGAAGTTGGCTATTTAGTTAAAAACATTTATGATAATGGCCAAATTTTATTAAGTCCAGTTGGAGGAATTTGACCAACAGTTGTTATAGGAACTAAAGCAACACTTGTTACTAAAAATAAAAAATATTTTGGAGTATTTGGTCATACATCTATTCATATTATGGAAAAAGATAAAATAGCTAAATCTATTACTAATAAAGAACTATATGCTGATTTTGGTTTCAAAAATAAAGAAGAAGCCATAGAAAAAGGTGTAGAAATTGGCGATAAAGTTTATATGTCTGGAGAAACTATTCATTTCGATAATCCAGATCTTATTGGTGGTAAATCAATGGACAATAGAGCAGGTGTTTGTGTTCTAAATTACATTGCAAATAGTGTTGCAAATATCAATTTGGATGTTGATTTATATTTAGTAGGAACTGTTCAAGAGGAAGTTGGTACAAGAGGAGCTAAAACATCTGTTTCACTTATTAATCCAGATATCGCCATTGCATTAGATACAACAAGTAGTCATGATACTATTGGAACTATACCTGGAACTACAAAATTAGGTGATGGTGCTGCTTTAAGAATTATGGACGGAGATATGATGGCTGATCCAAGATTAACTGAATTTATTTGTCAAATAGGTAGAAAATACAATATTAAGCATTATAAATTTATTTCAATGGGTGGCGGAACTGATGGTGCTGAATTACAATATGCTCAGGGTGGAGCAACAACAATAACAATTTCTTTACCTCAACGTTATTTACATTCTCCAATCGGAGTTTGTGATATTAATGATTTAATTGCAAGCGGTGAATTACTTATAAAATTAATTCAAAATTTAAATTTTGATATTTACACAGAATACATTAAGTATAAATAAAAATGTTTTTTAATTAAAATGACTAAAATATAGGGCTATATGTTAAAATTACTATTATAGTTATATATTAATAGAAGGAGAAAATATGAGTTTAGGAGCATGAATTGGCATCGTTATTGCTTGTTCAATAATATGTGCTATTGTTTTTGGATTTGTTGGTTTTTTGATTGCAAAAAAAGTTTTTGAAAAACAACTACGTGAAAATCCACCTATTACTGAAAAACAAATTAGAGTTATGTTTGAACAAATGGGACGTAAAGCATCAGAAACACAAATACGTAACATTATGAGAAATATGACTAATGCTAAATAATTAAAATTAATAATTTTAAAAACACTATAAAACAGTGTTTTTTTATTTTAAATTAAACGCAATAAAAACTAGAATCCTTAATAGCTTCTAGTACAAATTATTATTTCTTTTTGAATCATCTGAATTTAGATGATTTTTTATTTTCTATATTTCTAGTAAAACGACATTTAGGAAAACCTTTGCATCCTACAAATTTTCCGTATTTACTATTTTTTATTACCAAAACATTTTGACAATCGGGACATAATTCATCAAGAGTCTCTTCAGCTATTGTTGTATGTTCCATTGTTTCTGTAGCTTGATCGTATGTTTTTGTAAAACGTTCATAAAAATCCTGCATAACTGGTTGAACACTTGTTTCATTATTAGCAATTAAGTCTAATTCATCTTCTACTTTTGCAGTATAACTCTCATTAATAATATTCGGGAAATAATTTAATAATTTATCTAAAACAATTCTACCAAATTCAGTTGGATGTAGAGAGTTTGCTTCATTAACAGCATACTCTCTATCTAATACAATTTTAACAGTTGAAGCAAAAGTTGATGGTCTACCAACCTTTATATTATCTAACGCCTCAATTAAAGAACCTTCTGTATATCTTGCCGATGGTTTAGTTTCATGATCGCTAAATTGATAATCTAAAACATTGATTTTTTGGCCTATTTTATAGTTAGGATCAGGAAATTCTTCTTTATCATCTTTTACAATGTAATAACCATTAAAATCTATTTTTGAAGCAGTAAGTTTAAACACCAAATCATCTTTTACAAAAGTATATGCTTTTGAGGTTCTTATAGGAGGGTTAATTAAACATTGTAAAGTATGTTCATAAATAAGTTTATAAACTTGAAATTCATAATTATGTAAATTAAATTTTTCTTTTGCCATTTCTGGTGTTAAAGTAATGTCAGTAGGACGAATTGCCTCATGAGCATCTTGATCACCAGCAACACCTTTTATATTTTTTAAAACATACTCTTTTCCATATTGTTTCTCAATATACTTATGAGCCTGTTTTATAAAATGTTCACTCAATCTTGTACTATCAGTACGTGGATAACTTATAAGACCGCCATCTCCATATCCTTCATACAGTTTTTGTGCAGCAGACTGTGTTGCTCTAGAACTAAATGGAGATTTTTTATATAAAACAGCTTGTTTTAATGGTGTCATTGATGACATTTTTTTAGTCATTTCCTTGATATCATTTACCACAATAACATGACTAGGTTCTTTTTCAATTTCTTTTTTAACATTTTCTAAATTTTCAGGATAAATTCAATCTTTTTCACCAGAAACATTTTTTTCAAAATAGATTGTTGCATAGTTACTTTCGTCTAATTTCGCTTGTAGTTTATGGTAACCACGAGGAATAAAAGCTTCAATTTCTTTTTCTCTATCAACTATTAATTTTAATGCAATAGATTGAACTCTACCTGCACTTGGATTTGTTGGAGAATTAGATAATTTTTGTTTCATTAATTTTGATAGTCTAAATCCAATAATTCTATCTAGCATTCTTCTTGCTTTTTGAGCATTAATTAAATTTTCATCCAGTAATCCAGGATTTTTTATGGATTTTAGAATTGCTTCTTTTGTAATTTCGTTGTACTTAATTCTTGAGTATTTATCTTTACATTTTAAAAATTTTACTAAATGATCTCCGATAGCTTCTCCTTCTCTATCGGGGTCAGTTGCGATATAAACAACTTCAGCATCTTTCACTTTTGCTTTTAATTTTGAAACGACATCTCTCTTTTTGGTATCTAGAATATAATGGGGTTCTCATTTTGTTAAATCAATACCTAATCCCATTTCACCTTTTGTAGTTAATTTTGCAATATGACCAACAGATGCCATTACTTCATAACCATCACCTAAATATTTTTTAATAGTTTCAACTTTATTTGGTGACTCAACAATAACTAATTTATACATACAATAAAAACTTTATCACAATTGACTTTACTTTATCAAAATTAGGAGTTATTTTTCATTTTTTCATTCTCTAACGTTACTCTAAATCAATTATTTTAGATTAATTACTATTTTATATTTAATTTATATATATAATATTACTCGAGTATTTATATATACTCCTTGGTCGTTTAGACCCTGATGTCCAAAAGGAGAAAAATGAACAAATATGAAATTATGCTTATACTTGATCCTAAAGCAGATGCAGAAGTTGCATATGATTTAGTTGAAAGTGTATTTAAAAAAACAAATGTTAAGAAAGCTCAAAAGTTAGAAAGAACTGATTTAGCTTATAAAATTAACAAATCTAATAAAGCACAATATTTCCTTTTCAACATTAATTCAGAAAGCAAAAACATTGCTGAATTTACCCGTCGTAGTAACATTCTTAAAGAAGTATGAAGATACTTAGTTATTAACCTTGATACAGAAACAGGTTATGGCAAAGAAAAAAAAGAGTACAAAGGTAAAAGAATTTATAATCAACAAAGAGCAGAAAAAATGCGTTTAAAGAAAGAAGCGCAAGAAGCTTCTGGTAATGAAGAAAAACCTAGAAGAAGAACTGCTTCGAATGATGTAAAAGATGTTAAATCAAGAACTTCAAAAGTTCAAAAAGATGCTGAATAAGCAAATATTTCAAATGGAGGAACAATGAATAAAGTATTATTAGTCGGTAGAATAGCAAATGATGTAAGGTCTTTTATGACACCAAGTGGAATCCCATATTCAAGAACAACAATTGCTGTATCTAGAAGAACTGCTTCAAGTGATAATCAAACAGACTTTATACCTTTGGTATTTTGAAGATCTAATTCAGATTTTTTAACAAAATATGGTGGAAAAGGTTCTTTAGTTTCTATTGAGGGAACTTTTACAACTAGTCAATATAAAAAAGATAATGAAATTATTCGAAATTATGAAGTAACAGTTGATAATTTTTCATTTTTAGAATCTCGTCAAGTAAGAGAAGAAAGAATGGGAATTTCAAGTGAAACATCAATTAATGTTCCAAACCAAAAAAATCAAAATACTACATCTTCAATCGAAAACAAATTCGTTGGGAAAAATGATTCGCAAGAATTGTCAGGTTTTCACAAATTTGTTTTATCAGATGATGAAGGTGACTTAGTTTAAGGAGAAAAATATGGCTCACATTCGCCCTAAAAAAACAACTTTTATTAAACGTCGTAGATGTCAATTATGTGACGACAAAATTAATTATGTTGATTATAAAGATGTTGAATTCTTAGAAAAATTTATAGCTGGTAATGGTCAAATTAAACCACATGCAGCAACAGGAACATGTGCTAAAGATCAAAGAAAAATTGCTAGCGCTGTTAAAAGAGCACGTTACATGGCTTTAATACCTTATATTAAAGAACGTGTAAGAGTAATGAAGTAATTTAATTACACAAATTTGCGGTATATCCGCATTTTTATTTTTAATTTTAGAGTTTATATATTTAGTATGGTTATATAATTTCAAATATGAATTATAGTAAATTGTTTATTTGTACAACTGATACAGTTACAGGTTTAGGTGGACCCATTGAACAAAACACATTAGATTGTATTTATAAATTAAAAGAAAGGCCTAAAAATAAAAAAATAATGATTTTGGTTGGTTCTATAGAACAAGCTAGAAAATTTCAGCAATGAAATACAACAGCGGATGATTTAGCAAAAAAATATTGACCAGGCGCTGTTTCAATTATTGCTAATAATCAAGGATTTAGAATGCCAAAAGATAAATCATTATGTAAATTTTTATTAAAGCACGGAGCTATGTATGTAACTAGTGCCAACAAATCTGGTCAAATGCCAATTGATATTAGAGATAGTTATAAAATTTTTCCAGAAATAACAAATGTTTTTATTTTTGGAAAACCTAAAGGACAAGCAAGTAAAATAATTAATTCGGATACAAACGAATGATTAAGATAAATTTAATATATTATTTTAAATATTAATTATAATAATAGAAGATATTATGTTAGGCGTTGATTTAGTAAGAATAGATAGATTTCAAAATGTTTCAAAGAATTTTGAAACAAGATTTTTAAATCAAAATGAATATAAATATTATTTAAATATTGAAGATAAATATCTAAAATCTGTTTTTCTTGCTAGTATATGAGCTATTAAAGAAGCAATGTTTAAGGCAGACAATAGCTATATAAATTTTAAAAATATTGAGTTACAAAAGATTGATGGCGCTTGATTTCATGACAAATTTTATATTTCAATAAGTCATGAGGAAAATATGTTAGTTGCAGTAGCAATAAAGAAATAAAGAGGAGTAATATGAATTTTAATTTAAAAATGGTTTTTTTATGATGACTTGTAGGTTGAAGAGCTTGAAGGATAAATAAATATGCTCGTAAATATCGTAAATTACCTGATCAATATACACCACAACAAAGAAATGATTGATTGTTGAAAAAGGCTAAAAAAGTTTTAAAACTTTTTAATATTAAATTGAATGTTGAAGGATATGAAAATTTAACAAAAGGTCCAATGTTATTAGTACCTAATCATAAAAACAATATGGATCCAATTATTATTTTAGTTGCGTTAGCTAAACAAACCGGAGATTCATCTGTTATGAATAAAATCCCAACTTTTTTAGCTAAAAAAGAATTGATGAAAAAAAGAACAACAAGAAATACACTAAGTCTTTTGGATACATTTTTTATTGATAGAAATGATTTTAGACAATCTATTGAAGCATTAAATAATTTTGGAGCATTTGTTAAGGAAAATAGAACATATGGTGTTGTTTTTCCAGAGGGAAGACGTGTTAGTGAAAAATTGGAATTAGATGAATTTAAAGCAGGTGCCTTTAAAATTGCTTCAAGTCAATATTTACCAATAGTTCCAGTTGCTATTTCTGATACAAGAGAAGCAGATAATAAAAATAGAAATAAAAAATTAAATGTAACCGTTAAATTTTTAACACCAATTAAACCAAGTAGTTTTATTGGTATGGACTTCCAAGCAATTGGAAATAGATGTAAAGAAATTATTGAGAAAGAAGTGGTTGTAAATGAAAGAAGCCAATAGTTTATATTTAACTGAAGATGGTAAATATAATATTCACCTTGAAAATTTTGGTGGACCTTTAGATGTTTTATTAGCATTGGTGCAAGATAAAAATGTTGATATTATGGATGTTGATGTTGCTGAATTAGCAACCGAATATTTAAAAATAATATCTAATTTACAAGAAAATGAAATAGATATTGCAGGTGATTATTTGGTAATGGCAGCAACATTATTAGCATTAAAAACTAAAATGCTATTGTATACACCTGAAGAAAAGCCGGAAATAGAAGAAGATAAGCGAGAAATATTACGTCGTTTATATGAATATCAACAATTTAAAGAAATTTCAAAAGCACTAAGAGAACAAGAACAATTGAGAAAAGAAATTTTTATTAAACCCGCTAGTGATATTGAGGAGTTTTTAGTTGATGATGATAAAACATCATTAGATGGTAATTCAAATCCTTTAAAATTAATTACTACATTGAGAAGGATGTTTGAAAGAACATATGCAAATCAATTGCGTAAAACTAAATTGGAACATTTTAATTTAACACCTAAAGATCAAATACCATTCATTATTAATTTATTTGAATCATGTAGCAAGGTTAATTTTGAAATGATATTTCGTCAACCTACATTAAATCATTTTGTTATTACTTTTCTTGCTGTACTAGATTTAGTTAGAAGACAAGTTATTAAAATGAGGCAAGATAAACAATTTGATACAATATTCTTTGAAAGAGGACCTGAATATGAAAAATAAAATTTTAGAAGCATTATTGTATGTACAAGGAGATGAAGGACTCACCCTTGAACAAGTTAAAGAAATATTTGGTCTAAATACAATTGCTGAGGCTAGAAAAGTTATGAATGATTTTATAAGAACATACAATGATCAAGATGGTGCCTTAAAAGTTGTAAATTTTAATGAAGTATATAAATTAGCAACAAGAGAAACTTATAAAGAATTTATTACTAAAATGGTTCAAGTTGTTAAAAAACATCGTTTATCAAATGCAGCTATTGAAGTTGCTGGAATTGTTGCTTATAAACAACCAGCAACTCGTTCTATGATAAATAATATACGTGGTGTTGCTAGTGATCAAGTTATAAATACATTATTGGCAAAAGGCGTTGTTGAAGAAGTTGGTATAAGCCCCACACCAGGTAACCCTATTTTATATGGTATAACAAATAAGTTTTATGATTATTTTAAAATTAAATCATTAGCAGAATTACCTAAATTAACTGAATTTAATTATGTTGAAGGTGTTGAAAATGAAAATGATGATTTTAATCTTTTTGATAGTCAAAGACCTGAAAATTACAATTAATAATTAAAGGTGTGCTTTTGTACACCTTTAATTATTTTCAAGGATAAAAATGTTAGAAATAAAAAATAATTGATTAATTATTAATATAGATGAATTTAGTGCAGGAATGAAAATTTTGAATGTCATTAAAAAAGTGCTACCTAATTCTTCGTTGAATGAAATTTATAAGAAGTTTCGTAAAAAGGATATTAAAATTAATAATAAAAGAGTAAAAGATTTTAATATTCTTGTTAAAAACGGCGATTGTGTCGAAATTTATACTTATAAGCCAATTAAGTTTATAGAAAATGAATTAAATGAAGTTTCTCTTAATTTCACAATAATTTACGAAGATTCAAACATCTTAATTATAAATAAACCAAATGGTTTTAGTGTTCATGGAGAAAAAAATTCTATTGATAATCAAGTAAAAAAATATTTAAATACTAATTCAAATAGTTTATTTAAACCTAGCCATGTTGGCCGTTTAGACAAAGAAACCAGTGGAATAATGATTTATGCTAAAAATCATACTTCTCTTGTTGAATTGAATAAAAAAATAAACGATTTTGAAAAAATATATGCTTTCAAATCAGATTATAATGGTGAAAATGTTTTTTTAAATATAGAAATTTTAAAAAATAAAGAAACTAATTATTTAAGTTGTAAATTAGCAGATCAAAAATCTCAAGAAACTAGAATTGCAAAAACTCAAATTTTTAAAAAAAATAATAAATATTTTGCGAGAATTTTGACAGGAAAAAAACATCAAATTAGATTATCTTTGCAATTTTTAGGCTTTCCTATTTGAGGAGATAAAAAATATAATGGTATTAAAAAAGATAGATTATATTTACATTGTTATAGCCTAACTTTCCAAAATTTGAATAATGATTTAAAATATCTAAATAATAAAAAAATTATTAGTAAAATACCTTGAAAGGAAGAATAATGAAAGAAATAACTAAAGATAAATTAAAACAAATTGTTTTATCGTTAATGATTGAACCCACCGATGAGGTTTTAGAAAGTATAATGAATGAATGACATGAAATACAAAAAGAATTAGAATTACTAAATAAAATTGATTTGACTGGTATAAAACCTTTAACTCATATAGATGAAACTTATCATGTAGATTTTTTACGCGAAGATGAAATTGATGATAGTTTTAGTATTTCTAAAACTCAAATTTTAGAAAATGCATTCAATAAAGATGAAGATTATTTAATTACTAAAAAGGTGGTGAAATAATGAATTTAATTGAAAAAGGAAATTTCTACCAAGCTTTAGAGGAATTAAAAAACGATAAAAATAATGCAGTTGCATTTATTTATGAAAATCCTACAAATAACAATGAAGGTCTTTTGAAAAATGCAGTATTTACAATTAAACAAAATTATGCAGTCGATGATTCTGTTTCAAATGCGTCAAGTAAAATAATAGAGTCATTTTGTCCATTTTATAATGCTACCGTTATTCAAAAATTAATTGATAATGGCGCTCAAAAAATTGCTAAAGTTCATTGCGACGAATTAGCTTTAGGTGGAACAGGTACTTTTAGTTCATATGGAATTATCAAAAACCCAATAGATTCTGAAAGATTAGCAGGCGGATCATCATCTGGAAGTGTTGCAACTTTTACTAAAAATATTTCATTTGCTTTAGGTAGTGATACTGGTGATAGTGTTAGATTACCAGCTAGTTATAATGGTGTGGTTGGATTTAAACCTAGTTATGGAGCCATAAGTAGATATGGCTTATATGCATATAGTTCTAGTTTGGATACAGTAAGTTATTTTACTCATAATGTAAATGATGCATTTATTATTTCAAAAGTGGTTTATGGAAAAGATGATAAAGATTTTACTTCTAAATTTATTGATGAAAAAGGTTTTCAAACAATAGAAATGGTTAAACCTCAATCTATTGCTTTGTTGAATGTTAAAGATAATTTAGATTTAACTGTTGCAAAAGAATATGACAATTTATTAAATTTACTTAAAAAAGAAAATGTACAAGTTGATTTAGTAGATGTACAAAGTGATATTCTAAATATTATTAAGCCTGTTTATGATATTATTTCTTATTCTGAAGCTTCAAGCAATTTAGCAAATCTTAATGGTATTGCATTCGGCTCAAGAAAAGAAGGCAAAAATTGAGAAGAAACAATGATAAAAACAAGAAGTCAAGGCTTTGGCAAAATGGTTCAAAGACGTTTAACATTAGGAAGTTTTTTTCTTCATTCTGCTAATCAAAAAGAATTATTTCTTAAAGCACAACAAGGTAGAAAAGTTATTAAAAATTATTATGAATCATTACACAATAAATATGATTTGATAGTATTTCCTGCAAGTGCTGATGTAGCACCTTTTTTAAGTAAAGAAAATACAAAACATGGATATATGGATTATATTTTAACAGGAGCAAACTTAGTTGGAAATCCTTCTATTTCTATTCCATGAATAAAGAAAGGACAATTACCTATCAATATTGCATTAGAAAGTAAAATTTATAATGATGCAAATTTATTGAAATATTCTTTATGATTTGAAAACTTCCTAAAAGGAGAAAAAAATGATTAATTTTGAAACTGTAATAGGCATAGAAATTCATTTAGAATTAAATACTAAAACTAAGATGTTTTCCCCTGCTGCTAATGATTTTAAAGCAAAACCAAACACTTCTTGTAATCAAATTGATTTAGGTTATCCAGGAACACTACCATTATTAAATAAAGAAGCAGTAATTAGCGGAATTAAACTAGCAAAAGCCTTAAATATGAAAATTGATGATGAATTGCATTTTGATAGAAAAAATTATTTTTATACTGATTTACCAAAAGGTTATCAAATTACTCAATTTTTTAGACCAATTGGTAGTGAAGGATTTTTAACAATTAACACCTCTAATGGTGAAAAGAAAATTCAAATTGAGAGAATTCACTTGGAAGAAGACACTGCTAGACAGCATCATGAAGAAAATGAAACCAAATTAGATTACAATAGGGCTGGTGTTCCTTTAATTGAAATTGTTTCACATCCAGTTATACGTTCGAGTGAAGAAGCTGTTGCATATGTTGATATGATAAGAAAAATAGCATTGTCTTTAGGTATTTCAGATGCAAAAATGGAAGAAGGATCTTTAAGAGCTGATATTAATGTTTCTGTTCGTCCTAAAGGTTATAAGAAGTTTGGAACAAAAGTAGAGATAAAAAATATGAATACTTTCGCAGGTATTAAAAAAGCTTTAGATTTTGAAATTAATTTGCAAATTATTCAAATTTTAAATAACCAAAAAATTCAACAACAAACCAAAAGATATGATGATTCAACACAAAGTACAGTTTTAATGAGAGTAAAGACTGGTGAGGTTGATTATAAATATTTTCCCGAACCAAATATTCCTTTTATAAAGTTATCAAAAAATTTTATTGATAGCGTCAAGTTAAATGAATTACCATGAGAAAGAGAATCAAGGTATAAAAATGAAGGAATTCAACAAATATATATTAATTCATTAGTTAACGACTTAGAGTTAGGGCAATATTTTGATTCTATTCAATGTTATGACAGGAACAAATTAAGTAAATTATTTTTTGCCGAAATTGTTTCATTAGCTAATAGTAAAAATATTCATCCTCTTAAATTAAATATTAAAAATTGTTATATTGAAGAATCAATAAAACTTTTGGATGAAGGCGTTATTTCTGGAAAATCATTTAAAAAATTAGTACCACTCTTAGTTAATTATAGTGGGGATTTAAATTCACTCATTTCTGAAAATAATTTAAAACAAATAAGTGATGAAAATTTAATTATTGAATTTTTAAATATAATTATAAAAGAAAATGAAGCAGTAGTTTCAGAATATCTAGAAAGACCTGAAAGAGTTATTAAATTTATTTTAGGTATGCTAATGAAAAAAACTGGTGGTCAAGTTAATCCAAATAAAGCAAATCAAATAGTTTTAAAAATTTTAAATGATAAATTTAATGTGTAATATGGTTAAATCTAGTAATTTTAAAAAAATATTGATCGGGGTTAGTGGCGGTCCTGATTCAATGTTATTATTATATGAATCTTTACAAAAATATGGTAGTCAAAACATTGTTGTGGCTTGTGTTAATTATAACGTTAGAGAAAATACGCATTTAGAGGTAAAAATAGTAAGAGATTTTTGTATAAAAAATAATATTATTTTTGCATTAAAAAATTTAGACAAAAACATCTATAAAAAAGGTAATTTTGAAAATTGAGCTAGATTTGTAAGATATGATTTTTATAAACAATTAGTAAATTTATATAATTTAGATGTTGTTTTTTTAGCACATCATAAAGACGATTTTATAGAAAGCTATTTTATGCAAAAAAATAGTAATAGAAAATGTTTTTTTTATGGAATAAAACAAGAAAATTTTATAAACGGTATAAAAATTTTTAGACCATTTATAAATAAGTATTTTAAAAAAGAAATTTTAGAAATATGTAAATTAAAAGATATTCATTATGCTATAGATCCTTCAAATAATTTAAATTTATATACAAGAAATAAAATCCGTAATTCTCTAAAAGATATTCCGCTAGAAGAAAAAGAACAAATATATAATGACATATTGGAAATTAATAGAAATAGTGATTTTTATGCGGTTAACAAATTATATAAATCCTGACAAAATCATAATTTTAGTCAAGAATTTTTCGTTGAATCAGATAAAAAAGATAGATTAGTTTATATGTTTATTCATAAAAATTATAAAGATATAAATTTATCAAGTTCAAAAATCAATTCTATTATTGATTGAATAGTTAGTAATAAAAATCGAACATCAAAATATTTAATCAAAAAGGATATTTATCTTATAAAAATTAAAGGTAAATTATTTTGTAGTTATATGAAATAAATACAATGCAATGTTTTATAAATATAACTCTTATATAACTTAAAATAAGTTTATAATAATTATTAATTATGAAAAAAACAAAAATAAGAAAAAAAATTAATATTGATTCACGAGAATTAAAAAATAAAAGTGATGTTGTTGGTGATGTAAATTTTAATATTGCTATTGAAATATTAAAATTTATAATTTTATTATTTATTAGTGCATCATTTATTCTTTTACAATATCGAACTACTTTTAATAGCAGTTCTTTTGCTACTAAATTGTTAAGAAAAATTTATTTGTATACATTTGGTTTAGCATTTGGTGATTTGATGATTTTACTTTTAATAGGATTATATATAACATTTTTTCTAAGATGATTTGGATTAATATATAAAAATTATTATTTTAAATGATTTAAAAAATATATATGAGTGGATTATTGAATTCTTAGAAAGTATGTAACGATTTTTATCTGACTATTATTGTTAGCTTTCGCTATTTTATATCATCTTGTATTATTATCACATAGAGTCTCTAATTTTTTCTTTTATAAAGTGAGTGATATTAAAAATATTTACACTAAAGGTTGATTCTATGTTTTTACTAACCAAGGAATATCAAATTTAAATATTGATAAAAACATTCCGCAAGCATTTTTAAATGTAGGAATATTTTTTGATAGTTTGTTTAATTTAGTTTATGTACTAACATTTTCACCATATGTTTCTATTTTATTATTTATTGTTATTTTTATTTATTCATGATTAATATTAATCACTTTATCTCCTAAGAAATATTTTCGAAATTTAAATTCTAAAACTTTAACTTTAATTCAAATTGAAAAATATTTACAACAAACATCAAGTATGTTTTATTACACAAATAATTGTAAAAAGTGCTTTGATTTTTATAAGAGTTCAGCTGAGGTTTTAAAAATAGATTATTTTAAAGTAAAATTTGTATATTTATTGAAACAAATAGATAAAAACATGCAAATGTTATCTAGTTATATGACTACTAAAAATTATTTTGTTGATAAAAAAAATATTAATATTTTTGAAAACAAAACAGATATAGAATTTTTAAAAGAAATTGATAATCAAGAGCAAAAAATTGTTTTAAAACCTGATGTTACAATGCCATCTATCGTTCCAGATAATTTATTAATTTCTCGGGAAATTGACATTACTGATTTCAATAAAACTAAAGAACATATATTAAATAATACTTTTGGCAATACATCAGAGTATTTAATGAATTCATATAAAAAAGAAAATATAGAAGAAAAGACTATTTCTAATGACAAAACATCTACGGATTTAGAGAATGTTAAAACATTAGAAACAATTGAAAATTCAACTCAAGAAAAACAGGAAAAAGAAATTAATCTAGAGCAAACTAAAAGTATAGGTTTTGTTGTTAATACTGAAGAAATAGAAATTTTAGATGATTATAAACAAGACTCTGAAGCAAAAAATTTTGGTTTTATAATACCTGAAAGTTTTACACAAGAAACATTTTTAGAAGTAGATGAAAAACCAAAATTCAATTTTGAATTCGGTTTTGATACAAAAATAATCACTCAAGAAAATAACTTGGAAGAGCATTCAATATTAGATAATGATAGTGAATGAATAAGTCCGATATTAAAGGATAATGAATAGAGGTACTATGATAAAAATGTTATGAAATGATGCACAATCAATGTTTAATAATAAAAAATACAAAGATAAAATATTTTTTATTGAATTTACAACAGAATGATGTGGCGATTGTAAAATGATGGCACCTATTATTCAAAATGTAGTCAAGCATTATGAAAATTCTAATGAAATAATTTTTATAGAAGTTGATGCTGAAGAAGCTAAATTGTTTAGAAATCCTTTAAGTGAATATAAAGTTTTATTTGTACCTACTCATTTAATAGTGAAAAATGGAAAAATTATTAAAACTGGTTATAACTACTATCCAAAGGAAATTTTAATTGATTGAATTGAGGAAGTTACTAATTAAAAATGAATCAAAAAGAATTAATAGAAAAAGTAAAAAATGTTTCAAGTAATTCTGGCATTTATTTATGAAAAGATTCATTAGGTAATGTAATTTATGTAGGTAAAGCCAAAAATTTAAAAAAAAGAATGATTCAATATTTTGAAGGTTCTTTGAATAGTTATAAAACAAGCAAATTAGTAAATGAAATTGCGGATTTTGAAATTTTTATTTGTAGAAATAATAAAGAGGCTTTACTTCTTGAAAAACATTATATTGAAAAATTTAATCCTGAATATAATATTTTATTATTGGATGACAAACGTTATCCATATTTAAAAATTGAATTAAAAAGAAATTCTTTAGATATTGCATTATCAAGAAAAGTTAAAAAGTGGAAAAATAATAATGTTTTTTATTTTGGACCTTTTCCAAATGGATATGGTGCATCTATAGTTTTGAAACTTATTCAACGTGAGGCTTATTTTAAAGATGGTTTAAAAATACAAAATAGCGATTACAATTTTTGAAAAATGCAATTTTTGAAAATAAAAAATATACTAAGTTTTCAAAAAACCAATTATTTACAAGAATTAAAAAATAAAATGTTGACAGCGGCGGATAATATGCAATTTGAAATTGCTTTGGATTTAAAAAAGTCTATTGACTATTTAACTAAATTAAAAGAGGATCAAATTGTTGAATTGCAAAAACTTAAAAATTTAGATGTTTTAGTTTATAAAGTTGTTGATAATATAGTGTATATAACCATTTTGTTTTATCGCTCTGGAATGTTAATAAATAAAGATAATCAAAACATTGAAATAAATTTTGAATTAAAGGAAACGCTTTCTATTTTTTTAGAGAAATATTATTCAAACAAAATTCTTCCAGAAGAATTACTTGTTGATAAAGAATTTATAAATTTAGAAATAAATAATAATTTTAAGTTATTAAATCCTAAAATAGGTGCTTATAAAAAAGCGCTAGATATTGCAAAATTAAATTTAGAAGATTACGTCGTTAATAAACATCATTCCATTTTAAATAATTTACAACATTCAAAAAAAATGATGACTAAATTATCTACTATATTAAAAATAGAAAATATTGAAAGTATAATTATGTTTGATAATTCAAATGTTAATAATTATAATCCGGTTGGTGTGGCGGTTGTTTATTTAAAAGGACAAAAACACAAGGAATTGTATAAAAAGTTCAATTTAACTGCGGATAAAACAAGATTAGCTGATGTGGAATATATGAAACAATCAGTAACAAGATATTTTACAAATGAATCAACAAGAAAAAATTTTGATCTTATAATAGTTGATGGTGGCATAGCACAAGTTCACGAGGTAAAAAATATTATTAAGAATCTAAAATTAAATATCAAAACAATAGGTCTGGTTAAAGATGAATATCACAAAACTAAATCTTTAATTGATTTATGAGAAAATAATATCAATATAGAAGATAAGGAACTTTTAAATTTTTTAGCAGAAATTCAAATTGAAGTTGATAGATTTGCTAAAAGTCACTTACGTAAAAGACAGCGCATAACTTCTATGGAAGGAAAATTACAACAAATAAAAGGTTTGGGAATAGTTATGGAAAATAAATTACTTGCGCATTTTAAAAATTATAATGCAATTTATAATGCAACTTTAGAAGAATTAAATAAGATTGTTCCCAAAAAAATAGCTGAACAAATTTTTGAGAAAAAATATTTAAAATAGAGCTTTTAATTAGCTCTATTTTACTTTATATTGTTTTTAAAATTTCTTCCTTGGATTTATGTTTTCCTTTCAATGAGTCACGTTTAACATGAATTATTTGAATTAATTCATTAGCTTCTGTATGTTCACCGTATTTTTGTTTTCTACGAAAACCTAAAACTAATCCTTCAAGATCTTCTAATGTGTTGGCTTCTGCTACAACCTCTTGACTTGATATTAATTTTGCTTTGTATTTATACATAAATCTCCTTTAGTGATTAATTCACTTAATAAAATTATATCAAGTTGATTAATTGCAATTTGTAAATGTATAAATATTTCCATAAATTTGCATATTTTTATTATTCATTAAATACAAAATACTTAAGAACTTTTTTTAAATAATATTATTGTTTTATATAATAAAAATATTAGTAACAAACTAATATATTAAAAAAGAAGAGGTTTTTTATGATCCAACCTAAAAATATTAAAAAAAATGGATCTTTAAGATATAAAATATTAAAATCATTTGGCATATTTATTTTACCTTCTTTATCTTTAACAAGTGTTTTAAGTTTAACGTCATGTAATTTTTTTCAATTATATGATTGAGAAGATATAGACAATAAGAAGGAAAAAGATATTAAACCATCAATAAATATAACTAACGAAGTAGATAATTATCAATTGTTTGAAAGTGATTTTCAAAATGACATTTATTTACCATATAGATATTTAAGTGATGTTAATTATCGAAATATTGATTGAAGTTTTTGATTACAAGAATCGCTATTTAGTTTTGAAAAAAACAACACTATTTTAGTCTATAAAGATCCTATAAATAACATTAAATTTAAAGATTTTAGCTATGGCAAAGACAAATCGGGAAATGATAGATTTTTACTAGACAAATCAGGTTTAGCATTTTTAGCATATCAATTTTATAAAAAAGTAAATTTTGGACCTGAAATTAAATATCTTGATTCTATTAATATAAATGATTTTCAAGTTATTAACAATAAATCAAATGGATTATATATACCTTTAATTCAACAAATATATTTAAATGGTAGTTTTGTAGCAGAAAAAGGTTTTTCGATTCTTGAAAAAGTTAAATATTTGATACCTACATTATTTCATGAATATATGCACCATTGAGCCCATTCATATGTTAATTGAGGTAATGTTCAAGGTAACGCTGATAATATTGAATTTACAAATTATCATTCAGGAGATAGTGTAAATAAAGAAACTTGAGATAAAAATTTTATTAAGGGTTTCAAATCCAATTTAAATTATGACAAGATTGAATCTTATACACCAGATCATATTAAGCGTTTTGCCAAAAAAGATTTTATAGGAAATTATTTTTCATTAAAAAATATTTGAGATTATGCAAACACAACAGATTTAAATATTTATAATAATTTGCATACAAATTTTGTTAAATATTCTAATTTAGATAATGAATTTTCATTTGCTCCTAATTCAAGATGAAATATTAATGCTATAAACGATTATTCAATATCTGAACTTAAATATTATTATTCTTTTACTGAATTGATTCCTAGAGAATGAGAAAAATACAATTTCATACCGTATTATGATTATTTTAGTGATGAAAAAATACATAAGGGAAATAATGGATATTGAATTAAACAAGATTATTTTGGCAGTTCATATTTAAGCGATCATAAAACTCAATTACCTAGTGCATATCAACCAAACAGTTATAATAGTGATTGGGCTAAAACATCTAAAATAGGTGGTTATGAAACTGCTATAAATAGTCAAATTTATCCTAACAATGTCTGAGTGAATAATAATTATTTTGATTTTTATAAATTATTTTTGAATTCAATGGGTTATGGAAAAATAATAAGTGGAATAAAAAACAAAAATTTTTATTCTATATCAGAGAAAACTCATTTACCTTCTTTTTATAATTATGATAATTTAAATTCATTATCATTTATAGGTTATATTGAAAATAAAAAATATGACGCAATTGTCTTTAATATAAATGGCGAATATAAAAAAACTAAAATAAATTATTTAGATTATATTCGTTTCGATGGAAAAGATAAAATGGACAACAAAAATTGAAATATTAGTGCTACAAAGGTATCTAACATAGCAAATAATTATGCAGCATATTATACCGATTATATTGATTTACCAAACAATTTAAATGGCACAAACGTTGGTTTTTGACAAGACAAAAATAAAGATGAAGTAATCCAAGATAATGAAATAAATTATGATTTTTATGAAAAAGAAGTATATAAAAAATTTATTATTAATAGTAATTTTGACAACCTTAAATATAGAAAAAATGATATTACTTCTTATGGTTTAAAAGTTAAAAAAAATTCTTTGAATAAATATGAAATTGAATTAAGGGTGGTGAATTAATGCAAAAAAATAAAAAAATAACATTTCCACTCATTGGTTCGATAATAAATGTTCAAGCCTTTAAATATGATGGCGAACTTTATAGACAGTGAAATGGTGTCAAAGTATTAAGGAATACAGATCAACATTATGTTTTATTCATTTATAAAACTAAAGTAGCGGAAAGCAAAAAAAGAAGTTGGGTGTACCGCGAACCTGTTATATGATTTTTACCTAAAAATAATATGTATAATGCTTTAATTTTGTTGAAACCTAAACAAAATTACATTTATATTAATTTGGCTTCTAAACCTTTTTATGAAGATAATACAATAAAATTTATTGATTATGATATTGATGTAAAATGTTATCCTACACGAAATTTAAATATTGTAGATAAAGAAGAGTTTTTGGAAAATTCGCAAAAATATAAATACTCCAAAAAATTAATTCGTTTAATATATAACTCATTATCAGATATTGTTGAAAAATATGATAATAACGAATATTTTTTCAATTTAGATGTTATAAACTACTATATTAATATGGCAAAAAAAGATAAATCATTAAATATTTTTTTTAGAATGTCTAAAAATAATAAAAAGAGAAAATAATAAAAATATAGGATTAAAATCATATCCTATATTTTTATTAAATTTGTGTAAGTGTAACTATAACCATTGGTTCTTTATCAAATGATTTAAAGAATTTTTTTCTAATTAAATGTCTAGCTTTATTTTGAAAATCTCTAATACCTTCAAATGTTTCTGTTTCAATTAATTTTAATAAAACTGACTTCACAAAATCGGTAGCTTCTTTTTTTAATTCTTTATCTATAACACCAATAAAATTAATTTGAGTTTTTCCAATTAATAATTTACTTTTTGGATTATATTGTGATGAAACCAATATAACACCTTCTCTTCCAAGCGCTTCTCTTTCACTAATAACTTCTGAACTAATGTCTCCAATACCAAAACCATCAATAATAGTATCACCTATTTCTTTTATTTTACCTCTTGCACCATTTAATTTACCATTAGCTATATGTATAACACGACCATTTTGTAATAATATACAATGGTTTTTTTTGATTTTGGCTTCTTCGGTTATATACATTGAGGCATCTGATAAATATCTAAATAAACCTTGAATTGGAATTACGTAAGTCGGATTTAATGCTTTTACTAAATCTATTAAATCTTGTCTAGCAGGTCTATGACGATAAAATTCGGTAGATGTTACACTTGCAACTTTTGGAGTTATGCGAGTTATGTCATCTAGCATAATAGCTTCCAATTTTTCAAGTCCATTAATAGCGGGAGCAATCATGATTACTACATCAGATTTTTCTAATTTCAAGAAAACATCATTATTGTCTGTTATTCTTAAAAATCTTGAATACAATCTTTCTATAGCACCAGTTACTAAAACAACAGCGTTTGGTGTTTTGTTTGCTAATTTATAATCAATTAATTCTGGCAATTTTAATTCTGGGTGTGCCTTTTTTATTAAATTAAATATTTGACCATATGTTTTACCATAAGTAATAACAGGTCTATTAGTTTCATATGCTAGTTCAAGAATTTGATGAATAGATACCATTTCTTCATCATATGCTCCAATTATTATTCTTTCATCAGCTTTCGCAGATAAAAATATATCTTTTATACTTTGGGGTAAATTTATTTTATCAATTGCCTTACCTTCATAGTTGGCTCTACCTGAATCTACCATTAAAGCCAATACTTTTCTTTTTGTAAATACTTTTTTTAGTTCATTAAAGTTTAAACATCCGTATATGCCTAAATTACCTTCAACAAAATTTGACATAAATAATATATCTCCACTTGGTGTGATAAAATCAAAACCAATATGTCCTGGCATTGAACCAGCTAATTCTAGCGGCTGAACAAAAATTTCACCAATTTTAGATAATTTATTCAAAACATTAATTTTATAGTTTTTATTAGGTATTTTATATTTTGATAAACGGTCAGCAATCATAATTTTGTTAAATGCTGATGTATATATTTGAAGATTTGGAATTAACATTAATAATCATGGTAATGCACTAAAAGATTCATTTTTTACATCACTAATAAAAATTCCTTCAATTTTATCTTGCTTTTTTACTAAATAATCAAAAGAAGGTATTAAAGTATCAACTCCATTGTTTGTATTTATTGGAATTTTTGTTCCTGAATTTATGATATAAATTTTTTCATTATATTCAATTACATAACAATTTTTTCCATTTTCATATAACCCTCCAAGGGCAAAAATATTAATATTATTCATTTATTCCTCCGATTGAATTATTTTGTAGATTAATTTAATGCAAGTAAATCTTTAATTTCAATTATATATAATATGCTTATTTTTAATATTATTTTTATTTATTAACAAATTCTTTCAGTTTTATTTTTGCTAAATTGTTCATATTTATTAATTTTATTTTTTTTAATTGTTTTTAGTTTTACTACCATTGTGAATTCGCCTTTTGAACTACCTTCTTCAAGTAACTTTGATATTTCATTAGCTGAACCGCGATAGTGTTGTTCGTGTAATTTAGTCAATTCTCTTGCTAAAAAGATTTCGGCATTATCGCTATGAATAGCATAAATATCTTCTAGAAAATTATTTATTTTATGTGGCGAAACATAAAATATATATGCATTTTGTTCATTGAATTCTTCTATTTGTTTTTTTCTTTGAGATGATTTTTCTTTGGGAAAACCCAAAAAAGTAAATGTATTTGATAAACCACTTAAAGCCATAGCACTTATTGCTGCATTAACTCCAGGTATTAACTCTAATTGAATATCATTTGATCGCGCTTCTTTAATTAATTCAAATCCTGGATCGCTTATTAATGGCATTCCAGCATCACTTACTAAAGCAATGTCAATATTATTTTTAATTATTTTTTTAATAAGTCCTTTTGCACTATTTTTTTCATTATCTTTATTGTAAGTTAATAATGGTTTATTTATTTTATAAAAAGTTAATAATTTTTTAGTTACTCTTGTATCTTCACAAGCAATAAAGTCAACTTTCTTTAGTGTTTCTATAGCTCTAAAAGTTATATCTTTTAAATTACCAATAGGTGTTCCTACAATATATATCTTACTCATAATTCTCCACAATCTTAATTAATAATTTTTCAATTTGTAAGAAGTAATTAGCATTGGTTTTTATTTTTTGTAAAAATATTTCTATATCTTTAAAACAAGCATATACGTTAAATTTATTTTTTTTCATTTTTTGATAAATTTTTTTGTATTTGTCATTGTTTATTTTAATATGTTTTCAATTTCATGAATAAATGAATTGCAATGATTTAATTAATATTAAAAATTCATTTTTCATATCTTTTTTTGTATATTTTGATAAAAATGTATATAAATAAAAAGGATTTGAAAAGCTTTCGTTTACATTATCTATAAGAGAATTAATTAAAGAAATAGAATTTTCATCAACAGTATTTTTTATTAGATTTATATCAGAAAAAATATGACTATATCATCAAGCCTCATTTTCAGAATATTTTTGATTTAATAATTCTTTTTCAATTTCACTTTGACTTTGAACTTCAACTCTTATAATAATAGATCTCGATTTTATTGTTTCTAATATTTTGTTTATATTTGATGTTGTTAATATAAAACATACATTATTGGAAGGTTCTTCAATAGTTTTTAATAATGAATTTAAAGCTTGTATTGAAGCATTTTCAATATTTTTAAAAATAATAATTTTTGGTTCATTGATTAAAAAAGAAGTAACACTTGAATTTTCAAATGTTTCTATTATTTTTTCTTTATTTAAATTTTTTTCATTGTCTTTATTTTCAAAAATTTTAACATTGTGTGGTAAAGTATCTTGATGTAAATCTTTTAAATCTTTTTGTAAAATTTTGTTTATCATATATATTAAAGAATCATCAACATTCTTATTTTGTTGACAATTTAATAAATAACAATGACTTAATTTATTATCTTTAATAGAATTAGAAATGATTTTTTTTAAGTTTTCTGAAATCATTAATTTACCTCATTAAATCATTTAGTAAATTTAGTGTTTTTAAATAATTTATTTATAGCTTCTTCTAAGACTTTTTCAATAGTTTGTGTAGCATCTATAATTATAAATCTATCTTTCTCTTGTTTTATTAATTTTTTATAACCTTCATAAACTTTATTATGAAAGTCATTAGTTTCATTATCTAATCTATCCTGTATTAATCTGCCTTCTTGTCTTCTTTTTTTGCTTTCTTCTGGAGAAATATCAAAAAAGAAGGTTATATCTGGAATAGTATTTTCAATAATTAACATAGTCATTTTTTTTACGTATTCTAAGCCTAAATTTCTTGCATAACCTTGATATGCATAAAAACTATCTATATATCTATCACATAATACCAACTTATTTTCTTTTAAAGAAGGTCAAATAACTCTCTCTAAATGTATTCTTCTACTAGTTGTATATAATAAAGCTTCAGCTATGGATGAAAGTTTAGAATTTTTATTTAAAATCAATTCTCTAATTTTTTCGGCTTCTAAAATATCTTTACCACCTGGCTCTCGTGTTAAAATGTATTTTAATTGAGGTTTTATTTTAATAAGTTTATTAATTATTTTGGTAATTATTGTTGTTTTGCCACTACCATCTGGTCCCTCAAAAGTAATAAACATATTAACCTCCTATTTATTGTTTCTATTTTTTATTGATTGTCTTATTGTATATGAGTCTAAATAATAAATGTTAGAACCCATAGGTAAACCAATTGCTGCTCTAGTTGCTTTAAATTTATTTAATTCAAGTAATTTTATCAAATGAGTTGTCGTTGCTTCGCCTTCAAGTGTTGGGCTAAGAACAATTATTATTTCATCAAACTGTTTAGCTTTAACAAAATCAATTAACTCTTGATATTTATAATCTTTGTTGTTTAATTGATCTTTTAAATTTAATAAAAAAGGTAAAGCATAATAATATCCATGATAAAAATTCTCAATTTCTTCAAATTTTTTAATTGTTGTTGCGTTTTCAACAACCATTAAAATGTTGTATCGAGATTTGTCATTACAAATAAGACAAATATTAAATTCTTTTAAAAAATGACATTGTTCACAATATGAAATATTATTTTTTACGTTTTTTATTAATTCAATTAATTCATCGATATATTCATCATTTGAATTAAGTAAAAAATTAGTCATTTTATTAGCTTGTTTTTTACTAATACCAGGAATAGTATTAAATTTTTTATTCAATTTTTCAATTGTTTCAATTTTCATTAGAATCCAAATCCACCTGGAATTTGTGGCATAATTTTTTCTTGTTCTTCGTCAATATGATTAAATAACTCATTAATTGTTAGTGTTAATAAATCTTCTATTGTTTCAGCATCTTCAGGATCTAATAAAATAGTTTCTTTTATTCTTATTGATACTATTTTTTTGCTTCCCTTAGCAGTTACTTCAATACCTTGTTTTTCCATTGAAAAAACTTCTTCCATAAAAGCTTCTTGTTTAGCTTGGATTTCATTTTGCAATTTTTGCATTTTTCTTAACATTGCTTGATCCATAATTTATCTCCTTTTAATCGTTTGCATTTTCTAATTTTAACAATAATTCTGAAGTAGGCGTTTCAGATTTTTCTATAATAATTGGGCCTAATTTTGTAATTTCAGGTATTTCATTATTAATTATTGCTATTTGAGTTTTTTGAGCAATTCTTTTGTACTCCTCAATATCATCATAAACAAATAAGTGTTTATAACCATCAAGATAATCTACAAAAAAGTTTTGAATAACTTGATTATAACAATTATCATTAATGAAATTTAATGCAGGGATATCATCTGAAACAAAAAACAGAAAATTTTTTCCCGCAGCAAGTAATTTTAATTTTGATAAAGCTTTAATTAAGCCTTTGTAATTTTGATTAATTGTAACTTTTATTGCGGTTTTTAGTTTTTCTTTACATAATTTATAAAAATCCATGTCTTCTGATTGAAAAAGTAAATTTTGTATATCTTTTTCATTCAATTTATTTTTAAATGATGTTCTATCTTGATAGTTTTGAAAATCTAATTTTGAAGTAATTTGATTAATTTGTTGAGTCTCCTCATCTAGTGAAATTTCAGCAGTTTTTATTAAACCATCATCTACTTCACTTGTGAATTCATTATTTTCATATGTATTTGATAACAACTCATCATTAATTGTTTGAATATCATCATTGTTTTTATTTGCTTCTAAAACCATTTCTTGTGTTTTTTCTAAAACATTTTCAATTGAATCTTTTTGGATTTTTGTGGTTTTTTCAGTATCCATTTTTCTCTCCTGTTTGTTTATAAAATTATTTTTATTATTTTTATTAATTTCATTTATTTTTATTAGATATAGTTCAATCAATTGAAATACATTTTCAGAATAAATTGACTCTTTTATTAGTTTGTATAATAATTCAGACACTTTAAAAGCAAATGGAATATCAATTTGTAAATTTTGTAATTCATCTAATGTTGTTCATTCTAATAATTTTTCATCGTATGTGCTATTATAAATTAAATAATCTTTTAATAAATTTATAAAACCTTCAATAAATTGATTAGAATCGATGCCACCATTTTTAAGATCATTGAAAATTTTTAAGCACTCTTTAATATTGTTTTTATATAAATTATTTGTTATTTGGATTAGACTATCATTTGAAGTAATTCCGAAAGCATAAACAACATCTTCAAAACGAATTTCACCTGCACCATAAGCACTTGCTTGATCAACAATAGACAAAGCATCCCTCATTCCACCGGTTGCTAATCTTGCGATGTATTTAATCGTTTCTTCTTCATATTTTATTTTTTCTTTATCCAAAACAAATTTTATTTGCTCAATTAATACATCATTTGTCATTTTTCTAAAGTTGTATCTTTGCACTCTAGATAATATTGTTAAAGGAATTTTTTGTGGGTCAGTGGTTGCTAAAATAAATATTGCATGTTGTGGCGGTTCTTCTAATGTTTTTAAAAGTGCATTAAACGCTCCTTTTGATAACATGTGAACTTCATCAATTATATAAACTTTATAATTACCTTTTGAAGGTGTGTGTTGTATTTTATCTTTAAGTTCTCTTATTTCATTTACACCATTATTAGATGCAGCATCCATTTCAATAATGTCAAAATTATTGTCAATATTATTTAAACAATTATCACATAATTCACTTAAATTTTCACAATGCCCACAATTCAAAATAGCAGCAAAAATTTTTGCAACTGATGTTTTTCCAACTCCTCTTGGACCACTAAATAAGTATGCATGACTGATTTTGTGATTCAAAATAGCATTTTTTAATGTGATTATAATATGATTTTGTCCTTTAACATCATCAAAAGTTTTAGGACGATATTTTCTATATAAAGCTTTATAAGACATTAAACCTCCAAATGTTGTTTAGGTATTATATTATGTATATCATATACTAAATACAACATTAATATAAACATAATAAATCATTATTTTTAGTTAAAAATATAATTTGTTTTATTTGAACTTATTTTGCAGTTATTTTAGTAGAAAATTTTAATTTTTTTATAAATGTGAAAAAAATAATTTCATATTTACTATTATGATTTATTAATTAAAACATACATAAGTTTAAAAAAATATTAAAATATAAGTTAATTTATTACTAATACAAATTTTTAAGGAGAAATATGAATAAAAAAGTTGTTTTAATTGTTATTGATGGATTAGGGTTACGTGATGCTGTGGAAGGAAATGCTGTTAAGTTAGCTGAAACTCCAACAATTGATAATTTATTAGCAAATTATCCAAATAGTGTTTTACAAGCTAGTGGTGAATTTGTTGGATTACCAAAAGGACAAATGGGAAATAGTGAAGTAGGGCATTTAAACATTGGAGCTGGAACAGTTGTATATACTGGTTTAAGCTTAATTAATAAAGCTATGAACGATGGAACATTTGAAAAAAATGAAGTATTTAATGATGTTTTTAATGATGTTGAGAAAAAAGATTCAACATTACATCTTATGGGTCTTTTAAGTCCTGGAGGAGTTCACTCTTTAGAAGATCATTTATTCAGATTGTTAGATATGGCACATGCAAAAGGTTTAAAAAATGTTTCGGTACATGCCTTTGGGGATGGTCGTGATGTGGCTCCTAAATCAATTCTTACATCTTTGGAAAAATTACAAGCAAAATGCGATGAATTTGGCTATAAAATAGCATCTATTGGTGGAAGATTCTGAGGAATGGATCGTGATAAAATGTTTGATAGAGTTGAAAAACACTATGATGCACTTTTAGGAATTGGCGATAAAACATTCACTAATGCTATCGATTATGTTAATCAACAATATGCAGAAGAAATTACAGATGAGTTTTTAGCACCTGCTTTTAATCCTGAAGCTAAAATGATTCAAAATAATGATTCTATTATATTTTTTAATTTTAGACCAGATAGAGCAAGACAATTAACACATTTATTTATTGGCTCTAAACTTTATGACATTAGTCCAAAACATCCTATTAAAATATCAAAATTTGCTTCAATGATGAAATATGAAGGAATTGATACATTAATAGCTTTTGATGAAATGGATGTGCCAATGCCAATTGGAAAAGCTATTGAAATTGCAGGAAAAAGTCAATTACATTTGGCTGAAACTCAAAAATATGCACATGTTACATATTTTATGGATGGTGGTAAAGATATTGAATTTAAAAATTCGCATAGAATAATGGTTCCTTCATTAAAAGTTGAAAGTTATGCTGATGCACCTAAAATGAGTGCAGAAGGAATAACTGATGAATTAATTAAAAATGCATTGAATTATGATTTAACGATTATGAATTATGCAAATCCAGATATGGTAGGTCACACTGGTAATTTGAAATCTACTATTGAAGCTGTTTCATGATTAGATAAACAATTAAAAAGAGTTGTAGAATTTGCGGAACAAAATAATATTACAGTTTTCATTACAGCTGATCATGGTAATAGTGAAGTTATGTTAGATAAAAATAATAAACCTGCAACTAAACATACTGAAAATCCTGTATTTTTAATTTGTACAGACAAATCAATTAAATTAGTTGATGGTAAATTAGCAAATGTAGCACCTACAATTTTAGATTATATGGGAGTTACAATTCCAAAAGAAATGGATGAAAAATCTGTTTTAATTAAATAAAATTAATAAGCAAACAAACAATTAAATTCTTTTAGTTTTGTTTGCTTTTTTATTATTTAATATATATAATTTTTTTATGAATAAAAAATTGATAAAAAGAATTATTTTTAGTGATGTGGATGGAACTATTTATGGTTTTCCACACAAAAAGTTATTGCCTCCTGTTAAAGAATCTGTTTTAAATGCAATTAAACAATATGATATTGAATTTGTTTTAGATACAGGTAACCCTCCTTTTAAAAAAATTATTGATTTAGCTAATAATTTATATTCAAGATATGCAATATGTGCAAATGGTGCAGCAATTTTTGATGTTAAAGAGCAAAAATTTTTAAATATTTTTCATATGGATTTATCAGAAACTAAAAAATTATTTGATATTGTATTAAAAAATAATGGACAATTATATTATTTTGGAATTAATAAATATTATCTCTATAACATAACCCCAGATATGAAAGAATTTTTAACAAACTTTAATGAATATTCGAATTGAGTTGAGGACGGTTCAATACCAGAAGATATTTATAAAGTTGAGGTTATGGGCGACTTTGACATTGTAAAAAATATATATGAAAGCATTAAAGATACTATAAATTTAAATATTATTTATTTTGGTTCTCATATAGAAATAACAGCTAAAAATATTGATAAAGGTTCAGGCATTAAATGAATGTGTGATAATGTTTTTAATGCTGATATTAATCATGTTATGAGTATCGGAGATGGTGATAATGATATAGCAATGTTTCAAAATACTGGTTATTCATATGCTATGGATAATGCACTTCCAAGAGTTAAGAGTCATGCTAAATATTATACAAGCGATGTTAATCAAAACGGTTTGGGCGAAGCAATAAATGATTATATTTTTAGAACATCTTTAGATATCGAACGTCAAGAAAAAGAAATAAGATATGAAAAACAAAAACTTCACGGCAAATATTAATTAATTCAAATAACTATAAAATGGTGTTTTTTGAATTAAATCAAAAAATATATAAATAGTAGTTTAGATATTTTTTAAAACTAAATTACTATTTTTTATATTCTCAATTATTTTAAATAGTTACTTACTATATGTTTTTATGTTAAATATTAATATTCATATTGATATTTAGTATAAAATTAAAATTATGAAATTATTAAATATTAAATCAACAGAAATGCGTATTGCAGAAAAAACACTAAAAAAAATAAATCAATATGAAGAACTTATTTCTAAATTAACTAATGAGGAATTGCAAAATAAAACTAATCAATTTAAAAGTAGAATTCGCGAAGGAGAAAGTTTAGATAAAATTCGTCCTGAAGCATTTGCGGTTTGTCGTGAAGCAACAAAAAGAGTTTTAGGTAAAAGACCTTATGATGTTCAAATGCTTGGTGGTGTTCTATTAGATTTAAGTTCCGTAGCAGAAATGAAAACTGGTGAGGGTAAAACTATTACTTCGATCGCTCCAGTTTATTTAAACGCTTTAATGGGTAAGGGTGCAATTGTTTCAACAGTTAATGAATACTTATCAGAGCGTGATGCAATTGAAATGGGAGAAGTTTTTAATTTTTTAGGCCTAACAGTTGGTATTAATAAAGCGCAAATGGATCCATCATTAAAAAGACAAGCATATGCTTGCGATATTACTTATTCTGTGCATTCTGAATTAGGTTTTGATTATTTACGTGACAATATGGCAGATAGCATTGAAGAAAAGGTTCAAAGAGGCTTGTATTTTTGCTTAATTGATGAAGCTGACTCTATTTTAATTGACGAAGCTAAAACACCATTAATTATTTCGGGTGGTGAGGGCGAAGATGCCCAAACATATTTTGTTGCTGATCAATTTGTTAGAACGCTAACTGAAGATGATTATGAAATAGATGAAGAATCTAAAGCTATTACATTAACTTATAATGGTGTTCAAAAAGCAAATAAATTTTTCAATTTTAGTAATTTATATGATATTGAAAATTCAGAAATAGTTCATAGAGTGCAAAATGCATTAAGAGCACATAAAATAATGAAAAATAATGTCGAATACATTGTAAGAGACGGAAAAATTGAATTAGTAGATGCTTTTACTGGTCGTATTATGGAAGGTAGAGCATATAGTGAAGGTTTACAACAAGCTTTACAAGCAAAAGAAATGGTTGAAATTCAACCTGAAACTAAAACTTTGGCAACAATAACATATCAAAACTTCTTCCGTATGTTTGATAAATTATGTGGAATGACAGGTACAGCAAAAACAGAAGAACAAGAATTTATTGACATTTACAATATGCGTGTAAATTTAGTTCCAACAAATAAACCAATCATTAGAGATGATCAACCAGATGCTATTTTTGCCAATTATGAAGCAAAATGAAAAGCGGTCACTAAAAAGGTTAAAGAATTATATGACAAAGGTCAACCAGTATTAATAGGAACTGCGCAAATTGAAGATTCTGAAATATTGCATGATTTTTTAATTCGTGCAGAAATACCACATACTGTTTTAAATGCTAAACAAAATGCTTCAGAAGCAGAAATAATTTCACGAGCTGGCGAAGTTAAATCTGTTACTATTGCAACGAATATGGCAGGTCGGGGAACTGACATTAAACCAACTAAAGAAGCACTTGAATTAGGCGGATTATTTGTCATTGGAACTGATAGAGCAGAAAGTCGTAGAATTGACAATCAATTAAGAGGTCGTTCTGGTCGTCAAGGTGATCCTGGGGTTTCAAAATTTTATGTGTCTTTAGACGATCAATTGATGCAGCGTTTTGCTAATTACGAGCAATTTAAAGAATCATATGCATCAGAAGGTGATAAAGAAATTACAAATAAAAATTTACGCTTTGCTTTTAAACATGCTCAAAAGAAGATTGAAGGTTTTAATTATGATAGTCGAAAAAGTGTCTTACACTATGATGATGTTATAAGACAACAACGTGACTTATTTTATGCTCAACGTGATTTAATTTTAGTAAATAAAGATATTGAATTTATTATTGAAAGAATGGCTAAAAATGTGGCTAATAGTATTTCAATAATGTCTAAATTTAAAAATCGTAATGGAACATTCAACTACGAAGAATTCGTTAGATATATAAATGAAGATTTTTTAGGTAAAGGCACTAGAAAAAGATTAACTTTAAAAGAAGTGAAAAAAGTACATGATACTGATATAAAAAGCTATTTAACTGACTTTTTTGTTCAAATTTATAAAATTTGACGTTCTATTGCATTAAAATCAACAGATGAAGATTATGTTTTATGAATTGAAAAAAGTATTGTTTTAAAAACAATTGATTTATATTGACAAAATCATATTGATGCAATGGATAAATTACGTTCAAATATTAATTTAGTACAATATGCACAAAAAAATCCATATCAAGTTTATACAGATGAAGGTGGCAAAAAATTTGATGCAATGTTAAAAAATATAGCTTATGATATTGTTAAAGAAATATTCAATAATCGTTTAGGTGTTGAGTCTTTAATATCAAAAGAAATTAAAGGCGATCCTTTATTTCAACAATTGATTGATACGTTAGTTTTTGATAAAAGTATGTCAAATGATGAATGAGAAAGATATTTATTGGATATGTATTTAAATATCAAAGACAAAATTGAACAAAATACTAAAGAATTAGAAGCTTTGGCAACTCAAGAATTAGAAGCTCTTACTAACAAAAATGAAAAATAGTGTTATATTATATATGAGCCGACATTGAGGTTTATAACTTTAATGGCAAAATAGTCCTGTACAAGGGCTTTTTTTATTTTTATTAAATTGATATCAATAACATTTTAGTAAAATAGTATTTATTATGATAAAAAACAATTCAAATAATTATAAAATGGACAAAACCACAGAAATTAAGAAAGCTAAAATTAAACAAAATTTATTGCATTTTAGTACTTTATATAGAGTAAAAACTATAAAATGGCAAATTTTATTAACAACAATTGTTGGCATACTTTTTGGTGTGACACAATTCTTTTTTATTCAAATTACCGGTTTATACGAAATGGGTTTAGCTGCTATTTGTCAATCAATAGCACGTCTGACTAAACAAATATTAGATGATTATTCTTCTTTGCAATACATTTGAGTATTTACTATTTATAATAGTATATTTTGATTGCTCAATCTTGTTGCAAACATACCTTTATTTATATTATCCTATAAAAAAGTTAGTAAACGCTTTGGTTTTTTAACTATTATATTTATGGTTGCGGTATCATTGTCTGGATTAATTGTAAGTAATATTCCTGGAGCAAATCATTTATATTTATTAGGACAATTGAATGAATTTTCATTAATAACTTGAAATAATGGGCAATTTAAAGATTTATCAATTTTTATATATGCATTAATTTGAGGTGCATTACAAGCTATATATACTGCGTTACTTTTAATAATTGATAGTTGTTCTGGTGGGTTTGATATGTTAAGTGTATATTGATCTCATAAGAAATTTAAAGATGTAGGCGGAGTCTTAGGAATGCTTCATTTTATTTCTTTATTAATTGCTAATTTCTTGGGTACATATATTCCATATGGAATGAGTAGTGGAAGTTATTCGTCAAGTAATTATTTTTCTCCAACATTTATAGCAGGTCTGGTTATGGTTTTATTTAATGGTGTTTTATTGAATGTATTATTTCCAAAATATAAAACAGTTAAGGTTGAAATCTATTCATCAGAATCAAAACAAATTGTTAATGAATTAAATCAATTAAAAGATCATAGATTTACTACAAGTATTAAAAAAGTTGAGGGTGGCTATAGTAAACAAATTCAAACTGTTCTATTTACAATTTGTTTATTTATTGATGCAGCAAAGGTTTTAGAAATCGTTCGTAAAGTTGATGAAAAGGCTTTTGTGGCTATAATAGATATTAAAAAAGTTGATAGTTACATTTTTATAGCTAAAAACAAAAACAAAAATATTTTTAGAAAGAAATAACAAAAATATTTAAATAACATATTAATTTTGATATGTTTTTTGTCAAAACTTTGAATTTTTGTTTATAATTAATTTAATTATTTTACTTATTAACCTATAAAATAGTATGAAAGGAATATATGGCAGAAACTAAAAAAGAATCAAAAGTTTATCACGTTACTCCAAAAGGAATGGGATGACAAGTTAAAGGTGTTGGCAATTCAAGACCAACTAAAATTTGTGCAACACAAAAAGAAGCAATCGAATTTGCAAATGAAATAGCAAAAAAACGCGAAGGTTCGGTAATTATTCATAAAACAACTGGTCGTGTAAGAGATAGTATTAATCATAAAACACGTAAACCAAAAGTTAAAAAATAAAAATAAAATATGAAAAAGTATCTTAATATAAGTATTTGAATAATTGAAGCAATAATTGTAATTTCATTATTTGCTTTACTAATATATTATTCATACCAATTTAACCCAATACTTTTCATATTTTTTGTTTATTTGATTTATGTTTTAAATACTATATCCGTTGTTATTATATTTAATCAAACTCGACCCGAAAATTCTAAATTATCATGATTGCTTGTAATGATTGTTTTACCATTATTAGGTAACATACTTTATTTTACATTTGGAAGTAAATATAGAAGTAAAAGAGAAAAAAATATTGAAAAAACTAATAAATATGTTTTAAATAGATATGTTCCTCAAAATTGTATTATACAAGATGATAATTTGGTTAATATTAATAAAATCAACAATATTCATACTTTAAGTGGAGATTATTTATTTTATGACAATGCAATTAAATATTATTTAAACTTATTTGATTCAATAAAAAAAGCATCAAATAATATAATGATTATTTCTTATATATTAAAGCCGGGCGAAATACTGGATACATTATGTAGCATTTTAATTCAAAAAGCACGAAATGGTGTAAAAATTAGATGACTTATTGATGACTTTGGAAGAGGTTTGGTCAAACCAAAATATTTTAATAAATTAAAAAAACACAAAAATATTCAAATTGTATTTTTATCCAAAGTTGTTTATCCTTTTATACATTCTGAAAATTTTTATCGTAATCATCAAAAGTTTTTTGTCATTGACAATAAAATTGTTTTTAGTGGCGGATGTAATATTAGTGATGAATATGTTTCACTTTCTAAAAAATATGGTTACTGAGCAGATTTAAATTATAGATTATGTGGAAATTCCACAAATCAATATATTTTATTATTTTTGAAATATTGAGATCTTTGAGCTAAAGAAAGTTTAGCAGTAGAAAAATATTTAAATTTTGTAGATGAAAAAAAGAAAACAAATTCATGTTTAATTTATGATTCACCTATTTATGATATTAGTAAATTAGAAACTAATTTTTTACAGCTTTTTTCTAATGCTAAAAAATCTATAAAAATTGTTACTCCTTATTTTTCTGTAACCACTTCTATTATGAATTTACTTAGCGTTTTATTGCAAGCAGGAATTGATGTTGAGGTTTATTTTTCAGGATTATATGACAAAAAAATAATACATGAAGTTAGTTTAAATGAATTACGTAAATTACAAAAAAATGGTTTAAAATTATACGAATTAAAAGACACATTTTTACATACCAAATGCGGTATTATAGATGATACTATTGCATACATTGGAACAAGTAATATGGATATGAGATCTATGTATGCTCAATATGAGTTAATGGATATTATTTCCGGTGAAGGTGTAAAAGATATCATTAAAATAGTTGAGCAATATAAACAATATTCTGTATTGAACTCAAAGAATATGAACTTAAAATCATATAGTTTGTTAAAAAAAACAATGTTAGAGGCAATTAAACCATTAGCCTAATAGTATAATTAATCAGTTAAACAAAAAATATTAAATAAGGATCGAATATGAAATTTAAAAAAATTACTATGTTTTCTGTTGCATGTATTTCAACACTATTACCAATTGTATCTTTATCATGTGAAAATAAAAAAGATACATCTAAAACAGTTGATTATATTAATTTGGAAATTAGAAAAAATGCAAACATTGACAATTTAACTATTAACGATATTATTATTCCAAGTGATTTGAATATAGATATCCAATCATTAGTTATACAAAAAAAATTATCAAAAAATATTATTATCATCTCAGGGAATTTTAAAAATTCTAATAAAACTTTTATTAGTGAAACATTTGTAGATTTTTCAATTGATAATTCAGAAATTGAAAAATTGTTAAATGAAGCTAATGAGGAAGTTATAAAACTTCAAAATACAGAATTAAAAAACATTCTTTTAGAAAGTTTAAAATCAATTAAACTATTGTTACAAATTAGAATTAATCAACAAATAAAAGAAAATTTAAAATTTAGAATTAAAGAAATTATTAAGCAAATTAAAACAAGCAATGTAAATGACCCCGAAGAACCCCATAATCCAAGTAATCCAAGTGTTGTGAAGCCTACCAATAGTAATTTAGTATATGATAATTCGAATTATTATGCTGAATTAAATGGTTTAAGAGGCGAACAATTATTTATAAAATTATCAGAATTGCAAAGAAGATATAAAAATGGAATACAAGGCTACAATGATTTGTATCGTGTTTATAGAAGTGCTTTTGTTGATAAATATTTTGAAAAAGATAATACATTACTAGATATTTATTCAGAAAATCCTAATGGCAAAGATCCCTATGTTTTTAGTTGGAATCAAAATAACGGTGGCTATCATGGTGAAGGAGATATGTATAATCGTGAACATATAATTCCTCAATCATGATTTAATAGAGCACAACCTACAAGAAATGATGCTCATATGGTTTGACCTACTGATGGAAAAGTGAATGCATTACGTAGTAATTATCCACATTATTATGTAACTCATCCAACACATACTTCACTAAATGGTACTAAGGTGGACGGTACATATGCAGAACCTATTGATGTATTTAAAGGTGATATAGCTAGAGTTTACTTTTATTTTCAAATTACACACAAAAACGCACAATCAGGACACGCCTCTGAAGTTTTTAAATCAACATATCCATATTTCAATGATAAGTTTTTAAAAACTTATTTAGATTGATCTAAAAATGATCCTATTGATCAATTTGATATTGATAGAAATAACGCAATAGCTAATGAATATGGAGGATTAAGAAATCCATTTTCAGATTATCCTAATTTACCTTATTTAATATGAGGAAATACAAATGATACGTTTGTAAACCATGGTGTTGCAATAGGTATAAATTAATTTAAAAAATAATGAGTTTTATTGCTCATTATTTTTTAATATAAAATCAATCTTTCATTGATTTTTAATTTCTCATTACGCTTTTTCAAATAGTATTTACATTTTTCTAAATAATCAGGATTTATAGTTTTATATTTTTCAAAATAATATTTTTGATTATCTTCAATTTTTTTTAAATATCTAAGTTCTCCATTATTTTCATCATAAGTTATAGCAATTTTATTAGTATCTAAACTTGTTGATCCATCAAAATAATAATGCAAAGCATTACTTAAATTCAAAAAATTATATTGATCCTTTACTTCTTTTTTAAATTTTTCAAATTTTTTTGAATTTTTTGAAAAATAGGCTTTTTTAGATTGATCTATTGCATCTTCTATAATTCATTTAACAGCATAAATATGTGCATTTTCTTGAACCTCTTCATCTGGAAAAGGTTTATTTACTATTTTATTAACATTTCTGACATATTCTGCTCTCAATTGTTGGAGAATTTTAGTAAATTCATATCTAATTTTTGTGTATTTTTTTAGATCGTTTTTATTACTTTTAATTTCCTTCATCAAATTCTTTTTTTCATTACTTCTCCCGTTTTTTTCTAAAAGATTTAGTGTTATGTATATGTCTGCATCAATGTTTTTTATATGATTTAAAAATTCGTTGGTATTTCCAAAATTTTTAGATTCAAATAATTTATTTCTTTCAAAATATAGACTTGATTCAATATCTTTTGTCCCATCTAACAAATCCATTAACATAATTAAATTATTATATTTAATGTTCTTATTGCAACATATTAATTCAGCTCTGTCTGGATTTGTCATAGTTCCTGCAGCATTATTACCTTTAAATAAATATATTAGACTTTTAAATGTTTTACCCATAAAATTATTTTTTATAAAATGATTAAATATTTTAATTTGCATTTCATTCAATTGTATTAATTTATTTGATTTTACACATGGCCTTTTCTTTAATTCAATGTCTAGGCTTTCAAACAATTTTTGTCTTCATTTGAAACTTGAATTTTCTTCAATAAAATGAGATTTAGTGTTATAAAGATCAATATTTCCTTGTTTTAATATAAATTTCTTTGCATGAATAATAAGGTGATTGTCAATAGCAATTAAAAATTCACCTAAAATGTTTAGTTTATTATTATTTCTACCTGAAGAGACTGGAATTCTAAAAAAATGCAAATCATTTTCATTTATTTTATACATTTCAATACCTCAATAAAAATATTCTCCAATACTTCAACAGATATTGAATTGCCGCATGTATATATCATTTTAGAATCAGTTATAATATTTTCATTTTTTACATTGAAATAATCTTTTTCTGTGAAACCCATATATTTATATGCTTCTTTGCTATTTATATTTTTTATAATATTTTTATCAGGAAAATAAAACTTTAATCTACTATTTGCACCTGAAGCTGTTAATGTAGGGCCATATCCTTTTGGTAAATATAAATAAGATTCACTATTAAAATTAGAGTAATTATAAATATAAAATTTAGTAATATTATTTTTTGTTTTTATGCATTCACCTATTTTATAGGATAATAAATTATTTTTTAATATATCATCTTTTTCAATTTTTATTATTTTGTCTAAATCATTTTTATGAACAATAGAGTTTGGAAATTTAAAAACTTTTTTTATACTTTTATTTAAAATAGAAATCATAAAAACACGTTCTCTATTTTGTGCAGAACCATAATTGGAAGAATTTAAAACTTTGTATCATGAAATATAGCCTAATTTTTCAAGAGACTTTATTCAGGAATTAAATTCATTAATAAATTTTTTTGTAGTTAATGCTTTAACATTCTCTAATAGCAAAACTTTTGGAAGATTATTAATATTATTGTTTAAAATTCTTTCGATTTGATAAATTAAACCACTTCTAGATGTTTTAGTCATTCCTTTTTGTTTTCCTTGTTGACTTAAGTCTTGACAAGGAAATGAATATGTAAAAATGTCTATATTTCTTGGCAGTTTATTAACTAAATTGACATCGGTAGATGTCTCTCTCTCTCTCTCTCTTCTTATAGACTTTATTAAAATATTTATTATCTACAAAACTATATAAATATGGAAAAATTTGTCTCAACTTTTTTTCATTAATTTTGTAAAAATATGTTTTAGAAACTGCAGTTTTAGAATCAGAACTAAAATTATATGAATGTAATATTTTTGCCATTTCATTTTTAGTCATTTGTTTTTCACTATTTAATTTACCATAATGTATTAATTGATAACTAATTATTGCATCAATATATCATTCAATTGCACCAATAGATTTAATTTTTGTGCTTTTATTTTTTATGTTTTTTAATGCTTTGTATTGAGAACCAATTCCTGCAAAAGCTTCAAATAATCTAATTGTTTTCATTGTTTAATTCTATCGCAAAATACTAGCCATAAAAGTACTTTGATATATTTCATTAAATTTAATTTATTATATTGTTTTATTCCAAATGATTTGAACACAGATATTTAAAAATTAGTTATACAAAAAATTGCCAAAAATATTATTATCATCTCAGGAAAATTTAAGAATTCTAATAAAACTTTTATTAGTGAAACCATTTTTAGATTATCCTAACTTACCTTATTTAATATGAAAAAATACAAACAATACGTTTGTAAACCATGGTGTTACAATAGGTATAAATTAATTTAAAAAATAATGAGTTTTATTGCTCATTATTTTTTAATATAAAATTAATCTTTCATTGATTTTGAATTTTTTAATAATGCTTATATTTCTAATAAATAAGCAATTCCTTTTAAATATTTTCTAACTCTTCTTTTTGCATCTTCGGTATCAAAACACTTCAATCTTGTTATATCTAAATTATGGTACATATCAATTAACTTAACTTGTTTGGCAATTGGATTTGCTTTAACTCTATTTAAGTAGACAATATAATCTTCATTCTCTCTTTTTGTCATTGCATTAACTGCATCAGCAATTTTTTTGCCAAATTTTTCTTCAATTGTTTCCAATGTTATTTCAGTGTCTTCTACTACATCATGTAATAAAGCTACTATTTTACAATCTTTATCATTAAGTTTGCTTGCTACATATTTTGGGTGATTAATGTAGGGAATACCCGCTTTGTCAAATTGTCCTTTATGTGCTTTTTTCGCAAATTTATAAGCTTTTCATACACTCATGTTTTTTCTCCTTTTATTTCATATTAAAATAATTTTATTTGATCAGTTGTAGAAAGACCTTTAAAAATATTTAAGTCTTCCATTTTGTTAACTAATGTTTTATTAACACTAGTTCTTCTAGTAAAGTCTTCAACGGAAATGAATTCTTTTTCATTTCTAGCATTAACAATTGACTCAGCAGCAGCCCCACCTAAACCATCAATTGCATCAAAAGGTGGTATTAGACATTGATTTTTTTGATCAATAATTCATTCATGCGAATCAGATCTTTTTAAGTCAATATTACTAATATTAAATCCTCTAGCATACATTTCTTGCACTACTAAAAACATATTTATTAAATCTTTATCTTTTGCTTTTAAGTCTTTTTGACTAATAGATAATAATTCACGTAATCTATTTAGTGCCTTTGAACCATTTTTGATATCAACCATGTTTTGAATGTCTGTAGCTCTAGCATGAGCAGATAAATATGATGCATAAAAAGCAAGAGGATGAAATACTTTATATCAACTAATTCATCATGCCATTAAAACATACGCAGTGGCGTGAGCTTTAGGGAACATATATTTAATTTTTTTCATACTTTGAATTTGTCATTCAGGTGTTTTGTATTCTTTTAGTTTGTCTTCTTCTTCAAGAGTTAATCCCTTGCCTTTACGCACTTTTTCCATGATTTTAAATGAAAAATCTGAGGGAACGCCTTGTTTTATAAGCATATTTAAAATATCATCACGACAAGAAATAACATCGTCAATTTTAAATCCTTTTTCCATGATTAAATCTTTAGCATTATTTAATCAAACATTTTCACCATGACTTAATCCTGATAAAGAAATTAGGTTTGCAAATGATTTAGGTTGAGCTTGAATTAACATTTGTCTAACAAATGAGGTTCCAAATTCAGGGATTCCTAATGCTCCTGTTTTTTCACCACAAATATCTTCCGGTTTAATGCCTAAAGCTTTTGGAGAAGTAAAAATACTCATAACTTTTTGATCATTTTTAGGAATTTGGTTAATATTAATTCCAGTATATTTTTCAAGTAATTTGATTATTGTAGGATTATCATGACCTAAAATATCTAGTTTTAAAACATTAGAATCAATTGAATGATAGTCAAAGTGAGTTGTTTTTCATTCAGCATTTTTTTCATTAGCTGGATAACCAAAAGGAGTAAAGTTTAAAACATCATACTCTTTAGGAATAATTATGATTCCTCCTGGATGTTGTGAAGTTGTTCTTTTTAATTTTTCTAATTTTTTAGCTAAAAAATTGGTGTAATAATTTGAAAAATTTTGATGTGTTTCTTCTGCATATGCTTTAACATGTCCAAATGCTATTTTATCTTTTACTGTAAGAACAGTTCCTGCCTTAAATGTAAAATCATCACCAAATAATCTTCTAACTTCAGCATGTATTTGACCTTGAAACTCACCAGAAAAGTTTAAATCAATATCAGGAACTTTATCAGCATTAAAACCGAGAAAAGTTTCAAAAGGTATTGATTGTCCATCTCTTTCCATTTCTATGTTACATTTAGTACATTTTTTAGAAGGCAAGTCAAAACCACTAGTAATATTTTTATCTTCAGACAACTCAAAGTGTTTACATTTGTTACATAAATAATGAGGTGGTAAAGGATTAACTTCACTTATGCCACTCATTGTTGCAACAAATGAAGAACCAACAGATCCTCGACTACCAACAATAAAACCATTATCAGTAGATTTTTTAACCAAAATATGACTAATTCAATAAATAACATCAAAACCATATTTTATAATTGGATTTAATTCATCATTAATTCTTTTTTGAATTAATTCAGGAAGTACTTCGCCATATTTTTTGTGTGCATTTTCATAAACTAATTCTTTTAATTTAACTGCTGAATTGTCGAATTTTGGCGTAAACAAGCCATCTTTAATAACTTTAATATTTTCAATCATATCTGCTAATTTATGTGTATTAATAATAACTATTTCTTCAATTAATTTTTTATCATTTAAAAAAGCAAATTGATCAATCATTTGTTTTGTAGTTAAAAAATGTTGTTTTGGTATTTTTAGTCTTCCTAATCTAGCTTGTCTATAATCATATAAATAATGTCGTGAATTTTTAATACCTTTTGCATAAACTACTACTTCATAAGCTTTTTGGTCAATAGGATGTATATATTTAACATCTCCTGTTGCAATGACTAATTTATTTCTTTTTTTAGCTTCTAATATTATCTCTTTTAAACCAAATTCGATATTTTCTTTAGTCATAGATCCATTTTCAACATAATGTGATAATACTTGTGGCGCAGGTATTTCAATATAATCGTATTTTTCAATTTCTTTCAAAAATAATTCGTGTGAACCAAAAAAGTAGGCATCTAATAATTTTCCTTTTAAGGTTCCGGAACCAATTAAAACATTTTTATAATTAGGTAGATCTTCAATAAATGTTTTTGGTCCATTAAAATAATTATTAGTTAAACATTTACTTATCATTAAAAATTGTTCATCAAGACCTTTTTGATTTTTTGCAATAACACTAATTTCATTAGCTCTTACTCTATTATATAATTCTTCTGGGCAATAATTTTTAAGTTCGTTCAATGTAGTTATTTTATTATTTGTTAATAAATTAACTAATTCAATTCATACTTTTGCTAATACTTCAGCATCATAATCACCACGGTGAGCAACATCTGGATCATATTCAATTCCCAATCTATGTGCAATATTTTCAAGTCTATGTTTTTTATTATCTGGGAATACCATTCTAGAAACAACTAAGGTATCAATGACTAAAACGTTTGGAAAATTCATATTGTGTTCTCTAAATTTTTCTTGTAGAAAATGAAAGTCAAAAGTTGCATTATGAGCTAAAGCAATCTTGTTATTTAAATTGTCATATATTCTTTGAAGTCCTTCTTTAATGTCAATACCATTTTCTTCAATCATTTGGTCATTAATTCCTGTTAAATCAGTTGTAAAAGCACTTAATTTATTTTTTGTTTTAGTAAAAAATTGAATTCTATTAGTTAATCTAAAATTCTCATCAATAGGAACAGCACCGTATTCAATTAATTCACTAAATTTAGGACTTAAACCTGTTGTTTCAATATCGAATGAAACATACTCGCAATTTTTTATATTTCTATTTAAATCACCATTGCCATAAAACACATTATTTTCTTTACTAATTGTTGATAAAGCAACACCAAAAATAGGTTTTATTTTTCTTTTAACTGCTTCTAAATAAAATTTGGGAAAACCTTGAACACTATCAACATCCATAATGGATACAGCAGGCATTTTAAATTTTTCTGCTTGTTGAATGATTTCTTCGGGTTGTATTAAGCTATCCATAGTATTCATTTTTGAACTAATATGTAGTTCTATTCTCTTTTTATCTAGAGGCGAATTATCTTCAAGATCTTCTATCATTGCTTGTGCGGGTTCATAATTATCAATGTAAATAAAATTATTGTTTGAAATAGTTCCATTAAATGTAACTCATGAGTCGTTTTTTAGCTCTTCAAGTTGTTTCTCTGTGAGAGGTTCGTTTAAAAATCAACGTAATTCTATTGCTTCAGTATAATCAGTTAAACTAAAAGAATAAATATTTTTTTGATTTTTAGAGAAAGTAAAAGATTGATCAAATATTTGACCAGTTACTTGAACATTTGAATTAGATGGCATTTCTACAAGTGCACTTAGTTTTACTTTTTCATATTGTTTTCTACTTCATTTTTTTCTATATTGTGGAAATGAATTACTTTTAATTTCTATGTTTTGTTGTTGTTTGCTTAGCATTTCTAGAAATTGTTTAGTTTTTTCTTCATCACTTAAAACATTTTGAGTTTGAAAAATTTCTCCAACAACCATTTCTTTATAAATTAGGTTAAGATTTATCCTTTTAAAACCATATTTTTTCAAAGTTTCTTCAAGATTTTTAATTATCGTTTGTGATTTATTATAAAAATTTTCATCAGTTGTTATTATTTCAAAAACAAAGTTTTCTTTCATTTTTAAATTTTTTTCAAAATTAATATTTGCTAAGCTATTATATTTTGGTTTATTTTTACTTAAAAATTTTATAAAATCTGCAACATGATCTTTTCTATATTCTAGCAAATCAAAAGAAAAATTAACCTTGAGTTCATAGCTTTTATTTTCTCTAATAGTTTTTCATAATTCAAAAAAATCCTGAGGACTAATAACATCGTTAAATTGTATATGGATTAAATTTTGTTCGTGTTCATCTAAACCTAATGAGGTATTAACCATGCTTTTAGGTATTTTGAATCCAATAGTATCGCAGTAAATTTTAAATCTTGTTTTAGTTTTTTTTGTCTTATTTGTGTTCATATTATTATTTATTATATGATTAATTTATATATTAAAAATTTTTTTATCATTTTTTTCTATTTTATAGTGTTTAATTTTCATATTCAAAATTATCTTTTTTACTAAAAGTATTATAAAAAAGGTAAATAATAAAAAAATGATGAAATTATTCTTCATCATCTTCATCGTGAATATCATCTAGTAATTCTTCAGTAGGGGCTAATAAAATATCTTTCACTTCATCAAGAATTTTTCTACCTCTTTTTGGTTTTTCTTTTTCTTCATTTTTACCAAATTTGATATTAGCATCTTTAAAAATAGGTTCATCTTCATCATTAGTAAATAATATACTTGGAATAATTATTGGTCTTCTCCTTTTTTCTTTATAAAAAAGGCTTTCAAGTCGATCAATAATTAATTGTTTCAAGTCAACAACATTTCAATTTTCGGTATTTTTGATATAGAACAATGCTGCTCCATGAGCAACCCTTTTGGCTTCTTCGACTAAATCAAGTGAATTTTTAACAAAGAAACTACCTCTACTAATTAAACTTGGTCTACCAACGATAATATTTTTTTCTTTATTAATATTTAAAATTAAATTAACAAAACCACTATTAGCTAATTGTGTTCTATCTTTTAAAATAGCTGATGTAACACTAAGTGTTGAATGACCATCAATATATATTGGTCCACAATAAATTTTTTCATTTGTTTCAATAATTTTGTTGGAGATCATGTTGTAAACGCGACCAATTTCGGGAATAATAACGTTTTCCGGTTTTACTCCATTTCTTACTGCACTATCTCCATGAACAACACACATTCTATATTCTCCATGATATGGTAAGAAAAATTTTGGCTTAGTTAATTGAAAAATTTTGTCATGTTCTTCTTTATATGCGTGTCCAGAAGTATGTAAATATCCATCGACACCATTTTCTTTAATAATGGCTCCTAATTTAGATAACCTGTTAACAAGCAATTCTATCACCATTCTATTACCTGGAATAGGACTTGATGAAAATAAAATTAAATCTCCTTTTTCAATTTTTATACTTTGATGTTTTCCATGACTCATTCTTGAAAGAGCTGCAAGTTGCTCACCTTGACTACCAGTTGTTAAAATTACTAAATCACTATCAGGAATTTTACTTACTTCTTTTTTGTCAACAAAAACATCGTTTGTTACGTTAATATAGCCAAGTTTTCTACCAATTTTTACACCTTGTACCATTGATCTTCCGAATGTTGCAACTTTTTTCTTTAATTTAGCAGCTAATTCAATAATTGCTTTTACTCTTGTTAAATTAGACGCAAAAGCCGTAATAATAATTTTTTTCTTAGCTTGTCGCATGTATTTTTCGATATCTTTAAGTATATCGTTTTCACTAGGTGAGTGTAAAGGTCTCATTGCATTAGTTGAATCACTAAACAAAACTGTTAATCCCTCTTTTCCAATTTGATCTAAACGTGCAAAATCAGTATAACTAGTTCCTATTGGATTGTAATCAAACCTAAAATCTCCTGTACACATTAATGAACCATTAGGGGTTGTAATTCTAATACCAAAAGCATCAGGTATAGAGTGCTGTGCTGATCAAAAATCCACTTTGCAATCACCAAATTTATAAACTGCTGATTTTTCTATTTCTATAAATTCGATATTTTGATTTATTCTATGTTCATCAATTTTTAATTTTAAATATTGAATTGCAATACGAGGTGCAAATATTTTTTTAACAGCTAATTGTTTAAGTAAATGTACAACACCACCGATATGATCTTCGTGTCCGTGTGTTATGAATAGCCCTTCAATATTTTTTTGTCTTTCAAATAAATATTTATAATCAGGAATTATGCCTTTTATACCTGTTTGCGCGGTATCAGCAAATTTAATACCTGCATCAATTATAAAAATGTGATTTTCGTGTTCAACAATTAATGTTGATTTACCAATTTCCTGAACTCCACCAATTGGTATTAGTCTTGTAGCGACCATATTTACCTCCATATTCATATGATTTTTTAATCATGTGAATTTAAATTAATAATGATTAAAAAAGATTTAAGAAATTACTTGTATAAATAATATTTATTATCATATCATAAATTTAAAACAAATTTCAATAATGATTTAATTTACAATTGTGTTCTGTTTTTTTATATTAAGATAGGCATATTTATAATTTTAAATTTATGTTTAAATATTTGTTATTGAATACTTTTTATATTTTTTAACAATAAAAAAATTATCTAATTTCTGCAAAACACATTTTGAATTTTTAACCTTGCACATTTAAAATTTTGCATTTTTTATTATTGATATTAATTATTAATTACCTTAAATTTTTTAATTGATATAATTACAATATATTTTATGTATTTATATTAATGAACATTATGTTTTGTTGGTTAGGAATAAAATGAAAAAACAAAAAGCAATTAGTGTCTCTCATATCATCAAAAAATTTGAAATAGATATTGTTAACAAAAATAAAGATGTTGATTACGGATTTATTTATGAGCCAGCTATTAAAAGATTAGGTTTAGAATTAGCTAATAAAATTAACAATCCTAGGTATTCTCGTAATGTGATATGCTGAGGTACTAGTGAAAGTGAATTTTTTAGAAGTTTAGGTCATCAAAAAACAATTGAAACCTTAGATAGGATTTTAAAACTAAAACCACCACTTATTATATTGTCTAAAGGTGTAAGTGATATTCAAAAAGAGTGAATTATTGAGGTTGCTAATAAATACAAAATTCCTGTTTATTTAGCACCATTAAGTTCTTCGAAAATTACTTCGACTATTGGTACTTATTTGAGTGATTTTTATTCAGAAGAAACACAAGTTCATGCATGCTTAGTTTCAATTGGTGGTGTTGGAGTTTTGATTATTGGTAAATCAGGTAGTGGTAAAAGTGAAGCAACCTTAGAGTTAATTCAAAAAGGTCATATTTTTATAAGTGATGATGCGGTTATTATTAAGCGCGTTGGTGCGAATTTTTATGGAACTTCACCAATGATTACCAAAAATTTAATTGAAGCAAGAGGTATCGGTTTAATTGATGTTAAATTTACTTATGGCATTCGCTCTATTGCAGACGGTTGTAATATAGACTTAGTTGTAGAATTGATTAATCAAGAAACTGAAGAAGCCACTAATTTAGATAGATTAGGTATAGAATATTTAAAATATGAAGTTTTAAACGGTTCAATTGATAAAATTCAAATACCAATGAAAAATGGAGCATCAGCCGCTGCTTTAATTGAAGCTGCAGTAAGTACATATTTAGCTCGTAAGGATGGTGTTGATATTTTAGAACTTATGAGACAGAGAGGAGAAAAGGATGAATAATGAATTTGCTCCAATTCAAGCAAACACTCCTGGTATTTTGTTTGAAATTGGTTCATACAAATTACATGTTTACTCATTAACGATGATGTTTGGAATATTAGCATCAATATTGACAATTTGTATTTTTTGATATCGTGAAAAATGAAAATGAGAATATTTAATGACTTTAATTCTTTTAACAATTCCATTTGCACTTTTAGGTGCTCGTTTATGAGATTTAGTAGAGGAATATTTATATAAGAGAGATACTTTTGATTTTAGTCGTTGATATGCAATATGAGATGGAGGATTAAGTATTCAAGGTGGAGTGGTGTTAGCATTTATTGTTGATATTTCCTATATTTATTCTAAAAGAAGTGAAATTGATATTAGAAAAGTAGCTTCAATAATTATTCCTACAATATTAATTGGACAAGTTATTGGTCGTTGAGGTAACTATGCTAATCATGAATTATATGGAAAAATTGATTATGATGGACATAGTGTTAAAATTTTTGGCCATACTTTTGCTCAACATATGTTCTTAGCTGATGATGCAGCTCCTGGTGGAGCATTTAGATATCCATTGTTCTTATATGAAGGCTTAGCAAACTTAGTGGGATATATTATTTTAGTGTGAATTATTAATCAATTTGGTTTATTAAAACCAGGTTCATCTGCGGCATTGTATTTTGTATGATATGGTGTGGTTCGTTTAGCCCTAGAACCATTACGTGAAAACGCTTATGCTTTATATACTGTTACATCAGTTGTATTTATTGTTATCGGTACATTGGTATTCATTTATTTCCAATTTTTAAATCAAGTTCATTACATAAGAGAATGAAGACATGGTAGATATGTATATGAATATGCACATTCTGAAGATTACAATAAATGAGTAGAAAAAACAAGAATATTTAAATCAAGAAGAAAGGCAAATTAGTATGTATGATATTGCAATAATTGGAGCTGGACCAGGCGGATTAAATTGCGCTTTATATGCTTCAAGAGCAGGGCTTAAAGTAGTTTTTATTGAAAAAGCTGCTCCAGGTGGAAAATTAAGTGCAACTAGTAAAATTGAAAATTGATTAGGAACTGAATTAATTGAAGGTTATGAATTAGCAATAAAAACATTTAATCATGCACAAAAATTTGGTGCCGAATATAAATTTGGTAATGTTATTGACATTCAACATATCAATGATTTAGAACAAAAAGTGATTTTAGAAGATAAAAATGAAATTTTAGCTAAAACTGTTGTAATTGCAACCGGAATGGAAAATAGAGAACCAACATTTATTAATGGTTATGAAAAATTTAAACATAAAGGTATAAGTTTTTGTGCTACTTGTGATGCGCCTTTTTATAAAGGTCAAGATGTTGCTGTGTTAGGCGGAGGAAATAGCGCAGTTGAAGAATCTGTTTTTCTAGCTAATATCGTTAATCATATTTATTTAATTGTTAAGGATAATTTTTTTCATGCTGAAAAAATGTTGGTAGATAACTTAAAAAACATCAAAAATATAACTATTTTTATGGAAAGTCAAATTAAAGAAATTAAAGGTAATAATGCTATTGAAAGTATAATTATTGAAACGAAAAATAAAGGCAAACAAGAAATTAAAGTACAAGGATTTTTTCCTTTTATTGGATTTGTTCCTAATGATAATTCATTTAAAAATTTGAATATAGCAAATGAATTTGGCTTTATTGAAACTAATGAAAATATGGAAACAAAAGTTAATGGTATTTATGCAATTGGCGATATTAGAGATAAAAAGGTTCGCCAAATAATTACAGCAGCAAGTGATGGGGCTATCGCTGCTAAAAGTATTAGTGAAAAAATTTTAAATCAAGGAGTTATATAATGTTTAAAACTTTTAAAGATAGACAAATTGCAATCATTGTTTTTGTATCATTAGCTTTATTTTTTCAATTATTATCGTTGTTATTAATCGGTTCATATGTAATAGTTTCTTTTGTAATGATATTGGCAGCTGCAATTATGATGTCATTAGGCTATTATGTATATTCTGCATATATAAATGCAATTCACAATTATAATAATTTTAAAAATTCATCATTAATCAGGTTATTGTTTATTATTTCTTTATCAGCAACAGCTGTTTCATTAGTTTTATCATTTGTTTTGATTTTTATTTACACAATTAGTAATTATGTAATTTTTCAGTTATTTATTGCTTTGACATTAATGGCATTAATTACTGCATTTATTACACTTATTGTTTATCTTGTTTTCTTTATCTTACAATCAAATCATATTCAAACATTTAAAAAGAGTTAAGTAAAATATTTTTATATTAATTAATATATTGTATAATGAATTTACTTTTTTTATTCAATTATGGAAGGAGCAAATATGTCAAGAGTTGACCAATTAACTGGTAAAGGACCTTTGGTAGGTAACAATCGTTCACATGCTATGAACGCATCAAAAAGAAAATTTAATGTTAACTTACAAAAAGTAAGTGTTAATGTTAATGGCAAAAAAGTTACTTTAAGAGTTAGTGCTAAAACACTAAAAACCATTAAAAATAAAGGCATTCAATTAGTTTAATCTATATTATTAATAATGATTAAGTACTTCAAAGTACTTTTTTTATTACTTTTTTTCATGTGCTTATGTCATACTAATTTATAGCAGTAAATTTATGATAAATAACTATCATAAAGTTTCCTTATATTCCTTTTTCATAGATTAATATGATAAAAACTGTTCATAATTAAGTGTCATAAATTTTAAATTTATTTTATAAAAAAACAATATTTTAATGTTTATAATTTATATACAAATAATTAAAAAGGAAGTGCAATGGAAGGAATAGAAATAACTAAATTAGAAAATTGTTCAATAGTTGAAATTAAAAATTTTTCTAAAGAATTTCAAGATGAAATATCAAAGCAGTTTAGATTAATTTGTCATGGAGAAAAAGCAATAAATTCTGATTTTAAATATCACACTTTTCCAGAAACTTTAAAAGAATTTTTAAATAGACTTCCAACAAAAATTGTTAATAATGTTAAAACTCCTGATAATAATAAGAGAAAAGGTTTTATTGCAGAATTGTTGTTAAATGTAATAATTAGAATATTCTTTTCTAATTTAAAAATAGTTTCACCTTTATTTAATAGAGAAAGCCGTGATATGAAAAGAGGTTTCGATTTAATTGGTTATGATGGTTGTGATGTTTGATTCATAGAATCAAAGTCGGGTGAATTAAATAATGAATTTAATACTGTTACCAAACTAATCAAAAATAAAATTTATTCAGCTTACAATGACTTATACAATCGAATGACTAATAAGGAGCAAGTAGGTCAATTATGATTAAATGCTTGAAATACTGTTGACTCGGTATTAAAAGATAATACATGTAATAAGAGCACAATATTAGAATTGTTGAATAAGGCATCACGTACTATTGATGATGTTTCAGATAAAAATGTACTTTTATCTGCAATTGCATTTTGTTTGGTTGAACACAAAATAGATAAAAGAGAAATAAATAATTTTTTTGAAAAATATACTAAATCCAAAAAATTTAAAGAAGTAAAAATTATAGTTATTCAAAAATCGAAATTTCAAACAATTATTGATTTTCTTAATAATTATGGAAAGGATTGAAATGTTTAAATTAACATTGGAGGATATATACACAAAAGAATTTACTTTCATTTTTAATAAAGCTCTTAAGCATGAAAAATTAACGTTACAAGAATGAAATTTTTTATTATCAGTTGCCATTTTGTGTATTCGTGACAATAATTGAGATCAAAACGTAAAAAAATTAGGTTATAGAATATTATTAATATATGGAGTTGCAAATAATGATTATATTCCCTTATATGAGTATACAGAAAATGAGGGTTATTATCCTATTTCAGAATTCATAGGTCAAAAATTGAATTATTTTGAAAAATATGGGAATTTGTATACAGCTATAAATAATTTTATGAATGAAAAATATATATGGAATGATTCATATAAAACAGAAGGCCAATATAATTTATATAAGTATGCTGAAAAATCAATTTTTGATTCTCAAATTATTGTTGCACCAACTTCATATGGAAAAACCGAATTGATTTTAGATTTTATAGATAATGAAAATTTTTCAAAAATTTGCATTATTACTCCAACCAAATCTCTTTTAGCGCAAACAAAAAAAAGAATAATAGATAGATTTGAAAATAAAAAAATTATTGTACATTCTGAGATGTACAATAAAAATGATGAAAAATTTATTGTAATACTTACTCAAGAAAGACTACTAAAATTGTTACAAAAAAACTTAGATTTAAAATTTGATTTATTAATTATTGATGAAGCACATAATTTGTTTTCTAAATTTAAAAATAAAAAAATTAAAGATACAAGAAGTATAATATTATTTTCTGTTATAACAATTTGCAATAAAAGAAATGAAAATTTAATATGTAAATATTTATCACCATTTATAAATTCTAGTGATAGTTTAAATAGTGATTACAATAAGCAAATAACTAATTTTTATAATGTGAATGAAAATATAAAATCTGAGATGTTTTATTTTCATGATTTAAAAAATAAAACAAAATATTTTCTAGATCAATTTTCGACATTAAAATTAAAAGATAAACTTATAAAAATTGATGACAATTATAATTTTAATGATTTTGATGTTATTTTAGATAATAAAGATTTAAAAAATTTAATATATTTAAACAAAGGCAAAGACATCGAAGATTTTGCAAAAGAATTTGCTTCAAAAATTAGTTTAATTAAAAATAATAACAAAATTGATAAAGCAATACAAGACTTAAAATCATTTGTGCATGAAGATTATGATTTAATAAATTGTCTTAAAAAAGGAATTATTTATCACCATGGCTCAGTGCCTGATGCAATTAGGCTTTACATAGAAAAATTATATACAGATGTGCCAGAAATAAATTTTTTAGTTGCAAATTCAACATTACTTGAAGGAGTTAATTTATCTTTGACTAAAATGTTTATTTTAGATATACGTAAAGGAAATGAATATTTAAAAGGAGCTAGTTTAAAAAATCTTATCGGTCGAATTTGTAGATTTAGTGATATTTTTCATGATACAATGGGTGATTTAAAATATCTTTTACCAGAAATTCACTTTGTACATGGAAAATATTTTCCAACACAATTTAACATTGATAATTTTATTAAAAACTCAAAAATTTTAGTAACTGCTAATATTGAAGATACTATAGAAAATCCATTACTTTCAAATTTTAAACTTTCAAATTCTAAAGAAATAGATAGAAAAAATGAAGCAGAATTAATATTAAAAAATATTTCAAGTAGTGATAATATTGGAAAAAATTATGTTAAAAAACCCGTTACAGAAATAGGAAAACTTTGCTTTGAAAATAATATTAATATTTTTAATATAATAGAAACTGAAGAAAAAATTGATAATATTTTAAAATCTCTTTCAACAGTTAATACTGTAGAGGATGCATTTGAAATCATGGATAAATTGTTCTTTTCTAATATGGATGAAAATAATGAACATAAAATTAAAAGACTAAAAAAAGAAAATGTAAAAAATTTTTATGTAATGTTGATAAAATGAAAAATAAATTCATATTCATTCAAAGATATGATAACTAGTTTTTTAAGTTATTGGGATAAAAAAATTGAAAGAAATGAATCTTTTGTATTTGTTAATAAATGAGGTGAAACAGATAGTGGATATATTGACATTGCAAATAAAACAAGAAAAGAAAAAATTAATTTAATCATTATAAGAATAAAAGAAGAATATGAATTTATAGAATTTGAAATTTTAAAATATATTGAAGTATTAAATTCTTTAAACCTTATCGATGAATCACTTTATTTAAAAATAAAATATGGAACTGATGACAAGAACGACATTGCCTTATTAAAATGTGGTATTTCAGGAACTCTTTCTAAATTATTAAAAGCCAAATATTCTAATTTTTTTAAATTGAATGTTGAGAATAACACAATTTTATTTAAAAAAGATTTAATATCTGAAATGGAAAAAAACAATGAAAATGGTATTTTGATTTCAGAAGTTAAATTAAATATTAAAGAATAGTTTATTTTTGAGTAATATATATAAGTATTTTTTAAGGAGAAAAAAACCGAAAAGGATTTAATAGTATTTTTACAATAGCTAATATTGATATGGCTAAAAAATATAAGAAAACAACCGGAGAGAATGATGCTCTAAATTATTTTATAAAAGTTATTGATTTTTCGCCATTTCTAAGATCTAAAAAAGAATTAATTTTAGAATTTGTTAAAAGAATTAATCAAGAAAATTTATAAGATGAAAACATCGATGAAGAATGACAAAAATTTGTTTTAATAAAAAGATGAATTGAACTTCAAAAGTTAATAAAAAAATTCGGGTTAAAAGAAGCTGAAACTTTTGAATACTTTGAGGATATACTTGAAAAGGGTGTGGTTGAAACTTCAGAAACTAAAATTGGTAAAATATTACCGTTTGTTTCAATATTTTCAAAAACAAATAATAGATCACAATTAAAAAATAAATTGTATGAAATTTTTTCTAATATGTTAACTAAATACATTGATGTTTAATATATGGATTGTTTAAATTGAATTAAAAAGTTGACAACAATTATGTTGTCTTTTTTAATAAAAACATGACTTTATTTGAGTAAGTCATGTTTGATTTTATTTAATGCCCATAATGCTTTGAATTCTTTTTGATGTTGGTTCAGTTATTAAAAATGTTCCTGCAACACAAATATCAGCACCAGCCTCAAAACATTGTGGTCCTGTAATATCATTGATACCACCATCAACTTCAATTGAATATAAATATCCTTTTTCTTCTTTTATTGCTTTTAATTCTTTAATTTTGTTTAAGGCATTTGGCATAAATTTTTGCCCCCCTTTACCAGGTTCAACTGACATTACTGTTATTAAGGAAATGTATGGTAGTAAATCTTCAACATCTTCTACTTTTGTATTAGGTTTAATTGCAATACCTAAATTTGTGCTTTGATTTTTTACATATACATCTCTTAAAATATTAAATAATTTTTTATGCTCCATAGATTCATAATGAATAGTAAAAAATGGTACAAAATCTTTTAATTCTTCAATATAAGGCAAAGGATTATTTACCATCAAGTGTACATCACAATATTGTTTTCTTGACTGAACTAATTCTTTTATTTGTTCCACTGAAATAGCTATATTAGGAACAAATTCTCCATCCATAACATCATAGTGAAAGTATTGTATACCAGCATTACATAATGTATTTACCATTTTGACTCTTTCATTTTCTTCAACATTTAATAATGAAGGCGCAACTACCTTTATTTCTAATTGATTAATATTCATCTTTTACCTCTTTTAATATTTTTAAATAATTTTGATATCTAAATTCTGGTATGTTTTTATTTTTAACATTTATTTTAATATTACATAAGTTTTCAGGTTCATTTAAATGCAAACAAGATTTAAATTTACATAATTTTGATAATTCCCTAAATTGTTTAAATGAATGAGCAATTTCGATTTTAGACATTTTGTGTTCAAAACTTGAAAATCCAGGAGTATCTATCAATCAACCATCTAATACATCGACAATTTGAACAATTCTTGTTGTATGTTTACCTCTATTTGCATTTTTAGATATTTCTTGTGTTTCAAAATTTTGTGAAGTTATTTTATTTATTATTGTTGTTTTGCCTACACCACTTTGTCCCATTAATGTACAAGTTTTATTCTTAAAATATTTTTTAACAATATTAATTCATTCATTACTTTTATAATTGATTTTTGCTATTTTATATCCTAATTTTTGATATATTTCAGGTCACTCGCTTTTTGCTAAATCATTTTTAGTAAAAAAAATTATGGGCTCAACATTACTATTTTCAATAAATGATAAATATTTATCAACTAGATAACTTGAAAATTCAGGTTCTTTAATTGACATCACCACAATAATGTGATCAATATTAGCAACTTTTGGTCTTATAAATTCATTTTTTCTAGGTAATATTTTAGTTATATATTGTTCATTTTCAAATTCAACATTATCTCCTACAAGCGGGGTTATTTTTTTGTGTCTAAATATCCCAGCTGCAGGTAGAATATGCATATTATTATTTTCTTTTATATAGTATTTGCCACTATTAATTGAATAAATTTTTCCAGTCATATTAATTAATAAATTTTATTATTAAACCTATTCCTAAAATTAATAATAAAAAGAAAATAATACTTGAGGTAATAATGAAGCTTTTAGAATAAATAAAATCTCTCATTTTATTTTTAACTTTAATTTTTTTTAAATCAAGGGGGCTTTCATAATATCTTTTAGGATCTAAACAAGTTTTTAAATCAAGATACATTTCATACATAGATTTGTATCTCTTATTAGGATCTTTAGCTGTAGATCTAGTTATTATATTACTTAGAGCTATAGGAATTGTAATTTCTTTGTTGATATCTGGCATAGGTGAATTTTTTTGTTTTTTAATTGTTTCTTGTGCATTTTTACCTTTAATTGGGTAGCGACCTGTTAGCAATTCAAAGAGCAAAATACCTAGTGCATAAATATCCGATTGTACTGTAGGAATCGCATTTGAGACACACAATTCAGGAGCCATATAATAAACGGTACCAACCACTTTTGTATCTTTTGTATATCTTTGACTATCTTCGCCTAATGCTAAACCAAAGTCAATAATTTTTACTTCTTTTTTATTTGTTAGTATTATGTTTGCACTTTTAATATCACGATGCAATATTTTACAATTATGTAGTTCCATTAACCCTTCAGCAATTTGTTTAATAATATAAACAGCAGTTTGAGAACTTACTTTACCTTCTTGATTAATTATTTCTCTTAATGTTTTACCTTCAACATATTCCATAATTAAATATTGTTCTTTTTCATCAATATATGAATCAATGTAAGCAGGTATTTTGTTGGATTTAATTTTTTTATATATTTCAATTTCTTGTTTAAATCTTTTTTTGTTAATTTCTATATCGGGACGTCCTTCAAAATTAACATATTTTAGAGCATAAAATTCATTAGAAAAATGTTGATTAGGATTGTTTTTTTCAATTTTATAAACTTGTGAAAATCCGCCTTCGCCAATTAATTGAACAATTCTATATTTTTTTAAGACGTTACTATTTTTATTTATATTCATTGTTATACCTCGTTATTTTCAAGTGGCTTGATTATCTAGAACAACTAAACCAGCAGATACATTATCTGTTGAATTATTTTGCATAGCATTTTCAGTTAAAGTTGTACAAATTTCATTAGCATCATCATTTTCCTTTAATATTTGCTCGATTGCCATTTTTTGAATAAAATCATGAACGCCATCACTTGTAGCAAGTATTGAATGAACTTTATCATAATGTTCGGTTAAATCAAAAACCTCAATTTTTATTCTTTTTTCTGGTCCTAGAGCTGATGTCAAAGCAGCATGAAAAGGGTTTTTAAGAGCTTCAGCTTCACTTTTACCTTCACTAATTTGTTTGTTTAGTAAATTATGATCTGTAGTAATTTGTCTTAAATCACCATCGGTAGTTAAAACATATGTTCTCGAATCACCAATATTAAAAACAATAAGTTTTTTAGTTTTCTTATTTATTAATGCGGCAGTAACTGTCGTTCCCATATCTAATTTAGCTTCATCATTTTGACTTTCAATTATCATTTTATTTCTTGCTTTATTAATTGTGTTTTTAAACCATTCAACATAAGAATCAATATTTTTATCATCGCTAGGAATTGTTTCTTGCAAGGCTTGATTAAATACTTTTATAGTAATTGTACTAGCGATTGCACCTCCGAAATGACCACCCATACCATCACAAAGAATTAAAAAAGTATAGTTATTGTTTGTTAAAACACTAACTCTATCTTGATTTTCTAATCGAACATTTCCCACATGACTACTTGTACCAAAATTCATTATTATAAATTAAACTCCTTAATAATTATGCTTTCAATTTCAGATGCAGCTCTTTCTGGAACATCATTCAAAATATTATATTTAAATATGTGTCTATCTTCAATTTCTTCTTCTGCTTTTTTTAGTCGTTTCTGAATGGCGTCTTGCGTTTCGGTGTTTCTATTTAAAATTCTTCTTTTTAATTCATTTAAATCAGGAGGTAAAATAAAAAATGTTAAAACTTGATATTCTTCACTATTTTTCATTTTTTCTAAAATTTGTTTAGCTCCATTAGTTTCAATTTCTAAAAAAGGTATTTTATTTAATTTTAAAATTCTATCTAATTCGGTATATAGCGTTCCATAATAATTGTCAAAATGAAAGCTATATTCAATTAATTCATTATTTTTAATATGATCTTCAAATTTTTCTTTTGTGATGTAAAAATAATGAATTCCATTAATTTCTCCTTCACGAGGTTTTCTAGTGGTTGTTGAACAAGATAATTGTAATTTTAGTTTTTCTGATTTAAATAAAAAGGGCTCAATAGTCCCCTTACCTACACCGCTTGGCCCAGTAAAAATAATCAATGGTTTTTTTCTTTTAATATTAATCATAATATTTATTATATATTTAATTTTTTTATAAAAAGCAAAATAAAAATATAACTATGTTATTTCAACATTTACATTGCGCATTATTTACAAAAAGATGGTAAATTTGTTAAATATTTGTATAAATATTTTAATTTTATGTTTTATAGATTTGCTATGTAACAACATATCTAAATACTTATACTAATATTTAGTATATAATTAAAAACTATATATCAAAAATATAGTTATTTTAAAAGGAGCATTTATGAAATTAACAATTACAATAGTTTTATTAATAATTTCAGTAATTATTATTGCAATTTCATTAATTATGTCCCCTGATTCAAACGGTTTTTCAGGTGCATTGGTAGGTTCAGGAGATCTTGAATTGTTTAAAACTTCAAAAGAAAGAGGAATTAAAAAAGTATTAAAATATTCGATGTTTACATTAGGTATTGCTTTAATTGTTTTAGCTGTTGTGCTTAGATTTGTTATGAAAGATCCTGCAGGTTCAGGATTCCCAGGTTTAATTTAATATGTGCACTAAACAACAACTATTTGACTTTATTAAACAAAACCCTAATTCTTCTTTTTTAGATATTGCTAAATATTTCAAGATTAAACCATTTGAAAATCGTTTACTTACGAATATTTTATTCGAATTAGTAGATGAATATAAAGTTGTTAAAAACTCTGATAATTCATATACTGGAATTGAAAAGATTAAAACTATTGAAGGCGAAATAAGATTAGCTTCTGAAGGTAAATATGCTTTTGTTGATGTAGTAGATGAAGAAAATAATTTGGAAAACAAGGAAAGTTATTTTATTCCAGGACTATTTATCAATCAAGCCATGAATAATGATATTGTGAAAATTAATGTTTTTAAATATAATGATGTTAATCAATCAAAAACATTTGCAATGGTAGATAAAATCATTCAAAGAAAGACAAATAAAATTGTTGGTATTTTAGTTCAACATAAAAATTTCGTAGTTTTTAGAACAATAAAAAAAGATTACAAAAAATTAAATTTTTTTATTAAAGATATTGTAAGCGAAGCGCGTCTTAATGATGTCGTTTTAGCCGAAATTGTAGAATTCAAAAAAGATAAAGTTATCATAAATATAATTAGAAAAATCGCTTCAATTGATGATCCAATGTGTTATGTAAAGGCTTTAACAGTAGAAAAAAATGTTCCAGAAAATTTTCCAGAACAAGTTATTAATGAAGCTAATTTAATTCCATCTACTATTGAATATGAAAACAAAGATAATCGTGTTGATTTTAGAAATGAATTAATTGTTACTATTGATGGGGATGATACAAAAGATTTTGACGATGCAATAGTTGTAAAAAAATTAGAAGACGGTAATTATGAATTAGGTGTGCATATTGCTGACGTTTCATATTATGTTAAGGAAAATAGTGATATTGATAATGAGGCTTTAAATAGAGGGACATCAATTTATTTAGTTAATGAAGTTATTCCTATGTTACCAAAAGTATTATCAAATGGTATTTGTTCATTAAATCCAAATGAAGATCGTTTTACTATGAGTATTATTATGAAAATTAATGATAAAGGTGAAACTATTGAATCGAAAATTGTACCTGGTATAATATGTTCTAAATATCGTTTGACATACAATAGAGTAAATCAATTTATTGAAAATAATGAAAAATTCGAAGATAATAATTTAAATATTATGCTAAATAATGCAGTGGAATTAGCTAAACTAATTAGAGCAAGAAAAAATGAAGAAGGTTATATTGATTTTGAGATTCAAGAGCCAAAAATAATATTAGATCAAACAGGAAAAACAGTTGATATTAAAATAGATGAGAGTGGTTTTTCACAAGCCTTAATAGAAGACTTTATGGTTAGAGCCAATGAGCAAGTTGCAAAATATTTAACCGATAGAAAAATACCAATGTTATATAGAATTCATGACAAACCTGATGAAGAAAAAATTAATAATTTTCTTAATGTTTTAAATTCAGTAGACATTCATGTCAAAATAGATAAAAATAATATAACGCCAAAAACATTTCAAAGTGTTGTTCAAAAAATAAAAGAACAAAGAAATGATGATTTTTTAAAAATGCTTTTTTTAAGAACTATGCAGAAAGCATGTTATAGTCCTAATAATATTGGTCATTTTGGCTTAGCTAGTGTAGACTATTGTCATTTTACAAGTCCAATTAGACGTTATCCAGATTTAGTTGTTCATAGAATAATTAGAGATGTTATTTTTGAAAAAAATAAGAAAAATATTCAACATTACAATGAAATATTACCAGTATTTGCTGAAAGAAATTCACAAACGGAACAAAACGCTATGCAAATTGAGAGAGATACTAATGATTTAAAATATGCTGAGTTTTATGTTAATAAAATTGGAACAATAATGAGAGGACAAATTATAAGTGTTTTAAAATTTGGAATGTTTGTTCAATTTGATAATAAAACAGAAGCTTTAATTCATATTTCAACTATGACTGATGATGAATATAAATTAAATGAGATTGGAACTAAATTAGTAGGTAGCAAAAATAGCTATAAATTAGGCGATTATGTAAATGTTGTTATTGTAGATGCTGATATGTCAACTGGTAAAGTTGATGCCGTATTAGAAAATCTTTATGATAAATATCTAAATGATTTGCAAAACAAAACATTTAGATATGATTCTAAAAATAAAAAAATAAAAGGCAATAATGGAAAACAAAGAAACAAGAAATTTAGTTAAAAATTCATTAGGTTTTGATTCTAATTTATATGTCTACCAAGATAAAAATATGTTTAATTATTCAGTAGATACAATAATGTTAGGTAATTTTGTATTTTTAAATAATAAAATTGAAAATATGCTTGAAATAGGAACTAACAATGGAGCATTATCAATTTTTATTTCAGAAAGAAGTCAAAAACTTAAAATTGATGCAATTGAAATTCAACAAAAAGCATGCGAACTTGCAGAAAAAAATATTAAATTAAACAAAAAAAATAAACAAATAAAAGTTATAAATATTGATTTTAATGATTTTGTTATTAAACATAATAAAAATGCTAATCCTAAATATGATTCTATTGTTTGCAATCCACCATTTTATACATTAGAAAATACTAAAAAAAATTCAAAAGTTAGCGATGAAATGTTAATTGCAACTCATGAATATAAAATTAATTTAGAACAAATTATTTATGGTTCCTCAAAATTAATTGAACAAAAAGGTTATTTATCCTTAGTTATTCCAGTTGAGCGTTTAGTGGATTGTTTTTGCTTAATGAGAAAGTATAAATTTGAACCAAAGAGAGTGCAATTTATTATTCCAAGAATAAATGATAAACCCAAATTAGTTTTAGTTGAAGGTAGATATCAAGCGGGATGAGGTGTTCATTTTTTACCAAATCTGTATTTGCATGACTCTAATAATAAAAAAGAGCATTATTATTTAGAAGAAATTAAAGCATTGTATAAACCTTTAAAAATAAAAGAATAGTAGGAGTTAAAATGAAAAAGAAAACATTTTATATTACAACACCAATTTATTATGCTTCAGGACCTTTACATATTGGTCATCTTTATTGCACAATTATGGCTTGAACTATTAAAAATTACAAAAAAGCAAAAGGATATGAGGTTAAATTCTTAACTGGAAGTGATGAACACGGTCAAAAAATACAAAATAAAGCTAAAAATGCTAATAAAAGTCCAAAAGAATTTGTTGATAATTTGGTAGAAAATTATAAAGAAATTTGAAAACAATGAGATATAGAATTTGATTATTTTAGTCGTACAACCAACAAAAACCATGAAAAAATAGTAAAAAACGTTTTTTCTTGATTTTTAAATAATGGCTACATTTATAAAGGCCAATATGAAGGTTTATATTCAGTAGAAGATGAAGAATTCTTATCTAAAAATCAAGCTATTCAAAAAGAAGATGGAGAATATTATCATCCATCAAGTGGTCATAAATTAGTGAAAATGAGTGAAGAAAGTTATTTTTTTAATATTAAGAAAATGGAATCATGATGAAAAAAATATGTTAATGAACATCCCAAATTTTTGTTGCCTAAAAAAGTTTTAGATGAAATTTTTAGTAATTTTGTTAATGAAGGTTTAGAGGACTTGTCTGTTACAAGAACCAATGTTGAATGAGCAATACCAATTAATGAAGATAATAAACACACATTGTATGTTTGACTAGATGCGTTGTTTAATTATGTAAGTGCATTAGGTTTTGATTTAAATAATCCAAGTGATGATTTTGTTAAGTTTTGAGAAAAAGGTGATGAAATTGTACATATTTTAGGTAAGGAAATTTCTAGATTTCATTTTGTTTATTGACCTATGTTTTTAAAAGCCATCAATTTAAGATTACCTAATAATATTGTTAGTCATGGTTTGTTAAGAGACAAAGAAGGACGAAAAATGTCTAAGTCATTAAATAATGTTATTGCTCCCGAATATTTACTTCAAAAATATCATCCTGAAATGATTAAATATTTTTTTGCATCACAAATTATTTTTGGTGAAGATGCTAATTTTAGTGAAGAAAAATTAAAAGATATTGTCAATGCTGATCTTGTTAATAATTATGGTAATTTAGTTTCAAGAACTTTAAAAATGATTCATAATTCTTTTCCAAAAGGGTTAATTTATAGTAAAAGTAGTAAAAAAATTCACAATGATATTGAAAAAAATATTTTAGATTTTTCATCTATTTTTTCACAAGAAATGGATAATTTTAAAATTGATAAAGGTTATAAAAAAATAATAGAATTATCATCAAATTTAAATAAATATATTGATGAAACAGCCCCTTGAAAATTAACTAACAATTTAGAAGAGTTACAACATATTCTTGTTCGTCTTTTAAATGGAATTTATGCTGTATCTTGAGCTTTACAAATTTCTTTACCTAATAAAATAAGTGAAGTTGCTAATGCTCTTCATATTGATGGTTTTACCGAAGACAGAATAAAAGATTTTTCTAAATTTGATAATATTATTACAGATGAAAAGTATTTATTATTTTCAAGATTAAAATAGCGCTTATTTTAAATTTATATTTTATGTAAATCCGGTTTTAATTTATGTTATAAAAATAAGCAGGAATTATACCTGCTTTTAATTTGTAATTTTATTAGTCAAATATAAATTTCATTATTCTTTCAATTATTTCTTTTTCATTATTGTTTATTTCATCAATATCTCATTTGATCTTGTTTTCAGATGAGTCTTGAGAATTTTTAATTGAAAAATCTTCTCAAATTTTTCGAGCCATTGGATAAATGCTATTTTTATATTTTTCTAATTTAAATGGAAATCATTCTTCTGAAAAACCTCTATTAATAGGTCTCTCTAAAACTATTTTATTACCTAATGAATCAATGTAATCATCATATTTATCATCATTTGCTCGTCAAATTACTTTAGGTAAAATGTGTTCCACATCATTTGATTTGTTTAAATTTAATGACATGTTCCTTTCTTGAGAAATAAGATATTCATTTAAGTAAACTAATACATTTTTTGAGTAAGTGTTTAAAAGTTGATTAATTTGTTCTCTTTTTCATGTTGTGTTAATGTGCTCATTTACCATTTTATTTATGTCGCTAACATTGTAATTATCATCTACGGAAAATAAATTTAACTTGAATAAAAATGATTTAAATTTGCTACTTGAATATCCAATTTCAACCAGTTCTAAAATTGTGAAAAGTTTTAGTAAAGGTATAGCTATCTCTTTAACTTTTTCTTCGTTTATATCTTCTAATTTAAATTTACTTAAATAAGAAATCATAAAAATTTTTATATTTTGATTAAATTTAAAGCAAAGCTTTGATATTGTAAAATCTTTAATCTTGTGTCATATTTTAATTAAATGTAATAAATTATTTATTAATTGTAAAGGCTGTTTTAAAATGTCTCGATTTTGTTCCAAATAATAAGCTCTTATTCCTGGTGTATATGTACTAATGTTTTCATATGATTCACCAGAATAGTCTTTAGCAATAGATCTATTAATATACATTTGTTGCAAAAGAATTGAATCCATATTGGAAATCTGTTCTTTGTCTAATTCATCTACTAATTCTACTATTTCAAATCATTTCTTTTTGAAATCATTATTATCATCATTATTAACATAAATCATCAATTCTGCTGCTAAAATGTCGGCGACTTCTAATGGTAGGCCATCAGAATTTAATGAGTTAAACATTGATATTGCTTGATCTATATTTCATGTTTTTATTTTCAAAATTTGACAATTATCTAAAAATTTATCTGCAAAAGATATCAATTCTGTCGAATCCTTGTTTTCTAATTTGTTATAAAAAAATTTAAAATTTTTATAAAAATTCGTGTATCTATTATCTTTTCGTTTATTTTTTATTATTGTTATGTTGCTATCTAGTTCTTTTAAATCTTTTGCAAATAATATTTTTTGTAAATCGTCTTTATAAATTTCAGATAGCGATTTGTTTATTAAAATTACATCACTTGTATTTTTCATAGCATCAAAATCTTGAAGAAAATATACCATATTATTATCGTTTGCTTTATATAGTAATTGTAATATTGATTCTTTTTTTCTTTCCAAAGATTTTTCAATAGCTCTTTTTTCGTCATTTTCATTTTTGTCATTTTTCAATTTATTAATTTTTATATCCAAATTCATTAATAGAGCTTTTAATAGTAAAATGAAAGTAGTTGTTCTTTGTTGTCCATCAATTAAATTCAATTCCTTTTCATAATTATCTGAATTAATAATTATGGTTCCAAAAAAATATTTATCATTTGAATTTATATCAAAGTCAATAATATCATTTCACAATTTATCACATTGTTTATTTTCTCATTTATAAGCTCTTTGATATTCGGGAATATAAAATTTTGAATATTTCCCTAGGCTAAACATTTCTCTTATTGAAACTGGCTTTGCGTCTATATTGTCTTGCATTTGTGCTCCTTGTTTTTTTTGTATCTACTTTAATTCTTTCAAAAAAAAAAAAAAAACAAGAAAAAAGTCGGTTTTGAAAGAATTAAAAAAAGATAGCAAAAGCTATCTATATTTTTGTCATAAGTTAATTGTTAGTTAAACCGATGTAATTTTTTATTGATTTATAAAGATTCACAGCATCATCCATATTTAAAGTGTTAGAAATGCCAATTCTAATTGATTTTGTTGCCATTTCATTTCTACCAACTTCAAAATAAATTAATTTTTTGTTTGCAATATAATTGCGCATTTTTAAGCAATCCAAATTATCTGGAGCTGTCATACATAACATAGATTTAGTTCTATTTTCTAAAGGGATTGAATTTATAAAACCTAATTTTTCTAAATTGCTATTAAGATAATCATAAATTTCTTGTTTTTGTATTCTTATTTTCTCATAAGAAACATTTTCCATTATTTCTATTGATGCATTCATTGAAACAATTAATGAAATAGCTGGTGTAAAAGGTGTTTGTTTCTTATTTTGATAAGTATCAATATATTTTTGAAAATTAAAATAATAACTTTTGTTTTTACATTCTTTACTTTTTTCTATTGCTTTTTCTGATAAACATACAACTGAAAAACCTGGGGCTAAAGAAAATGCTTTCGCTGATGAAGCAAAGGCTGCATCAATACCTCATTCATCAAATTTTAATTCTTCGTTTACGATTGAACTAACGCTATCTACAATAAATAATGTATCTGTGTTTTTTGTAAGATTTCCAATTTGCTCAATATTATGTAAAACACCAGTGGAAGTTTCATGATGTGTAATAAATACAGCTTTTACTTTAGGTATAAGATCTTTAAAATCATTAATATTATACGAAGTGTTATTTGGGTATCTAAATTTGTGAATTTTGGCCTTATACAATTCTAAAAGTTCAATAAATCTATCTCCAAAATCACCTGAAGAAATAGCAATTACTTCATCTCCTTCATTGATTAAGTTTTGTATAGTGGCTTCCATAATTCCTGTGCCGCTTGCAGTAATTAATAATGGTAGCCCTTTTTTAGTTTCAAATAATCTTTTAAGTTTTTCAACAAGAGATTTGATGTAATATACAGCGAGCTGAGATCTATGATGAACTATTCCTTTTAAAAATAATGAACCAATATTATTATCAATATTTGTTGGACCAGGAGTTCATAATTTAATTTCATCTTGCGTTTTATAAAAATCATCAATTTTAACTAAATCACTAAAATTATCCAATTCATAAAAATCATTTTTATCAATTTGCCCTAGTCATATAGTTTCTTTCAAAGTTCAAATAAATGTTTCAAAATAACTTTGTTTATTTTTATAATTTTTATAATATTCTTTAAAATTTTCTCTAATTTTGTCACATAGCGATTTAGATAAGAAAGCAAATCCGGTTCATTTATAATCTTCTTCTTTTAATGTTATTAATTTATGTTTAATTATTTTGTTATTTTTAATAACATAAGCTCACTCATTTGCTCCAGCATCTTTTGAACCAAAAAATACTGATTCATAGTTTTTATCTTCAATTTGTTGAATTAAGTCTTTGATAATATTTCTTTTTAAATAAATATCACCCTCAATATATAAAGTATCTTCAATTTCATTTAAAGAAACAGCCAAAGATGAAATGTTATTTTCTTCATTATATTTTTCATTTTTAATAATATTGACGTTGTATTTAGTTTTTAAATAATTAAACTGTTCTGCTAAATAACCCACAACGATAGTGATTTTTTTAATACCAGATTCGATTAAAAATTTAATATTTCTTTCAATAATTGGTTCTCTTAAATTATCTTCACCTGACGACACTTTAATTAAAGGCTTTGGTGTGTATTCAGTAAGTGGTGAAAGTCTAGTTCCTTTACCAGCTGCAAATATAATTGCGTTTTTTATCATAATAACCTCTTCTTAATATAATTCAAATAATCCATAATAATTAGACCTCTTACATTTTATAGGTTTTTTTCAATTTAAACCATATCAATGTTCTAAATATTTTATTGGATTTTTAAATGTTAATAATTTATGTCCATCAAGTTCAATGTATCCTAAATCATTCAAATCATTTGGATCAAGAATTGTATCGTCACGTAAAACTTTTTTGTTAAATTTGTGTTTATGTAAAACAATTCCAAGTGTTGCATGTTTAATATTTTTTTCTAAATATTCAATTGCTTCAGTAACCGAATAGTCTTTAAGTCAAAATATTAATTTAAAAAATATTTTTGCAATTTTATAATAAGTTTTTTTTCTAAAGTAATAATCTCTATTTGTCATAGTTTTATATATTCGCAAACCAATTTTTGGATCATGAACTCAATTTTTATATCTATGTAATGTTGTTTTTGCAAGGACAAAAATATCTATTGATGGTTCATATCTATTTTTTAAATCATAATTTTCTTTAACTCATTTAGGAATAATATAAGGATTTTTACTGTTTTCAGTATCAATAATACGATTTGGATACTTTTCTTTTAGCATTAAATAAGTTTCATAATCAACAATAATATCACCATCAGAATCGTATTCAATTAGTTGTTTTTCTCTTACAAGCCCAAGAAGACTTCCATATGCAACAGCACCTTTACCATTCATTTTTTCTATATTTGTCATTACTTCAATTAATAGTTCTTTAACTTCATCCATCATTTGCTTATGTTTTTCTTTATCGATTGGTTTATGTCTCATATTCATCTCCCTTAACTTTAAATAAATATAAATATAGATGAAACAATCACTAAAATTAATGTATATAATGTGTAAGCTATCTTATAAAAACGAGTTTTTGTTCTATAATTTACAATTAGATTTTTATTGTTGATTAGTTTCATATTTTTTTCTCTTGCTTCATAAACATATACTCTTTTTTCGCCTATAAATACAATTATTAACATAATCAATGAAAAAATTGAAGGAATTAAAACTGTTCCCATTGTTTGTATAGCAGTAATGATTGAAATTCTTTGTTCTGGAACTAAATTTCCTATTGGATCTTTGCCTGGTTTTAATACTATATAGAATAGAGTTTTAAAGAAATAATCTGCCGTTCCCGTTCCTCCTGGCGTAGGAGAAAATGAATTTACGCTTCTTACTAAAATACCAGAAATTGTTATATTAAAGTATCATCCACCAACTAAATTAGGTTGAATTATATCGGCAGCTTTTACAAAAATAGCAATAGGAGTAATTCCTCATACTATTAATTTGTAAAACAATATTTCAACAAAATAATATCACTTTTTGAATGTCTTTTTTAATCCATTTCTAACTTGATAAATTTCATATTCGTATTTTGCTTTTTTATTTTCAATATCATAAATATGTATAAATGGTAATCATTCGAAAAATCCTAAAACAATTTTTAAGAAAAATTTTTGCATTTTTTTACTTAATGAAATGAATAAAAATAAAGATGCAAATGTTGTATCAATAACAATTCCTAAAATTAAAAAAGTAATAAAGATTGATACACTAGGATTTGATGGACTAGAAAAGATATCTTTGTAGAATACAATTCCGATTGGAACAAAGACTACAACTAAAATAATATTAACTATTTGTCAAACAAATGTATTCATTATTATTGACGATATAAGGGAAGGTCGTGCTATTTTTCGTCTTCTTAAATATCAATAAGTTGCAATGTCTCCACCAATTGATTTAGGTGTAATATTTTGAACAACGATACCAATAAAACTTCCTATTCATAAATCTATAAATTTAGTTTTTTCTCCTTGAAAATGCATTAATCTTTTTAATATTAAAGCATTAAAGAAAGTATAAACCAGTGGTACTAAACACATAAACAGAAAGGCAATACGCGTTTTTTTATTGTATGTAATATAGTCGACAATCTTGCCAAATATTGCACTAAAATTACCTTTTCCTATAGTTCCATTATTTTTAAAATTATAAACTGAGTTAAATAGAAAAATGAAGATCCCGACAAATATTAAAATGAATAAGAAATACTTTAAAAAAGATCAAGCCGTTAATTTTTTAACTTTAAATTCTTCCTTTAGTTCTAAAATACTATCAAATATTTCTCTTTCTCTAACGATTGCATTTAAATATTCTTCTTCTGTATTATCTTTTGCAATAGTTTCGCTTGATATTTCTATTTTTTTATCTACTAAGTTATAATAAATATTTATATTATCGTTACTTTCAAAATATAATTTCAAATTAATATTGCCATTAGTAATTATTGATGATTGTGTTTTTTTATAATTCAAGATTTTATATTTACCAATTGTTTTAGCATTTAAAATTCTTTTGATGAATCTATTCGCTGTTTCATCGTCAATATTAAATAATTTAATATTTGTAACGCGTTTTTTATATTCTAAATAAAGTTGTTGTAATTTATCATAAAGTGTAATGTTTTTGGTGCTATAAAAATTAATCATTCTTATTAATTCAAATAAAAAATGTGTAGCATCATAAGTATTATCGATTCTATTATTTGGAACAAATTGATTATTTTTTGTATAGGCAAAAAGTAATTTTTTGTTTGGTTCTTTTTCGCAAATTGATCATAATTCTTCGTCCTGAACAAATTCTTTTACATCAATATTATGTTTTATTGCAATATATTTGGTTAATGAACCTATTGACATGCTTTTGGCAATAAATGATTTATGCAATTCATTTTTATTGAAATTATTATCATCATTTAGTAAAAAATTTAAATATAAAGCTGCTATTTCATCTGTTTTAAAATATTTGTAAGTTTTTTTATGTTTTATACACAAATTAATACTTTCTCCATTTTGTGATATAGCAAAATTAGCTTTTGTTTTTCTAAACATGCTATGAAAAGAGACTTTGTTTAAGTATTTTTGATTGTCCATATTTGTTCAATGAGCATCTTTTTTTCTTTTTACAAAATATTTATTAATATTTAAATGATTAAAAAGTTCATCATAAAATTCTGTGGATTTGACTTTGGAAATATCAATGCCATATTCATTTTCACTCAAAAATTCATTTTTTAAGTTACAATATTGTTTTTTAATTTGTTCCTTGTAAGAATTAAATGAATAGCTATAAATGTATTCTATAGGTTTATTAGGGATGTCTAATGCTAGATAATTAATTGAATTTAATCTACCGCCAATACTTAAAACATCGCTAGAACTAAATGGATTACCGTTTTTTCAATTAAATGAAATTTCCATAATATTTTTATGAAATTTATAATGATTCATTGAAACACATGCAACTGCATTGGATTCTCTTACAGCTGTTCATTTTAATGTTGTTGGATATTCCTCTGAATGTTCAAAAATAATTGGTTGAATACCTTTTTCATAAAAAACACGAGCAAATATACTTGAATATAATTTACTATGAAAAGACATGCCAGCAGCAACAAAGACTTTAAGTTCTTTGTTATTTTCATTTAAGTTTAAAAGTTTGTCTGAAATTGAATATGCCAATGCAGTTATAGTATATTCATTGATTAAATCTGTTCCAACACCAATTTGGGCAATAATTTTATTATTTATAAATTTTAATTGATTAGCAAATTTTTTATTAATTTCATTTTCATTATGAGAATTTAGTCTTAGTAAATTATTGACAAAATTATCATCATTAGATTTATTTTTTTTTCATTTGTTAAAAACGGGGTTTATTGGCATTTAGACTCCTTATCTTAAATATTTATGAAATATTAATTATATAACTTTATATTTATTTTTTACTTTTTTCCTTATGAAATAGTTTAATTAATCATTTTTACTTTTCTTTTTTGCAAAAAATTTTCATATCATATAATCCTAAATGCTCAGAATGTTTAAATTTTTTTGGAGTTTGTCAGTTTAATCCATATTCTTTAATTAAGATTTCTTCATATTTTTTAGGAATTTTAACCGTGAAGTTCTCAAAATTATGTTCACAAGTTTCTAAAATATTTAAATTATTGTATGTGTTTTTTTCTGTTATTTTTTTCATGGGAAAATTTATGACATGCTCAATATTGCTATTTGGTTCATATAATATATTGTAAGCTTCCTCAATACTAAGTTTTTTACTAGCTCAGGTTCATCATAAAAATGCCTTAGACAATCTTGCCCCTCATTGAATTTTAAACATTTTACGATTACTAAAATTATTTAAAATTCTTATTTTATTTTTAATTTTCAAGTATTTTTTTATTTTTTCTCTATTAGTTGTAACTACTATAAATAAATCGATAAAAGCCGGTTCTATTTCGTTTTCTTTTTCATTTGTAAATTTAGGATACAATAATCAGTTTTTGCTGTTTTGATTATGTTTTATCATGTGCGGATAGTTTTCTTTTAAAAATTGATATGTTTTGTAATCAATTATTACGTCAACATCATCATCTCACGGAATTATTCCATTGTGTCTTATAGCTCCCAATAAAGTGCCATAAAAGACAGAATATTTTAAATTATTTGTTTCGCAAATTTCAATAAATTGTTTTAACAAATTAATTATTTTTTTTTGTTTATCATTCATAATGATTTAATTTTATAGTAATATTATTATAAAAATAATATTTAAAGCAATATATTTTAATATACCTATAACTTAATTATTTATAAATTTGGTATTATTTAATAATTAAGATGCTTCTCAAAATATTTAAGATAATGAAAGGACAAAATGATTTATATAATTACTAAAACATTTAAAATAAAAAATGATTTAAAAAATGATTTTATTACTGAAATAAGGAATTTTATTTATACAACCAAAAAAGAGGAATTAAATTTATCTATTGATGGAGCATGAAAGAATGAATCTATTTTCTTGTTAATTGAACGTTGAAGTTCGAAAGAATCATATAATTCATTTTTAAATGATAAAGAAAATAAAAAACTAATAAATGAAATTAAATCAAAATATGTTATTCAAGAAAGAACTACTGAAAGTACAACAATTATTTAAAAAAGTGGGGTAAACCACTTTTTATTTATATCTTAAAAACAGTTTTATTCGTCAAATTCTTTTAAGTAATCAAAAAAATAATTATCATATTTAATTTTTTTAATGTCATTTATATTTAAATTGTCATAAATAGCAAATTTATTAAGATTAGAATTTAATACAATGTATTTTAAATATCTATTTTCATGTAATAAATTAATTATGTTAAGAAGTGAAAAATTTTTTTTATTTGTAAACATTTTAATTCATAGCGGTCTCTTGGAATCGCCAAAATATATAAGTTTTTTATAATTTTTTAAGATATACAATTTTTCAATGTTTTCCTTAGTAGTATCAACAATTAAATTTAAAAATATTTTATTATTATTAATTTTGAAAAAAGGCGCAAGACTTCTATCTTTTTCTAAAATACTATCATAAAACATATGTTTATATTTTTGTTTCAATAAAATGAAATCTTTTCAATAAATCACTAATTGAAAATTTTGAAAATTTAGTTTTTTATTTGTTTTTATCTGTTTTAGCGTTTCCTTACTAATTGAATAAAATATTTTTTCATTTTTTATTATATTTTTTAATGTGTTTCAAGTTTCAAGTAATCTATATTCATCCATATTAATTAAATTATAAATTATCTATTAATAGTATACTAATAAAATTTTAATATATAATTAAAACTATTAATTTATATAACATTCGTTAAAAATTGAAAGGAAGTTTTTATGGCTAAAAAGAAACAAGGTTTTTTTGAGCGATTAACAAATAAAAACGCAGCACAAGAAAATCAAAATCAACTTCAAAAAAATAAAAAAAGAAAAAGCGGAAAAATAATGATTTTTTCAGCTGTTTTAGCAAGCGCAATTGTCACAGGTATTACAATACCATTGGTAGTAAATTCAACTAAATCTAAATATATAAAAGCATTACCTAGTGAAACTGTTGTATTTTCATTCACTGACCCTAATGATAAAACTAAAAAAATCGAATATACAATTAAAGATTTAAAATTACAAGATCTTCAAAAGGATAGAAAAAATTTAAAAAAACAACTAGAACAAGTTAACCGTTTAGCGAAATTTTATCTTTATGAAAAAGAAGCAAAAGCATCGCGCGAATATCAAAGGTTATGAAATGCATCATTAAAACCAGGTGAAAAAACTAATGAAACTATTAGATTAAAAAGTATTGATGAATTGAAGGATTCTTATAGAAATAACTTATTGGATATTAAGAAAAATATTCAAAAACAATTTGGTTTTTCTAATTGAGAAACTCAATTTAATAGCCAACTTATTAATAACTATGATGGTGCCAAAACAATTGAAGAAGCAGTAGATTATCAAGTATTTAAAGACATTCAAAATGCAGCTTTGCGTCGTTTTAGACTTGAAAAGAATTTTAATAAAGAATCTATTGGCAGAACAGCTAATAGTGATATTTATGAATTGAATGAAAATGGTGAACCAGACACATCGAAAATTAAATACCATAAGGGCGATTTAGTATTTCCTTTTTATGTTAAAGATAAAAATTATTTCGAATTTAACGATAATTTTATGCCTTTTATGAGTGAAAGTTTCATTATGAATGATAAATATAAAAGTGCTGATAAATTTTTAGAACATTATTATAAAAATGATAATGCTTATATTATTTCGCAATTTACATTTCCGGGTATTGTGCCTAACAAAAAAACCAATGCTAATGAACAATGGAATGTAGCTAAAGACACAATGAAAAAGCTAATGTTCTATTGACCTATTGATAGCAATGATATTGAGGCTAAATCTTCTACAACTATGATTAAAGATAATTTTAAACCTTTTGATGAATATGTTGAATTAGCTATTAATAATAATTCAAATCAATTACCGCCCAAAGCTGTAACATATAGTACAATACTTACTAAACTTTCAAGCGATGATGCTGATGTCAAAAATAATTGAGGAACAAAAGGTTTAACATCTCTACTAAAATTACTTTCAGATACTTCATCAATAGAAGAAGGAATTGCAATTATGTCAGATGTATTACACAATACCAATGCATTGCCAGAAATAGATTTATTTAAAACTCTTGATGATATTCGAACATCTTTAGGCGTTGCTGCTCCTGATTTTAATGGTTTAACAACTAAAGAAGAAAAACAAGCAGAAGTTTCTAAATTTAACGAAAAGATTAAAAAAATGTTTGATGATGCTAATGAAGAAAACAAAACAGGTTTATATAGCGAAGAATTTAAAAATAAAATCATTAAACCACTTTCACAATTATTTGAAACAGCAGATGGCAAAGTTCATTCTGTGTATAAACTAAAAGATAATAACGATATTAAAGTTATATTAACAACAAAAGGGATTCAATTGCTCTATATTAAGAGTGTTGATGAATATAACTCTGGAGATTATAAAAAAACATTAATGAATATGTTGAAAAATGATTTTCAACTTGAAAAGAAATTTAAAAATCTATCTGGAGTACGTTACAACGCACTAAAAGTATTAGATGGCAGTTTAACTAATAATAATCTTGTAAATGATATTATGTTGCATGACTCTGATTTTGTGGAATATTTACTTAAACAAACTAATATCTATGCATTGGATAAAAATGGCGAAATGATAAAAGATGAAACTAAAAATAAATATACACAAGAAATTATTGATTCGTTAATTGCTTATAATAAATCAATAATTTTAGGTGATAAGGAACAACAACAATTAAATATTGTTACTTCACTAGATTCTTGAATGAAAAATAAAGCTAATAGTAATATTAATGCTGATTTTGAAATTAAAGATGATATTGTATATTTTGCAGACAATAAGCAACCAGTTTCTGGCGTAGATACACCAGCAAACAAGATTATGATGCAAAAACTAAAAGAGTTAATAAAGATATTTAAATAAGAAAGGACATGAAATGAAATTAAACAAAAAAATATTACAATTAGGTTCATTATTATCTATATCTTCGTTACCTTTGGTTGCTATTTCATGTGGTAAGGAAATTAAAACGGTTGAAAAAATAGAACAAGAAAATAAACTTGCGCAATTGCCTACCGAATTGGATAAAAGATGAAAAACAATGACATTAGCTGCATTATATGGAGTTTCTTCTTCTAACGTATTAGATTTAGATGATGCTTTAATTAAAAAATTTGATGATCAAACCTCAGAATTTAGGAAGGATAATAATTTAGCTTTTGAAATCTATGCAAGAGAAAAATTAAGCAAAGATTCAAAATATTTTGCTTCTAAACAAATTGAATGAAAAAAGAATGGATATTTTAGTCCTGAAGATGAAATTAAACTTAAATTTTTGGGTTTAAACGAAATACCCACAAATGAAATGTTTGCTATTTATTGAAAAAATCAAGAAACAGGAATTAGAGATGAAATTGAAAAATTACTATTTGTTAAAAAATATTTTTCAATTTCAACTAAGGAAGAAATTGAAAAAGTAGAAAGTGATTTTCAATATACTTCTAGTTATTTAAAATATGAATTGAAAAATTATTTTTTAACAAAATATGCTATGAGTAAAAAAATGGTGCAAATTTGAAAAAGATCAACAAAAGAAGCAGCGAATAGTGATGACTTTTTTATTAAAGGTTATCAAAAAATTGATGGTGTAGATAGTTTTAATCAATTTTTAGAATCTACTCCTGAATATAATAAAATGGTTAATTCTTTTGAAACTATTACAAGTAATTCTTTTGATAAACAATTACGTGGTTATGCTGGATTTGAATTAAATCCTTCATACACATTAGAATGAAGTTATGAAAATTTAATTCACAAAAATGCTAATGAGTTTTCTGGTTTTTACGAACCAAATGGTGGAACACTTGTAAATGAATCTAATTTGAATTCAGGCTACAATCCATATAAAAATAATTCAAGTATTTCCAATGAAGCCGTTGTTGTTTATTTGAATCAAATAGCTCCTATTTTGGATAAAGAAATTGAATTGCCAGAGAATGTGGAAAATAAAAATAAAAAGAAAATAACTAAATTACTTTCATTTGAAAAAACTATATACAAAGATAAACTAGATGTTTTATCATATGTATTTTATTTAAAAGATTCTGATTCATTAATTAAAACAGCTAAATCTGCTTTTGCTAAATTGGGTTATAAAATTAAATTATCAAAAATTGATAAAACTTTAACCGATGCTGTTAAAAATAGCGAGTTTGTAGTAATTGAGGATTAAAATATGAATGATATTTTTTTAAAAATTATTAATCGTGAAATACCTGCAAACTTTATTTATGAAGATGATATTTGTGTAGCATTTTATGATAAATTTCCATTACAACCAGGACACTTTTTAGTTGTACCTAAAGTAAGAAGCAAAAATATTGTTGAGACAGATAGTGAAACAGCGGCACATTTAATAAATATTGCAAGAAAATTAGCTAAACAAGAAGTTTTAGATAAAAATATTCCAGGTTTTAAAATTTTAATTAATACTGGCGAGAGTGCGGATCAAACAATTTTTCATACTCATGTTCATGTTATTCCTTACGCGAATAAAACATCAGACAGATAATAAAAAAGTAAAGCATTATTTTAGTGCTTTACTTTTTTAAATATTGCTACACATTCAATATGATGAGTTTGACAAAACATATCAAAAGGCTTAAGATAAATTAATTCATAACCATGTTTTAATAATATATCGCTATCGCGGCACAAAGTATTAGGATTACATGAAATATATCCTATTTCTCTAGGCTCTATTTGAATAATTTTATTTATAAATTGTGTGCTTAATCCCAATCTTGGCGGATCTACAATGACAATATTTATTTTATCTTTTATTTTGTCAATTGTTTTTATGACATCTCCTGCAAAAAAATAAGCATTATCAATATTATTTAATTGTGCATTATTTTTAGCATTTATTACTGCGTTTGGGACTATTTCTAATCCATATACTTTGTGAACTTTTTTTGCTGTTTTTAAGCTTATGGTTCCAATACCAGAATATGCATCCAATACAATATCATCATTTTTTAAATTTAAATTATCTAATAAGCAATTATATAAATTATTTATTTGAAAAGAATTAACTTGAAAAAAGCTATCTCAAGTGATTAAAAAATCTATGTTATCTATTTTATCCTTTATAAAATCCTTATTATTAATATATGTTATGCATTTGTATTTATTTTTTATTTTGAAAACTTGTAATAAAGAATGTAAGTTAGGAAAAGCGGATTTTATATTTTCTATAAATGAGTTATCAATATTTATTTTATTATTAGTTTCTAATATTACCATTAGTTGATTATATGATTCAGAATATCTAATTGTTATTTTATTTAATTTATTTTTTGTTCCTATAAAAAAGTCATATTCGTTTATTTTTTGTTGTAATCAAATAAGAATTTTTTCAATTTCAAAATGTGCTAAATCGTATTTATTTTGCTCAACAATTTTGTGAGTATTTTTTTCATATAAACCAATAATATTTTTATTGTTGATTTTTTCTACAAAAACAGTTAGTTTATTTCGATAATTTCATTGTTTTTGTGATTGATATGTATTTTGCGTTTTATTAAAGTGGAGATTTCTAGTAAATAAATTATTAACAATATCATATTTAAATTTTAATTGATCAGAATAACTTAAATGCAGTAAGGAAGCTGCGCCTGTTTTTGCCAATTGTTTATTTTTTATGTCAATTCTTTGTGATGATTTTTTAATTAAATCAATTACTTTGGCAAAACCAAATTTACTATTAACCTTTTTTAGTTGGATATTTGCAACTTCATCAGGTAACATATTTTCAACAAAAATTGAATAATTCTCTATTTGAACTAATCCAAGACCTTCATAAGTTAATTTTGATGCTGTTACATTTTTTATTATTTGATTTTCTTTATATTGCATAAAATTAATTTTACATTAATAAAATATAAAAAAATATAAATCTTCATTAAGGTTATAGTTTTTTAATATTTGGTTTTATTTACTTACATTAGGTATTAAATAAAAAGACCCTAAAAAAGGTCTTTTTATTTAAGATTAACATATAAGATAATTTGAAATTAAAAAGATTCGCGCACAAAACTTTTTTCAATTATTTTTTCGAAAGGAGTCTATATACTCTTAAGCAACCCATCCCTTTGGACTAGGTAACAGTTCAACTAAGGAACTCATCAATATCATTTTAATTGAAAAAAAAATAAATCAAAGAAATTTTTTAGAAATATTTATTTATATTCATTTTTTATTAAAAAATTCTTATTAAAATAGACAACTTCTATATAATAGTAAAAGATTTTCACAAATTAATAGGAGGACATATGGCAAGAGAAGGATTCACATTTTTCTGTACAGAATGCAAAATGGAAAACTACATTAGCAAAAAAAATAAGAAAAATCACCCTGAAAAAGTGGAATTAAAAAAATATTGTGGTAAATGCAATACACATACTAATCACAAAGAAAAAAAATAATATTATTAATAATGAAGCTACCAAAGTTGGTAGTTTTTTTAATAATGTAAAAAACCTGCACCATTTTACAATAGCACAGATTTTAATATATAAAAAATTTCTTTAGAACAGTTATTAAGTTATAGTCTTCTAATATTTTAGAACCTTCTTTTTCATTAATATTTATTTTATAATCATTAATATTTAGATTCATATTAACATTTCTATTTAATAAGGCAAGTTCCTTACATAAAAAGCCTTCACTTTTACCATTTATTAATTTTTCTTTAATTTTACCTTTTATGGAATCAATATTTTCATATATTTCTTCTAACGAATGAAATTCATTGATTAATTTTATAGCACCTTTTGTTCCTATTCCAGGAATACCTTTTAAATTATCTGAAGCATCACCTGCAATACCCTTAAAATCTGGTATTTGTCATGGTTCTATGCCCATTAAATTTTTAAAGTTTGTATTATTAATCAATTCAAAACCCGTTGTATATGAACTGGTTTTCATTACTTTTAATATACTTGTGTTTTCATTGACAAGTTGTAATAAATCCTTATCTTTTGAAAAAATATAATTGTAAGTATTTTTATTTTGAGCTAAAGTTGCAATTAAATCATCAGCTTCATCACCTACTTGCTCAAATCACTTAATATTCATTTTAGTAAGAATTTTTTTTATTAAAGTAAATTGTTCAAAAATAATTTCAGGCGCTTTAATTCTACCTGCTTTATATTCTGAAAATTTTTCGTGTCTTTTAGTTTTACCAAATGCATCAAAAGCTATAAAGAGATATTGTGGTTTTACTTCCTTAATAAGTTTAAACAATGTCATTAAAAAAACATGAACTCCATTGGTTGTTATTCCTTGTGGAGAATGCATTAACTTTTGTTCATTATATGGATTATAAGAGGCATAAAAAGATTGAAACATCAAAAAATTTCCATCTATTAATAAAAAAGGTTCTTTTTTCATTATTTTATTTCCTTTCAGTCTTCAATCTTTAATTTATTAGATCTTGTATTATATGAAACATGTAATTCAATAATGTCATTTATTTTTAAAGGAGAATATTTATTATAAAGTTTTTTATTTATAAAAAATTCTACTCTAGTTGAACTATCCTTAACAATAATTAAGAAAAACTCTTTATTTTTAAATAGTTTAATTTCTACAACTTGAACTGCGCATTTTTCAATCTTATTACTTTGAATATCTTTTAATTTGTATTTATAATTTTTTTCATATTTTGAAGTAGGAAAAACATTATATGTTTCACCTAAATAAAATAATTCTTTATCCATTTCATAATTTATGTCAATATCCTCACTATTTTCAAATGATAAATTTAAGTAACCCATATTATTCAATTTATCATATGCCTCTTTAAAAGAATTATAGTTTTTAACAAGGTTATAAATATCTTGTATTTGATTAAAGACATTCTCAATATGTTTAATATTTCCAAAATTTCTAAAACAATTTGCACTAATTAGAATTTTAATTTGGTTATCTGTTAATCCAGCGAATTTTAATCTCATTAATATTTCGGTTATATTTTGTGGATAAAAACCATTATCTTGAATATCTTTTAGTATTTTATTAATTCCTTCATTTCCAAAATTTTTGATCATTGTGAATGGTAAATACAATTCATTATTATATATTCGACATTTATTAAGTGATTTTGTTATTTCTGGAGAATGAACGATATAATTCATACTTTTAATTTCGGCAGAATATTTGTTTATAGTTGCTTGAGCTCCAGCACAATTTGAAATTAATGAACTATAAAATAGTAAAGGATAACGAGATTTATAATATGCCATTTTCATTGTTATGTAAGCATAACAAACCGCATGAGATTTATTAAAACCATACAAAGCAAATTTTTCAATATTATTGTAAATATCATTAATGATTTTTTCTTTTATTCCTTTTTTTAAGGCATTTTGAAAAAATAAATTTCTATACAATTGAATATCCATTTCCTTTTTTTTGCTTATTGCACGTCGTAATATATCTGCTTGACTATAAGTTAGACCACCTATTTTTTGAGCAATTTGCATTATTTGCTCTTGATAAACTATAATTCCATTAGTAGGTTTAACTATTTCGTCATATTCTGGATGAATTTGATCCATTAGTTTAGGATTTTTTTTAATTTTTGCATATTCACTAATATATGTTTTTGGTCCAGGTCTAAATAGCGAAATTATGGCATACAAGTCTTCAAAACTTTCTATCATAACCTTTTTTATTGTGCTTTTCATTCCATTAGATTCTAATTGAAAAAGACCTTCTGTAAATCCCATATTTAACATTGCAAATGTTGTTGGATCATTTAATTCTTGCGCATTGTTTTTAACTAGTAAATCAAAATGTTTTTCATTTTCAATATTTTCTTCAATCATTTTTATTTCTGTTAGCGTTTTAAGGCCTAGTAAATCAATTTTTAATAACCCAAAATCTTCTATATAATCCATTGTTAATTGAACTTGTTGAAAATCATCAACATTACTCAATGAGGTTGGTGCGATATTTACAATTGAATCGTTTGCAATAATAAAGCCTGCCGCATGAAAACTTTGTTGACGTGGTAAATTTTGAATTTTTATAGCATGTTTTAATAAAACTAATCCTTTGTTATCATCTATTTGATCGATAGCAACCTTAAATGCTAAGTTTTTTTGATATGCATGTTCTAAGTCGTTTTCACGTTCCAACAATTTACAAATATTATTAATTATTCCTAATGAAATATTTAAAACTCTTCCTATATCTCTTATAGCCATTTTAGGACCTATTGTTTGAAAAGTTGAAATTAATGCAGTATTTTTGCTTCCATATTTTTCTTTTAAATAATTAAATACTTCATTTCTTCTATCATCTTGAATATCAATATCAATATCAGGTCATGAAACACGATCTGAATTTAAAAATCTTTCAAATAGTAAATTATATTTAAGAGGATTAATTGTGGTTATATTTAATAGATATGAAATTAAAGATCCAGCAGCACTACCTCTACCTGGTCCTATTGCAATATTTTGTTTTTTAGCTCAATTAACTAAATCTTGAATTATTAAAAAATAATCAATATATCCCAATTTCTTAATAACATCAAATTCATAATTTATTCTTTCAATAAAAATATTTTTATAAGGCAGTAGTTCTTTTTTATTGTTTTCAATAGATTTTTCAATTAATTCAATAAATATTTTTTCGCTATTTTCCCTATCAAATTTTGGTAATTTTAACTCTTTTTTAGGAAAAACAACATTACATTGTTTTACTATATTGTTAATTCTTTCGGTAATAATAGAATTAACTTCTATATCTATAAAATAGTCATTATAATAATTTTTATCTATGGTGTTTGAATTGAGTTGTTGTAGAATTTTAAGAGTGTCGTTATCTTCTGAATATAATACTTTATTGGTTTTAATTTTGATTGCATTATTTATTGAAACGTCTTCGCTATTTATAAAATAATTTTGATTTTTAAATTGTAAATTTTGTTGGTTTTGAGCATAAAAACCTAATGTTGGATGATCTAAAACAAAAATATTTTCATCATCTAATTCAGTAATTTCAAGCGGTTGAGACTTACTTTTTCTTAGTATAAGATTGTTAATTTTTTGATATCCTTTATAATTTTTGGCTAAAAGTATAAAGCGATATTTATCAACATCTAGATCCACGCCAATAATTGGTTTTATGTTGAATTTTTTACATGATTTTAAAAAAATACCAAGACCAAACATATTATTATGATCAGTTAAACAAACTGCTTCTAAGCCATTTTCCTTACTCTTTTTTACTAATTCTTCAACTTTAATTAGTGAATCTAAAAATGTATATTCTGTGGTATTGTATAAATTAATAAATTTGTTCATGTATTTATTATAGTTTATATATTTATAATCAACAAATTTTAAATAAAAAAACAGCGTTAATTGCTGTTTTAATTTAATTATTCATAAATTAATTTAGCTTGTATTCTATCTCTCTTAATATCAATATCTAAGATTTGAATTTTGACATTGTCACCGGCTTTTAAAATTTCACTCGGGTGTTTAATATAATCATCTTTATTTTTTTTCATATTCGAGATATGAACTAATGCAGCTTGTTTGAGTCCAATATATACAAATGCTCCAAAATCGGTTATATTTTGTACTGAACCATCAATAATCATTTCTGGTTTTAAGTCTTTAATATCTAAAATGTCATCTTTTAATATATATCCATCTTTATCATCACGAATATCTTTTGTGGGATTTAACAAGGAATCAATAATTAATTTAATGTCAAACTCATTTGAATCAAATTTTATTGCCAATTTTTTAATATCTTGTTTTTTGATTTTGTCCACATCCATATTATTTAAATCTAATTTTAAATAATTAACAATTTTCTCTGCTAATGCATAAGATTCAGGGTGTATAGATGTTCTATCGTAAAAATTTTCTGAATCATGAATTCTTAAAAATCCTATAGATTGTTCATATGCTTTTGGTCCTAAACCTTTTACTTTTTTTAATTCTTCTCTATTCTTAAATTTTTTATTTTCTTCTCGATAATTAACAATATTTTCAGCAATTTTTTTTGAAAGACCTGAAATATAAGTCAAAATTTCTTTTGTTGCAGAGTTCAAATCAACTCCAACTTTATTAACAACTTTATCTACCTTAAAAGCTAATGATTTAGATAATTCTTTTTGATTGACATCGTGTTGATATTGACCAACGCCAATAGCTTTTGGATCAATTTTAATTAATTCATTTAGAGGATCTTGAAAACGTCTTCCAATATTAATAGCTGAACGTTCTTCAACACTAAAATCAGGAAATTCCTCATTTGCTAATTTTGAAGCAGAATAAACACTTGCACCAACTTCACTAACAACAGCATATGATAATTCTTCATTCATATGTTGGGAATCTTTTTTTCTTTCTTTAATTAATTTTGCAATAAATTCTTCAGTTTCTCTTGAAGCTGTTCCATTACCAATTACTATAATATTTACTCTATATTTATTAATTAGATTATTAACAATTTTTTTAGCTTGTTCAACATGGTTACGTGGTGGTGTTGGATAAATTATATTTTTGTCTAAAAATTTACCTTGTGAGTTTAAAATTGCAATTTTGCAGCCATTTACAAAAGCGGGATCAATTGCCATTACTGTTTTGTTTTTAACAGCGGGTCATAGTAACATATTTTCTACATTATCAGCAAATAATTGAATAGCTTCTTTTTCCGCTCTTTCAAATAAATCTCTTTTAATTTCTCTAACAATAGAAGGAAAAATTAAATGATCTAATGAATAAATTAAAGATTCATTAATAATTTTTCCAGTTCTTTTTATTTTAAAGTATTTATTGTTTAAATCATATTGAATTTTTTTTACATTATATGTCAAATCATAATTTAGAATTTTTTTATCCTCGCCCCTTGTTACTGCTAAAATTCTATGGTTTGGAATATATTTAATTTTTTCTTTATATTCATAATATTGTGCAAAAACTTCTTTTTCATCTATTGCATTTTTTTTCTTATTGGATACAACAAAACCAAAGTCAACAATTTGATTTTTAACATATTCACGTGTTTCAACATCTTGAGACATAATTTGACTAATAATATATTTTGCTTGTTCGATTGCAAAATCTACTGTTTCAACCTTATCGTTTAAGTATTTTTTTGCTTCGAAATAAGGGTTAAAGTTTTCATTAGTAGTTTCAAGAATCATTTTAGCTAATGGCTCTAATCCTAATGCAATAGCATCGCTAGCTTTTGTTTTTTTACCAACTTTAAATGGCTCATAGATATTTTCAACTTCAGCTTTTGTAGAAGCTTTTTTAAGCTTATTTTCTATCTCAGGTGTTAATAATTCTTTTTCTTTAAGGATGTTGATTATTGCTTCTTTTCTTTTATTTAGTTCTACATCATATATATAATAATCATTAATTTTTTGAATGATTTCTTCATCCAAACCATTTGTAGCACCCTGACGATAACGCGCAATAAATGGAACAGTTGCTCCCTCATTAATTAAATCAAGAACAGTTTGAACTTGCTCTTCTTTTATTTCTAATTTAACGGCAACATTTTTTATTGATATATTCATTTTTTACTCCTAGAATATCATGATAATGATAATTTAATATTTATTATATTTTATTATTTAATATCTGTTTATAACATTTATTTAGTTTTTATTTCATAATGATAATAAAACAATATAATTTAAACATAATGAATAAAAAGATAAAAAAACCTAAAATAATTTTTCTTGATTTAGATGGAACAACATTAGATTCTAAAAAACATGGAGAAAAATGAGTCAGTGAAGAGAATATATTGAAAATTAAAGAATGTCAAAATCAAGGCATTGAAATCGTTGTATCTACAGGAAGAGGACCAAAAAAATTTACTTATAAAATTTTAAAAGAATTAAATTGTGAAAAGAATTGAATTGGCTGAAATGGTTCAAAAATTTTTATTAACGATAGTGAATATTTTTCAGCTAATATAACAAGAGAAACAACTCAAAAATTGTTCGATTTAGCTAAAAAACAAAAAATAACTTTAATTTTAAACTCTGATTTTAAAAATCAAAGTTATTCACCTTCTAAATTTTTTAATTTAGCAATTAAATTTAAGAAGGGAAACTGTAAAAAATATTCTGAATTTAAAAATAATTTTGATTCTTTTAAAATTATTATGTGGTGTTTTAACAAGAAAAAACTACATAGGTTTGCAAATGAAATCCAAAATTTATTTGCAGATGAATTAATGGTGAGTTCAGCTGGCTTTAATAATGATTTTTTAGAAATAACTAGAAAATTTTGTACCAAAGGTGATGCTAATAAAAAATATGCTGAATTTCGTAATGTGGATTTAAAAGATTGTATTCATATTGGAGATTCGATGAATGATGCTTCAGCGGTAGGAATTGTAGGTACAACCATTGCACTAGCGAATTCTGTAAAAAGTTTTAAAAAAATAGCAAATCTTGTTAGTCCATTTTCTTTTAAAAAGGGAGGCTTAGCAAAAACTTTAGATTATTATATTTTAAATTCAAAAGAGGAAATAAATGTTTAGTTTTCTAAAATTACAATTAAAAATTTATTTTAGACAATTTTCTACATATATTACACCAATTGTCATTTCTTGTTTTTATATAATAATTACTCTAGCAATTAATTCGTCTACCGAAAATAAATTACAAGCAGAAGCAGTTTTAAAATCTAGTTATTTTTCTAGCAATTTGGCTAGTTTATCACTTTTTATTTCCTTTATGACTTCGAGTTTTGTCGCTCAATCCATATTTTATAAATATAGACTTGAGGGAGTAGAAATTGTTATGTTTTCTAAACCTATAAATAGATATCAAATATATTTTGCTAACTTATTAGCTTGTTTTATAGGTATTTTATTTATGTTATCTATAACGTCAATAGGTTTTTTAATAAGTAAAGTTATGGTTCCTAATATTGGTTTAAAAACAATTGTTTATTCCACATTATCATTTATGTTAGCAAGTTTTTTATCTTCTTTATTAGTTTTATCTATTGGTGCTATAGTTCAAGCAGTTGTAGAGATGAAAGTTTATCAATTAATTGCTGGTGTTTTACCATTTTTAATTATTTTGGTTTTAAATTTTATAAAATTTCCTGCTCAAAATAAAAATTTAAATTCGCTTGCTGCGGCACAAGCAAGAATTGTCGCTTTAGCGCCTAATAATAAAAATAATTCTAATAAACAAATTGACGAATTAGAGACTTCTATTGAAAAATCTAAAGATATATTAACATACAATAAAAGAATGACAGATATATATCTAAATAGTGATAAGAAATCATTAATTGATGTGGTTAAAAACAATAATAAGAATTTATATAATTATTTATACTGATTGAATTATGATGAATATTACAATGAAAATTTTGTTTTATATGACGATAATTTAAAAAAGGGAAATGAATTTGTAAATTTTGAACCAATTAGTACAGAAATTAACAATAATGAATTAAATTTAAATCAATTTAACAAATATGGAATTAATTTAAATAATAATATTATTCTAAGATTTTCCGTTTTAGATAGTTCTAAAAACATTTTAACTACTAAATTTTTTGCTTTAGGTTTCGATCAATATGAGTTGTCTAACAATATAAAAAATAAAGGTTCTAAAACCATTGAAGATATACAAAGTGAATTAATATCTGGAACTCCAATACAAAATATAAAACGTCTATTTAACAATTTGCGCAAATTTAATAATAATTTTTTAAACCGTTTATTAGAAATTAGCGATACTTATAAATTAGATAATTTTTATGATTCTTCTAAAAAAATTTTTACGACAATTAATAATCACAATATTTTTGATTCAAGTAATGTTGAAGGTTTGATTGCTTTCATTAAAAACGTGGTAGAGGATACTACTATAATTAAACCAATTATCGATAATTTGTTTGAGGGAAAAGATGCATTCTTCTTACCACCTAAAAAACCAACAACAATGAATCCAATTGATCAAGTTAGATATGCTGAGGCATTAAAGAAGTATGAAGATGTTAAAAAAGAACTTATCCAAGGTTTAAAATATACTTCAGCGTTTTATTTGCTTGCATTAGAATTTTCAAATAAAAAAATTAATATAAATATATTAGATTTACAAAAAATTAATTCATCAACAATTATTAATGGTTTTTCAAGTATTTCTGCATTAAGTTTATATGATAAAAGCATTTTTAAAATTATACCTTTAGAGGATAATTTAGTTGTATTTTCAAGAAAATCACCAATTACAAAAATATGAGCTATATCTGGTTCATTAATTGCAACATTTTTAATGTTTTCAATTGGTTTAGTTATATTTATAAGAAAGAATTTTAAGTAATATGAAAATAATCAAAAAAATTCAAAATTATTTTAGAGAAGTTAGACATTGTTATAAAACAATTAAAAACGCAAAAGTTAACTCAAAACAAAAAACATTTTTTTCTAAGGAAGATGCAATAGTTGTAGACAATTTAAGCAAATTTTTTAAAATTAAATCAAATAAGATTAAGGTTGCTGTAGATAATATTTCTTTTGTAGTAAAAAAAGGTTCTTTTCATGGGTTTATTGGAGATAATGGTGCTGGTAAAACAACAACAATAAGAACTATGTTAGGTTTTTATAGTAAATATTACGGAAATATTTATATTAACGGAATAAATAGTAAAAATAAAAAATGTAAAAACATTGTTGGTTATATTCCAGAAGTTGCCATTTTTCCCAAAAAATTGACAATTCGAGAATATCTAATGTCATTTGCTAAAATGTCTAATTTAAACAAAAATCAAGCAAAAAATAAAGTTGATTTTTTAATAAAAAAATTTGGTTTTAATAAAGAGGAATTCAATAAGAGTGCTGCTGATATGTCATCTGGTCAGAAGAAAAAAGTTTTACTTATGCAAGCTTTATTGAATGATCCTCAGATTTTAATAATGGATGAACCGGCTGCAAATTTAGATCCTAGTGCAAGAGTAGAATTTTATGAGTCAATAAAAGAATTAAATAAAGAAGGTATTACAATACTTATTTCTAGTCATATTTTGTTAGAACTTGAAAAATATATTGATAGTTTTACAGTTCTTTCAAATGGCAAAGTTTTAGATTCAGGTTTAATTTCAGAAAAATTATTAAACAATAAATATAATGTAAAAATTAAAACTAAAAATAATAACAAATTATTAAAAATATTAAGTGATTTAAAAATTAAACATATGTTAAACGACAATTACGTTGATTGTAAATTAACTAAGAATTCAAAAAATTTTCTTCTAAAAGAAATTTTGAAGAATAAATTAGAAATAATTGAATTCAAGGAAAATAAATTAAGTCTTAACGAATTATATTTTAAGGCCCCTAATAATAATTAAATTTTTGAGTTAAAAGTAAGTATAATAAAAAAATGGAAAATAATAAAGTATCAAAAATAAAAAATGAGTCCTTTTGAAAAGTTGTAGGATTTATTTTATTAATTACCTTTATTGGTTTTGGTGGCGGCAATGCATTAATGCCTATTGTTAGAAAATATTCAGTTGAAAAATATAAATGACTTTCAGAAGAAGAATTTGAAGAAAATGTTGTGATAACTAATATGTTGCCTGGTCCAAGTATTATTGAAGCAGTCAGTTATATATCTATTAAATTATTGGGTCCTAGAAAAGCTCTTTTGGCAATTTTGATAGGCGCGTTACCGCATACATTAGTAGCTTTTGTATTAATCTATTTTTCTAAATATATTCCTTTGAAATATTTATATGCTATCGAAGTTGGTGTCTTGGTAGCTGTGATAGGAGCTTTAATTGGTTTTTCAATTCAATATTTTCGTAAAAATCAAATTAAAACAAATTTATGAGTTACATTGTTTTTAATTACTTTTTTATTTTGCTTATTTGTTCCTTCTCCTTATAACATTCCCGTTGCAATTATGTTTTTAATAATTTTAACTTTTACTAGTATTTACATAGTTAAAAAAAGATACAATAAAAAATTTACAAAAAAAGGAGATGAATAATGTTGGCTCTTCTTGTTTCTTGTTTATTTTTAATAATTATTAGTTTGTCTGTTTTTGGTGGTGGGCAAGTATTTATGCCTATTTTTAAATGATTATGGATATCTCTAAGTTCTTGATTTGATCTAAATATTTCGGAAATCACTATAAACAATATTTTTGCAATTGGTAATGCCACACCAGGAATTCTTTCACCTAAATTTGCACTTATAACTGGTTATTTAACAGCAAATGGTGAATGATGAGGATTTGTGGCAATGCTATTAACATATTCAATTTTTATATTTCCAGCCTTTTTAATGATGTATTTAGCATTAAGATATACAAGAAAAATCAATAATAGCAATTTTTTTACAAAATTAATAAAAATTATGAATCCTGTAATTGTGGGGATTATTGTTGCTTTGATTATTCAATTATTTTTAGCTATTATTTTTCCTTTTTTAAAATTTAATAAATCCTTAAGTGAATACTGAACTATTAATCAGAATACACTTAAAAATCTTTTTTATAGTGATTGACGGAAAATAGTTCTATATATTTATGTTCCTACAGGAATAATTATTTCATCCATTTTGTATTTTAAAAAAATACCTATTGTTTATTTAATAATTGGTAATATTGTTTTAAGTTTATTATTATTTCAACCTTGATTATAGTTGTTGAATATAACTTTTATTTTTTTTATTTTTATATAATGATACTAATTAATATAATATAAGAATTAACATATATATTGATATATGTATATTCATAATAGAGATCAAGGAGTAATATGAAACAAATTTTTGCTTTAGATAAAAATGAAATTGAAAAAGTTGATATCAAAAAAATAATAGATTCAAAATATAAAAGATTAGTTAATAATTTATTGGATATAAAAAGTAGAGGAGATAATGCGACTTTTTATAAAACATCAAATATTTGTTGTGATTTAAGAAAAATAATAAATTTAAAAAAGAATAAAGAAATATTTACAGATGTAAAATTTGAAATTCCAATTAAAAAATCGTACGAAACGAGTAGTTTAAATGCTTTAAAAAATATTAATAGTGTTGATGGCTTTATTGAGTGAGCCAAAGAAAACAATACATCAATAACTGCTAAAATGAGTGAAAATCTTGCTAAAGATAATGAAAAATGATTAAATATTTATAAAAGAAAAATATTAAATAACAATAAAGACTTTATAAAAACTTGAAAAACAAATAGTAAGATAATTGAAGAAATATATTCACAAACAAATATTTGACCTCTTTATATTGGTACTTATTTTTTAAAATATAGAAAAGATGATGTTTACTTTTATGCACCATATATTTTAAAAGCAGTGAAAATAGTTGTAAATCATAATTCAGTATATTTAGAAACATTGGACGAAAATATTATAGTTAATGAAAAAATTCAATATTTAATTGATCAACATAGTTCTTATAAATTGCCAATTTTGGTAGATGGAGAAAATGTAACTATTCAGCAAGCCGTTGAACAATTGAATTTACAAACAAAAGAAATTCTTAATAATGAATCTAGTGATTTTGTTTATGATCCATTTCAAGAATTGACTAAAAAGAATTTTGAAAACACTTCACAATTAGAGTTGCTGCCAGGTACTGTTTTGGTGCAAGCTAATTTTGGTGGAACTAAACTTCGTGAAACAATGATTAAATTAATTGCAAATGACAAGATGGAATCATTAATTAATATCGACGATTTACATAATTATGAAAAAGATGCTTATGAGAAAACAATAGATGGTTACACAATTGCAAGAGCAACACCATCAGATTTTAGTCAAGAAAAAGCTATAATTGGTACCCTTTCTAATTCATCAATTATTATTGGTCCACCAGGAACAGGTAAAAGCCAAACTATTGCAAATATTTTGATAAATATTGCTAAAAATAATAAAAAAGCATTATTTATTTCACAAAAAAAAGTAGCTTTAGACGTAGTTTTAAAACGTCTTGGAAAATATCAAAATATGTTATTTCAATTTTCAGAAGGAAATAAAATTAACAAAACTGAAAAAGAATATTTTTATAAGCCAGTTATTGAATATTTTACTGAAATTAATAATGTTTTTAAATTGAACAAATTAGAAAAATTTAATTCAACATTCTTTAGTAAGGATGAATTTAGCTATTTTAATGCAAAAAACGAAATAGGTGAAATTTTTAATAAAGATTTAATTGCCTATACAAATATTAAAAATGCTGGTAATTTAGATGCTAATATTAACCATATTATTAATTTTTATCAATTATTTAATAAGTTTTATAGTAAAAATGACTTCTTAAGAATTTATAAATATTTTGATAAAATGTCAAAAAGTAATCTTGCAAAAAGATTGGAACATATTTATAAAGAACGTTTAAATGATTCACCTTATTCAATGTCATTTTCACAAAGTTATAAACTAGCAAAACAATTAATGAAATATCATAAAAAATATTTATCAATTTATGCAATTGAGGATTTAGTTCAATTATCTAATTTTATTCGTTTAAATTCATTTATTCAATTTGACAAAAAAGAAAAAGAATACAATAGATTTCTAGATAGAAGAAATTTAGATAATACAACCCCTGAATTATTAGAAGCTATATATCAAAACAATGCATATTCAAGTAAATTAAAATTAGATAACTATAGATCGAAAAGTGAATCACATAGACAAAAACTAAATGAATTTTTTGGAAGATTAGAAAGAAGGGTTACCCCACCTTATATTATCACCTCTTTGTTTGATGACATTATAAAAAGTGTCTATAATATTTTTGTTGGTACTCCTGAAATTTTAGGTAATTTTATTGATTTTGATAATGATCATTTTGATTATGTAATTTTTGATGAAGCGAGCCAAATTTTTATTGAAAAAGCAATTCCTTTTATTTCCATTTCAGACAAAGTAGTTGTTGCTGGTGATGATCAACAAATGCAGCCATCTAATTGATTTAGTACTAGAGATAATAATGAAGATGAATTTACAGAAGAAGAAATTACTTCTTTATTAGATTGAGCAATACATAATCATTTGCCGAAATATTTATTAGAAATGAATTATCGTTCAAATTCTAGTGAATTAGTATTATTTTCAAGCAAGGAATTTTATCAATCAGGTCTTAAAGGTTTAGATAGCTATGTTAAAAAAGGAAAAACAAGTGTTGATGTTATAGATGTTAATGGTGAATGAATTGATAATAAAAATGAGGCAGAATGTGCAAAACTTATAAACGTTTGTGAAAAAAATCTTAAAAAATACAATTCAATTATTTTATTGGCATTTAATAGAAAACAACAAGATTTTATTAGAGAACAAATTTCACTTATTTCTCCTAAAATTTTTGAGGCATTAGAAGATAAAGTAATTTTAAGGAATATTGAAAATATTCAAGGTGATGAAGCTGAATTAGTTATTGCATCAGTAGGTTATACTTCTGCTACAGCCTTACATTCAACATATATTGGTTCAAAAAAAGGTAGAAATGCATTAAACGTTGCTATAACAAGAGCAAAAGATAAAATGATTGTTATTAAAAGTATTTATGCAACTGACATTGATGCCAAAAATGATAATTTACTAACTTTTAAAAGATGATTAACGTATATTCAAATGAGTGTAGATAAACAAAAATCATATACAAAAAATGTTATTAATAGTTACAATGAAAATAAAAATGCAAATTCTCAATTTGTTTACGATTTAACTAGTTGAATTAATGAGCAAAATTTTGGAAAAGAAATTAAAATTCAATTAGACTATTGTATAGGTTCATATAACATTGATATGGCATTATTAGATAATAAAAATAATTTTATTGTTGGTTTATCATTAGATACAACCGCTGATAGATTTGAGATTCAGGACTTAATCGATCATAGAATCAAAAACGATTTCATGACAGTTAAGGGTTATCCAATTTATAGAGTATCAAGTTTTAGATTTAATGAACACAAGGCTTCACTCACGAAATTTATTCAAACTCTTATCAATAAATAAAATTTTCAAATTTTAAATAAAAAAAGTTTACGAAATTTAACGTAGACTTTTTTATATTTTGTTTTTATATAGTTTATTAATTCGCTTTTAGTAAAACCTTAATATTATTTAAAGCATTTTGAAATTTGGAAAAATTTCTATAATAATAATCGCCTTGTTCATAAAATAGTTTTGTATGTTTTTTATAAATATGGTGCAACAATTCATGGGTAATTACGCTATTTATTAATTCTTTTTCTAATGCAATTAATTTTACGTTATATCTAATTCACATTGATTTATTTTTAGAAAATTTATGCTCGCCTCAATAATTTAAAACATTAACAATTTTTATATTACTTGTATTTTGAACATTCATTTGGTTAGACATTTTGGTTTGAAAATTTCTAATGTAATTTTCTAATATTCTTGATAAAACATTTAAAAAAATTTTTTTTCTTAATTTTTCATCATTTTGGTATTTTATACTACATGAGATTATTAATTCATTTTCATCTTCTGAAAAATAAAATTGATTTATGTTTCTATATAAATAATTTCATTTTAATCATACTTTTTTTCCAAAAATACTTATTCAATGATTTTCTGGTTTAAATGATAAAATAATAATATTTTTGTTCAATTGCTTTTTTAATAATTTGTCTAAATCATATTTTTCATATTCTTCCATCGAAATGTGATTACAATGTTTAATAATAAAATGGTCTCCATTGTATTCAATTTTAATATTTTTAGAAGAATTAATATCTGTATAGACTTCATATACTTTATTATCCAAATAGTAATTTTTAAGGAATTTTTTATTTGTCATTGATATCCTTTTTTATTATTTTTCCGAAACGTTTAATATCTTTATATGAAGATGTTCTAGATGCATTTGTAATGTCTATTATTGCTCTAACTATTTCATTAGATATAGGAAGGTCATCTTTCATGTCCTCATCAATTTCTTTTAAGGTTTGTTCAATATTGTCTTCATTGACAACAACCGATCAAGATTCTAGAGCTTCCAATTCTTGTGAGGTTTGTGAAGGTAGAATAACTAATGAAAAAATAGGAAAACTCATTCTACACATTTTGTAAAAATGTTGTATATGTTTAAAATTTTGAATTAGCGGATTTCTAAATTTTTTTCTTTTTTTGTTATTTATAAGAGTGATTTCTGTATCGAGAGCATTTCCTTTCAATGTTCCAATATAATATTTGGTTTCAATAATAAAAATAGCTTTTTCACTAATTAAAATACCGTCAATTTCGAATCATTGAGTTTCAGAGTACTTAAATAACCCGCCATTTAAATATTTATAGTTATTTGTCTTAACTATATTTAACATTTTATTTTTAATTTTATTTTCAAATTTGAATCCAATACTATTTTTATTTTTTTCCTTTTTTACCTTTAAAATTGTATAAGCAAACAAAAAAGTCAATATTGTAAATGTAAATATTGTGCCTATGCTTATTCCTATTGCCATTTCTTTTGTAATCATATTTATTAATTATATGATTTTTGTATAATTTTAATATGAAATTAATAAAGGAGTAAAAATATGAAATACAAACCACTAAAAGTATTATGCTTAAATACTTCTGTAAATCAAAAATCTTTGACAGACTATATCAGCATGGAACTTATTAAAAAAATAAATGATAAAAATAAAAATAACGAAATTACTTTCTTAGATTTAAACAATTCTCCATTTGCTGAAAATCAATTAACAAGTTTAAATAGAGATGAATTTTTTGTCAATGTAGAATCTGACATATGAATTGATAAATTAAAAAATATTGATTTATTAGTTTTAAATGCACCTATGTATAATTTTAGTTATTCATCAACATTAAAAAGTTTTATTGATTCTATATGTGTTGCTAATAAAACTTTTACATACAAATATTCTGGCAAAGGACAATCGAAAGGCTTTTTAGAAAATCTTAACGTAATTATTATTGGTTCACAAGGAGCACCTAAAGGATGGTATCCATTTGGAGACCATATTAAATTACTAGAAGGTACATTTAATTTTTTAGGTGCTAAAAATATTCAATCACTTCTAATAGATGGAACAAAATATGAATCAGATAAATTTTCTAATTTTGAAGATGTTTCCAAAAAATATGAAATAGAGCTTGAAAAAATAATTGAATTATTATATTAAAATAACCAAAAAGTCTTTAAAAAAGGCAATTTGGTTATTTTTAATTATAAGAAGTTGTAAGTAAAAAGGGACATGATTTAAATATTTTTCTTAATTTAATATTAAAATTTTGTCTTTTTTTAAATTCATCTAAAAAAGAACTAAAATAATTTCTTTTTGTTATATCAACTTCATAAATTATTTCTTCTTTGTATGGATTATAAACGCTAAATTGTTTGGAACCTAACCTTAACATGTAATATTTATTTATGGCTAATCAATAATATGATCAAAAATTTCTTAACATTTTTTCATCATCGCTTGTTATTTTAGAAAAAATACTTATTATTTTATTTACAAAATCATCCATATTTTTATTTTTATCATCTATTAAATAGTTATTTATTAAATTTAAAAAATCAGTGTTAATTTTAAAATTAAATATCTGAATAATTTTTTCGATGGAAAACTTTGTTTGTCTAAAACAAAAAACTTTTTTGTAGTTTTTATACAAGCCATTATTTTTTAAATAATTTTTAGAATATTTAATTAATTGTTTTTTTGTCATGGTCATTATTTTTTTCTTCTCTTAATTTTGCTTCTTGCACTACTAAATATTTATAAATATTTTGTAAAATAGCATTGATTCATTTATAGTAATTTTTTTCATCCTCGAAGTAATATTTGGTTATTTCTACCGCTTCATTTATAACAATTCTAGGTTCAATTAAAAATAGTTCATGTACAGCGTAAATTAAAATAGCTCTTAATAATGGAGAAATTCTTTCCCATTTTCAATCAGCATTTAAAAAGGAACTTATTATTTTTTTATAAAATGAATAGTTCTTTTTGAGTTTTTCTATTTCTAAAAATTGTTCATTTGTGAGATCTTGATTTTCTTGAAACACTTCATTTATATTTATTTCTTTATCAAATAATTCATATTTATAAATAACACCAATATTTCCAAGTCTAAATTTTCTTCTTGATAACATAATATGAATTTTATAACAAAAATAATTATTTTTTATTAATATAAAAAAAATCTCATTAATATGAGATTGAATTATTTGAATCAATATATTTTTCTTTTAAAAAATGGGTGATGTTAAATATAGGGGTTAAAATAAGAGTATATACCGGAATTGTAATTACACTTTTAATAATAATAGGTATAGTTATCAAAACATAATCAGTGCCTAATGTTTTAAATTTAGTTGTTCCTTTAGTCTTATTGAAATGATTATATCAAGAAATGTAAGCAATTGGTCCTAATGTTCATCTATAAATAATAACAATAAAAATAATTAAACTAAATACTAGTAAATAATTCATTATTTTTTCTTTTTTAGTAACTTTATAAGAAATATAAAGAGTAATAAAAGCCAAAATTATTAAGGAAGCAAAAGCGATAATCATTCACAATAAAAACGATTTAGGCAAGGTTTTTGATTTAGAAATATTAAAAGTTCCATCTTCATTTACATGCATAAAATAAGTAACTAAAATAATAATTAAGGATGATAATAAAATTGCTATTGAAAAAATCAATCTAAAACTTTTTACGTTTTTAAAAATGAAAAAATAAATAGAACTTGTAATTGCAATTAACGGAGGTATTATTGCATATAATCAAAATCACGTTCCAATATAACCTGTAATTAATAAAACAAGCGTATCTCCTAGAATTGCAAAAAACGAACCTTTAAATGGTCCAAATATTAAGCCATAAAAAATGTAAAAGACAAATTCGATTTCCAAAGGAACTATTTTAAGAATTGTTAATTTTGCAATTATCATAAGAATGATTTGCATTCCTAACAGAATTCCCCCAAGTGAAATATCAAAAATTTTTACTTTAATAGAATTTTTAAAGTATTTTTTAATTTTCTGATTAAAAGGTTCGGTTTCGTTTTCATTTTTTGTTTCTTTGTCTGTATCTAAAATTTTCATTAACTAATTATATAATTTATTAATCAAATTGCGTTTCAAAAAATAAAAGTATATAATATGGGCTATGCAAGATATGAAAATTAAAAAATTGGAATTTGGTACCGCGGGCATTCGTGGTAAATTAGGTAAAAATGAAGATCATTTAAACTATGCACATGTGCAAAGAGTAGCGCATGGATTTTCTAATTATTTGTTAAATAAATATCCTAATCAGGAAATTAAAATAGCTATTGGGCGTGATAATAGAAGAATGTCATATAGTTTTGCAATTTGTTGTGCAATGATATTGAATAACTATGGGATAAAAGTTTTTTTTAGTAAAGATATTACTCCCACACCTTTTGTAAGTTATGCAATATTAAAAAATAAAATGCAAGGAGGGATTAATATAACTGCTAGTCATAATCCCGCAGAATACAATGGTATTAAGTTATACAATGAAATGGGTAGTCAATGCTTGCCAAAAGAAATTGACGAAATGACTAGTTTTTTCGAATCATATGAAAAATATGATGAAAATTTTAATATTCAAAAACTTACTAAAAAAACATTCAAAAATATTAATTTTTTTAGTAAAAAAATGAAGGATTCTTATATTGATGAAATTTGCAATATTGCAAATGATATTGATACAGACAATATTAAATTGGCATATTCTCCTTTGCATGGAACAGGAAGTAAATTTGCTCCCCAAATATTCGAAAAGTTAGGATTAGGCGAAAACGTTTATTTTGTAAAAAAACAAATGAAAATTGACAGGAACTTTACACATTGTAGTTATCCTAATCCAGAAAAACAAGATGCCTATATAATGCTTGAAAAATTAGCTAGAAAAAATAATTGTGATTTATTTTTAGTTACTGATCCAGATAGCGATAGAGTTGGTTTGGGCATTAAGCATAACGATAAATATGTTTTATTAAATGGTAATGAAACAGCAACATTGATTGCAAATTTTGTTATTAATGTTTTAAATAAGGATTCAATGAATATCAATAACACCAAATATATGGTGCATTCATATGTTTCATCTAATATGCCTGCTATAATAGCCAAGGAAAAAAATATAGATTCTTATGTTGTTCCAACTGGATTTAAATGAATTGGAATGATAATTAATGAACAAAGTAAACAAAATAGAGAGTGTATTTATGCCTTTGAAGAAAGTTATGGTTCTCTAAATAAGGAATTTGTTTCTCGTGATAAAGATGCGTTGCAATCTGTAGTAATTTTGCCTAGAATGGTTTCATATTATAAAAAACAAGGCAAAACTCTTGTTGATGTTTTAAATGATATTTATGAAAAATATGGTTACATTGTTAGCGGTAATATTGAAATTGAAATAGAGGCAGGAATTAATTTAGAAGATTTACAAAATAGATTTAAAAATTTAAATTTTGAAAATCAAATTATTGTTGATTACAATAAAAAAGATAATTTTCTTAAATCTAATATGATAAAAATTGAATTTACAGATGATAATTCTTGATTGGCTTTAAGACCTTCAGGAACAGAACCTAAAATTAAATATTATATTTTTGCATTTGGAAAAACTCAAACAGCAGCACAAGAAAAATTTGATTTTTTTAAAACAAAAATTATTGGTTCAAATAAAAATTAGGCTTTATTGTTTAGCCTAATTTTTATTTTTTCGTCTAATTAAATTTATAAGTTTATAAATTTCATTGTATGCAATTAATCCAAAGGAAATTGGTATTGACATAGCTATTAAATTTACGTTATTATAATAATTAGTTGACATTCTAAACATTTTTGCTAATTGTGGAATGAAAACAATTATTAGAGTTGCAACCAATGAAAAACTTGCTGATAATCAAACAAGTCAATATTTTTTAAAACTTGCGGTAAATATTGATTTTTCACTCATCAAATTAATCGAATTTATAGAAGCGGCAACACCAAGGGTTACAAATGCAGTAGTAGAAGCTACCGAAGCTACATCTAAATTATTTTGTATAGCATATTCAGCACCTAATACATAGCTAATCAAAGATAACAATGAAAGAATACATGATTGAATTATTAAATTCATTCCCATACCTCTTGCAAATATGCTTTCTTTCTTTTCAAATGGTTTTCGATTCATAACATTTTTGTTACTATCAACAAATCCTAATGCTATGGCTGGTAAACCATGTGTTAATAAATTGATTCATAATAATTGGCTTGCAGCAAAGATATAAAAACCATTTATATAATATTTCTTATATGCAAAAAAGAATGCAATCATTCCAATTAACATAATTAACACTTCTGATAGTGAACTAATTAGTAAATTTAAAATAACTGTTTTTATTTTGTCATATATTAAGCGTCCATTTTTAACGGAATTAACAATAGTATTAAAATTATCATCAACCAAAATTAAATCTGCAGCTTGTTTTGATACATCGGTTCCTGTTATTCCCATTGCGCAACCTATGTCACTTGCTTTAAGTGCTGGTGCATCATTAACACCATCTCCAGTCATGGCAACAACCTTTTCATGTGCTTGCCATGCTTTTATAATTCTTAATTTATCTTCAGGATTAACACGAGCATAAACTGATATTGAACTAACTTTATTTTTAAGTTCTTCATCACTCATTTTTTTAAGTTCTTCACCATTTATACATAAATCCCCATTTTGATATATATCAAGTTTGCTAGCTATTGCCTTAGCTGTAACGATATGATCTCCTGTAATCATCACAGTTTTAATTCCTGCAAGTTTAGCTTCAGCAATGCTTTGAGCAACATTTGCTCTCGGAGGGTCAATCATTGCAACTAAACCAATTAGTTCTAGATCATTTTCATCTTTAAAATCTAATGTTTCAATTGCATGATTTTTTTTAGCAATAGCTAAAACACGATACGATTTTTTAGCTCATTCTTCATTTATTTTTTTGATTTCTTGTTTATCAATATTTATACATTTTTCAATAATCACATCAGGAGCACCTTTTGTTATTATTTCATAGTTATTTTCAACTTTGATAAGAACACTTGACATTTTTCTATTACTATCAAATGGTAATGAAGTTAAGATAGGATATTTATTTATTAGATTTTCTTTTGTGAGATTGAATGAATAAGATCACCTTAAAATTCCAGTTTCGGTAGGATCACCCACTTCTTTAAATTCATTTTGTTTTTTATTATAAGTTATAAATCCATCATTGCATAGTGTGAAATATTTTGCTAATTCTAAAAACGAGTTCTCATTTTGTTTATTTATAAAAGTTTGCTTAGAGCAAATATAAGAATCAACAACTCGCATTTTATTTTCAGTTAATGTTCCTGTTTTATCGGTACATATTATTGAAGCAGAACCGAGTGTTTCAACTGCAAGTAAATTTTTAACTAACCCATTTTGTTTACTAAGTTTTTTCACTCCAATGAATAAAATAACTGTTGTAAAAGTGATTAAACCCTCAGGAATTGCTGCTACTGCTAAACTTATACCTGTCACTAAACTCTCGGTATAAATATCAGGATTATTTCATATTCCTGTAGATATATTATTCATAAGAATTTGCATTATAAAACTTATAAATAATAAAATTATTCCTGAATAACCAAATCATTTTCCCAATTTATTTAATTTGAATTGTAATGGCGTTATATTTTTATTTTCATTTTGAATCATTGAATTGATAATTCCAATTTGAGTATTAGACCCTGTTTTTTCTACTAAACAAATTGCTCTACCATTAGTGACATATGTACCAGAATAAACCATATGTGAGTTATTGGCTAATATTTTGTCAACTTTTTTGTCGAAGTCCTCTTTCTTTTTAACAGGTATACTTTCTCCTGTTAAGGAAGATTCAATAACTTCTAAATTATTGGATTCGATTATTTTGCAATCAGCATTAATTGTATCGCCTGATGCTAAAATGATAATATCTCCTGGAACTATTAAATTAGCTGGCACAATTTCTACTTTATTATCTCTAATTACAGTTGTATTTACTTGATTAATTTTTTCTAAAGCCCTCACAGCTTGATCGCTTTTTATTTCTTGATATGCACCTAACATACTATTTAAAATAATTACAATCATTATAATTCCTGGTTCAACATAAGATACAATAAGTTCTTTCAAAGAATTATTATTTTGTAAATGTTCATAAATTGCTAACGACAAACTAATTAATGCTGCAATTATTAATAGAATTACCATTGGATCCATAAATTGTTTTAAAAATGCAATGAAAGGATTTAGTTTCTTCTTTTTAAGTAGTGTATTTTCTCCATATTGATTTAATTTTTGTAGGACTTCTTCTTTTTTTAAACCTTTTTTTAATTTTTCGTTATTCATGTGTTTCCTTTTATACTTTAAAAAGTATATAAATTTATTATTTCATTTAATTAATAGATAAAAATAATTTTAAACTAAATATTTAATTATTTTAGGTATTTTAAAAACAAACTTCGAAAATTAGTTGTTGTAAATTAAAAAAATACTTTCTTATTTTATTTTTTAATCTATAATAGAAATACATTTTAATAAATAGTAAAGTTTGATAAATTTTTAACTTTAAATGAAGGAGGAATTGTGGCTATAGTTCCAAAGCGTAAAACATCTAAACAACGTAAACATAAAAGACGTACTCATGATGCGTTGCCTGTACAAAATTTAATTGCATGTAAAAACTGTACACAATTAATTCAACAACACCGTGTATGTGAATTTTGTGGTTTTTATAAAGGCAAAAAAGTTGAAGGTTACAAGAGTTTAAATTTACGTAATTCATAATAATCCAGTAGTTGAATTTATTTAATTCAACTTTTTTATTACCTATTATTTTTTAATAAGTAATATAAAAATTATTTATAATACATAACATTATGAAAGAATTAATAATTACACTATCATTTTTTCTTTGTTTGATTTCTTTTTCTAGTTTAGTTGCTATAGTTTTTTTAGTGTCTAGAAAAAGAATTTATTTAAAACATGAACAAACCATTGAAAAATGAATAAAAAGAATTTCTGCAGAAGATAATGATATTGAAGCTTCATTAACTAGATTTTATACAATGTCCAAAAAAAGAACTGAGTATAAAAATGACTTGATTGAACTAGAGAAAATAAATGAAAAAATTAAATGTTTAGAAAAAGATATTAGAATTCATTTAATTGAATGGAAAAAGTATTTAGAAAAATTTAAGCTCTTTTTATGTAAGAAAAAATATAAAATAGCATTACCAATATATGAAAAAATTTGTATTTTGTATGAAAAATTTAATTCTATATCGAATAAATTAAATAAACATTGAAACACAATCGATACAGTTTCAACAAATTCTTTTAATAAAATTCGAGAATTAAAAAAATATTTAAATATTAAAAAAAGTAAATTAATATATTCATACGATTACTTAATTAAAGAACTTAATGAATTGGAAAACATAACTCAAGAATTAGAAGAAGAAAAAATGACTAATTCAATTTCTAATGTTTCTGTTTCATTAAATGAACATGAAAAAAGAATTAATATCTTTATTTCTAAAATAGAATATTTAATAAATTTAGAATGAGCTATCTTTTATGATTTGCCTTTAAAACTTCAACAAATGAAGACAACTTCTCATAATTTAAAAGTTAATAATTTAAGGGAAGAATTGAATATTTTAAAACAAGAATGATTAAACATTCCATATAAAACAGTGCTTAAAAAGGTTAAAAAAATTTACTTTGATGTGTTTTTAATAGAAAATTCTTTATTTGAGTTAAATAAGTTTGATAGTTTTGTAAAAAACTCATTTGTTGATATTAAAAATATGTTAGAAAATCTAAGAACATTTTTAATGAAAAATCATTTTATTTTTAGTGCAAAAAATAAATTTTCAGAATTTACAAAAATATTTGACCAAATAATTTTAAATTTCAATAGTATTTTTCAAAATTATGAAAGTAAAGAATTTGATCAAGAAGAGCATTTAGAATTACAAGTTTTTTTTAAACAAATAATAGATTTAGTAGAGCAAATAAATGATTTAGTTACAAATATTAATTATGAAGAAACACAAAAACAATGAAAACTTTATTATTTAGAAATTACAAAATTGTGATATTTAAATTTAATGAAAAATAGAAATCTTTTAGAAGAAAGCAATGAAAATAATAATAAATTTGATATTTTAATTAAAAATTATTCGTTATTAGTTACTCAAAATGCTTTTGATGAATATATCTATTTTAAAGATGAATTATGAAAAAAATGACATTCTATTTTAATTGAATTAACAAAAAAAATTTTAACTGCTTTAGCATATAAAAATATGACAGAAATTTTGATTAATAAATTAATTAATCATAGACAAAATAATTTAGAATTAAATAATGTTTTACAAGGAATAAATATGAAAATGATTGCTAAAGATTATCAAAAAGCTTATGAAATATTAAGTGGTCATTTAAAAAAAGGAAAAAAATATGTACTCTAAAATTTTATTAAGATACGGTGAATTAACTTTAAAAGGAAAAAATAGAAATACTTTTATTAATTTACTAGCAAAAAATATAACTAAAATTGTGAATGAAAAACCATTTGTTGAATATGACAGAATGTATCTTTCATATAGCGAAGATAATATGAAAAAATTAACAAATGTTTTTGGATTAACTTCATTTTCACCTGTTATTGTGTGTGATAATAATTTGGAATCTATAAAAAATCTAGCATTAAAGTCATTAAAAAAAGAGACAAAAACTTTTAAAATTGCAACTAGACGAAGTAATAAAAATTTTAAATATAATTCTCAAGAAATGAATAATTTAATTGGTTCGTTCATATTGAAAAATAGTTCAGTAAAAGTAGATGTTCACAACCCTGATCAAATAATTAATGTTGAAATAAGAGCAAAAGAAACTTACGTTTTTAGTGATAATATTAGACTATATGGTGGTTTGCCTGTAGGTGTATCTGGCTCTACGTTACATTTAATGAGTGGTGGTATAGATTCTCCAGTGGCTGCTTTTGAATTAATGAAAAGAGGATTAAATGTTTCATTTTTATCTTTTGTTACACCTCCGCAAACCGATGAAACAACAATAAGTAAATTGAAGCGCTTAATTCAAAAATTATCTAATTTTCAGACTAAAACTATTTGATATTTAGCTGATTATTCCAATTTAATGAATTACATATCATTGATTTCTAATGAAGCATATAAAATCACTATTATGAGACGAAGTTTTTATCGAATTGCTTGTAAAATAGCGGCTAAAAGAAAAATACCAGCTATTTCTAATGGGGAAAACATTGGACAAGTTGCATCACAAACATTAGAATCACTTGAAGTTATTTCCAAAGAAGCTGATAGATTAATTTTCAGACCCGTTTTAACAAATGATAAAATCGATACTATAAATTTAGCTAAACAAATTGGAACCTATGAAATTTCTATAGAAAAAGCAAATGAAACTTGTGAGTTGTTTGCACCAAAAGAACCTGTTACAAAACCAAAACTTGAGGAAGTTTTAAAATTAGAACAAGAACTTGATATGCTAGATGAATTAGAAAATGAATTAATTCAAAATAAAATTCAAATCATTAAATTTTAATTACAAAAATGTAACATTATATAGATTTAAAATCTATATTTTTTTATCAAATATGAAATTATTATCATTAATATAAAAAAATAATTATCAAAGGTCTAAAAATAGATTTTTTCAATGTGTTATAATTTTAAATATATTTAAAATGTTACAAGGAGAAAAAATGTCATTTATTTATGAAATTAAAGCACGTGAAATTTTAGATTCACGTGGAAACCCAACAGTGCAAGTTGAAGTATTTACTGAAACTGGTGCACATGGAATTGCAAATGTACCTTCAGGCGCAAGTACAGGAAGTAAAGAAGCTCTTGAATTAAGAGATCAAAAAACAAAATATGAAAAAAATTGATTTGGTGGCAGAGGTGTTATGACTGCTGTGGACCATGTTAATGAAGATATTGCGCCAGAATTAATTGGTTATGATATTTTTGATCAACGTGGAATTGATCAAAAAATGATTGAAATGGATGGAACTGATACAAAAAGTAAATTTGGTGCTAATGCTATTTTAGGTGTTTCATTAGCTGTTGCTCGTGCTGCTGCAGATGAATTAGGAATGCCTTTATATAGATACATAGGCGGTACAAATGCTCATACATTACCAGTACCTATGTTAAATGTTATGAATGGTGGAGCACACGCTTCAAATACAGTTGATTTTCAAGAATTTATGATTATGCCAGTTGGTGCTAAATCAATGAGACAAGCATTACAAATGGCTAATCACGTTTTTCACAATTTAGCTAAATTATTAAAAGCTGATGGTCATGGAACACAAGTTGGAGATGAAGGTGGATTCGCACCAAATTGTAAAAGTCATGAAGAAGTTCTTGATTACTTAGTTAAAGCTATCAAGGCCGCAGGATTTAAACCTGCAACAAGCGGTAAAGATGCTATTGCTATTGCATTAGATGCTGCAGCAAGTGAATTTTACGATGGTAAAAAATATGTTTTTAAAAAACTTAAAAAAGCTATTGAAAGTAAACAAAACGGTTTTGAACATTTAGAAAATGTTAAATTGGAATATACAACAGATGAAATTGTTGATTACTATGGAACATTAATTGAAAAATATCCAATTATTTCTATTGAAGACGGTTTAGCAGAAGACGATTGAGAAGGATTCGCTAAAATGACTGAAAAATATGGACACAAAATTCAAATTGTCGGTGATGACCTAACTGTTACAAATCCAAAATTACTTAAAAAAGCAATTAAAGAAAAATCAATGAATGCCATTTTAATTAAATTAAATCAAATTGGTTCATTAACAGAAACATTAGATACAATTGAATTAGCTCAAAAACATGGAATGGCATGTGTTGTATCACATCGTTCAGGAGAAACAGAAGACACAACAATTTCAGATGTTGCTGTTGCATTAAATACAGGACAAATCAAAACAGGTTCAATGTCTCGTACAGATAGAATTGCTAAATATAATAGATTATTAGTTATTGAAGAAGAGTTGGACGGTTCTGAAGAATTCTTAGGTGTTGACGCTTTCTATAATATTAAATAAATAAAAAATGACGAAAAAATAACCCAGAATAATTTATGGGTTATTTTTATTTATCTTGGAAATTTAACGCTGTACATATCCAATTTATTTCTTTCTTTTCAAAATTGTTGTAAATATAAATATTCTTTATCAACTGTTCTTATTTTGTTATTATTTTCATCAAATGCTAGTTGTTTTCATGTTACTAACAAATGTTTTCGAGAGTGTGGTGTAATAGATTTAGATTGTATAGATATATTATTACCTAGAATAACAGGGTCATCAAAAGTACAATCTACAAATAAATATTCATCATCTATTTTTACCATGTTTCAGGCATGAGGTTGTTCAACGCCATTAACAAGAACAGGACCTGTGATATATCATGATTCAATATTTAGAAAAGTCATAAATTTTTGAAACATTCTTGCATATCCCTCGCAAACAACTCCTTGTTGATTCTGTGGAAATGTTACAAATGTGTATGGACTTCTTATTATTTCTGATTTGGATGGATCATTCAAATCCTTATTATTTGAATAATCAATATAATCTATTATTCAATTATGAACAGATTCTATTTTTTGTCTTTTACTCATTTTTATACTTATAATATCTTTTATTTTATTTTTAACAAATTCATTTACTTGTATTTCTTCGTTTGCATTACTTGTTCTATATTTAAAACTAAAATTATAAATGTTATTATCAATTCCTGAACCAGTTCATAACTCTGTTACATCATTATAATAATTGGCCCCACCTGTAAGGTCATATATTAATTCTTGAAAATTAGATCTAACAACAATATCGTTTTCTTCATTTTCAATTACAAAAGGTTTGAAATATTTTAAATTTCTAATATGAGCTGTACCAGCGAAAAGTAAATTTTTTCTTATTTTGTAAATGTCTTCATCACTTATTCAATTAAACTTGTTTCTATTTTTTAAAAAATCTAATTTATTAAAATTAACAATATAGCTATCTGTATTATCAAATGTTAAATCAATGTCTCTTTGCACATTATCTAAATATTTTGAAATTTGATTTATGTTAAATTCAAAATATTTTTCATTCGCTAGTATTTGCTCTATATTAAAACGGCTTCCATTGAATGAGTTTATAAGAGTAATAATAATATTTTTTATATTAGCTTGTGTTAAATATTGTTTTACAAAATTTTCAAATGCATGAAGCGAAATATTATATCTTTCTCCTCTTAAATAAAAATAATCATAAACATCATTTGAAAAGTTTAATAATTGTTTTCTAATTCTATTAACCAAATTAGCAAGGTAAATAGCTTTATTTAATTGATTTTGATCTTGAATTTTTTGTCTAATATTATTTAAATTTACATTTTTATTACCTATTATTTTTAAAATATTTTCTTTCATTAAAGCTTTTTTAATTTTAGCTTTATTTAAAATTTCATTTTTATATAATGAAAAATTAATTTTTGAAACTCCTTTTTCATTTACTTCATTTATTTTGTCATCATCAGAGTCTTGAGAATCATTAGGAATTTCAATGTTTTCATCATCTACTACAACGGATTGAAATTTATTTATTGCTTTTTTTAATTCCAAAGCCAAAACAAGAAAGTCGTTGTTATTTATTACTTTATTTTTACCATTTTTAGCATTATTTATCGCACTTGTCAATTCATTTATTCTTTTTATATCAAAAGAATTATCTGTTTTTATGATATTTTCAGCTTCGTTAATCAATTCATTTAATTTTTTTTCTTCAGGAGATTTGTCCTTTTCGTTTTGTGTATTAAAAAAATTATTGAAGTTACAACCAATAGTTATAAACGGAATTGGTGTCATTGCTATTATTGAGCATAATTTAATTTTTTTTATTAGTTTTTTATTCATATTTAGACACCTCTTTTCTCTTTTATTATATTAAATAAATTTAACGTTTTTCTAGATTAATAAAATAAAATATAGCAATAAAGCTATATTAATTCTTTTTCTATTGTTGTTTCATTGTCGATAATATCAGCATTATTTCCCAATTCAACTTCGAATCTATAATATTTATTTTTACGATCAGGAACTCAAAAAGTTCTAAAAGTTATATCATCAACTTGATATTTTGTAGATTTTGTAATTTTGTGTTCAGTTCTTTTTTCTAATCATTCTCTCAATGTCATTTCTTTTTCATCTTGATTTAATTCTAATTCAATTTCAAGTTGTCTAATCATTTCTTTTATTTTTACATATCCAGAAACATGGAATAATTCTAAACTAATTTCAAATATATCTTTTATTTCTTCATCATCATATTCATCATAAATTTCTCCAACAACTTCTTCTAATATATCTTCAATTGTTAATATTCCAATTACATCACTTGACTGATTATTTTTAGTAACGAAAGCCATTTGAGCTCTTTTAAGTCTCATTTTTTCTAATGAACTTGCTAAAGTAGCGTTTGAACTGATTGATGGAACAACTTTTAAGTAATTAATGATTTTATTTTTGTTTTGTAAAAAGAATATATCTTTTAAGTGCAATATTCCTATCAATTGACCATCTTTGTCAATTGGTAACCTACTATAATTGGTATTTTTAAATACTTCAAGTGCCTCTTGCACATTTGCATCTCATTTTATTGTTGAAACATTTTTTAGTTTTATGTAATGGCGTGCAGTCTTTATACTATCAAGATCTAATGCGTTTTGTGCCATAATACTTTCATTTGTTTCTAATACACCCTCATTTTGTGCTACATCAATTAAATTTTTTACATCTTTTTCACTATTGGTTATGTAAATTTTTTTACCAATTTTACCTATTGAAAATGTTATTGGTCAAAGAAGATAATACAAAATTAACAATACATAACAAAAAGTTTGTGCAAATCATATTGGATGAGCTTTTGCTAATAATTTAGGCATAATTTCACCAAATAAAACTATAATAGGTGTCATTATTAACGTTGAAATTAAAACACTGTATGATTTTAATTCAGGAATAGATGAACTAAAAATATATGAAATTAGTGCTGAAGATGTGATATTAACTATGTTGTTAAAAATAAGTATTGTTCCTAATGTTTGATTAAAAAAACTATATTGTTTTTTAATAATTTTTGCTCCAAAGCCCTTATTTTCGACTAATGTTTCGATTTTTCCAGGATTTAGAGATGTATATGCAGTCTCGCATCCACTAAAAATTGCACTACATATTAAGAGTAAAAATAATACTATTAGAAATAAAATTGTTATCGGGTCCATTATTCTTTCCTTTCATTTAAGTTTTTACTCATATTCATTTTCACTAAAATCTTTATATGAAGAATAATCAATATCAGTAAATTTTCCATATGTCATAAAAAACCTTAAGTTATATGATCCTGTAGAGCCATTTCTATGTTTAGCAATTATTATATTAGTTGGTGTGCCAATATCTGCATAACCTTCTTGTATATAATGATTTTGCTTTTCTTCGCTATTTTTTTTCTTATTATTGTAATAACTTTCTCGATATATAAACATAACTATATCAGCATCTTGTTCAATAGCTCCACTTTCACGTAAGTCAGAAAGCATTGGTCGTTTGTCCTCTCTTTTTTCAACTTCACGCGATAGTTGGCTTAGTGCCAAAATTGGAATATTCAATTCAAGAGATAAAGTTTTAAGAGCCCTACTTATTTTTGAAACTTCTTTTTGTCTATCGTTTTCACTTCTAAATTTATTTCCTGAACTTTCAACTAGTTGTAAATAGTCAATTATTATTAAACTAAGTGGGTTTACTTTATGCAATCTGCGACATTTTCATATTAAGTTATTTAAATCTGTATTATAACTATCATCCATATATAAATTTAATTTGTCAATTTTTTTCATTTTTACTGCATTAATTTTTATGAATTCATTATCTGTTAACATTTGAGGTTTTTTAAATTTATTAGCTTCTATTTCAGTTAATGAACTATAAATACGCCCCATTAATTGAATAGGCGTCATTTCTCAACTAAAAAAAGCAACTCTTTTACCTTTATGCTGTGCAATATTTGTTGCAATGTTAAGCGCAAATGCGGTTTTACCAATACCTGGTCTAGCTGCTAAAATGATGAGTTCTCCACCATGTAAACCTTGTGTTGTATTGTCTATTTCTTTAAATCCAGTTGGTATACCACTGAATTCATTTATATTCGCATCTTTTCTTGCCTCTAGATCACTTAAATATTTATCACTAACATCTTTAGCTGTTAAAAAATCAGAACTTACTTGGCTTCTATCAATATCTAAAATAAGTTGTTGAATTTCATTTATCAATTCGCTTTCACTTATTTTGGGATTGACATTCATTTTGTTCGATACTTCTTTAATTTTTCTTTCAATTTTTCGAAGAGATGTTAGTCGAATTAACTCTTCTAAATAAATTTGAATATTTGCAGAATAACTATTAACAGTGTATAAATATGATAAAAGAGTTGCATCTATAATATTTTTTTTATTTCTTTTGGCTAAATCTAAAATCCGATCATCATTAATAGATTGATTGTTTTCAAACAATACTCTAAAAATTTTAAATAATTCACGATATTCAAAAACGGAAAAATCTTCTTCCATTAAAAACGGAATAATTTTTCCAGACAATTCGTTACTTCTTAAAATTAAACTCAATAAAGCTGATTCATATTCAACATTAGTATGTTTTGAAATATTTTCATTATACTCAGATTCACTTTTATTTGTCATTCAATGTTACCTTAACTTTCAATTTTGCAATTATATCTTTATATACTTCAACATTAATATCATGCATACCATTTGATACCAAATGAACTTTTTGTATTGCGTATTTGTCTAATTTATATCCTTTTTCTGTCATTTTTTTAATAATATCTTTTGTTGAAATGGATTTATGTGTAATTAAATTTCCATTGTTATCAATATGTGCAGTTAAATTAAACACTAATAATTCTTTTTCAATTTTATTTTTTAATTCTAACGCTTGTGAACGTTTTTCCATTTCATCATTAACTAACACACTCAATCTTTTTTCTAGATCTTTTTGGGTTTGTTTATTGTATGGAACACCAAAACCTTTAGCAATTAGAAAATTGCTTCCATATCCGTTGCTAACTTCGATAATGGTGTTAGCTTTACCATCTTTACAGTCTTTAATTAAAATTACTTTCATTTTTCACACTCACTATAGCTTGTTTAATATTGTCGATAAAAATATCTAAACTTTCATTTGATGTTGCGGCTGCAGTCCCAAAATGTCCACCACCACCAACTGATTCAGCAATAATTTGAACATTAGTATTTAAGCCTCTTGCAGATAATTTAAATGTTTTAGAGTTTTCGCTTCTAGCAACAACAAAACTTGCTTTTCTTCCACTTATTCTTAAGATTTCTTCTGCAGCTATTGATATAACATCGTTTGAAAGCGGTATATCTTTATATGCAAGGAAAAATCCGGGTTTTACTTCTTGAATATTTTCTAGAACTTGTAATACTTTTTGATAAGTATTGTCATCAATTTTTAATGATTCATTACTAATTGCAGAATTAGCACCTTTTGACTCTAATCAACTTGATACTTCAAATGTTTTTGAAGTAACGTGTTTTTGAAATTGCAATGTATCTAAATAAATTCCATTTAACAACATTTGTGCTGTTTTACGGTCAATTTTTATTGTCTTTTTCGAAAACATTAAAATTTGAGTAACTATTTCACTTGCTGATGATGCAGAAGGATCAATTATTCTATTTTCTTTATTTGCAAAATCAACTGATGAACCTAGTCTATGGTGATCGAGAATAAAAATGTTGTTACTTTTTATTTTAGATATTGCATTTGGATTATCTGTTCTTTCTGGTGATGAATTATCAACAAAGAAAACTAGTGTTGATTCATCGGATAATTTATTGGCCTGTTGAGGTTTAATAAATATATCTTCAATATCTTCAAAATATTTTTTAATAGATTTTTTTGTTGTAGCATCTTGGGTTGATGAACATATATATGCTTCTTTTTTATATGTTTCTACTAAAGATTTAATTCCCATTGCTGAACCAATTGCATCTAGATCTGCATTTGCATGCCCATAAATTATTGCCTTATTAATTCTAGAATCAGATAGTTTTTTCTCAATAATAGATGTTATATTCTTAATTCTTGTTCTATCAACACTTGGTAAGATTTCACTTGTAGAACCATAATATCTTGGTATTTCATTTTTGGAAAAAATTGCTATTTGATCTCCACCTCTACTTTGTGCTTGGAGTAAGGCTTTTTTAGATTGTTCCATTTTTTCTAACAATTCGCTTGGGCCGTAAGAAAAACCAATTGATACAGAAATTATTAAGTTATTATCTTTATTTTTTAAAACTTTATGTAATTTAGCAAACATTGAAAAATTTTTGTTTGCCATTTTCTCCATTGACTCTTTATTAGTTATTATTAAATATTTACCATTAGTGTTATATTGGCGATAAACTAAATTATATTTATCAACTAAGCTATCTAAAACTAATACAACTTCTTTGTTTACATTATAAATTTGTTCTTCTGAAAGAATTGATTGATACAATTGAAAATTGTCAATTTCCAATTCTCCTATAACAATAGATTCATTCTTATATATGTCTAGAGCTCTTTGTTCCAGAGTATTATCTCTAATGCTAATACAATTATCAGTTGCAAAAATATTAGCATTGTAACTTAATTCTTTATGTTTAAAATTAAATGATTTCAAATCGGTATCAAAATTAATACCAAATGATAGAAAAAATTTTTGCAAACTATTTCCAATTCAATTTTTTCCGAATCTATTTTTTACAAATTTACTTGTCCATAAAATTTTACCATCAGTATCATAAATTATTGCACCAATAGAATTATGACTAATTATTTCATCAATAAATCTATTAAATGAATGTTTTACTAATGATTGTTTAGCTAAAAAGTTTTTTACTATCAAACTAGAACATATTCCAATTAAAACCGATCCTGTAATAATTCCAATAAGTGAGAGAACCAAAAATACATATGTTTGGTTAACAAAATACAACACAATAGAACTAGTAAAAAATAGTATTCCCAAAATAGTTAGCATAATGTATAAAACAATTTTTTTATTCAAATTCATATTTTAATTATATATTAACATTATGTTATTTATATACATAATAAGTTTTATTATTGTTAAATTATAATAAGGTAAATTAAAATTTGAATTTAGAGAATCTAAATTAATATTTTGCTAATCAAAACAAACTTAAAAAAAGTGAATAAAAAACCAAAATGTATAAATTTTTGGTTAATTTTAATCTAATTTGTAAGATTATTATTTTTTCTATTTTTAATAATAGAGCTGTTATAGCAATTAATAATAATGTCATCGATGAGCTGAAAATTAAGAATCAAATTATATTAAACATTTTAGATTCTAAAATAGCACTCATTTCTCTATCATTTTTAGCCTTATCATTAAATTCTTGCTTTAATGCATTAAATTTTTGTTTATTAATATTTCAACTTTATTTAATTATTTTTATAGTTTAGTAATTCGTTTATTTCTTGATTATAAATGTGACCATGATCTTTATATGGTGTCTCTAAAATTATGGGTATATTATCAAAATCTTTATCATGGACAAATTTAGCTAAGGTATTTATTCCAATAAATCCCTCCCCGATATTTTCATGTCTATCTTTATGACTACCCAAATCATTTTTTGAATCATTCAAGTGTATAACTTTAATATGTTTTAATAAATCTAGTGATTTTAATTTATTTTTAAAAACATCATATTCCTTTAAATCATACCCTGCATCTCATATATGACAAGTGTCTAAACAAATCTGAAGTCTTTCATTATTAACTTGTTGTAAAATATAATGAATTTGTTCCAAATTTATACCTACTTCTGTACCTTTGCCAGACATTGTTTCAATACAAATGGTTACATCTTTAGTTTTATTAAGAACTAGGTTTAAACTTTTTATTAAACAATTTAATGAATTTTCAAGATTATATTTTGTGTACGAACCTGGATGTAAAACTAAATATTTAGCTCCAATAAAATTCATTCTTTGACATTCATCAATTAGATAATCAATAGCAAATTCATATTTTTCTAAATTTGAGGGGTTAATAATATATGGCGCATGTACTATAATATCTTTAGGTTTAATTAATTCAGAGTATTTTGTTAAATATTCTTCATACTTATATTTGTTTGTTGATATTCTTTTACTATTTTGCGGTGGTCCTAAATATATCATCATAGTATTTGCTCCATTTTCAATACTAAATTTTGCGGAATCCACTAAATAATTAGGAGCCTTAAAAGGAGTATGCGAACCAAGTTTAATCATCTTTTACCTCTTCATTTTTATTTTGTTTGTTTATATTAATAAAATATTTATATATTCCATATTTTTTGTAATTTGGAGCAATTTCGTCTGCTATTGCTTTTAAATCATTTGTTGCATTACCCATGGCAACTAATTTATTGGCATAACCTTTTACAACAGCATCAGATTGAGAATCGCCAATATGAATTGTTGTATTTAAAGGTATGTTTTTTAATTTGCAATATTCAACAATTGCTAAACCTTTATTTGCCTCCTTGGCAGTAATTTCAATAACATAATTCCCACTTGCAGAAAAACTATTTGTATATTCAGAGAATAATAATCTAAATTCTTCTAAAATTGTTTTATAGGATTTGTTACTTTTGAGTATAAAAGCAACTTTAGAAATATTATTGTGCTTTTTGATATTAAATTTATAGTCCATTTTTATGGAATAAAGTTTTTTAGAAAAAAATATTTTATTGATTACATATATTAATCAATTATGAGTGTACATATTTTCACCATTGTTGTCAAAAATAACAAACATTAATTTTCTTTTTTTAGCAAATTCGACTATTTTAAGCATTATTTCATCACTTATTAATTTACTTCAAGCTAGTTTATTATCAATAAAAATTTGGGCGCCAGATGAAGCAATCACATCTGTAAGTCGTAATTGATAAAGTGCTTGTTGAGTTCTTTGATCACTAAAACTTCTCCCTGTTGATATGATAACATTAGCAAAATTTTTTAACAACAAAATGGCGCTAGTATTCCTATCGCTAATTCTAACTTTTTTATTTTGATCAAATAGTGTTCCATCTAGATCTATAAAATATGTAAGTCTTTCTTGGTCCATAATACTTAACAATTATATTATTAAAACTTAATTATAAATTAAAGAAATAAAAACTTTGCCAAGGCAAAGTCTAATTATTTAGCAGCAGCTCTTTCTGCTCTTCTTTTGTCACGTGCTTCTTCTAATTGTAATTTGTGTAATCTTTTAGCAGCACGTTCTTTATTTTTAGCTCTTGTAATTTTACGCATATTAAGCCTTTCTTATTTTTTATAATATAAAAATTCTATATTATTTTAGCATAAGATTCTATAGTATTCTCATTTATTTTGCTATATATTTTTTTATTTTATCAACCATATCTAATTGTTCTCATGGTAAATTTAAGTCATCGCGTCCAAAATGTCCAAATACTGCTGTTTGTTTATAAATAGGTTTTTTAAGATTTAATTTATCAATAATTCCAGCAGGAGTTAAATCAAATAAATCAGACACACATTTGATTATTAAGTCCTTTTCAACTTTTTCGGTTGCAAAAGTTTCAATATTAATTGAAATAGGTTTTGCAACTCCAATTGCATAACTTAATTGTATTTCTAACTTATCTGCTACACCTGCAGCAACTAAATTTTTGGCTACATATCGACATGCATAAGCGGCAGAACGATCAACTTTTGTTGCATCCTTACCACTAAATGCTCCTCCACCATGTCTTGATCAACCGCCATATGTATCAACAATAATTTTACGACCTGTAAGACCTGTGTCACTATCAACACCACCAATAATAAATTGACCTGTTGGATTTATTAAAATGTTTTGTGGCAATTTTAAATTATATTTTTTAACAACTTCTGGTAATAAAACATTTGTTATATATTGCTTAAATTCACAATCTAATTTATTATTTCATTTTATTTTTTTACTGTTAATCAAGACTTCTTCAAAAGTTTGGCATGAAAACAAAATAGTATCAATTTGAATATTATTTTTATCAGTATAATCAATTGTTACCTGACTTTTCATATCAAATTTTGCGTTTTTAAATTCACCATTTTTAATTTTTATGTATGCTGTTTTAACAATTTCATGGGCTAGTGAAATAGCTAAAGGCATATAATTGTGTGTTTCATTTGTAGCATAGCCAAACATTATTCCCTGATCTCCAGCACCAATTTCACCACCATTCAAATCTACGCCTTGTCTTATATCAGGACTTTGTTTATTAATTTTTATTAGTATTTCAAACTCGTTTATTTTTAAAGGAACATCAAAATATATTTCTTTTAGAACTTGTTTTACAATATTTTTAATTTCATCATTTGACATTTTATATTTTGAATATACTTCACCAGCTATAACAATAAATTTTTGTGTGGCTAATGTTTCAATAGCAACTTTGCTATTTACATCTTTTTCTAAATAAGCATCTAAAATCGCATCAGATATTTGATCGCATAATTTATCTGGATGACCAATTCCAACCGACTCGCTTGTAAATAATTTTTTTTGCATATAAAAAACTCCTTAAATTTTTGTGATTAGACAAAATCAAGAAGTTGTGGAAATAAAATAATATTGCACATGTTAGATAATTTTATCCCTGACTATCCACCTTCCATAACTGGGGTTGGCTTGTTTCATAGCTAGTCTAGCTCCACAACTCTGCATGTTTTGTACCATTGATTATATGTTATTTATTTTAAAAGAGAAATATTTTATAAAGTATTTTTTTATATTTTGACAACAAAGTTAAACAAGTAAAATATTTATATGATTTCCTAAATATTATAAAGTTTTCGAGGAGAGGAGGATTTATGTTCAAACTTATTAAAATATTGCCTAGAAATATAAAATTAATGTTTTTAGTAGGTGTTTTTATAGTAATAATTTCAGTATTATTTAATTTAGTTTTGCCTAATATAATTTCACAATTTATTAAATTGATTTTTGACGATAATCAGTCTAATGACGTTCAATTAACATTTTTTAATAATCGTATAGTTTTTGCAAAAACTAGCCATACAATAGCTAGAAATTGGTTAATAATAGCAGTGGTTATTAATACTTTTATGAACGTATTTTTGACTTTTATATCTATGATAATTATTGTTATTGCAGCAGATAGAGCCAGTAGATATTTTAGAAATAAATTATTTGAAAAAATTCAAAATTTGTCATTAAGAAATATTTCTGATTTGAAAACCGAATCAATAATAACGAGAGTTAGTAATGATGTAGGTATTTTTTGAGATTTTTTAGTTAATGGAACTACTATTTTGGTTAGAGGTTCATTTATGGCAATAGGCGGTTGTATTTTAGCTTTTTTAGTTGACCCGGTAATGTCATTAGCAGTTTTGTCAATAGTTCCGTTAATTGGAATTATCATTACAATTGTAGGAATTGTTACTAATCCTTTGTTAAAAAAGACACAAAAATCAGTAGAATTAGTAACAAAAATTATTGATGAAAATGTTACAGGCGCAAGAGTGATAAAGACTTATAATTTGGAAGAAAATAGAAAAAAAGTATTCAACGAAGCAAACAATAATTGATATAAAATTCAATACAAAACAAATATGATTTTTCAAATAGTTCATCCTTTATTTTTTACCTTAATTAATATATTAACAATTGTAATATATTCAATTGCTGCAAATAAAATTATTAGAGGTGTAGCTACTGATGAAACAATGGTAAATCTAAATATTTTTATCGATTATTTATTTACAATAAGTTTTGGAATTCTATTTATGGTTTTTTTTCTTGTTTCGATGTTTAGAGCAAAAGTTTCTGCAAATAGAATTAATGAAATTTTAGATGCAAAAGTTGATCAATTGTTTGTAAAAAAAGGATTTTTAGTTAAAAATAATTTTGATTTATCCGTTGATCAATTGTATTTTAAATATTATGATAGTTCTCCAAATTATACGTTAATGAATATAAATTTAAATCTTCCATATAAAAAGGTTTTGGGAATAATTGGTCCAACTGGAAGTGGTAAGTCAACATTTGTAAATCTACTTTTAAATAATTATGTTTATAAAGATGGTTCTATAAAAATTGGTGGATATGAAGTTAATGAAATTAATACTTTAAATTTGCATAAGACAATTGGAATTGTTTATCAGGATGCTTTATTATATTCAGGTACTATAAAAAGTAATTTATTATGAGCTAAAGAAGACGCTACTATTGATGAGATTAATGAAGCTTTAAAAAATGCATGTGCTTATGATTTTGTATATTCTTTTGAGGATGGATTAGACCATAAAATTGTACAAGGAGCTAAAAATTTATCAGGAGGTCAAAAACAAAGATTATCAATTGCTCGTGCTTTACTACGAAAACCAAAAATTTTGATATTGGATGATTCAACAAGCGCTTTAGATAATATAACTACTAGAAATGTTATTGATAATATCAAGAATAACTATAATTGCTCTTTAATTTTGATAAGTCAAAAAATTGGAGCAATCAAAATTGCAGATAATATAATGGTTATGACAAATGGTAGTATATTAGCAGCAGGAAAGCATGAAGAGTTAATTAGAAATTGTGATTTTTACCAACAAATATATAATAATCAATTAGAACAATAAAAAATGAGGCCAAATGAACAAACAAAAAAATAAAGTTAAGAAAATTTCTACTTTCTCTCTTTTAAAATTAATTTTTAGATTTCTTGATATAAAAGACAAAAATATTACAATATTTGGAATAATTTTAGCTTCATTAAACGGTATTTTATATAATGTTGGAATTCTTTTTACGGGCTTAATTGTCTCGTTAACATTTGAGACTAATGATAAAGCAGCATTTAAAAATCCTTCACAATTTAATTTGAATTTATTTATTATATTATCAACAATTATGGCATTATCTTTTATATTTTATGGTATTTGCCGTTTTTTTCAGGGTAAAATATTTGCTCATATAGCCTACAAAACAGCATTTAAAATGCGCAAGATAGCTATGGAAAAAGTTATGGAAATGACAATATCATATTATGATAATCAAAAATCAGGCGATATTATTTCAACTCTAGTTAATGATATAAATAATTTATCTAATTCATTGCTACAATTATTAAATGAAACATTTTCAAATATTTTTAATATTTTATTTTCATTTATTTTAATGATGCTTTATAGTCCAACGTTAACCTTAATCATAATATTTTTTGCAACTATGTTTTTTTCAGTTAGTTATTTGTTGATTGCCCGTGCTAGACCCGCATTTATAAGATTGCAAAATGATTTTGCAAATTTGAATGCATACACTGAAGAAATGCTTACAAATGCAAAAATAACACAAACTTTTGACAAACAAGAAACAGCTAAAAAGGAATTTAAAAAAATAGCGCAAACATTATATAAAAATGCAGTTGTTGGTGATACTTATTCAAAATTATTTGATCCTTGATTTATTTTTGCAAATAATATATTAGTATTAATAACAGCCACTATAGCCTTAGCATTTAAAACAAATAGCATTTCAACTTTTGGAATTTTTACTAAATACCCAGATACTGGTTTTATAATTGCTTTTATATCCCTAATATTTAATTTTTCGGGAACTTTTCAAATGTTAATAAACGTTGTTTTCTCTGTACAATTAGGTGTAGCATCAACTAAAAGAATTTTCAAATTAATTGATTTAGTTCCTCCTAAGAAATTAGCTAAATATGAAGAATTAAAAAATATCAAGGGATTAATCGAGTTTGAAAACGTTTCGTTTAGATATAATTTAGACAAGTCTAAATATCAAATAACAGATGCATCTTTTATTGCAAAGCCAGGACAAACAATTGCTATTGTTGGCCCAACTGGCGCAGGCAAAACTACGATAATTAATTTATTATGCAAGTTTTATGAATATGAATCAGGATCAATAAAAATAGATGGTATTGAATTAAAACATATTTCTAAAGAAAACTTGAGAGATTTGGTTGCTGTTGTCTTACAAGATTCATTTATGTTCAATGATACTGTTTATAATAATTTAAAAGTTTCAAAAGTTGACGCCACGAAAGAAGAGGTTGTGAAAGTTACATCTTTATTGTCAGCTCATCAATTTATTCAGAGAATGGAAAATGGCTATGATACTATAATTCAAAATAATGGTTCGAGTCTATCGCAAGGTGAAAGACAATTACTATCTATTTCACGTGCAATTATGGGTGATAAAAAAATATTGATTATGGATGAAGCTACATCAAATGTTGATTCTAATACAGAACAAATTATTCAAAAAGCATTACAAGAAAATATTATGCAAAATAAAACATGTATAGTAATTGCTCATCGTTTAAGTACTATTAAAAATGCTGATTTAATTTTAGTTGTTAAGGATGGTAAAATAATTGAAAAAGGAACTCATCAAGAATTAATAAATTTAAAAGGTTATTATAATACTTTATATAAAAGTCAATTTAATTAAGTTTAAATGATTGAACAGCAAAATTTGCTGTTTTTTTATTCTATTTAAAAATAAATTTTTATTTTAACAATATTTTAAATTAAATATAATTTAAATCATTATGTGAATACAAAATTTTAAAAAGAATAAATTTATTTCAAAATTCGTGTTATTAAATTATTGTGAAGATAGAAATCCACTACTTCCATTTTTTGTTATTAAGTATTCACAGGACATTTATGATAAGGCCTCCTCTTTTTTCTATTCTATAATTAGTTATTAAAATATTTTTAAGTATAAAATGATGAGTAAGGAGATAATATGATAAAAAAAATAGATCAATATGTTATTGAATTAAAAGAAGTTGTTAAAGAATTTGATGAAAAAGTTGTTTTAGATAATGTGGATTTAAAAATTAATAAGGGTGAATTTGTTACTTTATTAGGACCATCTGGTTCAGGTAAAACCACAATATTACGTTTAATTGCAGGTTTTGAAAGAGCTACACGTGGTGAAATTTTATTTGATGGTTTAGATATTAAGGACTTACCACCTCATAAAAGAGATTTATCAACAATTTTTCAAGATTATGCTCTTTTTCCACATTTAAATGTTGAGGGAAATATTAAATATGGTCTTTATTTAAAAAGAATACCTAAAGAACACATTAATCCAAAACATGAAATTTTATTAAAAGAAAAAACCAAAAAATGAGCAAAAAAAGCTGAATTAGAGATGCGTAAACTTGATGAAAAACAAGCAAAAACAGAAAAAGAATTGGAAAAATTAAAAGAAAATACAACAACATATCGTCGTAAACAAAAATGATTAGATAAGTTGGATTTTACATATTCATATTGAGAAAATTATGTTGCGCAACAAACAGAAAAATTTGAAAAACGTTATTTAACTAGAAAAATTTCAAAACAAGAAATGCAAGCCGAAGTTGATAAAATTGTTGAATTAGTTGGTTTAACAGGAAATGAGAAAAAAAATATAAACGAATTATCTGGTGGTATGAAACAACGTGTTGCACTTGCGAGAAGTTTAGTTATTGAACCTAAAATATTATTATTAGATGAACCTTTAAGTGCTCTAGATGCTAAGATTCGTCAAAAAATGCAAAATTTATTACGTAGTATTCAAAAGAAATTAAATCTTACTTTTATTTTTGTTACACATGATCAAAACGAAGCTTTAGAATTATCAGATCGTATTGCTATAATGCGTGGCGGAAAAATTGAACAATATGATACGCCAAAAGAAATTTATGACTATCCAGTAAATAAATGAGTTGCTTCCTTTGTTGGCGATTCTAATATTTATAATGGTGTTTTTAATGAAGATGAAACTGTTACAGTATTAGGAAGAAAATTTAAAACCATTTATGACACAGATCAATTTAAACCCAAAACTGAAATTGATGTTTTAATTCGTCCTGAAGATATAGATATTATGCTATATGAAAACAAAAAATCAAGACAAGATAGACTTGTTGGACATGTTGTTTCTATTGCATATCGTGGTAGTTATTATTATTTAAAAATTGAATTAGAAGATGGTGAAATTATTTATGTTGAAACATCAAAAAAATTTGAAATGAATGACAAAGTTCATATTAATTGAACAATAGATTCTATTCATATTATGAATAAAGATAGCAAATGAGATTATAAAACAAATGAATTTAAAAATTAAACAAAAATTAGCTTTAAATAAGCGTTTAGCATTATTTATCCCTTATGTTATTATTGCTATCTTTTTAATAATTTTACCCTTACTACTAATTTTAATTAATGCATTTATACCACGTAAAGATTTTGATTCTTTTTCATTAGTAAAAGAAAGAGGAACATGAGTAATTATTTCTCGCAGTTTAAGATTAGGAATATTTTCAAGTATTTTTTGTTTATTATTAGGCTTCCCTTTTGCTTATTTTGTAGCAATGAGTAAAAGTAAAATTTTGCCTGTCTATGCAATGAGTTTGGTGTTAAGTCCAATGATTATTTTTACAATTGCAAAAATATATGCAATTAGAGGATTCTTTCTTTCTTTTGTTCCTGAGGATAATTTGAATGCTGAATGGTTTATGATTTTAGCTATTACATATTTAAATTTACCTTACATTATAATGCCTTTATATACTGTTTTTAGAGATATGCCTAGAAATATAATTGAAGCAAGTTCTGATTTAGGATACAATAAATTTCAAACATTATTTAAAATAGTTATTCCTTATAGTTTTAAAGCAATTGTTAGTGGCTTTAGTTTAATTTTTCTAGCAGGTGCTACAACATTCGTTATTAGTTCTAAGTTACTACCAAATGGTGGTATATTGCAAACTATTGGAGCTGTAATTAATGATTATTCAAATCCTTCAAATCAATATGATTTAGCATTAGGAAGCACATTGGTGTTAGTTGTTTCTGCTGTATTTATATCTTGTTATGCAGTTATAAATTTTGCTCCACGAATAATAGTTAAATTGAGAAAGAAGGGTAAATAATGAGTAAGTTTTGAGAAGGAATTAGAAGAAGTTATATTTATATAATACTTTTTGTCACATATATCCCTTTAGCATTTGCTTTAATTTTTAGTTTTAATAAGCCTTCTGATAAAGGAATTTTAAGTTTCTTTTGAAATGGAGCAACAACTGACGCATGAACCACATTTTTGGATGAAGGAAGAGGAATTGCTCTTATTAATTCTTTCATAATTGCCTTTTCTACAGCTATTTTGGTTATTTCTATTTCTTTATTAACCGTTTTTGCAATGTGAAGACAAAAAAATAAAAAATATGGTTCTATTGTAAAAGCTGTAAATAATATACCATTAATTAATCCTGACAATATAACAGCTATTGGTTTAGTGTTGGTTTTTGGAATTTTATTTGGAACACTAGCAAATAGTAACGAAGGTATGTTAAGAGGTATTGTCGGACATACGATAATGGCTTTACCATATGGTATTACTTTAATGTATCCTAGAAGTGAAAAATTTAATTCTAGTTTATTTGAAGCTAGTCAGGATTTAGGTTATTCAAAAGTAAAATCATGATTTAAAACATATTTTATATATATGATTCCATCAATTATTTTCGCAGGCATGATAACAACTTTTTTAAGTTTAGATGATTTTATAATTTTAAAAACTACCACAAATACATCAACACTAGGTACAAAACTTTATGAGGGACATTTTAAAGCTTGAGGTTTGGTAGTTGGAGCAGCTTTTTTATTTATAACAATTATTGGTAATGCAATATATGTTAGCTACAAAATATATATAATGAAAAAAACTAAAAAAAGAGGTGCTAAATAATGAAATTTTTAACAAAAAAATTAGGATATTTAGCTGCTGGATCTATACTAATAGGAAGTATAACCGCTGCTGTGGTTTATAAAAAAATGCATAAATTTAAGCCTACATTTTATAATTATGGTTCTTATATGGCACAAGATAGTAAAAATATTTTAAGCAGTATTTTTGATTATAAGGAATTTGACACAATTCATGAATTTACTAAAGCAATATTGACAAATAAAGCATTATCTGGTATTGGTAATGATTCTCAAGCGGCACAACTTATTAAAAGAGACAAACTTGAAAGAATAGATTATGATTATTTATTTGATTTAAGATCAAAACTATCTAGATCAGAACAAATAAAACTTGATAACACAACAAAATTGTCTGATGAATGATTTTCTATTTTGGAACCAGAAATTAAAAAATTATTTACTGATTTAGGTTGAAATCATATGAAACAATATGATTCTTTACTAACCGAAGATTATTTAGGTCATAAATTTAATGATGGAAAAACTAGAAAGCTTTATCAATATTTTGTTCCTTATTTTGCACAGGATATGGTTATTGTTTATAACCCTACAAAATTAGGAAAAGAATATACTGATGAGTCAAAAATTGTTGAACTAGAGACTAATTTATTAAATAAAATAAATAAAAATTATAAAATGGATAACATTTTAAAAATTTTAAGTAATACAGGTTTTTCAAAATGAGAAGCAACAAACGCTGTCAGAGATAATATGATATATGGTTCATCATATAGATATAATTCAAAGACTAATATTTATGAAGAACAGCCAACTGGAGAAGCTTGACAAGTCAATAGGCCTCATTTATATCAAGATTTGATAGATTCGTTTATTGATTTAATTGATGAAAATATTGGTAAAAAAGGTGAAAAAATAATTAAAACTGATAATATAAAATTTTTGGGTGACGGACAAGAGTTGCTTAATAATATTATTAATCCATATAGTTCAATTCAGGCTGGAATAATGTACAATGGTGACGCGATAGATGCATATTTTTCAGAGGACAATTTTAAAGATGTAAAACAGGGTACTATTAGATTTATTAGACCTAAGATTAATTTATTGTTGATAGATGGTTTTGTTATAGTTAAAGGCACTAATTCAAATTTATATAAACAAACATTAGAGGTGGCTAAAAAATCATTTTTAAATGGTTTAAATATTTCTGAATGAAAAAGTGAAAATGCCGAACAATATCATTCATATATTAATTATGATTTTGTTGGTTATACACCAGTGTTTAAAAATCAATTTAATTATATTAATAATAATTATTTTGAAGATATATCAGATCCATATGAAAAAGAATATATTAAGTCACTTTTTAGTATAAAAAGTAAAATGAAAATTAATGAAATTAATACAGTTAATACATGATTGGAATACGATATCAATCATATCGCAATACAACCAGTAAATCAAAAAACGCAAACGGAAATTAATAAATATTGAAATTTTAAAATCAAAAAATAATAATTTAAAAAAACGACACTTGAATTTTAAATGTCGTTTTTTTAAATATCTTTAATTATCATGTTAGTTATTTCGATTAATTTTTGAGTTATTTTTACTTCTCTTTGAGTGTGTCCTGTTTTAGGTAATAAAAACAATTGAGAATTAGGTAATTTTTTATGTAGTTCATATGCTCCAGAAGGACGACAATCCAAATCCAATTCGCCATGTACTATATATGTTTTTATATTTTTAATTTTGCTAATATTATTTAAAATATAATTTTCTTCAATAAAAGAATTATTGTAGAAAAAATGATTTTCAAGTAGTGCTATTTCTTGAATGGATTTTATATCCTTTTCGTTAAATTTAGATTTATTAACTGAAATTAAACAATCTTCTCATCGACTTCATTCAATAAAAGCTTTATGTCTAATTTTTTCATTATCACAATTCATTAATAAATGATAGTTATTAATAATATTCTTTTTTTGTTTTTCATTTAATAGAGATATATATCTTTCATATTCTATTGGTTTTAAATAACTTGCTCCTTCCTGATATAATCAATTTATATCTTCTTTTCTTGCTAAAAAAACACCTCTTAGTATTAAACATTGCACATTATGAGGATATTTAATAGCATATAATAGTGATAATGTTGTTCCTCATGAGCCACCAAATAATATAATTTTATTTAAATTTAAATGTTGTCTTATTTTTTCTATATCTTCAATTAAACATTGAGTATTATTATTTTTTAATTCTAATAAAGGTAAACTTTTGCCACATCCTCTTTGATCTATAAGAATTATTTTATAGTGTTTAGGGTCAAAATATCTTCTACAATTTTCACTAGTACCACCCCCTGGTCCGCCATGAATATAGAAAATAGAAATACCATTTTTATTTCCGCTTACCTCATAATAAATTTGATGAATTTTATCTACTTTCAAAAAATCTTTTTCATATGGCTGTATTTTAGGGTATAAGTATTTTTCGTATGTCATCATTACCTTCTTTATTTTTTATTTTTTTCTTATCAATATATTTTTTTTGTTTATAATAATAAGGCAATTTAAAATGCAAATGTAGTTCAATGGTAGAACTCCAGCCTTCCAAGCTGGTCATGCGGGTTCGATTCCCGTCATTTGCTCCATATGTTAAATCACCTTAAATAGACTAAAAGTCTATTTTTTTTATTTAAAAATAATGCCAAAGCATTATTTTATAACTTGAAATCATTCTTGATTTGCTTTTTCAATTTCAATGCCACATAATAATTTATTAGCTTTTTCTTTGTGTTCATTATCTGTAATAATAACGATTACATCCGAAGAAAGATTTTCTTTTTTTAGAATGTTTAAATCAACTGTGGCTAATAAATCACCATGTTTAATTTCTTGATCTTGTTTAATATTTGTTGTAAAGCCCAATCCGTTTAATTTAATTGTATCTACACCTATGTGAACTAAAATTTCCAATCCACAACTATTTTGAATTCCAAAAGCATGTTTAGTTGGATAACACATAATTACTTTTCCACTAATTGGACTATAAACATTTAATTGGTTTTCTTCATTGATTCTTATTGCATAACCTGTACCTAGGAATGAAAATGCAGGATCACTTAAGTCTGATAAATCAATTCTTGTTCCAGAACAAGGTGAATAAACTATATTTTGTTCTTTTGCTGAACAACTTATTTTTTCTTTTTGTGTTTCATTTTCTTCTAAAAGATTCCCTTTTTTCACTTCTCTTTGTTTTAAAGCACTTTGTTCTCTTAAAATTTTTTCAGCTTTTTTAATTTTGATATTTAATTCTTCACTTTCGCTTCCGAATTTAACTTGAATATGTCTATTACCTATAAAAATAATTTCTTGCGCACCAGCATTTTTTAATTTTTCTTCATCAACTAATTTAGCATTCTTAACATCATATCTTAATCTTACAGCACAATTATTAAAGCCTATAATATTGTCAATTCCACCAAAGCCTTCAACAATATCATAAATTCTTGGTTCAATATCAATTTTGTTTGTTTTATTTTTTTTAAATAAGTTTGTTCAAAAACCCATAGTAACTCCCTATTAATAATTATTGAATATATATTTATCATATATCATAGATAATTTTAATATAAATATTCTCTAATAATTATGATTTATTATGTTAATATTTTCATTTAAAACCAAATATTTTATTTATATTTACTCAATATTAATTTCATAATTTTATAATAAAAATAATTGCTTAGAGGAGGTAATTGTGAAAATAGCCATTTTTGATACTAAGGATTATGATAAAAAATATTTTGATATGGTAAAACATAACCATGAATTAACTTATTTTGAAGAAAATTTAAACATAAATACTGCGCATTTAGCAAAAGGTTTTGATGCTGTATGCGGTTTTGTAAATACTTTTGGTGATAGATATGTTTTAGAGTTACTAGCTAAATATAACGTTAAGTTTTGATTTCAAAGATCAATGGGATATAACAATGTTGATTTGAAAAAAGCTGAGGAATTAGGGATAAAAGTTTTTAGAGTGCCTAATTATTCAGCAGAAAGTATTGCAGAATTTGCTACTGGAACTTTAATGGCTTTAAATAGGAATATTGTAAAGGCGCAAAACAGAGTAAAAAAATATAATTTTTCTTTGAATAATTTAGATGGAAAAACAATAATTGGTTCCACAGTTGGTGTTTTAGGTTCGGGTAAAATTGGACAATCATTTATAAAAATTATGAGGGGTATAGGAGCAAATGTAATTGTTTATGATACTTATAGTGAAGTTCATAATCCTGAATTAGCAAATAAATTAGGTTTTAAATATGTTCAATTTACAGAACTATTAAAGCGTTCAGATTTTATTTCATTACATGCTCCATTATTGCCATCAACAAAATATATAATTGATAAGGAAGCGGTTAAATTAATGAAGCCAGGTGTAATTATAATCAATACTGCGAGAGGAGAATTAATTGAAATATCTGCTGCTTTATATGGATTAGATAACAAAATCATTAGAGGTATGGCATTAGATGTTTTGGATAGAGAAGAAGGTCGATTTTATGAAGATATTTCTGCATATGCAAAGGAATATAAGAAAATCGACCCTGAATGAGCTAGATTGTTGGAAAATGAAAATGTTATTGTGACATCACATCAAGCTTTTTTAACGAATACAGCTTTAGAACAAATTGCTGCTATAACAATCGAAAATGCAAATGCAGCAGAAAAAGGAGATTTTTCAAAAATGTTAAAAATGACAGAAAGCGGAAAGGTAATTAACGGTTAATGTTTAAATTTTTTAAAATTAAAAAAGAGGAGAGATTGCAAGCTAATGAGCCGCAATATAAGAAAGCCTGAGTTACTCACATGCTTTCTGAATTAATTGGAAGTATTTGAATTTCATTAGGTTTAGCAGGACTTTCAATAATTATTCAGAATAAGCCTCTTGAAGTATACTTATTGCACAATGTTATCGTAGGTTTTTTTGCAGGATTTATTATTGTTGGTTCATGTCTTTTTATTTTTGGAAGATGATCAGTTGATTTAAATCCTGTTGTTACTCTTTATAGATGATTAAATGGTACGAATACAACTCGCTATGCATTTATTAAAATATTTTTTCAATTAATAGGTGGAATTATAGCAGGATTAATTATTTATGGAATTGGACATTTTACAAGTGATTTAAATTTTGCAAATTTTTATATTTCTCCAGCTAATAGTTCAAACAAAGATTTTATTGTATCTAATAATATTTCAAATCCGTATAAAATGGATTTGAATGGAACAATTAATCAGCTTATGCCAGGAACTTTTTGAATTCTTTTTGTGGAATTGGTTATTAGTATGATTTTATTATTTCCAATATTTAGTCCAAGAATTGATAATAAGTATCGCGATCTTTTTATAATGTTAATTATTTCCTTTGATGTTTGAATGGGTATTTTAGCAGGTTCGGCAGCTATAAATCCAATTAGAGGTTTAGCACAACAAGTTCCGACTTTATTTTTTGATATGAATAAAATGTCTCATTTTAAACAACAAGATATTTTATTAGGCACATTGGCTATGATTATAGGTGATTTGTTAGCTCCTTTTGTTTATGCTTTATTTCAAGGATGAACAGAAAAGTATTTTAACAATTGAATATTAAAAGCAATTAATTTTAAAAATCATAAAATTGATGATTATGTGAAAAATAAATAAGGTATTCTAATAATTAATCTTATTCTTATTAAGTTTGTCTATGAGATTTAAAAAAATATAAATAAAATTAGTAAATTTATAAAAAAATAAAAGTTTACGTTTTTCTTAACGTAAACTTTTATTTTATCCACTTGTATTAAGGTGAATTTGTATTATTTTTCAATGTGTTCTTCTTTAGATTCTGGTGTTTTTGCAAGAATTGGAACAACAATCATTGAAAAAATAGAAATAACAATAGTTGAGCCAGCTAATATAGCAAGAGCGATTTTCATATTTGTTATAACATTTTGAGCTGCATCCAAAATTTGTTGAATACTGAAATTATATGTAATGAATAATGCGACGAATGCCAATGTAATTATTACAACAATTAAATTGAAAATAAATACAAAAAATCTAAATTTAAATATTATTCTAAAAAGTAAAATTAAAACAAACACTGTAATTATTAGTAAAAATAATGATACAAAAATGTATGAAATGAATCCTAACAATTTAGATAATGCAAATATCATTTCTTTGATATCTTTTCAATTTACATTACCAAAACTATTAAAAAATGATTTTATAGTTTCTAAAACATTATGTTTTGTAGCAAGCGCTACCTTAATCAAATCAAATCCATTGCTAAATCCAACAAAAAATGCATCTGTTTTGCTATCAATCATTGTTTTATTGCCTGCGACAATTAATACAATAATTGAAGGCAATATTAATAATGTGAAAGTTAAAATTTGAACTAAAGATCTTTTTTCAACTTTTAAATTTTTGCTTTTTGTTAAAGACATTTTATTCCTTTCAATAGAAATTTTATACTTTCTATATTGATAATTCTAATAGAAAAGATTAAATTTGTAAATAAAAAATAATTTATTAATATACTTTATAAAACTAATTAGTATATTATTTTAGTATTAAATTTATCAAAAATTAAAACATATTAAGGAGAAAAAATGAATAAATATTATTTGACTGAACGTGATAATAAAATATTATTAAAAGCTTTTTTTAAAAATAGAAGCAATAAAGAATATGAAAATGTTATTGACCAAATTAACTGTAAAAAAGGATCATTCACAAATTTTTTTGATAAACAAGAAGCATTGTTTTTTTTAAAAAAGGAATATGAAACTTATGATGAATTGGTTGAATTAATTGATACATATATTGTAAATAGCAAAAGAGAATATCAAATTGATTTAGAATCATTTGTTACAAATAAAATTAATATACATGATGTTTTAAAAGCATTTACAAGTAGAATAATTTTCCATAGTCACATTTTATTTAATAGAAAAAAAGAAAAACAAAATAAAATAGTTTTTTCTTTTTTGTTAAGAGATGAAACATTAAAAAATGAATTTTTAAAATATGAAATTATTGCTAATAATAGAAATAAATGTAGAGATTTACAAGTAATGCCTGAGAATTTTTGTAATTCAGAAAAATTAGCTGATTTTATTGTTGATGATTTTAAAAATATTGATAATTTAAAAGTATCAGTTTTAGATAAAAAACAAATTGAAAAATTGAAAATGGGATTGTTATTATCAGTAAATAAAGGTTCAACATTCGAACCAAGAGTTGTCGTAATTGAATATAATGGCAACCCTAATTCAAAGGATAAAATTGTGTATGTTGGAAAAGGAATAACTTTTGATACAGGTGGAGTGAATACAAAAGGTTATCATATGGAAGGTATGAAATATGATATGTCTGGATCTGTAATTATTGCATATGCCTTGAAATCAATGGCACAATTAAAAATTCAAAAAAATGTTGCAGCTATTATGATGATAACTGATAATAGATTAGATGGTGATGCTTCATTGCCAGAAAATGTGTATGAATCTATGTCTGGTTTAACTGTTGAAGTTGTAGATACAGATGCAGAGGGAAGATTGGTTTTAGCTGATGGATTATATTATGGAGCTAAAGTATTAAATGCAACAACCTTAGTGGACGTAGCAACATTAACTGGAACTATGTTAACAGCTTTAGGAACAAGTTATAGCGGGATATATTCAACAAGTGATAAAAATTGAAAAATATTTGAAGAAGCAGGCTAGTAAACACATGAAAAAATTTGAAGAATGCCTCTTCATAATGATTTTCACGAACCTAATACAGCAAGC
>NZ_KK365990.1:138309-170104 GCF_000686585.1 Mycoplasmopsis lipofaciens ATCC 35015
GATGTTGCAGGAACAGCAGATATTAAAGGTAAACCCCAAGGCGTTCTATTGATACATTGGTTGAGTTTGCATTTAAAATAATAACAAAAAATGTAGAGCAATTAAACTCTACATTTTTTAATTTCAATGAGAAGATCCTTTTTCCAAATTTTCCTTCGCTGTTTTAAATATCTCAATAAGTTTTTCTTTTTCTTTTTTTGACATTTTACTAGAATTTTTTCAAAGAGTGTTAACTTGATTTTTGAAATCTAAACCTGATGGTCCAAGTTTATCAATTAATGAATCAAGATCTTTTTTAAGTTGGTCTAATTCTGAATCTTCTTTATTTTTACATGACATTGCTAAAACTGGTACAGCAAATGTCGAGATTGATGCACCAAATGTTAAAAAATATTTTTTAATTTTTTTCATAAAAACTCCTTCAAAAATGTATTTGTTGTAATTATTGTATCATCATAATTATTATTATTGTTGTTATGAAGAAAATTTTAAAAAAGTTGCTATATTTGTTAATAACCCATTATTTTTTCATACTCATCTAAATTACCATGATATATAAAACTTTTATTAGGTGATATTTCCAATATAACATTTGCAACCTGATTTACTAATGTTCTATTATATGTTGTAAAAATAGCACCGCCTTTATATGCTTTAAGCCCTGAAATTAAACTATCAATGCTTTCTGCATCTAAGTGATCAAGCGGTTGATCTAGAACTAGAAAATTAGCTTCAAGTAGCATCATTCTAGAAAACATTAATCTAGCTTTTTCACCACCACTGGTAACATTCACTTTTTTAAATACCGAATCATTAGAAAATAACATTCTACCTAAAAAACTACGCATACGTTGGTCGCTAACATCTCTAGTTTCTTCTGTGGAGTTTTTTAAAGGTCATTTGCTAATTCACTCCAAAATACTAATATCTTCTGTGAAGTATTTTTTATTGTCATTAGGATAATAAGTGTGTTTAATTGTTTGTCCTCATTTTACAGTACCTCTTGTTGGTTCTGTAATACCTAATAAGCATTCCAAAAATTTAGTTTTGGCTATATCATCTTCACCAATTAAAACCATTTTTTCACCTTTAGATAATGAAAATGAGACGTTTTCAAATAAAACATTATTATTTTTATCAATATATGTCAAATCTGTAACTTCAATAATATCCTTTCCTGGTTCACGATTAATTTCTCAATTAATATATGGATATTTTCTATTTGATGGTTTTATTTCGTCTAAGGTAATTTTTTCTAATGATTTTTTTCTACTTGTTGCTTGACGTGATTTTGATGCATTGGCTGAAAATCGAGCAATAAATTGTTTTAACTTTTCAATTTGAACTTCTTTTTTTGCATTTGATTGTTTCATTAATTCTTTAGCTAATTCACTGCTTTCTTTTCAAAATGTATAGTTACCAGTATAAATTTTTGCTTCGTTGTAGTCTATATCAACAATATGTGTACAAACATTGTCTAAAAAATCACTATCATGACTAACAACAATAACAACATTTTGGTAATCTGCTAAAAAATTTTCAAGTCATTTAATTGATCTAAGGTCTAAATGGTTGGTTGGTTCATCCATTATTAAAATATCAGGATTTCCAAATAATGCTTTTGCTAAAAGAACTTTGATTTTTTGATTAGCTGTTAAATCCTTCATTAAGACATTTCATTTTTCTTTTGGAATTTGTAAACCCGATAATAATTCTTGAGCATCATTTTCTGCAGTTCAACCACCTAATTCACCAAATTTTTCTTCTAATTCTCCTGCTCTTGTGTAATCTTCCATAGTCGCGTTTGGGTTTGCATAAATTGTATTTTTTTCTTCCATTATTTTATACAAATCAGTGTTACCCATAATAACAACTTCTGTCACATTTAATTCATTATATGCATTATGATCTTGACTTAAAACACTTAAACGCTTGTTTTTTTCAATTGTTATTTTTCCACCAGAAGGTTCTATTTCGCCTGCAAGCATTTTTAAAAAGGTACTTTTACCAGCGCCATTTGCCCCAATTATTCCATATGTGTTACCTTCTGTAAATTTTATATTTACATTTTCAAAAAGTTTTTTATCACTAAAAACTTTGCTTAAATTATTTACCTCAACCATGTATTTCTCCTAAGTTAATATAATTAATGTATTTTATTATAACAATGAATACAATAAAATGATTTTATTTAAAATAAATTCTTTTTAAAAAAAATGAAACATAAAAGTTTCATTACCGATTTTATAATTCGAAACCAATATTTTTTACAAAAGTATTGTATAAAGATTCATCAACTTGTTTTGCAAAAAACAACGCAATTTTTTGATGTTTTAGTATTTTATTTAAAACATCTTTTGTAATATTGTTATTTTGACCTAAAACATTTTGAATATGTTTAAATTCAGAATTTACTAATTCCTCTGTTATATAAAGTTTTTCATTTGATCAAACAACAAATTCAATTACTCTACTTTGAATTCTTTTTTTTGATATTTCATATGCATTTCTTACTAGATTATTGTGCATTGGATTGTTTGAGTTTATAATTTTTTCAACAGTTAAATTTTGAAATTCTATATTATTTTGATTTTGTTTCAAAAAATTAAAAATAAATTCTTTTGCATCGGCTCTTAAAATTTCTTCCTCTAACTCTATATTATTTTGAATTATTAGTTGAGTTATAACTTTGTCAAAAAACCTTAACAATTCATTACTTGCTCTATCTTTTAAGAAATCTCTTTCCAACTTTTGTTTTAAATCATCTAGACTATTAATATTCATATTTATTTTTTGAATGTTATCATTAGTCAATTTTGTTGGAATTACTCTTTGAATCTCTTTAATGGTTATAGTTCAATTTTTATTTTCTGGGTCATTTATACTAAATGTTTCATTTTCACTTCTATTATTTAATAAATTGTTGATACTAAAGTTTTTAGAAGGAATAACTTGCAAGGTTAAATCATCTTTGCTATCGATTATTTTACCTTTTTCACTTATTTTTAACGATAGTTTTATATAATCGCCAAATTTTGATTTGTCTTTAACGTAAGTTATAAGAGGATAATTAGAAATAAATTTTTCGAAGGCACCATCTAATTCTTCTTGACTTATCTGAGTATATTTAAAATCAACTTTAATATTTTTATAATTTATTTTATTTAATTCATCCGCTTCAAAGTAAGTTACTTTAATTTCAGCATCACAACTTTCAGCATCTAATTTATTAACATTAACACTTGGTTCATAAGGAATCAGGTTTTTTGCATTTTCAATATAAATGCTATTTTGCAGTTTTTGAGATACCTTTTGAACTTCATTGTGAAAAATATTGTTAAATAAATTTTTAGGATCTACTTTTTGTTTATTTTTTATAGCATTTATTATAATTTGATTTTGCATTTCTTTTCATTCTGTAGAATCAAATATAATTTTTTCTGTTTTGGTTTTATAATTAATCACTATTATTCCTTTCAATTTTTTTACAATTAATTTATTACAATTTTAACATTTTAAAGAAAATTAAAATAAATAGTTTTGTTATCAAAATCATATTAAAAATTATATTTTCAAAAAAACAAAAAAAATATGATACACACGGCAAAGTTGTTATATAATAGATAAACTATATTTGATATAGTAATATTTGGACATTTATAAAAATAAAAAAAGAAAGGAAAAAAAGCATGCCTACAACAAATCAATTAGTAGTTAATGGTAGAGTATCAAAAATTCGTAAGCAAAATGCTCCTGCATTAAACTTAAGTTTTAATACCTTAACAAAGGCATCACGTAAATTACCTTCACCATTTAAACGTGGAGTTTGTACTCGTGTTGCAACTATGACACCTAAAAAACCTAACTCAGCTATGCGTAAATATGCTCGTGTTAAATTATCAAACGGTATGGAAATCACCGCATATATTGGTGGTGAAGGACACAACTTACAAGAACACAGTGTTGTTCTAATTCGTGGAGGTAGAGTTAAAGATTTACCTGGTGTTAGATACCATATAGTTCGTGGAACACAAGATTTAGCTGGTGTTGCAAACCGTAAACAAGGACGTAGTCTTTACGGTGCTAAAAAAGAAAAGAAAAATTAATTTAAGCTAAAAAGGAGATAAAAAATATGTCAAGAAAAAAGAGTGCACCTATTAGAGAAGTGCTTGCTGATCCAGTTTTTAACTCAGTTTTAGTAACTAAGTTAATTAACCAAATTATGTTAGACGGTAAAAAATCAATTGCCCAAGACATTCTTTACTCAGCATTTAATATTATTAAAGAAAAAACAAATAAAGAACCAATGGAAGTATTTCAACAAGCTATTGAAAACATTACACCTCAATTGGAAGTTAGAACTCGTAGAATTGGTGGAACAAATTATCAAGTACCTACCGAGGTTTCGTTACGTCGTAAACAAACATTAAGTTTAAGATGATTAGTTCAATATTCTCGTCTTAGAAATGAAAAAACAATGGATTTACGTTTAGCTAACGAAATTATTGATGCATCAAACAAAACAGGAGGATCTATCAAAAAACGTGAAGACACACATAAAATGGCTGAAGCTAACCGTGCCTTTGCTCACTTTAGATGATAGTTTTTGATATTATGGCAAGAGAATATAAATTAGAAGATTACCGTAATATCGGTATTATGGCTCATATAGACGCCGGAAAAACAACAACAACAGAAAGAATTTTATTTCACACAGGTAAAATTCATAAAATTGGTGAAACCCACGATGGTGCCAGTCAAATGGACTGAATGGAACAAGAACAAGAACGTGGTATCACTATTACTTCAGCTGCAACAACAGCTTTTTGAAAAGGAAAAAGAATTAATATTATCGATACCCCAGGACACGTTGATTTTACCGTTGAGGTGGAACGTTCATTACGTGTATTAGATGGTGCTGTAACAGTTTTAGATGCTCAAAGTGGTGTTGAACCTCAAACAGAAACAGTTTGACGTCAAGCAACAAATTATAGAGTTCCTAGAATTGTATATATTAATAAAATGGATAAAGCTGGTGCTGACTTTTTTGCTAGTGTAAAAAGCGTTAAAGACAGATTAAATGGAAATGCTGTTGCATTACAAGTTCCAATTGGAGCTGAAAGCAATTTTAAAGGATTAGTAGATCTTGTTGAAATGAAAGCATATTTATATGATGGAAAACAAGAAGAAAATGCAGAAGAAGTAGCTATTCCTGAAGATTTAGTTGAATTATGTAATCAAAAAAGACAAGAGTTAATTGAAGCTGTTGCTTCGTTTGACGATGAATTTATGATGAAAGTTCTTGAAGGTGTAGAACCTACACAAGAAGAATTAAAATCAATGATTCGTAAAGCAACTTTAACTGCTGAATTTTTCCCAGCAATTTGTGGAACAAGTTTTAAAAATAAAGGTGTTAAGAAAATGGTTGACGCAGTTGTTGATTATTTACCATCACCATTAGATGTTCCAGCAATTAAAGCACATTTAGGAGAAGAAATTGTTCCTATTCCTGCAACAGATGATCATGAATTTGTTGCTTTAGCATTTAAAGTTATGACTGACCCTTATGTTGGATCATTGACATTCTTTAGAATATATGCTGGTGTTCTTCAAAAAGGTTCATATGTATATAACACAACAAAAGATGTTAAAGAAAGAATTGGACGTATAATCCAAATGCATGCTAATTCACGTCAAGAAATTGACGAATGTTATGCAGGTGATATTCAAGCAGCAGTTGGATTGAAAGCAACAACAACTGGTGATACATTAGTTGCTGATAAGGGAACAAAATATGTTTTAGAAAAAATGGTATTCCCAGAACCAGTTATTTCTCAAGCTCTTGAACCAGAAAGCAAAGATGCTATGGAAAAATTATCACTTGGATTACAAAAATTAGCAGCAGAAGATCCTACATTTAGAACATATACAGATGAAGAAACAGGACAAACAATTATTGCTGGTATGGGTGAGTTACACTTAGACATTATTGTTGATCGTTTAAGAATAGAACACAATGTTAAAGCTAAAGTTGGCGCTCCTCAAGTTTCATATCGTGAAACAATTACAAAAACAGCAGAAGTTGAAGGTAAACACATTAAACAATCAGGTGGTAAAGGACAATACGGTCATGTTTGAATTAAATTTGAACCAAATCATGACGCAGGTTTTGAATTTATTGACAAAATTGTTGGTGGTAAAATTCCTAAAGAATACATTAAACCAATTCAAAAAGGTCTTGAAGACAAAATGGCAGCTGGTATTTTAGCAGGTTATCCAATGATCGATGTTAAAGCAACATTATTTGATGGTTCATACCATGATGTCGATTCATCAGAAATGGCTTATAAAATTGCAGCTTCTAAAGCACTTACAAAAGCTAAAGATTTATTAGGTACAGTTTTACTTGAACCTATTATGGATGTAGCTGTTGTTATTCCTGAAGATTATTTTGGTGATGTTATGGGTGATTTAACTCGTCGTCGTGGACAATTGCAAAACAATGAAACACGTAATGACGGAGCTAGTGTTATTCGTGCTTTAGTACCTCTTAAAGAAATGTTTGGTTATGCTACAGATTTACGTAGTATGACTGCGGGACGTGGTACATATCAAATGAAATTTGATCATTATGAAAAATGTCCAAAAAGCATTGCTGACGATATTATTAAACGTCGTAATATTCAAATTAAAGATGAAGACTAATATCATTTAATAAATATAATGAATAAAAAAACTGGTTTAGCCAGTTTTTTTAAATATTTTCTTTATCAAAAGCAGGTTTTAAAACAGCATTGTTACGAACATAATCGTTTCAATTTTTAACATTTTCTTTACTTTTTGGATTATTAGCAATTTCTTGATCAGGAGTTGTAAAAATTCTTTTTATAATATGGCTTTCTGAATCTCTTAAATAAACGCCAGCAAACACTAAATCAGATGGTTTATTACGAGAATTACTTGTAACAAAAGATCTTAAAGCTCCGGTTGTGACATCTGTAACTGCTCATTTTTCAAATCATAATCCATCTTCATCGTGTGCGTGTTCCGATGTTAATTCTTCTGATCTTATTTGATTATTTAATATTGTTAAATAATTGCCTTCTTTTAAGTAAGTTGTGTGTATTTTTTCATCAAGATTGGAAACAAAGGTTAATTCTTCATGTGCTAATACAGTACTTTTAATTCAATTGTCAATAACTGAAAAGTTAGGATGGCCCTTATAATAAATATTATATTCGTCTTGATATTTATCTATTAAATATGCAAGGTCATTTTTTTCATTTTTAGCATCGTCTCCACCTAAATAAATTAATTTAGGTTTATTACTTTTTTCTTGAACCTCTTTTACCTTATTTTTTTCAGTTCTTCAATCCTTGCCTGTAATTTTTGCTCAAATATCAGTTAAGAAAAATCTATTTTTCACCAATTCTCCGTTATCTTTTGTTTTATAAATAGGATTATTAAAATCAGTTGTTTTTTCGTTATCAATAACTTTTACTCTATAATTAAAAAATTCATTTTTAATGCGATAATCTGGATCAACTGAATATGTATAAAATCGTTTCAACCAAGGAAAATTATTTTTAAATTTTTTTACTGTTTCATTATCTTCGAAAAAATAATAAATATTAGGTATAAATGTTGATAAACTAATATAGTTTAATTGATTACCACCTTTATTAAAATCATCAACATTTTCAATAATATTATCGATAGAACTTTCTTTATTGATATCAATTTTGTTTAAAATTTCATTAAATGAGTTTTCATATGCACTTAAAATACTATTAGCCTCATTTAAACACATTAATTTAACATTTCTATAGCCAGTTAATTCCAAAATATTGGGTGCTCATGATATCTCATTTGATGGAATTCAAATATTAATTTTTTTATTTCTATTATTTCTAATAATATCATGCATTTTATCCACAATTTGTCTTGGCCCATGAGAAACATCTCTCTTAAAACCAATAACTTTTGATTTTTTCTTTGTATCATTGTTTATTAGTCTATTGTAATTTAATGCCCGTTCTAATTCTTGGCCATTAATTTGTAGATTTCTATTGTCATCATAATCAAAATATGTAAAATAAGTTTCACTTTTTGATAATAGTGCTAATCTTATAAAATCATAAAAAGGTTGTACAGAAGTTGAAAAACCAAAAATGTTTATGTCTGCCTTATCTAAAAGATTAGTTACATTATTATAAATAACTTTATTCTCATTGTTTTCAGTAATTTCTTCTTTTCTTATCAAATTTTCTGAGTCATTATCATTAAAACGGTATTCAATAGTTGGAAAAAAAGACGAATTTAGGTAACTTTTATTATTAAATGTTAATCTAGCTTGTTTTATGTGCTTATATGTTAAGATACTAGTTCCTACTATTGCTCCTATTGCAACTGGTATTCCAATTCCTAATGAAATTCCTATAATTCCTTTTTTACTTAATTTCATGAATAACTCCTTCCTTAATAATATATTTTAAATTTTATTAAATATTATTTAATCAAAAAGAATTTTTATTGGTTTTTTATTTAATTAATCAAGTCAGAATATTTAACAAATATGCATTGTAAGCGGATCTGCTTCTTCAAATTGTTGGTTTATGTCTAAGTTATATTTATATAATTGGTTAATTTTATTGCTTGACTCTTTTTTATAACTGTATTCTAATGGTTTAGAATAAGATCTGGTACCTTCTACTAAAATGTTAAAGTCTTTATACAAATTTTGATTTTTGATGTATTTTATTCTGACTAGTACTTTAACAATTCTAAAACCAATATATTTTTTATCAATGATTTCAAATAAATATTTATTATTGTAGTAAGAATCATTAAAATAAAATTTTATTAAATTTCTAGCTCAAAGATAGTCAAAAGTAAAATTAATTAGTCTATTGTCAGTAGGTATTTTATTTTTAATGTTGTTAAATTTTAAATTACCATTTGTTATTTCATCATTAATTTGTTTTATTTCATTATCTAAGTCGTTTTTATTAATATCAAATTTAAAATTTTGCAAGTACTTAAATTTATTTAATTCTTGTAAAATTTGAATATTATTATTTTCATTTTTTATTCTTCTAGGTTTAGCACAACCAGTCATTGATATCATTATTATAGGTGTATTTGTAAAACTTATGCCTATGAAAATTTTTTTAAATCTATTCTTCTTCATATTCGTTTATTATAGTTTCTTGAAAATCATTATTATCTATGTTTATAATTTCTTTTTTAATTTGATTACTTCGTTTACTATTTTTTTTAAAATCATTAAGTGGCTTAAATTCATGGTGAATTTTTATAACTTCAATTTCTTTATTGATTTTTCCAATACCTTTTTGGGCTTTATCGATAGATTTTAGAGCTTTTGCTGTTTGTTCGTAACTATCGTCTAAGGCGGCAACTAATTTGCCGTATTGATTTTGTATAACATTGATAGATTTAAAAATATCGTTTATTTGAAATTCTAAATTATTTATTGAATGTATGTTATAAATTGCTTGTATATATGAAATAATTGTAGAAGGAGAAGAAATAAAAATATTATTTTTTTGAATCTCTGTAATTAAATCTTCATCTTCACATACAATGCCATATAAAGTTTCGACAGGTAAATACATTAGAGCGATATTGGTTGTTTGTTCTTGATTAATATATTTTTTTATTTTTTTAGCTTGTTGTTTAATAAAGGATTTTATTTCTTTTATTGCATCTTTTCTACTTTTTTCATCATTTGCTTCTACATAATCATTAAATTTTTTATAGGGAAATTTGCTATCGATAGGCAAAACTTTTCCTTCTGGTCCTGGCATATGTATTGCAAATTCTACGTTTGTATTTGAGTTTTTATCTTTATCAACTTGAATATAATGATTTTCTTCTCATAATTCAGAAGGTAAAACTGCCTCTAAAGTTTTCTTTAAGTTTATTTCTCCAATATTTCCAATTGTTTTAACATTATTGAAAACTCTTTTTAAATCATTCACGCTTGTTTGCACTGTTTCGAATTTAGTGAGGTTCTTTGATAAATCTTGCATTTTGTTTTGAACATTATCGAAATGTTCTTGCATTCTTTTGCTTAATTCTGACTTTAATTTTTCATCTATTGATATTTTTATGTTTTCAACTTTTTGATCCATTGACTCTTTAATTTTATCAATCTTGATATTTAAATTTTCATTTATAGCTCTCACTTCTTTATTAATTTTTTCACTAATTTCTTTGTAATTATTATTTACAAGTTGTAACTTATTATCAACTTCTTGTGTTAATTCTTTAATTTTTAAATTTAAATCTTCATTTAAAGTTTTTATATTTTTATCTATTTCTAGACGATTTTTATAGTTTGTATTTTGGTTACTTTCTAAAAAATTATTTGTTTGTTGTAATATTAATTTTTCTTGGTTATTTTTAATATCATTGGATATTGAATCACTAATTTCTTTTGCTATTTTTTCTAAACTTAAGTTATTATTTTTAGATTTTTTTATTGTTAAAAATAATAACATTAATAATCCTATTAGAACTATAACGGTAATTATAGTTAATATTATTAAATATATCATCATATATACTCCTTATTTTGTTAAAATAAATTATAATATTTTTTATGAGTATAGAAATGAAAGAATTTAAGAATGACAAATTCAAAGAAATAAATCAAGTTATTGGAGTTGTTGTTACTAGTGATTACAATTTGTATGCTGAAAATAAGAAAAAGAGATTATTAGTTAGATTTTTCAGGGATCTTTATTTTATTTTAATAGCTTTTGTGGTTATATTTAGTTTTACAAGTTTTGTATTATTGAAATTTGATAATATTCCTAAAAAATTTACTTTAATTGTTGAATTGATATCTTTATTTGTATTTATCATTGATTTTGTGTTACATTGATTTACATATCCAACAAGAGATTTAAAATTTAAAACGTATAAAGGTAGTTATTTTAGATATTTAAAAACATTTGCGTTTTGAATTTTATTAATAAATATTTTACCTTCATTGTATATTATTAATGTTTTATTTAATAGCAATTTCAGACTTTTGAATATATTACAAAGTTTTAAATTATTTAGAATAATTAGATTAATAATGCTTTTAAATATATTTTTGGCTTTTAAATCACTATATGACAGCATTTTAAAACAAAAAGTTATATTTTTAAATTTACTTATTTTAGTCATAATTTTAATTTTGTTTTTTTCTTTAACAGTTTGATATACTGAAAATGATTATATGAAACATCTTGCTAATGAAAAATTCGGAGGAGATATTGATAAAGCATATGAAGCTAATCCAGGCACTGTAAGAACATATTTTGATGCTTTTTATTTTAGCTGTGTAACGCTAACTACAATTGGTTATGGTGATTTTACTCCTAAAAGCCCTAATACTAAAATAATTCTTCCAATTATCAGTATTATTGGAATTGCTATTATAGCTACCCCAGGTGGTATTATAGCCGCGAGTTTTTTAAATAGTGTTCAAAAACATACTGAAAATAAAATAAAAAATCAGAAAAAATAAATTGTATAATAACTATAATAAATAGTTATTTTATTGCGATAGTTGCTCGAGCGGTTGAAGAGGGCAGTCTCGAAAACTGTTGATGGTATGTTATCATCCGAGAGTTCGAATCTCTCACTATCGGCCATATAAAAACATGCTGTAAACTAGCATGTTTTTTCTATTTTAAAAAAACATATGGTAATGTTTTATTTTCTTCTGGTTGTTCAATTTCAAAATAATTAATTCCATTATTTTTAAGTTCTTTTATTTTATTTAATATATTACTATTATCAAATCCCTTAAAGCCAGATATTAAATAAATTTTGTTTTTAATTTCATCATTTAGCATTTCTTCATTTTTATAATTTTTAAAACTAAATTTAACAGGCAAATTGCCTAAACCATATTTATCGAAAGTATAATCATCAGATTGTATTTCTACTTTTACTTCTTTAATTAAGCCCTTTTCATCATTTGTATCATTGTTAATATAATACAATAGAACGTATTGTGATAATATAAGTGAAAGTATTTTTTCATATTTTTCTTTGTTTTGAATTATTTCTAATACGGGTGTTTCATTTTGATAATTATTATTTCAAATATTTACATTTGTTTTATTTTTTTCAATTATAAAATTAGCTATATCTATAAAACATTTATTGAAAAAATCGTTTGCGTTAATTCCTTTTGGCAATTTTAAGTTTTCATTGTTTAATCCCTTGTTTACATAGTAACTAAAAATGTCATCATCATTATTAGGATCTATTTTCAATGAATTTTTTACAATAAAACCATTAAAAATATGTTTATGAGGATTAAAATTTATGCTATATCATGGCATAATTTTGGTTTCAAAATTATTTTTTACTTTTATATTTAATACACCAATTGAATAACTGTTGTTAAGCATAGTTGTTTTATCAAAATCCATTAATTCATATGTTTCATTCTCTGATTGAGATTTTATATAAAATAAATCTTTAAAATTATTAAAAAAGTATTTAAAATTATTTAGATTAAATTTTAAATATGAAGGTTCAGGGTGCATTGTAGAATCATAATCAGATAGATAAAAAATATTGTTTTTTAAAGCAAGATTTGGATTCTTTGTATTTTCATCAAACATAACAATATTTGAATAATCTTTGTAATTTTGTTTTACATATTCATCTAAATTCAAAGTTTTATTTGTTTGAATATTGTGATATTTATTATATTTTTCATTGTTTTTTACAAAATTTCTTATGTAAAACACATGATTTTTTTGTTGATTATTTAACAAGGAATAATTATTTGCATCTAGCAAATCAATTTTTATTTTGGCATAATCATCTACAATCTGAAAATCTTTAATAATGCATTTGTTAAATTTTTTATTATTTCCAATTAAAATATATCTATTTAAATAGAAGGTTATTTGTTTTTCCAATATGTTTCTTTGCATTAATGAATTTTTAAGACCATAGTTTCTTAATTCGTTTACTTCAATTTTATTATCGGATAAAATATAAAAAGGATCAAAAGCACTTGCTTTTTCTATAATAACTTGTAAATCAGGTAAATAATTATATTTCGCTGTTGGATCGTTTAATGAAGTTTTTAATTCATTAAGGAAATTTTTACCACTTGTGTTTCATAATTTGGGTTGATAATTCCCGTACTTAATATCCATGTAATCATCATTATTTTCTTCAAATAGAATTGAAACATCAGTTGCTGCGTTTTTTTTGCTATTAAATATATATTTATTATTTTTATAGTAAAAAGATTGAAAATTAAATTCCCTAGAAATATCATTAACTTGTTTTAAATAAGATGATAAATTATATTTTTTATTATCAACTATAAATATTATGTCTTGCGTTTTTGTGTCTATTCAAGCATCTTCTATTTTTTTATTATTTTTTAAGTTTAATTTGTTAGCTTTAACTATGTCTAATAATTGATTTGTTGATAATCAGTCAAATGCATTTTTATTAATATTCAAAATTTGATTAAGTTTTGTTATTTTTTCATTTTTTTGTATATCAAATATTTGAATTTCATTCTTTTTACATGATTGTGCAATTACTGGTAATAAAGCAATTGGCAGAGACATCAATAAATTAATTTTCTTTTTCATTATTTCTCCATTACATTATTAATTAAATATCATAGACTTATTTGTATTTATTATATAGTATAGTTTAATAAAATTATTTTTATTAAATTAGAAAATAAAATTTGCATCAAAATTATGATGCAAATTAAATATTATTTATTATTATAAACTTCTATTTTATTTAAAGCTTTTTTCAATTTAAGTTCGATTTTAAGTTCATCCTTAGTGTTTTTATATTTTTCAAGTAAAGCTAAGGCTTCTTCTTTTTCTTCATATGCTTTTTTGATGTCGATATTTGCGCCATAAATAATATCATCAGTAATTATTTTAATATTTGTGGCATCAGCATATACAAGACCTCCATTAATAGAACATACCTTATAATCATTGTCACCAGGACTATTAATTGATAATTTACATATATCTATAGTACTAAAAAATGATGTTCTATTCGGTTGCAAACAAATAGCACCGCCTGATTTTGTTTTTAATGAAACACTTCTAACTTCACCTTCAAAAAAAACTTCTTGTAAAGTGGTAATTTTTAAATAAGTGGTATTTTTTGTCATATTTCCTACTTATTGTTTTCTTTTAAATTATTTTCTTCACTATTAATTGTTTTTTTATTTTTTTCTTGTTCTTTTTTGTATTCTTGATATTTTTCTTCAACTTCATCTATTGAACCAACGTATAAAAAAAGCTCTTCAGGGTATGTATCATATTCACCATTTAATATACTCTTAAAACTTCTTATGGTATCGTTTAATGGAACATATTTCCCTTGTTTTCCACTAAATTTTTCAGCAACTGTAAATGGTTGTGATAAAAAGTTTCTAATTCTACGAGCTCTTGCAACAATTTGTTTATCTTCTTCACTTAGTTCACCCATTCCCAAAATAGCTATAATGTCTTGAAGTTCTTTGAATCTTTGTAAAATATTTACTACACCATGTGCTATTTCATAGTGTTCCTGACCAATTACTAGTGGATCTAAAAGTCTTGAAGAAGATTCAAGAGGATCAACTGCAGGATATATTCCTAAAGCTGCAATATTACGATCGAGAACTGTTTTTGCATCAAGGTGTGTAAATGTTGTAGCAGGAGCTGGGTCTGTTAAGTCGTCAGCTGGTACATAAACCGCTTGAACAGAAGTTATTGAACCAGTGTGTGTTGATGTAATTCTTTCTTGCAATTGACCCATTTCAGTAGCAAGAGTTGGTTGATAACCTACCGCTGATGGCATACGACCTAGTAGGGCACTAACTTCGCTACCAGCTTGAGTGAAACGAAAAATGTTGTCAATAAACAATAAAACATCTTGATTTTGTTTATCTCTAAAATATTCAGCCATTGTTAGACCTGTTAAAGCAACTCTCATACGTGCTCCAGGAGGTTCATTCATTTGCCCGAAAACTAGAGCTGTTTTATCCAAAACCCCTGCTGCTTTCATTTCATGATATAAATCATTACCTTCACGAGTTCTTTCACCCACACCGGCAAAAACTGATAATCCGCCATGTTGACTAGCAATATTGTTTATTAATTCTTGTACTAAAACTGTTTTACCAACTCCAGCACCTCCGAATAAACCAATTTTTCCACCTTTTGCATATGGAATTAATAAATCAATAACTTTAATTCCCGTTTCTAATACTTCACTTACTGTTTTTTGTTCTTCATAATTTGGTGCTTTAGCATGTATTGGCATTAAAGGTGCATCTGGTTTTTCAAGTAAATCAATAGGTTCACCTAAAACGTCAAACATTCTACCTAAAACTTTATTTCCTACTGGAATACTAATAGGTGCTTTGGTATCAATTACTTCAAGTCCTCTTGATAATCCATTAGTTGACACCATTGCAATTGCTCTAACAGTTTCATCACCGATGTGTTGTGCTACTTCTAAAGTAAACTTTTCGCCATCCATTTCGACTACTAAAGCATGTAATAGGGATGGTAAATTACCTTTTGAAAATTTAACATCAACAACAGGACCCATAATTTGAATTATATGTCCTATATTTGGTGATTTCGTCATTTTTTCATCTTTTGTGTTTGTATTAGATGTTTTATCATTAGGCATTAAAAACCTCCTCTTTTAATTTTATATGTTTATTATTAAACAGCATCAGCACCTGCTACTATTTCATTTAATTCTTGTGTAATATTGCTTTGACGCCTACGATTGTAACTAAGATTTAAATCCTTAATTAAAGAATTAGCATTATCTGTTGCTGTCTCCATGGCACTTCGACGTGAAGCCATTTCACTCAGTTTAGAACTTGCAAGTGTTTTATATACTTTTGAATTAATATATAAAGGTATACTTTCACCAAGTACAACGTGAGCTGATGGTTCAAATTCTACAGGTGAATTAATTGATGTTTGCTTATGCAAAATATTATGTTTTTCCATTTCTAATAAATTGAAAGGAAAAATTTGAGTAATTGTTTCTTGTTGTACCAAATTGTTAATAAATAAATTATATATTACGTGAATTGAACCAACATGATTATGTCTATATTGGTGATAAACAACTTTTGCTAAATCTTTTGCAATTGCTTGATGTGATTCTTCACTATCAATATTCATGGACATTAATATTTGGTCTTTATATTTTTCTGTTAGAGCATTTATTGCTTTAACACCAACCAAAATTAACTTATCTTCTTTTTTAATAGTGTTTTTAGCTAATTTTATTACATTAAAATTATAACTACCAGCTAGGCCTAAATCACTTGTTAAAATTATGTATAATTTACTTTGAACGTGGTTGTCAGGAAATAATCTTGTTATTTCGCTATGTGTTAAATGAGATAATATTGATTCAAATGTTTCCTCTAAAAGATTATCATAAGAGGTTACATTTTCATATTCTGCTCTAGCTTTTCTTAATTTAGATGCAGCAACTAATTCCATAGCATGAGTAATCTTTCGAATAGAATTAACTGCACCTATTCTATTTTTAATTGCTTGTAAGCCAGCCATTACTTACTATCCATTTCTTTATATTTATCAGGAATTGGTAAAAATTCGTTTTTATTATAATTTGGAATTATACTAATAATATTATTGACTATTCTTACAAGATGTTTACACATTTGATTTTTTTGGCTTTCTGTCATATCGCCATTATTATTTGCAATATCAAATGCAAGTTTTCTTCCTTCAGTATCACCTTCAAAGAATTTAATTGCTTGATCACGATATTCCTTCATATATTTTAGAGGGAGAGGATTAATAATTCTTTCCTTAACTCCTAATAAAACAAATACTTGTGATAATTGATGAATTGGATGGTATTGTTCTTGTTTTAATATTTCATATACTTTTGAGCCGTGTTTTAATATGTTTTTGGTTAAATCATCTAAATCTGAACCAAATTGGGCAAATGCTTGCATTTCATTATATTGTGCTAATTCTAATTTAAGAGAGCCACTAACTTTTTTCATAGCTTTAAGTTGAGCAGCGGAACCAACACGACTAACACTAAAACCGACATCAACAGCAGGTCTTTGACCAGAATTAAATAAGTTTTCTTTTGTAAATATTTGACCATCAGTTATTGAAATAACATTTGTAGGTATATAAGCTGATATATCTCCTTGTTGTGTTTCAATAATTGGTAGCGCAGTAATTGAACCTCCACCATATTCTTTTGTAACACGAGCAGCTCTTTCTAGTAATTGACTATGTAAATAGAAAACGTCACCAGGGTATGCTTCACGTCCAGGTGGTCTTCTTAATAATAATGATAATGTTCTATAAGCAATAGCATGTTTTGATAAATCATCATAAACAATTAAAACATCTTTGCCTTTAGACATTCATTCCTCAGCAATAGTAACACCGGCATAAGGAGCGATGTATTGTTGAGGAGCTAATTCACTAGCACCTGATACTAAAACGGTTGTGTATTCCATTGCACCGGTATTCTCTAATTTTTTAACTATTTGTGCAACTGTCGAATTTTTTTGACCAATTGCAACATAAATACATTTAACATTTTTACCTTTTTGATTTATTATTGTATCAATAGCAATTGCTGTTTTTCCTGTTTGTCTATCGCCAATTATTAATTCACGTTGTCCCTTACCAATTGGAATCATTGAATCAATTGCAATTATTCCAGTTTCAAGTGGTTGATTAACTTCTTGACGTGTCATTACACCAGGTGCAACCTTAAAGATTTCTCTTTTAGTTTTAGATTTTATTTCGCCCTTACCATCGATAGGTTGACCTAATGAGTTGATAACTCTACCAAGTAATGCATCACCTGTTGCAATTGAAATAACTTCACCACTACGATGACAAGAATCACCTTCAGATAATTCGTCTGCATTACCAAATATTGTAACACCAACAACTTCTTCTTCTAGATTTAAAACTAATCCATATATATTATCTTTAAAAATAATAATCTCACCATTTTTGGCATTGTCTAAACCACTTACAAGTGCTATTCCATCACCAATGGTAACAATTGTTCCGACTTCAGCATAACTAATTTTAGAATCAAAATTTCTAATTCTATTCTTAATTATTGCACTAATATCGTTTGAACGATTAGCCATTTAAACCTCCTTTTTTTAACAAAATTTGTTCCAAACTCTTTAAGTCAAAATCAAAATTTTGTTCAATAACTTGACTATCAATTTTAATTCGAAAACCAGAAATTAAATTTTTATCAATTTCGTGATCTAATTCAATTTTGGAATTAAACTTTTTTTCTAGTTTTGCTTTAATTTTTTCTAATTTTTCTTCAGAAATTTCAAAAGCACTATAAATTTTGGCAAATTTTATTTTCAATACCTCATTTGATAATTTCAAATAAAGCGAAATAATACGATTTAATAAATTCGCAGAATTTTTTTCAACTAATACTTTTAAAAAATTAATAATTAATGTTGAATTTTTGATATCTTTAAAAATATCTTCGATATATTTATATTTTTTTTCATTACTAATTTCACTAGTAATTAAATTATTGATAAATAAATTATCATTTTGAATCGCATTTTTCAATTCAATCATTAGTGCGTGTATTTCTTTTTCTATTTTATCCTCTTGCGCTAACTCAAATAAAGCAAGTGCATAACCTTCTGGATTTGCTTTTTTATACATATAGATTAATCTTTTTCTTTTAAGAAGTTATCAATAATTTGGTTTTCAGTTCTTTTTGATACTTCTTTTTTAAGAATTTGACGAGATAATTCCGCAGCAGCTTTTGCAATTTGATTTTTCGAATCTTCAAGTAATGCTTCACGTTGTTGATTTATAACTATGTTTGCTTCTTCTAAAATTCTTTTAGATTCGTTTTTTGCATTAGTTGTATATTGGTTAGCAACTTTTTCTGCTTGCGCTTTTGCATCTATAATTATTGTTTTAGCTTGTTGATGAGCATCAACTAATTTTTGATTTGCCTCATTAATTTTGTTTTTTGATAAATCATTAGTTTTTTTTGCTTCATCTAGGTTATTTTGAATATAGTCTTGACGAGCCTTAATAGCTTTTTTAAGAGGTTTATAAAGTAAAAAATGTAAAATTAATATCACTAAAATAAGTGCTATTAGTGTCGAAATCATCATTGGAATACTTGGAAAAATTTTATTAAATTTTTCTGAAATTGTTTCGGATAATGATGGTGATTTACTGTAATTTACTTTTATGTTTGAAATGTTGTTAATCATTATTTAAATGCAAAAATGAGTAGAATTGAAATAACTAATGAATAAATTGCTGCAGATTCTGAAACACCTTGTCCAATAAGCATCATTGAACGTACTTTACTTGCTGCTTCAGGATTACGACCTACTGCTTCTGCAGCTTTTCCAGCAGCAAAACCTTGTCCTAATCCAACTCCAAAGCCTCCTAACATAGCAATTCCGGCTCCAATGGCAACTAATCCTTTTCCTAAATCCATAATTCGTCCTTTCTTATACTTATTATTAGTAAGTATTTGTTTGAGTTTTTAATATTTTTTTTGATTTTTTTGTTTCTTCTTCAGTTTCTCTAGATCAATAAATTGTTGTTAATGTTGTAAATACTAAAGCTTGGATAACTGCTCCAAACATATCAAAATACATATGTAGTATTGGCGTTATTGGAACAGCGAATAAATATCATGCATTATTTGCTTGACCTGGTAATAAAGTTCATATTCAACCAAAAAAGTAATAAATTAAGAATAAAATGGTTGAACCACCAATAATGTTTCCGAAAATACGGAAGCTCAATGAAATTAACGGCGCAAATTGCCCAATTGATTCAATAGGATTTAAATATCTTTTAAAAAATCTAAATCTTTGATATAAAAGTCCTACTACATAAATTCCAAGCCAACTTATTAGTGCTAACGTAAATGGAACTGAATAAGATGTAACTACTGGTTCTAAACCAATTAATCCTAATAAGTTACCAATTAGTAAAAATGTTGCAAGCCCTAATATATAAATTCGTGCAGACGGCATTTTGCCACCTGTTGATTCATTATACATACTATCAATTGCTTGAACATAACCTTCCATTATAAGCACAAAACCTTTGGGTGCTTTATCAGGTTGGGAGTATTTCTTTATCATTATATAAGTGGTTAATGACAAAATCAAACAAATTAATAATGTTACAACAAGGGAAAGTAATTGTGGTTGATTTCATTCTCACAAATTACTTAAAAGTTTATCCATTTAAGCCTCCTTTCACTTAATTTTTTTTAAGACATAATAAAAATATATTGCTAAACGAAAGCTAGATAAGCCAAAAATAAATGAAATTATATTTATTGGATATAATCCTATGTCTAGTTTTTTAATATTAAAATAATTTTTACTATAAGTATTTATCAACAAAAATAAGATAGTTAATAATATGATAATAGTTAAGAAAATAAACCAGCTTATTGTTGTTAAAAAAAAGGCTTTATTTTTATTAGCAGTATTTAGCGAATAATTAACAATTGATTCTCTTGTTTCAAAAGATAGATGAGATATCATTGATCCTATAATAAAACCCAAAAATAAACTTAATTTTAAATAATAAAAAAAACAAAAGCATAAGATACAAATTAAACAAGTGTAAATATAAAAAATAAAATAAATCTTTTTCTTATCTTTAAATTGCATCTAACTCCTATTTAGATGTTTTTTTAATAAAAAAACACAAAAACTATGTTATGAAGAAATAACATAAATTGATTATATTACTAAAATGAAAATATTGATAATAATATTTACCTATAAATTCAGATGTAAATTAAAAATATTTTTTTGATTTATAATTTCTTAATTAAAAATAAATTATTTATATTTAATATCTAAATTTCTTTAATTATTTAGCAACAAATTTAGATATTAAAATGTCTTATTAATTTTTATTATAAAAAAACTTAGAAAAAATCTAAGTTCTATTCTTTATAGGAAAATTTTTTTAATTTATCATAGTCTTTTTGTTTTAAATTAAATGATTGTTTGTATATTTGTCAATTAAATGACTGTTGAGTTTTAAAAATGAATTTTTTGTTAATTGAATCATAATTAAAATAAATTTTGTCAAATAACATTTGTAATGTGGTCCACAATATTATGGACATTGTTCCTAAAATTATAAATGTTATAGTACTATAAGGAAAATCTGTCAATATACCTAAAAGTGAATTTTGTCTATCTCCTGTTTTATCTTGTTTTAAGAAGAAATAATTACTTCTTCATGATTCTGGATGATTTTTTAATAAATAATTTACTAATGCTGCTATTAATATAGCGATTGTAAAAATTCCAATTGTAATAAGTGTGTCCTTAAAAGTGGTTTTAGATTTATTAATAGAAAGTAAAAAACTTGATAAAATCACTATATAAATATGAGCGAATAAATAATCGTAATAATAAAAATTATCTAATCCGATTACAAAAGTTTTTGGAGCTTTTCCTAATGAATAATGCAAACTACTTGTAAATAAAGCAATATAAGCACCTACAATACCTAAAAAACCAAAATATTTTATTCACTCTATTTTTTTAAAAATTAACATTATTGCTAAAGCACATAATATAAAACGGCAAAATTGAAAAGGAATAATTTCTCAATATTTAGGCATTTTTATAGTTATTTGTAAAACAATTCTAGTAAGAATAAATAGTAATGTAATTACTCCAACAATTTGAAGCATTACTATTCTCGATATACCTAATTTATTTTTGTCATAAAAATAATATCTTTGTCTAATAAATCTATGAAATATGGCAATTAGTAAAGTTGTTAATATTGTTAGTGTTAAAAACACAAAATAAATAATGTATGAAATTGATCCTTTAGAAAAATCCAAATGATTTCCATACACACTGAAAAAACCAGTCTTCATTTTTATAGGCCACCACCGAAGCCTAATTTATTTAAATCACCAAGGTTTCCGCTTTTGATTTTTTTAGCCATTTCGTTCATATTTTTTGACATTTGTTCAAAATCGTTAATTAAACGATTATATTCAAAAGCACTTCGGCCACTTCCCTTAATAATTCTTTGTTTTCTTTCGGCTTGTTTTAATAATTTAGGATTTTGACGTTCTTTTTTAGTCATTGAACTAATTAAAATTTCATATGAATACATTTTAACTTCAGCTTCTTCAATTTTTTCTTGACTTATTTTATTTGATAAACCAGGAATCATTTTTATTATTTTGCTCATTTTTCCCATTTTTTTCATTTGTGCTAAATTACTCATTAAATCATCAAGAGTGAAATTACCCTTTAGAATCTTTGCCACCATATTATTAGCCATATCAGGGTCATAAATTTCTTCAGCTTTTTCTATTAAACTCATGACATCACCCATACCTAGAATACGATCTGCCATTCTATCAGGATAGAACAAATCTAAATTAGAAACTTTTTCCCCTGTACCAATGAATCTAATAGGTAAGTTTAATACTTTAGTGATACTTAGTGCAGCACCACCACGAGCATCAGAATCTAATTTAGTAATAATACTTCCTGTCAATTTTAATTTATCATTAAAAGTCTGAGCTACATTTATTATATCTTGGCCACTTAAAGCATCAGCAACAAAAAATATTTCTTGTGGGTGTGCTATTTTTTTAAAGTCTAATAATTCGTTCATTAATTTTTCATCAATAGACAAACGACCAGCAGTATCAATGATTATTAAGTCATTTTCATTTTCTTTTGCATATTCTAGAGATTCTTTTACAATATTTTGCGCTGAATCACTTATGCCTTTTTCGAAGTAATCAATTTGAATACTTTTTGCTAAAGTTACTAATTGTTGTACTGCTGCAGGTCTATAGATATCAGCTGCTACAACTAATGGTTTTTTAATAAAATGTTTTTTTCTAAAATAATATGCTAATTTTGCACATGCTGTTGTTTTACCACTACCTTGCAATCCTGACATCATAATGATGTATGGTTTAGAATTAATTTCAATTTGTTTAACTTCATTTCCCAAAATGTCTTTTAGTTCATTATGAACAATTTTAATCATTTGTTGACTTGCGTTTAATGAACCAACCAAATGACTTTCAAGAGCTTTTTGTTTAACATTGGCAATAAATTCTTTAACAACTTTTAAATTGACATCCGCTTCAAGAAGTGCCATTTTTATATCTCTTGTAACTTCTAAAATATCTTCTTCATTTACCATTGTTTTTTTCGTCATTTTAGCAATTGACTTTTGTATTCTATTTTCTAAAAAATTAAGCATTTTTCTCCTTAATATTTTGTTTACTAATTGTAAAAACTTTACCTATATCTTCAAAACCAATTTTATAGTACATTTTTGCTGCATTAGGATTATCAAAAAACAAAATAGGTTTTATATTCATGTCAATAATATAGTTACATAATGCACCAGTAACCTGAGTAGCATAGCCTTTTCTTCTATATTTATTTATACAAAACACTCCACCAATCATTCCAGCATCTTTTGTTGATGCGTGTAATTTTGCATGAGCTATTACTTCATTATCATCATTTTTTATAATAAAGGGATGTGAAATATTTAATAATATACCATTGTGACATATTTCAATTTCTTTTTCTTTAGACACTCTGAATTCTTTAAGTTCTTTAATTGTCATCAGACTATTAACAATATTATTTACATCATTCAAAGTAGCTTTTTGAACTTTAGAAGTATCTCCATCATATTTGTGATTTAAAACAGCTACAGTTTGTTTATGAATTTTTCATTCACTTTGTTCTAAAAGTTTAAAGTTACTAGCAAATTTGTTATATTCTTCTTCGCTCACATTTATATTTTTAATTTCATTTTTTAAAATAAATTCCCAAATTGTTGTTCATTCTATTTTATTAAATGGATCATAAAATAATAAAGTTTGACCATAAATTAAAATAACAGATGTTACTTCATTTTGATCTTTGTTAATAAAAGTAGTCATGAACTTATTTTTATGTCCAAATTGTTCAATATCGCCAATTAAAAATAAATTTTTTAATGGTTCTTTTCTTAGTAATTGCAGCATGAATGGAATATCTTTTTTAGTAGCTTTTTTAATCATTTATACCCCTTAAAAACAAAAGCAAAAAACCTTTTGCAAGGTTTATTTGATTATTAAATTGATATTTAAGCAAGTTCTTCATCCAATAATTTTTTTAATTCAATTAATTCATCTTTGTTTAATGTAATACCTTTACTAGAACGAGCATGATCTTCACTTCAATCACGAATATCATATTTTGGTTCTCCATTATTTCATGAAACAAGATTTAATTCTTTTGTATAGCCCCCTGAGGTTTCGGCAATTTTTCCTATGCTACGAACTATTTTATTTGTAATTTCTGGTTTTTTATAAGCCATAATTTCTCCTTAAATATAAGTATTTTATTTTTATATATTATATATAAATTAATTTTAATATTAAATATAAGTTATTAAATACTTAATAGATGTTATATTATTTATTTTTTTTATACATCAATTGATGGTAAGCACACATTGCTATCATTGCACCATTATCGGTTGAATATTTTAAATTTGGAACAATAGCTTTAGAACTTAATTTTAAAAATCTTTCTCTTAATTCATGATTAGCGCTCACACCACCTGCTAAAACTAATGATTCAAATTTATATTTATTCATTGCTGCTTTAACTTTGTTTATTAAATAACTAATTGCGCATTCTTGGAAACTACAAGCTAATTTGATTTTGTCAATTTCTTGTTTTTTTTGTAGAGAATTATTATAAATATTAATAACTTGAGATTTTAATCCACTAAAAGAAAAATCTAATTCATTATCTGTATGAGGTTCAGTTAATTTAATATATTCACCGTTATACATTTGATACATTTTATCAATAATTGGTCCGCCTGGAAAACCTAAATTTAATTTACTGCCAATCTTATCGAAGGCTTCACCCACTGCATCATCAAGTGTTTGACCAATTATTTTTATTTGAAAGGGATTTTCAATATACATTAATTGCGTATGTCCTCCCGAAACTAATAGACATAGTGAGGGATATTGAATTTTGTTTTCAATAGCACAAGAATAAAAATGTCCCTCTAAATGATTTATTGGAATAAGTGGCTTATTTAATGCAAGTTTTAAAGCATTAGCAAATAAATAACCAATTTGTAAAGTACCAATTAATCCTGGTTTCTCAGTGTAAGCAATATAATCAATTGTTGTTAAATCATATTTATTTAAAAAAATTTTTTGAATAATATTTATATTTTTAACATGCTCTCGTGAAGAAATTTCAGGAATTGTTCCGCCAAATTCTTTAAATATATCGATTTGACTTATTGTTTGCAATTCTACTATTTTACCGTTTTCTAATAGTGAGATAGAAGTGTCATCATGACTTGTTTCAATACCTAATATTTTCATTATTTTTTAACTCCTATTTGTGGTTTTTTTATGTAATAAGGTTCAATATTCATAATATCATCATATTTTTGAAAAAGAGATTCATAACTATTAAAATTAATTAGAAAAATATAATAATTTACCTTATCATATTTTTCTAACATGCCGTTTTTTAAGGTTATTTGGTTAATAGAAAATTGCTTATTGCATTGATAGTAGTAATATTTACCACCTCTAGCATCTATAGAAAAACTTTTTTGTTGTGGATTTTGTTTACTTAAAATTTGCATTGTACTAATTGTTTTTAAATTGTTTTTTAATATTAAAGATAAAGTTCTTAAATATACAAGAGAAATACGAACACCTGTAAAAAAACCTGGTCCTAAATTTGTATAAAAACAATCGAAATCAGTTATCTTGTAATTACAATCAATTAATAATTGTTCGACATATTTAGGAATCAATTGAACCTTTTTTGTGTAATTTTTCAGAATAATACTCTTAATTAGTTTAAAACTATTATCAAATATTGCAACAACAAAATCATTGTTCGCTGTATCTAAATATAACTTCATTATTTCACCTCTTTAATGTTATAAATATGATTATTATTTACGTCTACTATAATGTTAATTTTGAGATAGTTAGAATAATTATGTTCGATTTTTTCTGGTCATTCTATACAAACAACATTTTGTTCATAGTAATCTTCAAATTCACTTAAGTCACCATTTAGGTGATAAGCATCAATATGGATTAGGCCATCATAATTTTTCATATAGTTAAATGTTGGTGATGTAATGATATCTTTAATTTGCAATATTTTAGCTATTTTTTTGACAAGTGTTGTCTTACCTGCTCCTAAATCTCCATTAAGTAAAATAATTTTGCTAGGTGTTAAATTATCTAAAACATATTTTGCAACATCTAATACTTCATTTTCATTTTTAGTTATAAATTTCATAATTATTCCTTTATAAATATTTTCTAATTAATTTTATCATTAATAGTTAAATACCGTTTTTGATTTATTATTTTACATTATTAAAAAATAAAAGAAAAATGTAAGACTATTTGTCCTACATTTTTAGTCATATTAAATAAATTATTTAATGATTTTTGTTACATTACCGTAACCAACTGTACGTCCACCTTCACGGATTGAGAATCTTGTTCCTTCTTCAACAGCGATTGGTGAAATCAATTCAACTGTTAAGTCAACATTTTCACCTGGTGTAACCATTTCACGTCCGGCTTCGAATTCAACTCCACCTGTAACATCTGTTGTACGGAAGTAGAATTGAGGTTTATAGTTTTTAAAGAATGGTGTGTGACGTCCACCTTCTTCTTTAGAAAGAGCATAAACAGCAGCTTGGAATTTTGTGTGAGGAACGATTGAACCTGGTTTTGCAAGAACTTGTCCACGTTCAATTTGTGATCTTTCAATTCCACGTAATAATAATCCAGCATTGTCTCCTGCTTGAACTTCTTTAAGGTTTTTACGGAACATTTCCATACCTGTAACAACAGTTTTTTTAGTTGGTTTTAATCCAACAATTTCAACTTCTTCATTAATGTTTAATTTTCCACGTTCAACACGTCCTGTAGCAACTGTACCACGTCCTGTAATTGTGAAAACGTCTTCAATAGCCATTAAGAATGGTTTGTCAAATTCTTTAACTGGTGTTTCAATGTATGTATCTACTGCATCCATTAATTCCATAATTTTTTCTTCGTATTCTGCTGTACCTTTAATAGCTTCTAAAGCTGAACCACGAATAATAGGTGTATTTTCTCCATCAAATCCGTATTTGCTTAATAAGTCACGAACTTCCATTTCAACTAAGTCTAACATTTCTTGTTCTTCTGCACCTTTAAGCATGTCACATTTGTTTAAGAAAACAACCATTCTTGGAACACCAACTTGTTTTGATAAAAGAATGTGTTCACGTGTTTGAGGCATAGCTCCATCTGTTGCAGCAACAACTAGAATAGCACCATCCATTTGAGCAGCACCTGTAATCATATTTTTAATGTAGTCAGCGTGACCTGGACAGTCAACGTGTGCATAGTGACGTTTTTCTGTTTCATATTCGATATGTGCTGTGTTAATTGTTATACCACGAGCTTTTTCTTCTGGTGCATTATCGATTGATGAGTAATCTCTTTTTTCAGCTAAACCTTTTTTAGCTAGAACTGTAGAAATAGCAGCTGTTAATGTTGTTTTACCGTGGTCAACGTGTCCAATGGTACCAATGTTAACGTGTTCTTTACTACGGTTAAAATCTTGTTTTGCCATAATTTAAATTCCTTTCATAAATTTAATAAATTGTATTTTAGCGCTAAAACCAACCTAAAGTGTGGCCTTTCATCCACATCCTATCCATACTATTTATTAAATTATAAATAGCACAATATATTTTAACAAATATGTAAAATACAAAAAATAATTTTGTTAACTAAATTTTGATTTCAATTTTATACTAAAAAATATTTTTTTATATGGTTTTATAAATAGTTATTTAGTTATAATATCAACATATACATAAATGTATATATTATTTCGTTTAAAGCAAAAAATATGAAACTAAAAAAAGTTGTTTTGTACTTAGGAACATTTAGTTCACTTAGTACATTACCATTGATTGCGTCATGCGTCAATTCTAAGAAAGGTGATGATGAAAAAGCAAACATTGATAAAGCAGTAAAATCAGTTAATGCTGATGTGCTGAATAAATCTGCAAGAAAAGCATCAGAAGTTACTAATAACGAGATTAGTTTTGCAAATTTTGACAAAACAAAATATGATCTTGAAGTAAAATCATTATTACCTGATGATTCAAAAGGAAAACTTATTGTTCGTTTTGTTCTTAAAACAAAGGATCAAAAAGTAATAAGTGATATTTGAGAATCTACAATTGATGATTTTAGAGTAGAATCATCTACTGAAGTTCTTACAGCGGAGGAATTAAATAACTTATTGAATATGGTTTCATTTTCATTAGTGTCTACAACTGATTCTATTGACGATGTTATTTCAAAACAAATGAGTGCATTTAATATTAATAATTTAGATAGTTCAAAAGTTGAGTTTGAATTAGTTAAGCCTATTTATAAAGAAAATGACAAGGCGATTATTGTTTTTAAAGTTAAAGATTTAAAAGATGTTACAAATACATCAGAGCAAAGAAAAGTAGAAATTTCTTTTTCTAGTGTTAATACTCTTTCAGCAACAGAATTAACAAATTTATTAAATGCTATTAAAATTGAGTTAAAAGATAGTCATACCACAGCAGATAAAGCAGTCGAATTACAGTTAGATGCATTTAATATTACAGGAGTAGATACTACTAAAGTTTCTTTTCAATTGTTTAATAGTATTACAAAAAGTAATAATGATATTTTGATTAGTTTTAGAGTTGTTGATAATTTAGATTCAAACAATTTATCAGAAGTTAAAGATTTAACATTTCCAGGTTATATTGAACCATTAACTGTTGATACATTAAATAACGAGTTAAATAATGTGAATATCGAACTAAATACAAATGTAGAAAATATTGATATAAACTCATTTAATGTAATTTATACAAATAGTAGAATTATGGTTAATGTTAAAGAATTTGTAAGACAAGATGAAACACATGCTGGATTAAAAATTAATCTTTACGATTCATTATTTACAAATGTTATTTCTAATGATAAGGATATAATTATTGAAGTTCCTTCACAAGAGCAAATAGATTTTAACAACTATTTAAAAGGACTTCAATTAGCATATGATGGAGATGCTACACTATTGAATGCAACAGATGTTGAATTAGATAAGATTAAAATTCAAAAAAACGGCACTGATTTAGATAACTCTTATGTAGTTTCTAATAATCATTTTGTAAATGCAGATGCCACAGAAGATGAAATAAATGAAGGTTTTAGATTAGTTAATTTCACTGTTACAAAGGGTAATTTGTCAAATTCTTTAGAGTTACGTCTTAATGTTAATCCATCTGATAAAAATATAATTATTGATCAATTAGAAAAAGTAAAAGAATATGATATTGTGAAATCTTTTGAAGTAGCAGAAATTCTTGAAAATAAAAAGAATGAATTAATTGCAGCTGGCGCAGATTCATCTGTTGAATTGTATTTTGACTATGTTGATTTTAAAATTTATGACAAAGCATATGGTGAGAAAGATAGAATTGCATTATTTACAAATTCAAATCAATTATTAAGAAATACATTGTTAGCACGTTCAGCTAGTTATGAAAAAGGAGAAAGAAATCTTGTTAATTTAAAATATGATTCAATAAATGATAAATTTTTCCTTGAATTTTATCTTGGAAAATATGATAGAGATGATAGTCAAAAAAGAATTAATAAAATGGTAACTAAAACCATTGCTAGACCGCTAGTATTAATAAGTCAAAGTAAATTAAACCAATTGGCTCAATATTATAAAAATGAAATTAGTTATCCAAATAAAGAAAATAAAGAAGCTAATGATGCACTAGTTTCAGAATTACAAACCCAAAATGTACCAACTAATACAACTTTAAATATTGTTGAAATCGTTCCAAATAATAATGAAGGAACCTTGCTTGTTAAATATACACTTTCAACTTCATTTGATAATAAAGAAATAACTTCAAATGTAGTTGAAACAACTATCGAAGGATTTAAAATTTCTTCATTAAATCAAAAACTTAGTGAAATTGATTTAAGTGTAGAAGAAAAAAATATTACATCTGATATGTTGGATGTTAATAATGTTAAATTTCTTAAAAATAATGTTGAATATACATTTGATTCATCTATCAATGTTGTAAAAAGCATAGTAGGCTTTAATAAATATTTAGGTACAGCAAGTGTTAAAGTAGTGCTAACTAAAAATAATTTAAATGCAGAAAAAGAATTTGAAATAACTGGATTTAATAGAGTTGAATTTCCTCTTCAAACCATTGTTGATGGGACTAAAATAAAAATAAACGATGAAATTGATAAAAATCAAACAGCACCATCAGCTATTGTTAAAGATAATCTTATTCTTTTAAATTCTGATGATCAATTGCTTTTAGATGATGTAAATATTCATGTAGATAGTATTGAATTAACCCCAAACAACCCTGAGGGAAAATTAGCAGTTACTGTTAATTTCAGTTATAAAGATGATTCTTCATTAAAAGCAACTAAAACATATGAATTAGATGGATTAAAAGTTGTCCAAGCATTATCACATGAATATATGAATAATGACGTTGCTAAAGCAGCTTTTGATGGAACATTGTTTACTTTTGTTGGTAATGAAGAAGATAAACAAACACTTATTAATTATGTAAAAAATAATAATCTTGTTACAGTTAATAAAAATAAAGATGGAGTTGCTTCAATTGATAAAAAACAATTTGCTTTTATAAAAGTAAAGGAAAGTGTTAACAATTATGTTAAAACACATTCTAAAAAAAATTCGATTGCATTATTTACACCTAATGGTAGTTGAAAAGGAATAAATATTGTTGAAGAAAATAATGCAATATATCTTAAATTTTATTTAGTGCTAAAAAATGGTTCTAAAGATGAAGAAAATCCAATTGCAATAAAACTTTTTGACATTAATGAATCATAAACATAAAAAAATGAATTGCAAAATTAAAAAGATTAATTAATAAAACGAATTTATATTTCTATAAAATATGCGACAAATTCCTTGTCTTCAAATAATAATTATTCATTATTATCAGAGAATTTAAATAAGTTTTAAGAATACGAAAGTTATAACAACAAAAATAACAAAAATTACATCAGAAATTTCTAAGCTAGAACACATTTTTATATTTTTGTCAAGAACTAAAATACTTGAATCATTTATTATTTTAAATGTAGGACATTGTTGTCTTACATTTTTTTCAACTATCAAACTATTTATTACTCAATACTCAAAACTATTAAATCTTTTCAAATAGCTTAAACACAGTAAATAAATTGAGAAATTTATACATTAAAATTGTTTTAATTCTTATTAAAAATAGTTATGTTGATATAATAAAAATATATGGAGAAAAAAGAAGTTTTAATTCAAACTACTAATGTGTTTAAAACAGTAAAAAAGAAATTAATATTAAAAAATATAAATTTAAAATTATTTTCTAATAAATTTCATGCTTTTATTGGTGAAAACGGTTCTGGTAAATCAACACTAATGAATATAATAACGGGTGATGATTTAAATTATGAAGGTGAAGTTAATATTTTTTTAGATAATGATAAACCAAATAGAAGTTTTTTGTATTTTAAAACAGATTTAAAATTTCCTCAACATTTA
>NZ_JMKY01000004.1 GCF_000686585.1 Mycoplasmopsis lipofaciens ATCC 35015
ATTATGTTTTAAGTTAGTACAATATTTGTGTAAGATATAACCACAAAACAAACAACAAGACGACAAAGAAGGTTTTAAGTTAGTACAATATTTGTGTAAGATATAACATGAATTAGCGTCATTTAATTCGTATATTGGTTTTAAGTTAGTGCAATATTTGTGTAAGATATAACGAAGAAACTAAACTTAACATCGGAAAGTGAGTTTTAAGTTAATACAATATTTGTGTAAGATATAACCTGAACATTTGTAAAGTTGAAAGACGCCTAATGAGGCTATTAACTGACGCATTAAAAAATTTAAATAAAAAATAACCTAGACCTAAAGCTATAAATTTTCAAAACAATAGTTATCCAATTTTAAAAATTTTGCATCGTCTTGTTGTTATTTTTTATGCTGATGATGAAAAGTTTTGTATTTAATTCTTGTTTTAAATACAATTTAAATAAATCTAAATACATAATTTATTTTTAATTTAAAGCTGCACATCTTCATAAAAAATGTCTAACTTATCATACTTTTTTAATTTCGAATAATTTTCTATATCTTTTTTACATAAAAAAATACTTTTTTATCTAAAAGTTTTTGATTCACAATTGAAAATTTGGAAATTGCCATAGGTTGAGTTCCTTTTTCAATATTTTGTATTGCAAATAAAAAAACAAACCTAAAATAAGGTTCGTATTTCATTTTTTTATATATCAACCACTAATTATTTCCATGGCCAAAATATGCTAAATTGTAAATTAAATTTAAAAATTAAACAATTGTTATAATAAAAATGTTTGTCTCAATAACACTAAATTTTCAAAAAAACAAATAACAAATTTATGTATATAAAAAATTATCTTCATTGTCAAAAATTTTCATTATGTGTTAAAACGCAATTATAAATAGGTTTTATTTTAAATAAAACAAATCATTTTCTTTATCATAATTTCATTTTTCATTTTTAAAATAATAGCTTGGATGAATATTAAATTCAAAATTGTAATTTTTTAAAATATAAATTTCTAATTCTTTTGCTTGAACAGAAGTATTTAAATTTTGGTTTAATATTTCATACAATGATTGCTCAATCAAGTTAGAAATAAAAAAATAATTTTTGCTTTTATAAATCAAAGAAAATTTTCCATCAACATCATTTGATCTAATTTCTTTAATAATTGAATTAGCTTTGATTAAATATAAAAATAAATCACTATGAATACTATTTAAAAAGTTAAAACATTCTTTTTCATAAGAATTTTCTATTAAATTATTTTTATTTAAAAAAGAATAAAAATTAATGATTTTTTCTTCTTCTATTTGATTTATAACTTTTTCAACTAAAGGTTCAAAATTCATTTTTTCTTTTATTTTTGAAACATTAAAAATAGTATTGTTGTCATCAGAAAGCAAAAAAATTTTTTTAATACTTGGATTTGAAGAAAGCAAAACATTTTTTAAATGAATTGGATCTATTTTGTAATTAAAATTTCGAATCATAAAATTTTCTTGATTATTTATTCATTGAGCTATAGCTTTTAAAACAGATTCATATTTGGATAAATAAACATAATATTTAGTTATAGTTATTCCAAAATTATTCATAAATGAATTAGAAAGAAGATATTCTCTATACTCTCCAGTAATATTTTTTAAATATTTTTCTTCAAAATAATCTCTTTTAAAAAGATATTCTTTTTGAAAGTCAATTACTATTTCTTTTACAATTTTTTCACATTCACTCATTATTATTTGTTCTTCGCTTGACAAATCTTTTAATTTGTAAAAATTGGCCGCTTCTTTAACAAATTTACAAATATTATTTCAATATGAAAATTTTCCTAATGAATAATTTTGATCTAAATACTTTCTAAACCTATTAATAGTGAAATTAGGAAAATTTTCTACTTTTTTGTAAATAAAATCTTTCATGTTGAAATTTATTTTTTTAATCGTTGGATTTCTTCTAAAATCCAATATATTTTTAAATTTTATACTATAAAGTTTTTTAATAACCATAAACAATTCTTTTTCATTATAAATATCGTTTTGGTTACAAAAGTCTTCATTATTTATGTAAAAATGCTCTATATTTACGATGCTATCTATGTTTGTCAAGTATTCTAAAAGCATTTTTTTAAAATCATTAGAAGGATAATTTTCAAAATCGTAAAATTTATATTCATGGTTACCTAAACTTATCAAATTTTCCATTCTTGAAAGATGACCTATTATAAGTCTATTTTTTTCGGACATAACATATTCATCAATTTCTTTTGTTTTATAGTCAATATTATATTTGTCGCACCATTTAACAAAGTCGGGCCAAATTTCTTTCAAATTAAAATATTTCAAAGAATTTTTTTTCGAAAATAAGATAAAAGCATCGCTGAATTTTAATTTTTGAAATTTTTTATCAACGAAAAATTCATTATTTAATGATGCTATTTTTTTCGCTAATTTTTCGTCATAAATTAAATTGTTATCATAAATATAATCTTTTGAATTTTTAGAACCTTCTCTTTTTACAAATATTCTAAAAAAAGTATAAAAATTGTAATTTAAGTTTAATACATCAGCTTCATCTTTGCTAAATTTATAACTTTGAGCTATTTTTTTATATTTTTCAGTTTCGTCAAAAATTAAACTTTTATCTTCATAGATATCTAAAGCTATTTTTTGTAAGATTTGTCTAATTCTTTCTAAAGAAACATTTTCTAATATTGCTATTTCATTGGTACTCTTGCCACTTAAATATAAAAATAAAATTTTATATTTATCGTTATTTTTATTTAAATTCAATCAAACGTCAAAATTTATATTTGTTGTTTCTTTATCAATATTGTTAAAAATATTATTGATTTGAAAATCTAAAAAAGGTTTTTTGTTTTCTTGTTGAGTTTTATAAATTAAATATCAATCAATTAATTCTTTTAATTTGCGAGCGTGCGTTATATTCAAATTATATTTTTCTTTAAGTTCACTTAGTGTATTGCAATAGAAATCATTTAATTCATTACTATGTATTAACAATTTTTCTTTTATTATTTTTGAAGACATAAATAAATTTGCAGCATAAATTGACAAATAAGAAGTATCCATATTTTTAATAATTTTAATTTTTTTATGAGTTACTTTATTATTACCATAAATTTTTATTAGATTTTTTTCATTTATTTTTAAATTTGCAGATGAGAAATCCTCATATATTCTTTTTGGTCAATTATCAACACAAGAAGAATTTTCCAACATATTAAAAATAAAAATATTTATCTTGTTTATTTCCATATTTCACTATTTTTTTATTCTAAAATTTTGCTTATTCATAAACAAGGATTACTTTTGTCAATATCTTTAATTTTTTCGTAAATATCTTCTAAACCAATATTTACTAAAGACTTAAAAGCAACTGTTGAATGACAATTTTTGTTTATTTTTTGAAATTTTATAATTTCCTGAATTCAACCACCCGGATCAACATTATCAATATTTCAAGTTGTCGGGCCATTATAACCTTCATTTAAATTTTTATCTTGATACAATTTATTTTTTATAGCATAAATAGCAGCTATTCTAGCTCCGTCTTGCTTATCAGAAATATAATCAAAATCAATTAGTTTTGTTAAACATGTATCACTATTTTTAGTTAAACCCATTTGTTTTATAGATTTATATTCCACATTTACCTCCAATTAATACTCACTAGGCTCTTTGATGCATTTGATTAATGATTTATATGAAGCATCAACATCATTTTCATCGTAATTTTTATAAATACGGTACTCAGAAACAAGATTGTCGCCAATTGCCGTTTTTAAAATGTTATTTTTTTCTCCTTCATCACCAAACCACATTAGAATAATTTGTGGAGAAAGATTTTGAAAAACAGTTATTATTTTTTCTTTATGAAATTCAGATAAAGTTGAAAAAGGTGCATCTAAAATAATTGAGCCTGTTAAACTAGAATTTTTATGAAGTCCATAAATTAGTGAAATAGCCAATAAACTAACATAACCAGTTGATGGTTTAATTACTTTTTCATCGTTACTATCATAAATTGTCACCCCATAATAATCATCAAAAACTATTTTTTTATAATGAGGATTTTGCGAAATACTTACAAACATTTCGGTAGCGCTTTTTTGCACTTTTTTTCTCATATTTTTTTTATATTCTTCGACAGAATCATTAAAAATATTAGCTAAATCTTCAGAAAGTTGATGTTTTTCTCTTAAAATTTTTTCGCTTTCCTTTAATTCATCAGTATTTGAAAGATTTATAAAGTTTTTAATATTTTTTTGTTGATTTTCTTTAATTTCTTCCAGTTTTTCAATTTTTCTTTTTAAGAGTTCTATATCTTTTTCATTATTGACAAGAATTGTTTTATATTTATTAATTTTTTCGCTATCTACACCATTGATATCAAATTGATTTTCATAATTATTTATATTGTCTTCAATTTCCTGAAACTTACGATTACATTCAATGATGTTATTTTCATTTTTTTTGATTGTTTCTAAATCAAACGAATTGTTATTTTTTAAGAAAAAATCAAAATTTTGAATTTTGTTATTATATTCTTCAACAAGGCTAAAATCTTTTTTTTGATATTCTTTTAGTAAAGTTAAATTATTTTCAACAACCGCTTTAATCTTATTGAAGTTTTCTTCGCTTAATTTGTGAAAACAAAATTTACATCTTTCATTATTGAGAATTTTTTCATATTCATCTGTATCTTTTTTTAAACTTAGATATTTAAGATAATCGTTTTTTAATATAGAAATTTCCTCTGGCGTATTTTTTATGATTTCACTAATTAGATCTTTTGCATAATTTTTATATGTTTTTAAAATGTTTTTAATATTCGATTTTGCAATAACAATTTCACTTAAATATTTCTCTTTTTCTTGTTTTAATTCTTTGATTTTTTCTAAAATAGAAGAAATTCTTTGATTTTTTGACAATTCAGTTTTAATTTCTTCATTTTCGTATTCTTTTTGTTTCAATTCTTCGTATGATTTTTTTATTTCGTTTTCAATATTTTCAAGATCTTCTTTTAATTTTTTATATTCGCCTAGTGATTTATCATTTTTAATAATATTTTTATTGATCTTTATTATTTCATCCCCATAATATCTATTTATTTTTAATAAATCGTTACTTGAGTTTATTATTGCTGAAATTCCTAGGATTTTATTAATTGAATTTGAAATATGGTCATTTCTTTTGGAATCTAGTAAATTTTTATATTTGGTAATAACTTCACCTTCAAAAAGAATAAATTCGATAATATCGCTTGGAATAATACTTCCAATTATTTCTTTTCTTTCATTTTCATCAACGACTGGATTAAAATTTTTAACTAACCTTGTAGTTATTTGAAAATCATCGTTTGTGGGATTATTAAAATTTCTCATTGCTTTAACTGATTTTGTTAAAATAAATAAATCTCCTTGATAAGTGAATTCTAAATCAACACTCATTTGATAATCTTTTTCTTTTCAAGCTAATGAATTAATTTCATTGATTATGTCGAGATAATTTTTCGAATCTCTTAAAACAAATTTAATTGAATCAATTATTGAAGATTTTCCAACACCGTTTTCACCTCTGATAAGACTTATACCTTGTTTAGTTCCAAAATCTAAAACAGTTTGTTTATAGTAAGGTCTAAAGTTATACAATTTTAATTTATTAATATGTAACATCTTCAATTATCTCCTTTAATTTGTTTAAGTCTCTTTCGCTAAATTGTTTATTTATTTCATAATCAATTATTTTATTTATTGCTTTTTTAACTTTGTTTATATATTCTTCACCCTTACTATCTAATTTTTGTTCTGCTATTTCATAAAGGATTTTTTTGTATTCTTCTTTTTTTAGATCTAAATTCATTATTCTCCTCCTCTGATTTTTAGTCTTTCAACATCAAAAACTAATGTTTCTTTATTTTTTGCATCTTGAGCGAAACACTCAATTCTTTTTATTTCTTTTTTAACTACATTATCTATTTCATATTCATTGTTGGAAATTGTTGCAAAATCATATATATAAGCATAATTTTTATTTAAAAATTTTCTCAAAACCCTCCCTCTTCTCTGAATATATTCTTTTTCATTTTGAGTTGAAGCAACAATTATAACTCTATCAATACAAGGAATATTAACTCCCTCATCCAAACATTTTATTGCTAACAATATTCCACCATTTATTTCATAGTGACTTAATATAAAATTTTTATCTTCTTCTATATCATAGTAATATTCGTAAATTTCGTTTTTAAGATGCGGGATTCTTTCAACAATTTTTTCTTTATATTTTTTAATTTGATTTTTATTATTTAAATATATAAGTCAATGCTGTTTTGATTTAAATTCTTTTTCTAATCAAGAAATTGTTAGATTTAGTTTATTTTTTGCTTCTTTTAAAATATTAGATCTTTTGTTTGTTAAAATCGAAAGTCTATTTTCATCAAAATTTATTTCTTTTTTTCAAATTAAAGCATTAATTTTAGAAGACAATTTATCGAATTTTTTTTGCTCTTCTATTGTCAATTTCACTTTTAAAAAATGATAATAATATTCACAAAGAAATTTTCTTTCTATTGCATTTTTTAAAGTAAAAACAGGTTCAATTATTCTATTAAAAAAATCTAAAATTTTTATTGTTCCATTTTCATCAAAATAGCGATTTGGTGTTGCAGAAAGACCTATTTTATAATTAATTTTCATATTTAAAAGTTTGCTATTTTCATTTGAACCTATATTATGGACCTCATCACAAACTAATAAAATATGATTGCCAGAGAGTTCATAAAATTTTTGTGCTAAAGCGCTTTTATATGTTGACAAAATAATATGTTTATTTTTTCCTTTATTAATATTTTCTGAAGTATAAGTCCATAAATCTAATCTACTTATTTTATTGTTATCCCCCAAAAGATGAATTTTTACTTCTTCTGGTAAAAACTTTTTCAATTCATCATTTCATTGATTAAGTAAAATTAAAGTCGGAACTAAAATAATTGGAACTTGATTATAGGAAAATAAAGATTCTTTAATCGCATAAATAGCTGTTATTGTTTTACCTGAACCGGTACACATTTGAAATAATCCACATCTATTATTTTGTTTTCAATTTTCAATTATCTTTTGCTGATAATCTCTTAATTTAATTTCCAATTTTTGTCTCCTTGTTTATTCTTTCTATAGCTATTTTGTAAAAATCTCTATTTTTTTCAAAACCTATAAATTTTCTTTCTAAATTTATTGCTGCTACTGCTGTTGTTCCAGAACCTAATCAAGGATCAAAAACTATATCTCCTTTTTTAGTACAGGCTTTAATGTATTTTTCTGGTAAGTAAGATGGTTGGATTGCTTGATGATTTATTTTTTTATTAGAAGTTGCTCCATGAACAATATTTGTTTCACCACTTATAATTTCTCTTTTAAGAGTTTTCGAAACATCATTAAAAATATTTTCAATATTATTGAAATAATTTTTAGGAAGAGCTCCTTTTGGATTGGGTTTAATTCTTTTTTCTTTTGAAACATATTTAAGACCATTATTTCTTGGTTTATAAACATTTTTTTCATATATTTTTAATGTCTCTTCTGAATATGTTTCTCTAATTTCATCAATATTTATTTCTCATATAGGTGATTTTGAAAATCACAAATTATATTCATAAGCATCTTGACAAGCAACTCTGACACCTGTGGGGACAGGGTTTGTTTTTATTCAGATTTCAATATCAACACAATACAAATTTAGTATTTTTTTCATATAAATCATTAATTCTTCAACAATTAAAGATCTTTCAGAGGAATACCTACCTTTTTTTGATTTTGTTCTGTTTGATTTAACATTAATTACAATAAAACCATCATCTTTTAATTTTGGAAGCGAATAAATCAAAAAAGGTGAAATTTTATCTATATATTTTTCTATTGATCATGAATCATAATTTCGATTTGCATTAGGATAAGGCGGAGAACCATATAATAGTTTTATAGATTTATCATTTAATTTTTGTATTTCCTCAAGAGAATCAGAACATTTAATTAAGAGGTTTTGTTTCATTTTCTCTCCTTATTAAAAAAACAAAAACACAATAAAAAAATAGACATTTTGTATGTCTTATTACTATTATTTATGTTTTTGAATTTGTTTGTTACTAGGTTATATATATATATATATTACAGGTGTTTGAACGATTTATTAACTTTTGTTGCACATAACACCTCCTATATATCTTTTTTTATATTATATAAAAAATTAAAATAATATGCAATTTTTTCATTTTTATATCAAGTGAAAAACAAAAGTGAGAACTTTTATAATTTTTTGGATATGAAAAAATATCAAGAAAATTCAAAAACAGATTATGAATTGAAGAAAGAATATAAAAAACCCATCTCGTAGAATTTTGAAGCTATGAGATGGGTGAATCAGAACTATGGTTCATGGAATTATAGTTTTTTTATATAAATTTTAAAAGTAGATTTAAATATAAAAAGTTCTTACTTTTGTTTTGCACTTCACATTTCTTCCATTTTTGCCTATTAAAGCTATAAATTAAATTTATATTTTGACACAATTAATATATAAATAATCTCTTAAATTATTTTTATTTCCTTAATTTGATGTTCTCAAAATGTCTATTGCATTTAATAAAATTAAATTCTTTAATTTGTTAATATTTTTTCATCAATTTTTATTAATTTTTTAATTGCTTTTTTTACACTATCGTAAGCAGCAGAACGAGTTGTTGCTGTCTCATTAGCAATTTCTTGATAAGAAAGATTTTCGTAAAAATATAATTGAAAAGCTTGCTTTTGTACTTGAGTTAAAAAAGAATTATATTTTTCAAATAATTTAATATATTTTTCCCTATTTTCAATTTGTAAAATATTTTTATTCATTATCAATAATTAAATCCTTAGTCATTTCATAAATAAAATTTTCTAAATCAAATTCTTGTAAATCATCAACTGCTTCACCTAATCCAATGTATTTGACATTTAAATCAAATTCATCTTTTATTGATAAAACAATACCTCCTTTGGAGGTTCCATCCATTTTGGTTAAAATTATTCCTGTAGGATTTGCAACTTCTTTGAAAGCTTTAGCTTGACTCACTCCATTTTGTCCTGTTGTTGCATCTAAAACTAACAAACATTCGTGTGGTGCATCTTCTTGAAATTTTTTAATAATTCCGTACATTTTTTCTAATTCACGCATCAAATTAATTTTATTTTGTAGTCTTCCAGCTGTGTCAATTAACAACAAATCGTAGTTTTCTTTTTTGGCTTTTTCCAATGCTTGATAAACCACACTTGAGGGATCTGCGCCTTCTTTTATAGGTTTTACAATATCTGCACCTACTCTATTAGCTCAAACTTCTAATTGATTAACTGCTCCTGCTCTAAAAGTATCAGCAGCAGCGATTAAAACTTTTTTATTTTCTTTAATATACTTGTTGGCTATTTTAGCAATAGAAGTAGTTTTTCCACTTCCGTTCACACCAATAAATATATAGATATTTAAATTATCATCATCATATTTTAGTGTTGTATCAATAATGCTTTTATTTGTGTAAATAACAAACATTTGATCCGCTACTAATTCACCGATATGTTTAGAATCAGTTAGATTTCTAGCTCTTACTTCGTTTTTAATATGCGTAATTATTGCATAAACTAAATTGGCGTTTATGTCACTCATAATCAAAATTTCTTCTAATTCTTCAAAAAAATCTTCATCAATTTTTTTGTATTTATTTTGTAAATCAAAAATTTTTTTGCCTAATGAACTAGATTTAGAAAGACCTGCACTATATTTTTCTAATTTTTTTGAATTTAATAATTTTTCTTCTTCTTTTTTTGCTAATTCTTTTTCTTTTAATGCAACTTTATCTTTATTTTGTTTAAATAATTTGTTTTTTAAATAACCAAAAAATCCCATTATTCCTCTTTCAATAATATATTAGTTTAAATTATAAATATTATATACAATTCTTAAATCATATTTAGATAAGATTATTTCTCTATTAATATGAAAAGTAAAAATAAGTTTATATTTTGTAATGCATATAATATTTATCTATATATAAAACCGAAAGATAAACATTGATCTTCCGGTTTTATATATATTTTTTTATTTTTTATATGATATTCATATATTTTTTATAAATTTTGTCCATATTTTTATTAATAAAATCAACTATTTCATATTTATTTAACACATTTGCATTTTTAATTGATTCACGAAGAGGAATAACAATTAATTTTTTAATATTATCCATAATAAAATTTATATTTTCCTCTTTAATTTCATTTGTATTTAATTCAACAAATCCAATATAATCCATTGTTTCTGAGTTTTGAATCAAATTTTCTGTTTTTAAATAAAAATCAAATCTTGTAATTTTGTCATTTGAAAAATTACATTTATTTTTAATCATTCCGTAGTAATAACGAATATATTTTTCTTGCAATATTTCTTTAACAATTTTTTTATTAAATGATGAAGAATATCCATAATGAATTACTCATTCGTGTTCCGGTTTTTCGAACGAATCTATTTCATCATTTAATATAGCATATTCGTTGTCAGTAATAGGTGTTTTAATTTGAAAATCATTACATTTTAAAATAGCTAATTTTTCATTTTGTTCAATCACAGTAGCAATTTCCAATTCTGCGAATTCGTCACAAGACATTTCTTTTAGTGGACATGAAGTGTATGGCATAAATTTTAATTCTTTTTTATTTAGTTCAAAATTACTATAAACATAACGATTACTTAGTTCTGAAAAATTAAAATTGTATTTAAATCCTTTTTCTTCGAACACCCTATTTGCAATTTTTAAAGCATGTTTTTGTGCAAAATCTTTTCATTCCATGAACATTTCTTCTCTTTGTTGTTCATAAAATAATATTTCTTTATTAACATTGTTTAAAAATCTCGATGTTAATTGTTTTAAATCATCATAAGTTTTACTCTCAAAAGTAATAACATCAAATTTTATTTTCCCCGCGATTTTTCATTCATTATTGTTCTCAAATTTTTTAATATTATTTTTATTTAATACAACTCAATCATATTTAACGCCATAACGCTTATTAAAATTCATTGATTGTAAAATTAATAATTCTAAAATATCTTCGGATTTTATTGCATGAAAATCATTATCAATTATGGTTTCATTTCTAAAACCGGATTTGGTAGGTTTTACATATTTTAGTTCTAATAAATAATTATTTTTTGCTTTCATATATCTCCTCAAGTAAATGTAAATTTATATACAATAATTATAATTACTTTACTTTAAAAAATAATGTTTTTATTATAATAAGATACATGGAAAAAAATATGTATAACTCTTTGTCTGATATAAAAGACAAATATTTGAAATTAGAAGAAAAATCTATGGAGGATGAAGTTATTCAAAACATTAAGGAATATTCAAAAATCTGTAGAGAAAAAAATAAAATAAAAGATATAGCTGAGGCTTTTATCCAATATGAAAATTTAAATAACGATTATTTAGAAGCTAAACAAATGATTAATTCCAAAGATCAAGATGAAGTTATGCTAGCTAAAACAATAATTGAAGAAAATGAAATGAAGTTAGCCAAATTAGAGGAAGAATTAAAAATTTTAATTTTACCAAAAGATGAAAATGATGATTTAAATGTTATTATGGAAATTCGTGGTGCTGCTGGAGGGGATGAAGCTAACATTTTTGCAGGTGATTTATATAAAATGTATACAAAATTTGCTGAAAGTTTAGATATGAAAATTCGTTTAATTTCGTCTTCTGCGGCTAATACAGGCGGATTTTCGCAAATAGTTTTTTCAGTTAAAGGCGAAAAAGCCTATTCAAAATTAAAATTTGAAAGTGGGGTTCATAGAGTACAAAGAATTCCTGTCACTGAAAGTTCAGGCAGAATTCATACTTCTACAGCAACAGTTACTGTTATGCCTGAAATAGATGATACTGTGGAAATTGAAATCAAGCCATCTGATTTACAGATTGATACATATCGTTCAAGTGGCGCAGGGGGCCAATCAGTTAATACAACAGATTCAGCGGTTAGAATTACACATTTACCAACAGGAATAGTTGTTACATCTCAAGATGAACGTAATCAACTTGCAAATAGAGAAACAGCACTAACTGTTTTAAAATCAAAATTATATGATTTAGAAATTCAAAAAAAACAAGCTGAAGAAGCAGGATATAGAAAACTTGCTGGTCACGGAGATAGAAGCGAAAAAATTAGAACTTACAATTATCCACAAGATAGAGTTACAGATCATAGAATTGGTTTTTCAACAAGTCTGAAACAAGTGGTTGAAGGTAAATTGCAACCAATTATCGAAGCATTATTAACTGAAGAACAAAATCAAAAAATTAAAGAAAGTGGTTTTTAATGCCAACAAAAGAAGATCTCCTAAATGAAAAAAGAAAATATGGTTTAAAAGAGATTATTAATTTAGAAGAGTTAAAACTTCTCGAACAAAATGTACCTATTCAACATATTATGGGATATGTTGATTTTTTAGGTATAAACATTAAAGTAAATAAAAATGTATTAATTCCCAGATACGAAACAATGGAATTAGTTGATTTGTTTCTTAAAAAATATGCTAAAAATAATACAAAAATATTGGATTTGTGCACAGGATCAGGATGTATAGGTATAAAAATTAAAAAAGATTTACCAGGTTCTGAAGTTATATTAAGTGATATTTCATTAGAAGCTTTAAAAATTGCAAAGGAGAATTGTTTAAACAATTTGAATGCAGATGAGTTGAAAGGAATATCTATTTTACATAGCAATTTATTTGAAAAAATTAATAACAAATTTGACGTTATTATTTCTAACCCGCCATATTTAAATAAAAAAGATACGGATATTGATGAAAGTGTAAAGCAATTTGAACCACATATTGCGTTGTTCGCAGATGATAATGGTTGAGCAATATATGAGCAAATATTAAGTGATTATAAAAAATTTCTTAACAAAAATGGAATTTTAATAATGGAAATTAATCCTAAACATGAGTCCAAATGAAAAAACATAAAGAATGCACATTTAATTAAAGATATTAATAATAAATATAGATTTGTCGTTTTTAAATAATTTTTATTTATAATATAAATTATGAATTTACAAGATTTAATAATAAAAAAATTTCAAAAATTAACATCTAAAAAAGTAACTCTTCAATCAAGTTTAGCAGAATTAAAAATTGATTCGCTTTCATTAGCAGAATTAGTATATGAAGCAGAACAAGAATTAAATATAAGGGTTACAGATGAGGATTTATTAAAAATAAACACGATAGAAGAAGTTATAGAAATTATTCAAAAAGCTCAAAATAAATAAATTTTTGAAATTAAAACAGGACAAAACCTGTTTTTTTAATTCAGATTCAATTGCATTATGAAAAAAATTAAATTTAATATTAGGAACCAATATTGCACTTATTTTATTTGTGGTGAATTAATCTGACACTAAGAGTTTTTTGAATAAAAACAAATTAGTTTTTGAAGCAGAAAATAGTGAAATTATTGTTGCAAATAATACTGGATATAGCCACGAAATAAAATAAGGATTTAGGAACCCTTATCCTTATTTTATTCTACTGACAGATGATTTAAATGAAAAGCATTAAAAGTAAAAATAATAAAAAAACAGGGAGTTATCCCTATTTTTTTTTAAATCATTTTAATTAAATAATTTTGCCACCGTTTTCTTTTTTAGCTCTCGTTATCTTTTAGATTTATCATAAATGATTCCTGCTGCAGCAGGAGCTCTAGTTTTTTTACCCATAATAATAACCATTATTAAAGTACCTAGATATGGAATAGTTCTAAATAAATATGCAAAAGCTTCAACACTCTTAACATAACCTGATAAATCAGCTAAACCAAATAATAATGAATAAACAAATGAAGATAATGTGATTAATCAAACATTTCATTGTCCCATAATCATAATAGCTAAAGCTAAATAACCAAGACCGTTAACTTCACCTGTAAAAGATAATCTAGATGATTGAGCGAAAAATGAACCGGCTAAACCTGATAAAAAACCAGAAATTAAAACACCTTGTCACTTTATCGAATTTACATTTATACCTGCAACATCAGATGCATTTGGGTTTTCTCCCACACTTCTAAAGCGCAAACCTCAGGCTGTTTTGTATAACATTAAATAGGAAATAATAACTATTAAAATTGTAATAACTAATTTTAGTGAAATAATTTCAAATTTAGTTCCTGAAACCTCCACATAAGCTGCCATTTCTGTAACATTGTTATTTGGTGTATTTGTATTATTACCAAAAATAATAAGAAGTATTAAAGCAATACCAAATGCTAATAAATTTATTGCAAAACCAGAAATTGTATGATCACTTTTTAATTTTATGGTTGCAAAACCTAAAAGTGTTGAGAACAACATACCAACTAATCCACTTATTGGAAATAGAAGAAGTTGTCAAAACATAGATTTTTGTATATCTATAGGAAATATTTTGGACATTATCTGTGTAATTACTAAATATGTAACAGCGCCTATTATCATAACACCATTAATTCCTATATTAACAATACCTGAACGCTCAGTAAACATACCGCCAATAGCACTAACAGCAAAAATACAGAAATATATTGAAATTACAATTGAAAATGCACCTCACGCAACAATCATTATTCCACTTCCTTTCTATATTCTTTTGGCATTAAGATATAATTATTTAAATAGAATTCATAAATTTTATTGGTTTCTAATTTAAATAAATTCTTATTTTCTTTCAGTTGTGCTTTATATTGTAATTTAATATCCTGTTTTTCAGATTTTTTTAATTTTCTTAATTGATCATTAAGAGCTCTATGTTGATCCGAAATTTTTGAGAAGTTTTCTATTGTTTCATCATTATTTTTAGAATTTAAAGCTATTTTAAGAAAATCATTTTTATGTTTTTTGTAATTTTTGTTTGCTAATTTTATTTGTTTTTTAAAGCTTGTTGTTTCAATTTCAAATTGATTAATATCAAATATATATGATGTCTGTTCATTTAATTTTTTAATATTTTCTTGATCAAAGGATTTTAAATTTAATTCCAAATAATTTTTTGCATATTTTTTATTTTTGTCTCATTGTTTTAATGATAGTTTACAAATATTTTTGTGGTGATTTACCATATTTTGATAAATAATTTTGTTTTCTTTTAAAATATGTTTTTTATTTTTAATTATTTCATTTAAACAGTTGAAACTATTAATTCGTTTTAGTTTATTTTGTTCAATGACATCATTAATAAATTGCTTACCTTTTTTGCCAATAACCTCATTTAATAGATCTTTTTGCAGATTAATTTCTTGTAAGTATAAGTCTATTTTTTTATTTAATTCGCTTAACTTATATTCATCTTTTTCTTTTAATGTTTGTTCATAATTTTTATTGATTAATTTAATTAAATGCTTAATTTTATCGATGTTATTTCTTTGTTCTTTGTTTTGAAATTTATATTCTTTTCTTAATTTATTTATTTCATTTATTAAATCTATAATAGGTTGCATCAACTCTACTTTTTTAAGGTAAAAAAGTTCTTTAGCTTCAATTTGTTTTATTTTAGTTTCATATTTTAATTTGTAATCGATATATTTATTTAAATATAATGCTTTAGTTTCTATTGTTATATTTTGTTGAATACTACTCTTATGCAATCTATATTTTTTTAATACTCTTTGTTTTTTCTTTCGCAATCAATATATATGCATTTTAGCTCTTCAACTTTTACGCGATAACAAAATTATTTTTTTTCAGACATATTTACCGGGGGTAAATTGTAGAAGAATTTGTGATATTGAAGCAAAATATAAAATTATTGATGTTATAACATTCAAATCTTCTTTTAAAATGTTTAAAGATCCTGTTGTTGTATAAATTCTGCTTGTATAAAGAATGGAATAGAACAATGAAATTAACATAACACCCAAAGGAGCATTTAATGCCAATAATGCAATAGCAATAGATTCAAAACCAATAACTAATGGAGATTGAATTCCAATAAATTTGGTTTCAAAAATCATGTAGTAAAAGAAACCACCTATTCCTGCTAATAACCCAGAAAAACCTAAAATAAGTGATGTAAGTAATTTATCATTTACTCCAATGTATTGGCCATTGGTTTTAGATAAACCTAACATTCTTAATTTATAACCTAGTGTTGTAAATTTATACATGATTCATAGACCAATACCAATTACTATAAGAGATAAAGATAGAATTAACGAAAATAATTCTTTTATTTCTTTTTGAATATATAATGGTCCCCCTAATACACCTCCACCATTCAATGGATCAATGTATTTAGCAGTAAGTGGTCCAAAAGAATTACTTTGTAGTTGAAAAATGTAACTTGCAATACCAACTAATATTCAGTTCATTAGAATTGTGCTAATTACTTCATGAATATTTAAATATGCTTTTAAAATTCCTGAAAACAATCCTAATAAGAATCCTACAAATGCGTAAATAATTAAATAAATAATTAAATGAGCTAATTTTATATCTCCTAAATCTTTGCTTGCAATTATAGAAAAACAAATAATTGAGCCAGCAGTCATTTGCCCACTAATACCTATATTAAATAACCCTGATCTAAAGCCAATAGCAGAAGCTAAACCAGTAAATCCAAATATTATAAAATAATTGCCAAATCTCTGAATCGAATTAGAATATTTAAAAACCTCACCGAAGGCTGCAAAAAATAAAAATGGATTTCGAGGTGTGTGTGTTGGTGATGTAATTGCTGTTGATATAAATATATAAATCATAGCAGCGCCAAGACCAAATATTAATGATCATACTGATGCCATTATTCTATTTTTTGCTTTTTTATTTTTTTCTAATTTAAAAAAAGTTGATATTTTTTGTAAATTATTATTCACTTTCGATTTGAAAGAAGGTTCTATTATGGTTTTATTTTTCATTACTCTCCTTTCATTTCTAAATTGGCATTAGAAGACATATATTTACCAATTTCATTTCTTGTTATGTTTTTAGCATCTTTAATTGTTAATAATTTTCCTTCATTTATAACCGCAATCGTGTCAGCTAAAGCAAAAACCTCATCAAGTTCATATGAGATAAGCAAAATTGCTTTTCCATTTTTCTTTTCCTCTAGTATTTGATTATGAATATTATTAATTGCCCCTATATCTAAACCTCTTGTCGGTTGAATAATAATGATAAAATCATGTTCAGTCATCATTTCGCGACCTACAATAAATTTTTGTTGATTTCCTCCCGATAGTGAACGAGATAGAGCAGTTCCCTTACGAGAACCTCGAACATCATAGTTATCAATAATTTGATTTGAAAAATTTTTAATTTTTTTTGTTTTAATAAAACCTAATTTTTGATATTTCTTATCTCATAATCTTCTTAATATGGCATTATCTAAAATTGTATAATCAAGAATTAGACCATGGTGGTGTCTATCAGCGGGAATAAATGAAATATTTCTTTTACTTCTTTTTAAAACACCTTCTTTTGTAATGTCTATTAATTCATAATTTTGTTCTTTATTTTTTGTTCTTAATTTAATTTGACCGGCACTAACTTTTGTCATTCCCGAACAAACTTTTTCTAACTCATTTTGACCATTACCTTCGACACCCGCTATAACAAAAATTTCACCCGCATGAATTTTAAAGGAAATATCATTTAAATGAATTATCCCTTTATTAGTTGATACATTGTTTAATTCAAAAATAACATCTTTTCTTTCAGTATTCAAAGTATTTTTAATTTCTTCAACTTTAGATCCAACCATAGCTTGAATTATTTCTTCTTTAGAAGTTTTTTTCATATCAAAAGTACCTGAAACTTTACCTCTACGTAAAACCGTTGCATAGTCAGCTACTTGAATTATTTCTTTTAATTTATGAGATATAAAAATAATTGTTTTACCAGCTTTTCTAAACATTTCAAACGATCTTAGTAAACCTTGAATTTCTTCATCAGTTAAAACAGCAGTTGGTTCATCAAAAACTAAAATATCGTTATCTTTATATAACATTTTCATAATTTCTACTTTTTGTTGAGTAGAAACTGTTGCTTGACCGCTTAATTGATTTAAATCAAATCTTAAGTCATATTTTTCTTGTAATGCTTTAATTTTTTTAATTGCGATGTTTTTATCTAAAAAACCATTTGTGTTTCATTCTGAACCTAAAATGATATTTTCTAAATTAGTATACACGTCCACTAATTTAAAATGTTGATGTACCATGCCTATTTTTGCATTGTTTGCATCGTTAGGTCCCTTAAAAAACACTTTTTTGCCATTAACAAAAATTTCTCCTGACGTTGGCTCATACAATCCAAACAATATTGACATTAATGTGCTTTTACCAGCGCCATTTTCACCAATTAGTGCATGGATTGAACCTTTGAGAATATTAAAGCTAACGTTATCGTTAGCTTTAATTCCTGGGAATTCTTTTGTTAAATTAACAAATTGAATTGCGTTTTGATTCATATTTATTTTTTAAGTAAATCATTTAAAGCATTTAATCTTGATTGAAGATCAGTGTTTTCATCTGCATCTGATAAATTAACTTTTCCAGAATGTAATCAATTTAATTCTTCAGTAGTTAGAGATTTGAATTTAGACATACCTTCAGCAAGGGCAGCTTCAGCTTTTGTACGTTCTGAACCAGTTAATGTTGTATCAGCAAGTCCAATTCAGTTATCATTAATACCTTTTTGTAAAAGTCCTGATTTAGCATTATTTTCACCAAAAGCAACATATCCACCTAAATTTTGGTTTAATAATTTACCTGAAACTAATGCACCTAAAGTATCATATGTAGCTTGTCCAATTCTTTTTAGAATACTTGTGAAAAATCTATTCTTGTTTTTTGAAGCTGATTTAGATTGATCTGTATCTACACCAACTAATAAAACATCATCATTCATTGATTTAGCAACTTCATTTGTTGCAATTCCTGCTACAGCCATAACTAATTTTGGATTGTTTGAAAGTGCTTTAGTTACAGAAGTTGCCATAGGATCTTTAGCTTCGAAGCCAGATGTTAAATCAACGGTAGCTGTTGTTGATTTAACTTTATTTGAAGGGTTTTTAGTATTTCAATAAATTGCACCTTTATAAAAACCTTCGTTAAAGTCAGTTACACCTGGGAATGTTCCACCACCAAATGTAGCAAAATCTCTATCATTTTCATTAGCTTCTTGAGATAGATATTTAGCAGCTGCATATCCTGCTGCAAATCCACCTTCTTTAGTATTAAATAACAACGAAATTCCGGCACCTTCATCTAATTGAGCACCATATTCACCTGTTACTAAAAAGTCTATTCCAATAATAACTATTCCTTTTTTTTGGAATGTTTCTTTGTTATCTTTATAGAATTTTTTAATTGGGTCTAAATGTAAGAAACCTGGTAATACCCAGTATTTGAAATTTTTATTTAATGCAGCTTCATAAGCTTCATCAAATTTTTGATGTTGAACTTCTAGAACGTCATAAAGATCTGTTTTGATCTTTTGATCTTTTGCAACTTGCAATAAACCTTCTCAAGCTGATTGATTAAATGAACCATCATTTATATTTCCACCATCAGTTATTACACACATACCGAATGCTTCAGTTGGAGTTTCTGCATTTTGAAATTCTGGATTAGAAACAATTCCTGCAACCTTGTTTGCTTCAGCAATTTCTTTTGGGTGATTTTCATTTCCTGTATTTTGTTTTTTTGTAATTGGGCTAATTTTACTACTACATGCTGATGAAACCATAGGTATCGCTGCTATTGTTGTAGCAATAGAACCTAAAGTTAAAACCATTTTTGAACTTTTTTTCATTTTGTCTCCTTAATTTTATACAAACCGATATTTAATTAATAATTTTGTAAATATCATAGTTTATATTGTATTTTAAATTTATGAAAATATTGATAAAATCTTGCTTTTTTCCACATTAAAAAACATCCTATTTTTTAAAAGGATGTTTTTGAAATTTTGATTTATAATTAAGATATTAGCGCTTTTTTAAAAAAGTGTTTTTTTTATTTCTATATTTTACATTGTCATTAATTCTTTTTCTTTTTTAGTTGTCATTTTGTTGATGTGCTCAATAGCTTTATCCACTTCTTTTTGAATTTCGTCAAGATATCTTTTTTCAATATCTTCTGAAAGATCTTCATCGTTTTTAATCATTTTATTAACATTTTGGCGAGCGTTTCTAATACCCACCTTGGCATTTTCTGTATGTTTACTTAAATTTTTAATCATTTCTTTTCTTCTATCAGTTGTTAATGCAGGAAATGTTAATCTAACTTGATTGCCTTCATCAGAAACCGAAATATTCAAGTTTGCATTTAAAATAGATTTAGCTATTTCATGTGTTGTAGATACATCAAAAGGTTTAACAAGAAGTTGTTGCGGTTCAGGAACAGTTACATTTGCTAATTCTTCTAATGGTGTCAAAGTATCATAATAATTTATTTTTATACCTTTGATAAGTTGAGGATTAGCTCTACCAGTTGAAATTTTTGAAAGTTCAAAAGCATAATGATTTTTGGCTTTTTCAGCCTCATCTAAAAAATTTAATATATATAAGTCTAATTCCATTATTTAGTAACCTCCGTATATTTAATTTTTCCATTTAAAGCTTTTAAAATAGCATCTTTTTCAGCTATGTTAAACACAATTAAATTTATATTATTATCTCTTGCCATGCTTGTAGCAGTTAAATCCATTACTTGCAATTTTTTATCTAAAATTTCATCGTATGTAATTTTACTATAATGTTTTGCATTTGGGTTTTTCTTTGGATCAGAATCATAAATTCCTTCTACACCATTTTTACCCATTAAAATAACTTCGGCTTTAATTTCACTGGCAAATAATGTTGCAGCTGTATCTGTTGTAAAATATGGTCTGCCTGTTCCTCCAGCAAAAATCACAACTTCACCATTTGCTAAATATTTTAAAGCTTTTTCATTTATATAATTTTCTGATACTTTTTGATCAATGTTAATTGATGATTGAACTCTAGCTTTAATTCCTACTTTTTCAAAACCACTTTGAAGTGCTAATCCATTCATCATTGTTGCAAGCATTCCGATATAATCAGCTCTATTTCTTGGAATTCCATTTTTTTCTGCACTTGCACCTCTTCAAAAATTACCTCCACCAACAACAACGCTTACTTGAGTGCCACTCTCAACTATTTGTTTTAATTGATATGCTATATCTTCAACTAATCTATAGTCAATAGCCAATCGTTTTTCTTTGTTTACTAAACCTTCTCCTGAAAGTTTTACCAATATTCTTTTGTATTTCACAACATAACCTTTCGTTTTATAATTCTAAATATTTAATTCAAATTATAAATTATTATGATTATTAATATAAATATTATTATATAAAAGAATTGAATGAAATTTTTAAAGTACATAATTTAAAGGTATAAAATTCAAAATAAAAATTATCATCCTACCAAGAATACAAACTATTTCATCATTAATAATAATTAAAGACATTTTGATTTTAATAATATAAAAGTATTAAAAAACAAAATGTAATACAATATAAATAATCTATGTGTTGTTTTATTTTTTATTTAATTTTTATTTATTAAAATATATTTGTTCTTTTAAAAATTACAATAAGGAGATATATGAATAAAAAATCAATTTTTATATTTGATAAAACACAAAAATTAAAATCGACAACGTTTTTAGCTGGAATTACAATTATTTTATGTTTAAATATTGTTTTTATAAGTAATTTTTCATTGATTGCAACAAATATTAAAAATTTATTAGCAAATTTAAGCATTGCTGAAAAACAATGATTAATCAACAATAATTTACAACCAAAAGTTATTCCATCTTTTTGGGAATCAACAATTACTTTTACGTATATTTCAAATTTTTTATCTGGTTTAAGTTTAATTTTTTTTAGTTTAAACACAAAAAAAGAATTTAATCAAAAATTTTTGTTTTGTTCGACAATTTACATAACTATTACATTTATTGTATTTTGATCTTTAATTTTTCCACAAATATTTTTGAATAATGGTTATAATCCTAAACATTTTGTACTATCAACTATTGTTCATTTTTTGAATCCCTTAATTGCAATAGTGTTTGCTATACTAAATAGAAAAAATATATTTATTAATAAAAAAACAATTTATATTGCTTCGTTTTTTGTAATTATTTATTTTTGTTTAGCAATGATAATGTATTTTTCAGGTTTAAAAATAACGGATGAATTTATTAAAGATAATATTAAAAATTCCAAATATGATATTTATATAAATACAAAAATAGTCATTTATGGTTTTTTAAATTTTCAGAAACCTTTATTTTATGGTGGGGGAAATATTTTTATAGTGATTCTATTGGATATGTTTATGTTTTTATTAGCATTTATTTTACCCGTTGGAATTGGTTATTTTTGAAAATTTGTTTTAAAAATAAAAAATGTATCAACTATAAATGAAGTCATTAATTAATTTAATTTTTAACACATTTATAAAAATGTGTTTTAAATAAAAAACACCAACTAAGTTGGTGTTTTTTTAGATAAATTATCTTTCAATTTTTACTTTAACAGCAGGTCCCATTGTTGCAGTTACAACTATGTTTTGCATATATGTACCTTTAACTGCAGCAGGTTTTAATCTTTTTATTAATGAAATAATTGTTTGAGCATTTTCAACTAATTTAGTTGTGTCCATGCTTACTTTTCCAATTATTGTATGAACTATACCAGCTTTATCTGTTCTATAGTTTGCTTTACCCTTTTTAAGTTCTTCAACAGCTTTTTCAGGAGTTGGAGTAACAGTACCTGTTTTAGGATTTGGCATTAAACCTTTAGGTCCAAGTTTTTTACCATATTTTCCTAGAATAGGCATCATTGTTGGATCTGCCACCATAACATCGAAATCAAAGTCATCTTCTTTGATTTTTTGTTCTAGTGCTGCGCCATCTACAACTTGATCAGCGCCGGCTGCTTTACATGCTTTTTGTTTTTCTACATTATTTGTTACAACTAAAACTCTTACGCTTTTACCTGTACCATTTGGTAATAATACAGCACCACGTAATTGTTGATCTGCTTTACGTACATCAAGATTTAATTTAAATACTAATTCTAAAGAACCGTCAAATTTTGAATATGAAGTTCTCTTAGCTAAATCGATTGCTTCTTGTAAGTCATAAACTGCATTTTTATCAAATGATTCTCTTGCAGCTCTTATTTTTTTTCCACCTTTTAGAGACATTATTTATCCTCTCCTTCAGCTTCTTTTTCTTCATCAGAAATTGTTGTTACATCGATTGCTTTTCCTTTAGATTCTTTAAGTGCTTCTTCAGCAGCTTCAATTTCAGCTTCTTTTTGAGCAGCATATTGTTCATCTTTTAATGCTTCAGCAGCAGCAGCTTTTTCAGCTTTAACATCATCAAATCCTTCAATAAGAATTCCCATGTTTTTAGCTGTACCAGCTACTATCTTCATAGCTACTTCAACATTATCAGTATTTAAATCTGGTAATTTGTATTCAGCAATTTCTCTAAGTTGTTCTAACTTAATTGTTGCAACTTTTGTTGTTTTTGAGTTTGCACTACCTTTGTCAAGTTTTGCAGCTTGTTTTAATTTGTAACTTGCTGGTGCAGTAAATAATTTGAAATCGAATGATTTATCTTTATAAACGGTAATTTGTACCGGAACTGGTTCATTACCTCTATCACGTGTTGCATCATTGAATGCACGTGTGAAATCTGGCATATTGATTCCAACACCTGCTAAAGCTGGACCAGGTTTAGCTTGACCAGCTTTAAATTCTAATTTACGAACACGGACAATATCAGCTTTTGATTTTGCCATTTGTTATTTATCCTTTCGATAGTGTGGTACTAGCGATACTTTTTATAGTTTCTCCCACTAGCTAGAGGCAATTTTTTAAATTGCTTTTCTATTATATACTAATATTAATTTTAACCATATTATATATTATTATTTCATTAATTGACTAAAAGGACTATTTTATAGAATCAAAAGCACTAATGTTTAAGATAAATTAAAAAATTTTTACACTTTTTATGGTATATAATTATATTTATGTTAAAGATTTATGTGTGTGGTCCAACAGTATATAATGAAGCTCATATTGGCAATTTAAGACCAATATTAACTTTTGACTTAATTTTAAAAGGCTATAGATTTTTAGATGAAAAATTTATATTTGTTCATAATATTACTGATATTGATGACAAAATTATTAATAGAGCAATTGAACAAAATAAAAACGAATTAGAAATAAGTAAATTTTATGAAGAAAAGTATTTTGAATGTCTTAAAAAATTGAATGTTGATACTATTTCATATGTTGAAAGAGTAACTAACAATATGGAATTAATAACTAATTATATTAACAAAATATTTTTAAGCAAAAATGCATATAAAGATATTGATGGAAATATTTGGTTTGATGTTAAAAAAAATTCTCAAAATTATGGTTTAGTATCTAATCAAAATTTAAATAAAATGATTTTTGAAGAGGAAAACAAAAATAAAAAATTTGAAGCTGATTTTGCGTTATGAAAAAAAACAAACAAAGGTATTCAATTTCAATCTCTATTCGGTCCAGGAAGACCAGGATGACACACTGAATGCTGTGCTCTAATAGATAAACATTTTGGTCAAAATGGTGTTGATATTCATGGAGGCGGAATGGACTTAACTTTTCCACATCATGAAAATGAAAATATTCAACATTTTGCTTTATATTCAAAGCATCTTGCAAAAAAATGAATAAGAACTGGACAAATTAATTTAGACGGAATAAAAATGTCTAAGTCACTAGGTAATACAATTTCAATAAGTGAATTTTTAGAAAAAAATTCTCCAGATTTATTAAAATTGATAATTTTAAATTCAAAACTAACCGCCCCAATAAATATTACAGACGAGTGAATTGACTATATTAAATCAATTGAAGATAAATATCAAAAATTAATTTTTAAATTTTTTATAACTTTTGATTTAAACGAATTTAAAAATATAGAAAAAAATAATGAACAAAAACAAATTTTTGAAAGTCTTAAAAATTGTGATTTTTCGCAATACAATTTTTTATTAAATGAACAAATTAAAAGTTTTAATAAAACTCAAAATATCAATTTTGCTAAAAATATATATCAAGTCTTAAACATTATCCACCCAGATATTACCAATGAATATAGATATAAAGATGCATTGACTAAATTTCACCAATGACGCTTATTTATAGATAAAAAAGATTATAAAAAAGCAGATATTATTAGAGATGAATTAATTAAAAACAAGTTTTATTAACAATATTTTTATTGTTATTTTTTTAAAATTAAGGAGAAAACAAATATGAAAAAATTAATATTGTGTGGAAGAAACACGGTTATGGATGCAATACAAAATAATTTGCCTATTGATAGCATTGTTGTAAATAGTGATTCTTTTGCACAAAAATTGAAAACTAAATATAAAAAAATAAACATCTCTATAAAAGATTCGACTTTTTTTAACGAATATAAAAATGATAATCATCAGGGAATAATTGCAATATTAAAAGATTTTCCCATTTTCCCATTAGATCAAATATATAAAGACAAACCTGATAATGTTTTGATTTTAGATCATATTCAAGACCCACATAATCTTGGAGCTATAATAAGAACAGCAAATGCTTTTGGAATTAAACACATTGTTTTAACTAAGGATAAATCATGCGATATAACTTCAACAGTTTTAAAAGTAAGCTCTGGCGGTTTTGTTAATATGAAAATTATAAAAGTATCTAATTTAGTTGCAACAATAAAAAAAATGAAAGAGTGAAATTATTGAATATATTCTTCGGCATTAAATGTTAATGCAAAACGCTTTGATTCAATTGAATATAATAAACCAACTTGTCTAATAATTGGAAATGAAGGAAATGGAGTATCTTTACCAGTTTTAAAACAATCTGATGAAATTATTTATATTCCTCAAAAAGGAACAGTTCAGTCACTAAATGTGTCTGTTGCTTCAGGCTTGTTAATACATCAAATAACAAAGGATTAAAATGAATTTATATGAAAAATTCAATTATTTTAATAAAAAATCAAATCTAGAATTACAATTATTTTTTCATTCATTATCTAAAAACCAAATAATAAAAATTATTGATAAATTTTATTACCAATCTTTAATAACTTGTATTAATTTAAATTTAATAAATTATAATAACTTACCAATTAATAATTTGGATATCTATAATGAGTTTTTAGCAGATTCAGCGATTTTTGTTAACAAATATAATCCAAAAATAAATAACGCTTCATTCAAAACTTTTCTTATAGGTTGTTGTAAGAAATTTTGTTTAAATAAAATTAAGTATTGATTGGCAAAAAGTAGATCATTTAGTTCAAAATTAATTTCTTTTGATAATGAAAGTTTTTACTTTTTAGAGGACAAAAATGCTAAAAAAGAAATTTTAAAATACAATGATATTTGTGACATTAAAGAAATGAAAAGAAAGTTAAATAATAATGAACTTATTATTTGAAACCAATTAGAAAATGAAAATATTACTTGTAATTTTTGAACTGCACAAAAAATAAACAATACCAAAAATGAATTATTTAAAAAAGCTAATTGATTTTTTGGATATTAATTAAAAATATTTGCCATTCTAATTATTAGGGTGGTTTTTACTTATTTATAATAATATGTATTAAATATATAACTTTACTTTATAATATAAACTATGCAAAAACGAAAAGTTGCACTTTGTTGCGAAATATGTCAAAGTTTAAATTATGTTACACCTAAAGGATTAACCAATCAAGATAGAATTATGATAAAAAAATTTTGTCCTAGATGTCGAATTCACACCCTACATAAAGAGGAAAAATAGCATGAAAAACAAGAAAGATAAGAAACAAAAAAAATATTTAATGAGACGTTTTGTAAAAGAAATTAAAAGAGTGAGATGACCTTCATCAAAAAAAAATTGAACCTCATTCTTTCAAATAATTTTTTTTGCATTAATATTTACAATTGTTGTTATTATCTTCGCGACATTAGTATCATTAATTTGAACAAAATATAAAATTTAATAGAGGTTATTATGGAAAATAGAAAATATTTATGATATATGATTAGTACTGTATCTGGAAAAGAAATGCAGGTTGTCGAAGCATTAAAAAATAGAATTATCAGTGAACAAGTTGATCATTGTTTTGACCAAAATGCAACAGAAGATGGACCATTTAAAATTTTTATGAAGCCAACCTTAACACCTAAGGAAGCAGAAAAAAAGAATAATGGAGAACCTTATAAAGTTAAATACGTAAATATGTATAGTGGATACATATTTATTCATATGGATATGACAGATGATGCATGATTTGTAATTCGTAATACTCAATATGTTACAGGTTTAATTGGTTCATCAGGAAAAGGTGCAAAACCTACACCAGTTACAGCACACGAAATTAAAAAATGTTTTAAATCTGAAGCAAAATTGCAAAAAGATTTTGATGAAGGTATAACTAAATCTAAATTTGCAATAGGTGAAATAATAAGAATTATTGATGGCCCTTTTGTTGGACAAACAGGTATGATTCTTGAATGTAATGATAAAAATAAAACAGCTGTTGTAGAACTTGAATATTTTGGTAAAAAAGTTCCAACTGATTTTGAATATTCTGTATTAGAGAGTGAAGAAAAATAATCTGCAAAAGCAGATTATTTTTTTAACTTTTATATTTATTATTACCAACATTAACCTCAACACTAGTATTAATATCGATTTTGCGAGTGCTAATATTTGATATTTTTAAAATTTTTCTTGAAATTGCTGCATCTTCTGTGTCATGATATTTGTCTTCTTCATAAACAACTTCTTTAATTCCTGATTGAGCAATTGTTTTAGCGCAAGAAGAGCAAGGAAATAACGAGGTATAAATTATGCAATTTTCAAATTTTTGATATGCATTTAAAATAGCATTCATTTCTGCGTGTACTACATAAGCATATTTGGTGTCTTTGGGACTAGAGCCTTCTCTAGTTCATGGAAATTCGTCATCTAAACCTTTTGGCATTCCATTATATCCGAGAGAAATTACTCGTTTATTTTGGTTGATAATGCATGCTCCCACTTTTGTTGAAGGATCTTTTGATCTCATAGCAGAAACCTTAGCTAAAGCCATGAAATATCCATCTCAATATAAAGCTTTATTTTTCATATATACTCCTAATTATTTATTGTTATCAATTTCGTAAATTTCATTAGCAATTTTCGAGACTTTAAATGCTTCTGGTTCATTCAAATATGATTCTTTTAATGACTGTAGTTTTCTTAATTTAGATAAGTTTGATTCTTTTGATTGTTTAAAGTTGAAAAATAGTAATAAAGATTGAATAAAAACAATGATAGCTGAAATAATAGCTATTGTTAAAAATATTAATTTTAGATTATAACTATCATTTCATCTAATAGCAAATAAGTTAAATAATATTTGTAAAGAAGATATAACTAAAATAATTAATCCAATAAAAATATAAATAGACTTTGAAATTAAGTATTTTTTACGATATTCTTTAAATTTTGTTTCTGCTTCTTTAATTAATTGCAAATTAACATTATTTTCCTTGTTCATTTTTAGCCTCCCATTTTAAATTACAAATTTCACATATTTTTTTAAAATATTCAATATTTTTATTTTTCGATTTATAAATTCCTAATGATTCCTCTCATAGTAATTTTTCTAATTCAATTTTTTGCAATCTTCCTTTGTATTTTTCAATTATTTGTGATAAATAAAAAAAGGATATTAATGATGCAAGAAAAGTTGTAAGAGCTGATATTCCTGTAGTAACTAGTAAATATCTATTTCATTCGCCAAAAGCTTTAAAGTTATGAAAAACTTGAATACTTGAAAGAATTGAGATTGTAAGTGAAACCATAAGTAATAAAATATTTAAAGTAAAATATCAAAAAGAATATACATAAACAATTCTTTTCATTTTGTTTTCAAGTGTCTTAATAAAATCTAAAGGATTAGTTACCATTTTTATTTCCTTCCGAAAGAATATTTAAAATAATGTCTTTAATTTTTTGATTAGGTTTGTTCATACCAATTTTTTCAATTTCATCCATATTTTGTTTATATTTATCTTCATTAAAATCAGCATCATTTACATATAATGTAGTAACATACTGAATTGATTCAAACATTTTTTTATAATTATATGTTTTAGCTTTTGATTTAAAAATAGATTGAATTATTGCTAGAACAAATAATGCAATAGTAAAAGCAGCAACAGCAACAGTAATATAAATATTTTGTTGATTGGATGAAACTCCTTTCTTAATTTCATTAACACCCAATTTAATAGCTATTGAACTCAATACAATAATACTAATGTTAAGTAAAATAACCATTGTTGTAAAAATAATTTGCAATACTGTTTCAACTCTAATTTTTTTAGATAATTTTTTGCTAGTTTTATCTAAATAATTAAGCAAAATATTATTTTGTTTTTTTGTATTTGTTTCCATAATTCTAATTATAAATTGTTATTTTAAAATTAAAAAGAATAAAAAAACACATAAAACAATGTGTAATTTTTTATAACTATATTTTTTGTCTAAATGACTTTTTTATAGTATTCTACAATAAAATCTTTTTTATTTGTAGTTGCAAATAATTCATATTTAGATAAATCTAAATTTAAATAAATATCCCCTTTGTATTCATTTTTTATTTTCGAAATAATTAATTCATCTGCATAATGATAATATTTTTCATAAATAAATTTACCACCAGCAATAAATAATATCTCTTTGGATGTTTTGTAAAAATTAAACAATTCTAATAATTCTTTTTCATTATGTATTGTTCTATCACAACCTGATAAAGTTTCACCCGACAAAACATAAACAATTCTATTTTCTAATTTTTTTGGTAGACCTAAAAAAGTGTTTTTTCCGAACAACAAAGCATTATTTAATGTTGTTTTTTTAAAGTGAATAAATTCCTCTTTAATATTTCAAGGCATTTTATTCCCATTACCAATTAAATTATTTTTATCTAAAGCAACAATCAATTTAATCATTAAACAGCAACCTTTGCTTCTATTTTTGAATGGTGATTGTAATTTTCTAATTTAATATCCTCTAAATTAAAATCAAAAATAGATTTTTTATTAGTATTTAAAATTAATTTAGATAGTGGTAATGGTTCTCTTTGAAGTTGTATATTTACTTGATTTATGTGATTAGAATAAATATGAGCATCTCCTATTGTGTGGATAAATTCTCCAACTTTAAGATTACATTCATGTGCTATTAAAGATAAGAGCAAAGAATAAGAGGCTATGTTGAAAGGAACTCCTAAAAATAAGTCACCACTTCTTTGATATAACTGCAAAGATAATTCTTTTTTAGAATTAACATAAAATTGAAAAAAAGAATGACATGGCGGTAATGCCATTTTTTGAATTTCTGTTGGGTTTCATGCACTAACAATATGTCGTCTAGAATAAGGATTATTTTTTATATTTTCAATTACATTTTTGATTTGATCCACACCTAAAAAATTTCTTCATTGCTTACCATACACGGGTCCTAGGTCACCATATTTTTTTGCAAAATTATTGTCAGTTTTAATTTTTTCAATAAATTCTTTAATATTTTCATTTTTAAAATCTGAAGATTTTTTATAAATTTCATATGGTCATTCATTTCAAATATTAACATTGTTATCAACTAGAAATTTTATATTTGTATCCCCTTTTAAAATTCATAATAATTCTATAACAATGGATCTTCATGCCATTTTTTTAGTTGTTAAAAGAGGGAAACCTTCTTTTAAATTATATCTAGTTTGTGTTCCAAAATAACTTATAGTTCCCGTTTTAGTTCTGTCATCTTTTTTTATTCCTTTATTTTTAACTAATTTTAATAAATCTAAATATTGTTTCATACTACCTCTAAACTTTTTTGAATATAAATATTTTTATTATATATATTAGTTAAATAGTAGTTTATAAATAATTATAAAAATGAAAAAATTGCATAATATTTTAAATAAACAATTTAAGTATCTCCAATATACATGATGATTGAAAATTAAAAAATTATGAAAGAAACAAATACAATAAAATCAAAACATTGTAAGATGGATTTAATTTTAATAAAATTAACTATAGAAAATGTTAGGAATTGTTTTAATAAAACAAATGAATTATAAAAATATCAAGTAAAAACAATTAACTTGATATTTTAATTTTTTTTATGATTAATTCTAAATAAATATAAAAATTATAAAAAATAAAAAACCAATAAATGATAAGCTATCAAACCTATCTAAAATACCTCCATGACCTAAAAGAAGCCGTGAATAATCTTTTATACCGTTTATTCTTTTAATATATGAAAAGTATAAGTCGCCTAAAGCTGAAATTAAAGGACCAAAAATAATTAAAAAACTTTTCTCAATATTGCTATAAAAATTATTTGTATCACTGAATAAATTTAATGAAAAAGATAATATTGTTGCAATTATCATACTAGCAATAATTCCAAAAATAAAACCCTCTCATGTTTTGTTAGGTGAAATTTTTGGTGCAAGTTTTTGTTTAAAAAATTTATGTCCTAATGTTTTTCCTCCCATAAAAGCGCCTATATCATGCGCAACTGGTATTAAAAAGAATACTAATAGGTATTTTCAATTTAATATTAGAAACATATGTGCTATCCTAGTGCTAATTGACAATATATATAAAGAAATAAAGGTGAGAATCATTCTTATAACTCTATCACTTATCATCATATTTGTTCGGTATATAAATTCAATGATAAAAATAAACAAACTAACAGAGAATATAAATAATATTGATACTCAATCTTTAGCAATTTCTCTAACCATTTGACCTATAAATTGTGGTGATGAATCGAATTTTGAATTATTTAAATCAGTTAATAATTTAAGATTAACAATTGGCAACATAACTGAAAAAATCATTGGTAACATAAGTAAAAATACATATGGTAGTGGAATTCTTTGTCCTTTTAAATATTCATAAGAAATTAATGAAATAAAAATACCAGAAAATATAAACGAACAAATTCTAGCTATTGGTTGACTTGGACCAAAAATACTTAAAGGTATAATTATTCCAAGAATAATAAGAGTAAAAATTATTCCGGGTAGTATTCTTTCTTTAAACAATTTCATAATTATGAAATTATACTAGTTTTTTAATCATAAATATAATTTAATATTTTTTTTACCTTTAAACCTATCAATTAAGATAATTCGTAAATTCAAATTTATCAAAACATTGCTTTAATTTTAATTATAATATAATGTATGAATACTAAATTTAGTTTTAAGGAGATAAATGTCTATTAAATATATTGATTGTCATACACATCCATTGAAATCTTATTATAAAGATAATTTTCATGTTATTGAACACTCTAGAAGTAAAAATATTGTAGCTATGATGGTTACAGGTTGTGATCCTAAAGAAAATGAAGAAGTTAAAAAAATTTGTAAACAATTTGATTATACTTTTCCAGTTATAGGTATTCATCCTAATTGTTCTAGTGGTAAAAAAGATGGTGAAATTTTAGAAAATCAAATTGATGAAAATATTAAAGCAATTGGCGAAATTGGATTAGATTTTCACTATCCAAACACAAACAAAAAAAATCAAATTGAGAGTTTGATAGCGCAAATTAATGTTGCAAAAAAATATAATTTACCAGTTGTTATTCATATGAGAGATGCTTATGCAGAATTATATGAAATTTTAAAAAATTATCCTGATGTTCAATTTATGATTCATACATATAGCGGAAATTTAGAATGAGCTAAAAAATTTTATGAATTAGGTTGCTATTTTAGTTTTAGTGGTGTTGTAACATATAAAAATGCTAACAAAACTATCGAAGTATTAAAGTGACTACCTATCGATAAAATTTTAACTGAAACCGATGCTCCTTATTTATCTCCTAGTCACAAAAGAGGCGAACTAAATTATTCTAATTATGTAATTTATACAGTACATTATATTGCAGGTATTAAGCAGATGTCTGTTGAAAAATTTGCTGATCAAATATTAAAAAATGCAAAGGAGTTATTTAAAATAAATGTATCAAGAAAGCACTAAAATAAAGGCTAAAAAAAAATTTGGACAAAATTTTTTAGTTGATGAAAATATAATTCAAAAAATCATTGAAATCATTAATCCTAAAAATAAAAATATTATCGAAATAGGACCTGGTAGAGGAGCAATAACAAAATTTTTAACAAAGGAAGCTCAAAATTTAATAACGTTTGAAATTGATGATGACATGATAGAGTACTTATTGAATAATAATATTTTGCTTAATTCTCAAATTGTTAAAGGTGATTTTTTAGAAGCTAATTTATCTCAATATAAAAATTATGAAATTGTTGGTAATATTCCTTACTATATCACAAGCGAAATAATATTTAAGTTGTTAGAAAATAGACATTTGTTTAAAAGAGCTATATTATTAGTTCAAGATGAAGTTGCAAACCGTTTAGTTGCAAAAAAGAATGAAAAAGATTATTCAAAATTAACAATAACTGCGAACTATGTGGCGAATATAAAAAAGGAACTATTTGTAAAAAATAAATGTTTTGTACCTTCACCCAAAGTTAATTCAGCTATCGTTACATTAGAATTTAAAGACAATGTAGAAAATTTTAATGAACTAAAAAATTTCTTCAAATTATGTTTTTTATCTAGACGCAAAAAATTAATATGAAGTTTAAAAACCAAATATCCAATTGACAAAATTCAAAATGCATATCATAAAAATAATTTAAATGAATTCACTAGAATACAAGAATTATCATTGGAACAAATTGTAGATTTATATTATAGTCTAGAAAAATAAAAAAAGAGGTAGTATGTTTGAATATATTTATGAATATGATTATAAAGAATTAAGAGATAACTATTTACATTTTCCAAAAATTTACAATAAAACAAAAAGAACTAATCTAATACTTAGTGAAATATTCTTCTTTATTAGTTTAATTTTATTTTTATCTTTCATTTTAATTTCTGTGTTTGTAGGTTGAAAAATATTTGGAATAATTGGAACTATATTAGTTTGAATTGGTGGAACAATTCTATTAATTTTTGGAATTCTACAATTACTTGCGCATCAACAAATTGTAAAAAGTATGAAAGAAGCAGATTTAGGCAATGAAAAAAAATCTTTGAAACATTTTAAAAATTTTATGAAATTAACATTGAATTTTGCATCATTAAAAAAAGTTGAAAAAAATAAATAAGGAGAAAATATGGCTAAAATTACTTTTATTGGAACGGGAGCATGAGCAAGTGCATTAGCTACAGTATTAACAAAAAATGAAAACGATGTTGTAATGTGAGGTATTGATAATAATGAAATAAATGATATTAATAAAGGAATTAATTCTAAATATTTCAATAGTTTAAGATTTAATAAATCACATTTTTTAAGAGCAACTAACAATTTAAGTGAAGCTTTGAAAGAATTTGATTTTCTAGTGTTGGCTGTTCCATCTAATCATATTGTTCCAGTATTAAAACAGATAAGCACAAAATTAGATGGGAGAAAAATAAATTTAATTAATGTTGCAAAAGGTATAGATGAAAAAACAAACAATTTTTTTTCTGAAGTTTTAACGAATGAATTTCAAGAAAATATTAAAAATTATTGCACTTTAATTGGGCCCTCTTTTGCTATAGAAGTTTTTGAAAATAAATTGACTATGATAAACATTGTTGGTCCTAATAAAAACTTTTTAAAAGATGTTCAAAAAATATTTAACAACGATACATTTAGATTGGTAATAAATAAAAATGAAAGAGGTTCTGAATTATTCGCTGCACTAAAAAATGTTTTAGCGATAGGAATTGGTATGATAAATTATTATCATCCATATAATAATCCTCAAGCTGCATTATTGTCAATAGGAGTGAAAGAAATTCATACAGTTTATAAAACATTATACCCACATTCTAGTGATAATATAGGCTTTGAATTAGCAGGAATTGGAGATATATTTTTAACTTGTTCTAGTCCTAAAAGTAGAAATTTTTCATTTGGTAGACAAGTTGCAGAAATGGGTATTAAAAAAACTTTAAAAATAAACAAAAAAACAATTGAAGGATATTATGCAGCTGAAAATTTAAATGAAATAATTAAAAATAATAATAAACTTCACATTCCTTTTTTAAAAAGTATAATCGATGTTTTATTTAATAATAAAAACGAAAAAAAATTATTAGATTTTATTCAAACATATTAAATTGCTTTTTTACATATAAAAATATAATAAAAAACATTTTAAAATTTCTTAAAGATTAATTTACAAAAAATCACCATTTGTTACTGGTGATTTTTTATTGTTTTATTATTTTATCTACTCCCATATATGGAATAAGTTTTGTAGGAATTGAAACTGAACCGTCTGAATTTTGATAATTTTCTAATATAGCCGCTATTAAACGATCAATAGCCAATCCAGAACCATTCATGGTGTGTGCATATTCAGTTTGACCGTTTTCGTTTCTATATCTAATTTTTGCCCTACGTCCTTGAAAATCACCCATATATGACACAGAACTAATTTCTCTATATTGAATTTCTGAAGGCAATCAAACTTCCAAATCAACTGTTTTTCTACTTGAAAAACCTAAGTCACCCGTGCATAATAATAATTCTCTATATGGTAATTCTAATTCTTCTAAAACCAATTTAGCTTGTTCTAACATTTGATTATATTCATCAATAGCATCATTAGCATTTGTTAATTTAACTAATTCAACTTTTTTAAATTGATGCATTCTAATAATACCTTTTGTATCTCTACCTCCGCTACCGGCTTCAGATCTAAAACACTCAGTATATGCTGTAAAACGCAGCGGTTTAGATAAATCAATAATTTCATTATTATAAATATTTGTCACAGGAACTTCTGCAGTAGGAATTAAATACATTCCATTAGTTAATTTAAATAAATCTTCTTCAAATTTGGGTAATTGTCCAGTTCCAAAAAGTATTTCTGGTTTAACAATTACAGGAACTGCATACTCTTCATAATTATTTTTTGTATGCAAATCTAATAAAAATGATTCTAATGCTCTAGTTAATTTGGCACCTAAATTCTTATAAATTACAAAACGAGAACCTGAAAGTTTTACACCTCTTTCAATATCTAAAATACCTAATTCTTGCGCAATTTCGTGATGTGGTTTAACATTTGTAACTAAACCTCTACCTAATTTATCGTGACATTTAATAACCTTATTTTGGTGTTCATCCTCCCCTAAAGGTATTTCATCTAAGGGTAAATTGGGAATTTGGAATAGTAAATTGTTGACTTCAACTTCAACTTGATTAGCTTTCTTTTCAAATTCTTGTTGTTCCTTTTTTATTTTTGAAATTTTGGTTTTTAATTCATTTAATTTATTTTTATCATTTTTAAATTTAATAAAATCAGCACCACATTTTGATAATTCAGCTTTTTTTTGTTGAGCACTAAACATCAATTGTCCACGTTGAGAAGCTAATTCAAAAAACTTATCAAATAATGTCATATCGAAATTTCTTGATTCCAATGCTTTTCTAATTTTTTGTTCATTGTTTAAAATGTATTTTATATCTAACATATTCCAATTCCCCTTTTTTGTAGTAATTTTAGTAAAAAATAATTTTCTTTTTTCAAAAATAATTACTAAAAATATTTGCGATTTATATTTTATTACATTTTTAATTTTCATAAACATAAAAATTAGATATTAAATTTAAGTTTTAATATATAATAATAAAGCGTTTTAACTTTTTGATATTTATATTACAGTTAAAACTTAACAAAAATATTTAAGGAGAAATTATGAGTTTAAGAACATACCAACCAAACAAAAGACAACATGCAAAAACACATGGTTTTAGAGCAAGAATGTCAACAGCAAATGGTAGAAAAATTTTAGCTGCTAGAAGAGCTAAGGGTAGAGCAAGACTTACAGTATCAGATTCTAAATAATCAAATTTTAAGTTGGATTTAAAATGAAAAAAAAATATCGTCTTCAAAAAACTTGAGAGTTTGATAATGTTATTAAAAACAAAAAGCAAGTTATAAATAAATTCCTTGTTATTTACTACAAGGAAAGTGAAGACTTTAAAATAGGCATTACAGTTCCTAAAAGTTTTTGTAACGCAGTTCATAGAAATTATTATAAAAGACAATTAAAATCTATTGTTCATTCTTTAAATATTTATGACATGAATTATCATTTTGTATTTATTTTAAGAAAAGAATTTTTAAATCAAACTTACCAGGTTAAATTAGAAACTACACGAAAGTTATTTAACAAAATAAGAAATGAAACCAAATAGATCAGATAACTTTGATTATTTTCAAAAAGGTTCTCCTCAACAAAAAAGGAAATCTCTTTTTAAAAAAATTTGATATTGATTTAAATTAGTAATTTATATATTACTTTTTGGTCTTGCCCTTACAGGATGTGTACAAACATTTGTTATTAAAAATTCTTCATACACCGGTAACGGTACCGAGTTTTACACATCTAAAAAAAGAATTAGTCCTTCAGTTGCAACATTCAAAAAAGACAAATCAGAAACATCAAAATCTGATGAATTTTATAATGTTGAAGAATTGCCAGAGGCTAACTACCACTTAAATTATGAAACACATGCTAATGTTATAGCAGAATTAAGAAAACAAGCTGGTGCAGATAATTATGGAAAATATAATTCATATTCATCATCAATCAGACTATTAAATTCAGATAATTCTGAAGTCGATGGCCAACCTATTTTTAGGGGTGATAATGGAAAATACCTTTTTAAATCGTATGCATCGAATTCTTATAATTCTGTGTTTAATAATTTAGAAACAATTAAATTTCTTGACCCAGATTTCTCTTTTGAGAAATTCTATGTTAAAGAAAAAGGAAAAAACGAATATTCAATAAACAAAAATATTCAAGCTTTCCAAATATTAGGAGAAAATAAAACACATGTTTATAAAACAGCTTCTATTTTTAGTTTAAATAATACTTATAATGACTCAAATAGAAGATATTCAAGAGATGTTGTAGAATTATTCTATAGACAAATATTCTTACCAAAATATGGTAATAAATTCTATGATCGTGTTTTAAAAAGTGTTGGTTTTTCTTCTTATGAAGAATGAATTCAAGCAACAATTGATTATGGTAAAAATGGAACAGGTGACGCTAGAGTTGAATCATTAACTGATGAACAAATGCTTGCTATGTCAAATTACAATAAAATAATTGTTAATTTTATAAAAAAATCTGCTTTATATGAATCAACCAGCTTAATACCTAGAGTAGATGAAAATGGTAATATTTTAAAAAATAAAAATAATGAAATTCAATACACTTCATTCTTTAGTGAAAATAGTGTATTAGGTGATAAAGATACAACCGATTCTGGAAGACGTATTTTTACACATTCAGAAGCACAAAAAGCTATTTATAGTTGAGCAGGGGCTTGAAAATTAGGACCATTTTTCGGATTAATGGTTTGACCTATCGCTTGACTTACTTCAAGTGTTCGTGAACCTTTACCTGCTGCAGGTGGTTGAACAACAATATTAGCAATTGTTATAGCTGTTATATTAACACGTTTAATTGTTTTAGCATTTACATGAAAAGCAACTGTTAATCAATCAAAACAAGAAGACTTAAAAGCTAAAAAAATTAAAATAGATGCTAAATATGCTGAATTTAAAGGTAATAAACAAATGAAGGCAAGACAACAACAAGAAATTGCTGAATTATATCGTAAAAATAATATTAATCCTTTAGATGCTTTTTTAACAATAATTATTTCTATACCTGTATTTATTGCTATGTGAAGAGTTATACAAAGTGTTCCTGATATGAAATCAACACATTGATTGGGAATGGACTTTGCAGCAACTTCATGAAGAAGATTATTTTTTGAAGCTGAATGACAATATTTATTTATATTAATTACTGCAGCAATCACTCAAGTATTTTCACAAATAACGCCTAGATTATTAAATAGAAAGAAATTTAAGGAAAGAACAACACTTGAAGAAGCAGCGGCAATTAAGAAAAATAATAAAACTCAAAATATTATATTAGTTGTATTTTTGGTTCTTACACTTGCATTTAGTTGTGGTGTTCAAGTTTATTGAATTTTTAGTAGTGTTTGAAATATTATTCAAACTATTGCAATTCATTACTTTAAGAAAACAAAATATTATAGAGAAAAATATAAAATTAAAGCTTAATAATTGTAAATCAGGTTTCATACCTGATTTTTTATACCTTTATAACTATTTTTGGTATATTTATAACATAAAAAAATAAGGAGTAAAATGAAAATTTTTAGAATTAAAGAAACATCTCCATACACAACTTTATCATTAGAAAATATTATTATGAATGATACGGATTTTACAGGAGATATATTATTGATATATCAACATGATAACGCTATAATTGTGGGTAATAATCAAAATACTTTTGAAGAAATAAATCATGAATATGTTAAACAAAATAACATTTGTTTAGCTAGAAGAATGTCGGGCGGTGGCGCTGTATATCATGATTTAGGTAATATTAATTTCAGTTTTATTAGCAATAATAATAAAACTAATAGTTATGAAAGATTTTTAGAACCGGTTATTGCTTTCTTTAAATCATTAGGCTTAGATGCTCAATTTCATGGTAGAAATGATATTTTATTAAACGGCTGCAAAATAAGCGGTAATGCTCAATATATATCAAAAAATAGAATAGTCAGTCATGGTACATTGCTTTTTAACGTTGATTTAACAAAATTATCAAAAGCTCTAAATCCAAATAAGATTAAATATGAATCAAAAGGAATACAATCAATAAGAAAAAGAGTTACTAATATTTATGACGAGTTAAAAATAAAAATGTCTACTGAAGAATTTATCAATAAATTATTAGATTTTTTTGTTAAAGAATATAAGGGTGAAATAATTGAAATACCATACAAAAAATATGAAGAAAAATTAAATAAACTCAGAACTAAATTTAGTTCTGATGAATGAATTTTTAATAAAAAAGCAACTTTTACATTCCAAAATGGTGAAAAATTTACTGGGGGAATTTTAAATATAAAAGGTAATATTGAAAAAGGTGTTATTAAAAATGTTGTTTTCGAAGGTGATTTTTTAAGTAAAAATAATGTTAAAAACATTGAACCATTATTTATTGAAAAAAAATTAAATGAAAGTTCAATTAAGGAAGTTTTAGATTCTATAAATATGAACGAATATTTTGGAACAATCACAAAAGAAGAAATAATAAAATTGCTTTTAGGATAATATGATTAGAAAAGAAATAAAAATATTTAATGAAACAATAAGTTATTTATCTGAAGATATTGATATAAATAAACCTATTTTATTATTTGTACATGGTTTTAGCGATGAGGCAGCAAGAGTAATTTCTTTATATAGATTAGAAAGAAATTATAATTTATTTGCTTTAGACTTACCTGGTTGTGGTAAATCTAGTAACCATATTAAAGAACCAACATTGGAATATTATTCGCAAATAGTAAGTGAATTTATTAAAAAAATGTTTGGTAATAAATTTATTTATTTACTTTCTCATTCAATGGGTTCAGTTCCCTCATTATTTGCAGGTTTAAATAACAATATAAACAAAATAATAATGTGTGCACCATTAAACTATTATTTAATAGATGATAAAAAACATTATCTTGAATTATTAAATTGGCTATTACCAAATAATTCTGAAGAATTTTATGAAAGTCAGTTAAATTTATTATCTGATTATGATAATGCAAAATTCTTAGAAAAATCTGTTAAAGATAATATATTAAAAATAGATAATGAAGTGTTAAATTTAAGAAAAAGAAAATTTAATAAAATTGTTACTCAACAGATTTTAAATCAGGAATACGTTAATAAAAAAATAAAACCTTTATTTGATAAAAACAATTGTTTTACAATAGTTTTTGCAAAACAAGATAAATATGTATTAGAAAAAGAAATACAAAAAATTATAAAAGAACAAAATTGTGATTTTGTTGAAATTAATGAATGTGGGCATGCAATGTTCTACAAAAAATATAAAGAAATTAACAATATTATAAATAATATTATAAATAATGATAGGAGCAAAAATGTTTAAAGCATTTGGATTACAAGAAGGAGGATGAATATGAGCTGGATGGATGGCAATATTTTTTGGAATTGTTTCATCTATAATAACAGCTATTGTAACACTTCCTCAACTTATAAAATTAATTAAAACTAAAGAAGTTGGAAATGTAAAATATTATTCATTTTGAATATTTTTTGTTGCTTTACTTCTGTGAATAATAATAGGTTCATTTGATCAAAATTGAGAAAGAAAAATTACTGCAAGTTATTTTGCTAACGTTGTATGTAGTTTAATTTATTCGTTAGTTTTATTTTTTATGTATAGATATTCAAAAAATAAATATAGAAATAAAATGCAATGAATAGTTTTAGGATTAACATTATTTTTATCCTTAGGTCTTTCATCAGCAGGAGCTGTAGGAATATGAGCAAATAATGGACAATATCATGTTGATAAATATACTATGTCAATATTAATGCAAATAGCACCTATGTTAACAACGTTCGCATTTTTACCACAAATATTAAAATCTTTTGAAAATAAAGATTTTAGCGGATTATCAAAATTCATGATTTTTCTATTTGTTGTAGCTAATATATTATGAGTTTGTTATTGAATATCAATGGCTTTATATAATAAAGAATTAAGTACAACATTATTAACAGCAACAATATGACAATTAATGTCATTAGGTATCTATATTTCAACATTATCATATATGTTAAAATCAACTAAAAAAGAGAAAGAGGTACAAAATAATGTATAAAAATAAATTAGATGTTCGTAGTACACAATTAGCAATTCAAAATTTAAAATTTACTTTTACTAAAAAATTAAGTCAAGAATTAAATTTAATCAGAGTTTCAGCACCTTTATTTGTAGAAAAAGAAACAAAAATTAATGATGGTTTGAATGGTGAAAAACCTGTTAATTTTAACCCTAAATATTTAAACAAAGAATTAGAAGTTATTCATTCTTTAGCAAAATGAAAGAGATATGCTCTTAAAAAATATCAATTCAAAAAATATGAAGGTTTATGAACTGATATGAACGCAATAAGACAAGAAGAGGAATTTGATAATATCCATTCTATTTATGTCGATCAGTGAGATTGAGAAATGATTATTTCTAAAAAAGATAGAACTTTAGAATATTTAGAAAAAACAGTTTTAAAAATTTATAACACGATAAGATATGTTGAAAATAAAATTAATTTTGAATATCCTCAATTATCTTCAAAATTACCAAAAAATCTTGTTTTTATTTCATCTGAAGAATTATTAGAAAAATATCCAAATTTAAATCAAGAAGAAAGAGAAAATGAATTTGCAAAATTAAACAAAGCTTTTTTTGTTTATAAAGTTGGATACCCATTAAAAAATGGTAAACCTCAAAGTGAAAGAGCTTTCGATTATGATGATTGAAATTTAAATGGTGATTTAATATTTTGAGATAAAGTTAATGAAAAAGCAATTGAAATTAGTTCAATGGGAATTAGAGTTGATTCTGAATCTTTATTAAAACAAGCTAAATTTAAAAATATAGATGAGTTATCGTTTGGAGATTATCATAATAAAATTTTAAAAAATGAAATGCCTTTTACAATAGGTGGTGGAATTGGACAAAGTAGATTATCAATGTTTTTATTAGAAAAAAAACATATTGGAGAAGTTCAAGTTGGAATTTGACCTGACCATATTATTGATAAATGTAAAGAAGAAGAAATTATCTTACTTTAAAATTCATTATTGTAAAAATGATTCCTAGATTATGCAGGAATCATTTTTAATTTTGTAATTATTTTAATTTTTATAATATTTTATGTTTTAAGATAACAAATATATTTTTAAATATTAAAATAGCTTTTACTGTTTATTTTATTTTAATTAGATTAAAAATTAGTTAGTTATTTTAAATAATTTATCATTAATTCAAACAATATCTTCGGGGAATACTTTCGTAGATCTTCCTTGAGGCTTTTTATTATTTATTTTGATTTCATTTGTTTCTAAAAAAATTTTAGATGTTCCACCTGTATCAATTTCACCAATTAATTTAAGTAATTTTCCAATGGTAATAAATTCACCTTTAATTTTTACAATTGAATTCATATTATCTTCTTATAGGTGTAATTAATTGTTTTACATTTTCATTTGATTTAGATATTATTAAAATTTTTTGAATTTTATCATCAATTAACATAAATACATTATCATTAAAAACATTTAAAGCATCTTTGGTGAAATTATAATTTAAATCCATTTCAAAAGCTTTTCCATCAAATTTAAAGTTTTTTGTTTTTGCAATTGAAGTTCCAATTTCGTCAATTCTATTTAACATAGTTATTTCGTTTTTATTAATTGTTAATTCTAATCTATTATATTTATCATTTGATATAAATCAAACTTTATTCATTAAATCAAGAAATTCATTTTTGTCAATTTCAATTTTATATTGAATATTCATATTATTGATTAATGATTCTGGTTCATGAAATGGAAGATCTATTATTTGTGAAATTATAAAAGTATTTTTGTATTCAACACCTATTTTTACATTATTATAAAACATAACAACTTTTTCTGGTGCATCACTAGGAATTAAATCTTTAACATTTTTAGCAATAACTGACAAGTCTCATTCTTTTATAAAATTATGTTGTATATTCATTTTACTATATGCAAGTCTATAGCTATCAGTTGCAGCCATTCTTACAGTATTTCCTTTAAATTTTAAATTAATACATTTATAAATTAACGAATTATCATTACTTGTTGCAAAAGCAACATTTTTAACACATTTTTTAAATTCTTCAGTATTTATTTCAAATTTTGTGACATTATAACTATCTTCGATATTTGGAAATGAATCAATTGGATTTGTAGTTAGTGTATATTCAAAATTATTTTGAACTATTTTTAAAGAATTGTAACTTAAAGATAATGTTACTTCTCCTGATAATTTTTTAATAACATTTTTTAAAATGTTAGCTTGTATTAAACAATTTCCTTCTTTTTCAACTATAACATTAACATTATCAACATCAATTTTTTTAATAATACTTATTACACCATCTGAAGCCTTAAAGATGATTTTTTCTTTTGTTATTTCAATATAAATACATCTTAACGCATACATTGAATTTATTGAGTCTGAATACCTTGAAACAATATCTAAAGTTTCATCTAATATTGATTTTTGAATTTTAAATTTCATTTTTTCTCCTTTTATTTTAATAATATATGTTGTTTATTTGTGAATAATTATTAAAAAGTATATTTTCTTATATAAAATTTGTTTATTATTTATTTTTTTGATATTTTTTATTGTTTATAAAATATTAATAAAATGTGTTTATTTTAATTTGTAAATATCATCACTAATTATTGAAATTGTTCTCTTTAGTGTATTGTCTGGATTATCACTATCTTTTTCAATTTTATTTATTGCATTTAAAATTGTTGAATGATCTCTATTCCCGAAACACCTACCTATTTCATCTAAAGATAAATCTAATTGTTTTCTTATTATATATATAGCAATATGTCTTGCTAAAACAACTTCTTTTTTTCTAGTTTTTCCCAAAACCTCTTTTTTAGGTATTTTATAATATTTCGAAACATATTCGATTATTGAATCAGGTGTGATATTTTCTTTGTTTTTTTGTAAAGTATCTAAAATTTGATGCACAACTGTTAATGTATATTGTGAATTTGCTCTTTTTTTAATTTCAGAACTAAAAAATTTTATTCTCGTTATAGCTCCTATTAGAGTTCTTATTGATGTTGAATAATTTCTAGTTACAAATTTTTTTGCATCTTCTTCTCAATTATTAGGATTTAAATGATTGATATCTAATAAAAAATTTAAAACTTTTAGTAAATCATTTTGTTCTGGTTGTTTAATTTCTAATTGTAAACCCATATTTAGTCTTGAAACAAGTCTTTCATCAAACATTGCAGATAATGCGAAAATAGGTTTATCAGAACAAAAAATAGTAATTTTATTGTTTTGAATTCTATTATCTAAAATATTATAAATGGTTAAAATAGTTGATTTTTTATTACCTAATCCATAGTTTTGAAAATCATCAAACATTAAAATATCTACATTATCAAATTCATCTTTCATTGTTTTTAGTTTTTTTTGATCATTTTCTTGAAGAAGAAAAGAAATATCTCTTGCAAAAGTAATTGGATTGATCAATTTAACTGTTTCTTTTTTATTTAACAATTCATTTGCAATAGCATGTAATAAATGTGTTTTACCAAGACCGGATTTTGCATAAATAAATATAGGATTATATTCTTTTCCGCCAGCTATTATATATTGTGCAATTTTAATTACTTCCTCGTTAAAATTTCCTTTTACATAATTTGAAAAAGTAGATTCTTTTTTTATTAAATTATTTTCTATTTCTATTTTTTCAGAATTTTTTTTATTTTTTTTAATTTGCGTTTCTTCTTTAATTGTTATAAAACTATAATCACAATGTTTTTCAAAAGTGTCTTCCAATGCTTTTGAAATATGAGTCCCAAACAAATTTTTTAGAACTAAAATACTTGAATCTGCTAGTGTTGTTGAAATAGTTACATGATTATTTTGATCAACATCATATATTTCTAATGTTGAAAAAAAATTTTTATATAACATTCTATCAGGAATATCACTATTTATTGAGTTTAAAAAAGTTGCAGTTCAAGATTTTAATAATGCATTTTTTTCAGATGTTTTTTTATTTACTTTCATATTAATAATAATATTAAAAAAATAAAACATAATTTGTACAATATTTCATTAAAAGTTTATAAAACACAGTTATCCACATTATTATCAACAACCAAAACACTTATATTATAGTGTTTTATGATCGAAAATAACATTTATTTACATATGTTAATAACTATGTGGATAAATATAAAAAAAACGGTTTTTGTCACTATATTATTAATTATTTAATATTTAAAATTATAATTTTTTAATATATGAATAGTAATGATAAAAATACAGATAAAAAATACGTTGGAAATTTTATGAAAATCTTTGCTGGCGGTGAATCTAAAAAATGAGATTATACTTTAACAGTTTTTAGGACGAAAGAGGATGAAGTTATCAAAGTTTTTATGACAAAAAAACAAATTGAACTTTATCCTGTTACATATGAAATTACTTTAAAAGAAAATAAAAATTCTAAGTATAAAGATACTAAAATATTGGAAACAATAAAAGTAAGTGAAATAAAAGATAAACAAGAATTAGAAAACTTATTAGTTATGCAAGTTAAAGGTCTTGGTAAGAAAACTATTGAAAAAATTAAAAAAGCGAAAGGTGAGGATTTTTTTGAGTTATTTATCGCAAACCCTCTAGAATTTAAAACATTATTAAAACCAGAAGTATTTGAAAATTTATTGACTTTTTCAAAGAAATATAAGGATGAAAATTATGCTTTTTTTGTTGAACATAATCTAACACTCTTTTATTCTAAATTAACCGATATATTTGGAAGATTAAATTTTGTGGATTTGTATAAAACAAAGGACCCGTTTGATTTATATGTTAATAATAATTTAAACTTTGAAGAGGTTGATTTATTCGCAAAAGCTTTGAAAATTATAAATTACGAAAGAAAAAAATTAAGAGCTCTAATTTTTTATTATATTAATACAAAATTTTTTATGGAGAATAATACTTTAATAAATATTAATGATTTGTCAAATATTATTATTACTAAACATAATTATTCATTGGATAATGTTTTTGAGGCTATTTGAGAATGTATTAATAATGGAGAATTATACTTTTCTGATGAAACACATTTGATTACAACGATGCAAATGTATAAGAAAGAATTATATATTGTAGATAAAATAAAAACAATTTTGAACAAGGAAAAGAAAAATATAAATGATTATGTTATAGATTCTAAATATTCAAAATTACAAGTCCAGGCTTTTCAAAATGCAATTAATCATTCAGTTTCAATTATTTCGGGTTTTCCGGGAACAGGAAAATCTTATTTGATAAAACAAATATATGAAACATTTGTTTTAAAATCAAATTATAAAAAAGAAGAAGTAGAAATTTTAACACCAACTGGTAGAGCAGCAACAATTATTAGTAATAAATATGGCATTCCCGCAAGAACAATTCATAGTTTTTTAAAATTACCAAAAGATGATGAAAATATAATTTTAAAAGGTGAATTTGCTGAAAAAACTAAAGTCATAATTATTGATGAATTTTCAATGGTTAATATAAATTTGTTTTTTGTTGTTTTAGAATCTTGTCCAAATATTGAAAGAATTATTTTTGTTGGAGATGCAAACCAATTACCATGCATTGGACCCGGCAATATGTTAGAGGATTTTATAAATTCACAAAAAATTCCAACTACAATATTGGAAGAAGTTTTTAGAACAGAAAAATTGGACATTTGTAATCATTTTTTAAATATTAAAGAGCATATTAGGCCAGATTTAAATTCCGATTCAGTTGAATTTTGTGAAATGAACAATGATGAGTTTTTAAGAAATATAGAATCATATTATCAGGAATTGGTTTTGGATTATGGTATAGACAATGTTGCATTATTAATTCCAACCTATAAAACCTCTGTTGGAATTAAAGAAGTTAATAAAATTCTTCAAAATTGAAATCTAAATTTTCAAAGTAGTGGTGAAACTAAACCCTTAGTAACTTTTAATTGAGGGGGTGAAATAAAACATTTTTATTGTAATGACAAAGTTGTTCAATTAATAAATGATTATGAAAAAGATGTTTATAATGGTGAAATAGGTTATGTTAAAAAACTTAATAGCAGCAATAATTTATTAGTTGATTTTGGAAATAAAATAGTTGAATATACACCATCAGAATATAAAGAAAATTTATCATTAGCATATGCTATTACTATTCATAAATTTCAAGGTAGTGAAGCTTCAGCAGTAATTTTTCCTATATTAGATTCTTATAATTATATGTTAAAGAATAAGCTGCTTTATACCGGTATATCTAGAGCAAAGGAAAAGTTAGTAATTTTAGGAAGTTCTAGATTATATTTTGAAAAAATTGAAAATGCGTCGACTAATTTAAAAATAAGAACATCAATAAAAGTATTATTAGAAAAGGATTAAATTATGAAATTAATAGTTGGATTAGGTAACCCAGGTTTAGAATATAAATTTACTAGACATAATGCAGGTTTTTTAGTTATAGATAAAATTCTTGAAAAACTAAATTTAAAATTGAATAAAGAAAAATTTAATGGAAAATTTGTGGTAGCTGAAGACATGATAATTGCAAAACCATTAACATATATGAATAATTCAGGAGATTTTGTACAAGCCATTTCTCATTTTTATAAAATAGATCCAACGGATATTATGGTTATTCATGATGAAAAGGATTTTAATTTAGGGCATGCTGCTATTAAAATTGGAGGTTCTTCTGCAGGACATAATGGTATTCAAAGTATTGTAACTAAGTTAAATAATAATGAATTTAAAAAAATGAGAATAGGCATTGGTAGAGATAAAAAAATTGAATTAAAAAAATATGTTTTAATGCCTTTTAAACCAGAAGAAATGCCTATTTTTGAATCAATAGCAGAGATTTCTGCTGATGCTGCAATTTCATTTGTATATAATGATTTTAGAACTGTTATGGAAAAATATAATATAAATCGAAAAAAATAATATGTTAATAATAGATGATTATTCAACTTTTGATTTATTTATATTACTATATAATTTTAAAATTATATTTATAAAGGAGACATAATGAAAAATAAAAAATCACTTGTAGTAGTGACAACTATTTTATCTTTAATTGCTATTGCTTTATTTACATATTTTTTGTATGAAAGATTAAAGCCATCTGCAAAAGTTATTAATATTGCAGAATTTCAAGAAAAGATAAAAAATGCTTCACAAAGTATTACCGATAATATATATTTGAGGAATGTAAGAGGAGATGAATATTTAGGCACAATTAACTTTGAATATGTAGAAAATTCTTCAGTCGTTTCATATATTGCTCATATTGGCAGAACTAATGTTGCAGAATATTTAAAAATTAGTGACTTAAAAAATTCAGGAACGTTAGCAAATAATTTATTTAATGCTGCAAAATATGATGGAGCATTGCCATCAATTGAATCAATTCCATTAGAGATTAATAAACCTTCATTTTTAAAAAGTTTAATTCTTTCAATTCTACCAACATTGATTTTATTTGTACTATTATTCTTTTTCTATAGATCAATGATGAAAAAAAGTATGAATATGATGGGAGCAGTTGGTGATGACAAAAATCCTGCTAAAAAAGTAAAAAGTGATAAAACATTTAAAGATATTGCAGGAAATAAAGAAGCAATTGAAGAAATTCAAGAAATTGTTGATTATCTTAAAAATCCTAAAAAGTATGCGATAGCGGGTGCTAGAATGCCACATGGTATATTACTGGGTGGTCCTCCAGGAACAGGAAAAACATTACTCGCAAAAGCAACAGCAGGAGAAGCAAATGTTCCATTCTTCTTTATTTCTGCTTCTAATTTTGTAGAAATGTATGTTGGTTTAGGAGCTAAAAGAGTACGTACAGTTGTAGAAGAAGCAAGAAAAAATGCACCTGCGATTATTTTTATTGATGAGTTAGATGCTATTGGTCGTACCCGTGGTGCAGGTTTAGGTGGAGGTCACGATGAACGTGAACAAACACTTAATCAATTACTAGTTGAAATGGATGGTATGAAAGAAAATAATGGTATTTTATTTTTTGCAGCAACAAATAGAACTGATGTTTTAGATCCAGCATTAACACGTCCAGGTCGTTTTGATAGAACTATTACTGTTGGATTACCTGATGTAAAAGAACGTCAAGAAATTTTAGAATTACACGCAAAAGGTAAAAGAATTTCGCCAGATATTAATTTAGCACAAGTTGCAAAAAGAACTCCTGGTTATTCTGGAGCACAACTTGAAAATGTTATAAATGAAGCAAGTTTATTAGCTGTTAGATCAAATAACGCATATATAACTCGTGAAGATATTGATGAAGCTATTGATAGAGTTATGGCGGGTCCTGCTAAAAAAAATAGAGTTATTACTAAAGAAGAATTAACAATGGTTGCCTACCATGAAGCGGGTCATGCGGTTGTTGGATTAAAAGTACCTGGTGGTAACAAAGTACAAAAAATTACTATTATTCCTCGTGGTCAAGCAGGTGGATACAATTTAATGACTCCTGAAGAAGAAAAATATAATGCAACTAAAAAAGAATTAATTGCGATGATAACTAGTTTCATGGGTGGTCGTGCAAGTGAAGAAATCATTTATGGTAAGGAAAACATATCAACTGGCGCAAGCAATGATATTTCTAAAGCAACTAAAATTGCAAGAAAAATGGTTACAGAATTTGGTATGTCTTCATTAGGACCTATTCAATATGAGGAAGATGAAGGTAGTCCATTTTTAGGTAGAGACTATTTAAAATCAGCAGGTTTTTCAAGTCAAGTAGGTCATGAAATTGATTTAGAAGTTCGTAAAATTATTTTAGAGGCTCAAGAAAATGCACATAAAGTAATTAATGAAAATAGAGAATTATTAGAATTAATTAAAACTGCTCTTTTAGAAAAAGAAACTATTGTTGCAGAAGAAATTGAATATATTAATAAACATATGGAATTACCTCCTAAAACCGAGGCAAAAAAAATTCATGAGGATAATCAATTTTCATTAGATGAACTTTTTGAAGAAAAAACAAATTAATAATACTAAGGTCCAAAATTGGACCTTTTATATATTTTTATATTATTTAACTTTTATTATAATTAGTGAATATTATTTTACTTTAAATAAAAAAGGAGTTTAGATATGTGAAGATTATTTAAAGAAGTTTTTAAGTCACTCTCAAAAAATAAAGTTGTTGTTATAGGTCTTAGCTTTTTAGTTTTTTTAACATCAGCAATTTTTACTTTATTATCAAGTATGAGAACAACTTTAGTTGGAGGATTTGAAAATTACAAACAAGTTTCTAAATTACATGATGTTTCTGTTGATTTAAATTTACCAACGCAGGGCAATGCATATAATGAAGGATATTTTGTTAATGGAGAAACAGCAGATTCTCTAAAATCAAATAATCAAAAATTTTATACTCCAATTTCATATAGTATAAATTATGATAAATCTTTTGGTTTATCCTCTACTCCAATAAACAATAAAAAAGAATATTTTGGTTCAGAATCAAATATTTTATACATCACAAACAATGATGGTTTTATTAAATTGTCAGAAATTGGTGAACTGAATCCAGTTTTTTCTGATTATTATATTAAAAAAGATGATTTAGTAAACTTTTATACTTCTTACAGAGGTGAAAAAAATAACAATATTGAAATATCAAATTCTGAGTTTTATTTAGACGATATAGATGGATTAGGCTTTAATTTTAAGCATGAAACTAAAGTAGAAGTTTTTGAAAAGACAAGTAGTAATAAATATATAAATTTAACTAAAAAATTTGTTTTGGAACCAAATGATTCAAATCAATTATTTTTTGATAAACAATATTCTATTGGTGACATAATGAGTTTAGAAATAATAAATGTTGGTAATGATACAGAAATATACGGTAAACAATTAAGTTCACTTTATGTTAATTTAAAAGATAAATTGCTAACATTTGATTTTACTTTGGGAAATCAATGAGTTGATAGTGGTATTGGAATTGGATTAACACCAACTCAGGTTGCAAATTTATTATCTTTTAATCATATTGAAAAAAGTAAATTTATTTTTAAACAAAATAATATTAATAATAATCTTTCTAAATTTATTGATTATGAAGGTTCATTTCAACAATTAAATGAAAATTTAAAATTAAATAGCTTTTGATATGCAAAAGATATTTTTGGATTGAATAATAATCAGGAAACCATTCAAAAACAACATTATACATTTGAAGCAAATAAAAAGTACTTACTTAAAAAAGAATGAATAGCCAAAGAATATAATGATATCGAATTTTTAAGATGAAATTACTTCACAAGTTTTGTTGACAAAAATAATGCTAAAAATAAATGAAGTGGAGCTTTTAAAACATTTATTCAAACACTCGGCGATATGAATTCAATCAATAGAGATGATTTGTGAGACAAATTAGAAAGTTTTTCTTATTGAAAAAAAAGAAAAACAAATATTATTGTTCCTTATGATGCAAATGGAATGTTACAACAAAACAATAAATTAATTAAACAATTATTGTTACCTTTAAATGATTCAAATAATTATTTTGAAACAGAGAATTTGTATTTATATACAACTGATTCAAGAAGGATGCCTAATAAGAGTGATACACCATATAGCATTTCTTTACAAAATGCACAAACAATTTGAAATATCGAAAAAGTTTTTAATAAAAATGTTACAAAATTAAGCCATAAAGACTTTTTAACAGAAATTTCAGATGAAAATATTAAGAATACAAGATTTAATTTTATTAAAAATAAAGCTTATGTAACAACACAAAACGAAATTATTAATAGAATAAAAAATCAAAAAAACAATTCTTTTGGTGTTGGAGAAGATAACATTGGTATTCGTGAAACTTTAACAGTAGATGGAATAAATGAAACAACTAATAAAAAAAATGTTTTTCATTTTATTAATACTGGAAATGAAAAAAACGAAATAGATGGAATTCAAATTAATGTAGGTAAATTATATGAAGAATATTATGAACCAACATTATTAAATAGAAATAATTCATCAAAAACAAATATTTTTAAAACTGCTCAAATAAATCCACATGTTGCTTCAATGATTATTCAATCAATTGGTAAAAATTTATATACTGATCCAGATTATATAAAACCTTATTATCATTTTGCCAAAGTGGTTGACAATAATCCTTTTTTAAACAGAAGCAAAACACTAAATAATATTAAAATATTACCTTTAATTGGTTTTGATTTAACTAAACAAACACCTACTTTAGAAGAGATTGACCAATTTAATCTTGGTGTAATATTTGTTGGAAACAAATTTAAAATTGTAACCCGTTTAAAAAATAATAACCAGTTTGTAACCCCTGAAGAATGATTTGTTTTGTATAACGATTTTTTCACAAGTGAAGGTTTAGATTTTGGATTATTTAATCAATGAATGATAAAAAATAAATTGACAATAGGAACTGAATTTATAAAAACTGATGAATTAGGTTGAGTTAAAAAAGACAAACTTTTTGAAAATATTTATTATATTCCTTTGTTATTCTTATCACCAAAAACAGAATTAATACAAGATGCTTTAAATAATAACAAAATTGATTTTTTAATAAATTCTGTTGAAAAATTTTTATTAAATTATGATTTAGTAAAAGAAAAATATTTAACCGCAGAGCAAGTTTATAAATTATCTAAAATATTGAAAAAAGTATTAAATCAAAATAACTTTGCAACTGTTTTTAGTTCTGGAAATTTTAATAAAGCTATTTTACCTAAAATAGGTTTCGATTTAGTTTATGAACTTAGTCATGAACAATCTGGTGATTTATTAAAATCTATTTTATTTAGTATTATTCAACAAATTAAAATTACGCTTTCTGATAAAGGAGATTTAGAATCTCAAAAGCAATATTTAAAAAACGAAACAAATAATTTATTTAATTTAATTTATGACTTAACAGCTCTTGATTTGAATAAATATATAACAGCCAACTCACTTGTAGAGCTTTCAAAAGATCCTAAAATTTTTATTAGTAGTTTATATGATTTCATTAGTTCTATAAATTTTGCTAAATTGAGTGAACAAGCTAAATTATGATTTGAAAATGAAAATAATTCAGAAGTTGTTGTTAATTCAAAAACTTATTATAAAAAATTAACATCAGCGCAAATAATCAAATGAGTCTTTGGTTCTTTAAATCAACAACAACTTAAATTAGCTTTATCAAAACTTATAGATAATTTCAATTTTTCAGTACTATTAGACTTAAATAATACAGATGGGGTTTTATATAATTTTTTACAAAAATGGAATCCTTCTTTAATTTCTGTTTTAACACCTATTATTAGTAAACTTAATAATTCGAATAATCTAGAAGCTTTTGATAATGTAAAAACATCTTTGATTAATATAATTAAAAGCATTGATTTTGATATTTTATATGAAGAATTAGTAAAATCTATAAAAATTAAGAATTATGAATTTAAAAAAGAAGTTTTAAATTCGCAAACTAATCTTATCGAAAATAAATCATTTTTCGTTAGTGTAGAACAAATAGAATTTCATGATGGAATAATAGCATTTCTCAAATCAATTTTTAAGAAACCGGGTTCAAATAGAGCATTTAAACAAAATTTAATTACGATGTTTAATTTATCAAATGAAACACAAGAATTAAATATTACAAGTCCTTCTGGTAAAAAAGAAATTATTTTTATTCCAGCAAACGATCCAAATAAATTAGGTTTCTTTGATTTTGCAAACATTTTTTCAAAATTATTGTCAGCACCACAAAACACCATTTATTCTAATTATGATGCAAGTATTCAACTAGAAAATATACTAAAAAAAGTATCATCAAGTAATTCTCAGGAATCAGCTCTGATTGATTTAAACATTTTTAGTGAAAAAGATAAAAACTTCCTAAATGAATTTGATTTACTAAATAAAACAGATACAAAGAAACAATTTTTAGATAATTTAATTAAATTTCAATTGTTTGTAAATCAAACAAAAGGTGGAACTTCTTTAATAATTGATGATAATAAAAAAACAGGTGCTGATTTATTAAATGATTTACAAAATTTTGATAGCGGTTTGTCATTTTGACAAACTCTTAAGAAAGCAATTTCTTCAGTTTCCAATCCAATAATTTCAAATGAGTTTGCTTTAGGAGCACAAGCATTTAATATTTATTTACCATGAATAAAAATGTTTGATAATAAGTTAGCTAATTTTGAAGAATCGAAAAAATTTGTAAATGATTTTTTAAATTTAGCAATTGATAATGAAATTTTGGCTTTAGCACATAAAAAAGCAAAAGGTCAAAATATACCATTTTTCGAGACAACTAATTTTTGATTAAGCGAATTTTTAGCTAATCCTTCACAAATTACTTTATTTGATTTAAAATCAAACGGTAAATATGATAATTCTAAAATACAAAATTTAATTGATAGTAATCCTAAATTTAGTGAATGAGTACAACAAAATAAAAATATGTTAATTTTACAATTAGGATACATAGCATCAAGTAAATATTATTCATATAATTCAGAAAATCCTAATGGTATTTATTACACTACTATTAATAAATTTGTAAAACGTTATTTACAAAAAGATTCATTCTATTCAATAAGAAAGCAAGCAATTAAATTAATTCAAAAATCATCAATTAGTTTTCCTGTAGAAATATTCGGTATATCAGAGGCGATAATAAATCCTATTTTAAGATTTATTTTTCCTGAAATTTCTATTTCATACCTTGCAACACAAAAACAACAACCAGGAAAAATTAATGGTAATTTATCATATTTATTGTTAAATAGATTGGTTAATTTTGAAGCTCTTTTTGAAGAAGATTCTGAATTATTTGTGCGATTTAAAACATTTTTATATAAATCTACAAAATCATTAGATACTTCTAGTATTCCTATAAATATAGATAATTTTGAAAAACTAAATATAGATGGCGCCTATATTAATAAATTAAAAGAAATATCTAAATCAAATAAAAACAATATTTTTGGTTTTAATTTTATTTCTTTGGTTACAGATTTAATTGACACAATTATTGAACCTAAAGAATTGAAAGATGTTGTATTTAACAATACAAATAGTTATTTAGCTAAAGTTAATTATGCTTATTTAAAAAATAATAATAAAAGTATTTATGCTGGTGACATACCAACTAATCCTATTGAAATGAATCAATTAATTAATAGTTTAAGTGATGAATTTATAATCAATGTTAATGGAGTTAAATTCATAATAATAGGACAAGAAACAACAGTTGATTATATGTATCCCGTTATTGATGAAAACAATTTACAAGTTGATATTACTAATCAAGCTTTAATTTATGTTAATAAATTAGGCTTTGATAGAATTCATAACGCATATATTGGAAATGTTGTTAAAAAAGCTTTATTAGTAAAAAATTCTACAAAACATTCAAATGTAGAATTAAAAAATCATATTACTAAAATAGTGAATAGTTTAATTAAAGATAGTGGAAAATTACAACGTGTATTTCTAACAACTGAAATAGATGCTATAAATCCAGAGAGATCATTAAGAATAACAGCGGTTCAAAAAATAATTTCATCTATTTCATTCTTTACCATTGCAATTATGATTGTTTTTACATTTGTTGTGGCAATATCAATTATTTTTATTATTCAAAGATATATAAAAAATAAAAATAAAGTTATTGGTATATTGGTTGCACAAGGTTATAAACCTTCTCAAATTTCTTTATCATTTACTATTTTTGCAATGGTAACAGCGGTAATTGGTGGTATCTTAGGTTATGTTATTGGTAATCAAAGTCAATATTTAGTTTTAAGTATATTTAATTCATATTGAACTGTGCCAAAATCTAAATTACCATTTGATATTATTTCATTGTTTTTCACAGTATTCTTGCCTTTTATAGGTATGAGTATGCTAATTTATATAGTCTCTTTAATTTCGTTGAGACACAAAGCAATTGATTTAATTTCTGGAGTAAATGACGTAAGTAGCTCTAAATTATTTAAAAAATATCAAAAATGAACAGCTAAAAAGAATGTAAAGAAAAGATTTGCATTCACATTAGCGTTTAATAGTTTTTGAAAATTAGTTTCATTCGGAATTAGTGTTATGTTAACAGGTGTAGCTACTTTGTTTGGAGTAGCAAGTAATAACATTTTTAATCACACGATTAATAAAACATATGAAAATAGAAATTATACATTTAAGGTGGATTTGGAAACGCCAACAATAGAAGGTGGTTTATATAAAACGTTTAATGGATCAAATTTATATAATAATTTATATATGCCAGTTGGTGTATTAAATGAAAATAATAGAGAGATTAAAGATTATTTAAAACCAGGTTTTTCTTCGGTATTAAATGAAACGAATGCCAATGGTAATCCAGGATATAGAGATAGTCATATCATGACTCAGTTTTCATCTAATTTAACAGTTGCAGCAGGTGTTGCGGTAGATCCATGAACAATAGCTTATAATAGTATGCCTGACTCTCAAAAAGCTAAAATTGATAAAATACGTGATAGAGTGGGTTATGAATTAGAAAAAACCCAAGGAAATTATTACAACAAGGCTATTAAAAATAAATGAGTAGTTGATCCAAAAACAAATAATATTGGTTTAAAAAATGAAAAAGATGAATTTATCAGCTTCTTCAAATACTATAAATCTCCTTTTGAAAAGGTTGGTAATTTCAAATATGCATTATTTGACGGAACAGAATATAAAATGTTAAATATAACTACTGATTCATTTAGAACAGAATATAGAGAATTTTTAATTAATGGATACAAACAATTAAATGAAAGAATTCAAAAAGAAGCTTTAGAACCGAATTTAATTAAATTAGGTAGTTTAAAAATACCTGTTGTTAATAATTGATTAGAAAATGTTGAATTATTTGGACCAACAATTAACGATTATTTCATAAGTTTTGGTGGTGTTTTATTTAATGATAAAACAGACGAAAAATATACATATATAAAAGGTAACTTACAAAATAATAGTTCTATAAAAATATATGGTTATAAACAAAATAGTGAGTTAATTAAACTTGTTGATGCAAATAAAAACAATCTATACGACAATTTATATAATTACGTTATTAAAGATGATATATATCCAATTGTAATTAATCAAGTAGTTGCTGATAAATATCATTATAGTGTTGGTTCTAAATTTACGATTGATGTACAAAATTATGTTGATCGTTATTTAAACAAACTTAATAATCAAAATATTAAACATATTGCAACATTTGAAGTTGTTGGAATTAATCCGACATATATAAACGAAGAATATATTACTACACAAACAGCAGCAAATAAATTGATTGGCTTAGATAAACTTCAAGATCCAAATCAACCAAAAATAAATCTATTTAATGGTGTTGCAACAAATAATAAAACTCCAATACAAGTAACAGATTCAACTTCCTTATATTCATTAAGTGGATATTGATCTGGATATGGATCATTTGATTTAGAGTCTTTAGATGAAGCTGTTTTAAAGAGCATGTATAATCAAATATTTGATTTAAATTCAGGTTTATTAAAAGATTTTATGAAGATAGATAAAATTCAAGATTTTGTTAAAAATAAAGATGTTAAAACTGCATTAAGTGAATATGCTAATTTATATGAAAATAAACTTTATATAGCATTAGGTGCTTCGATTAATTCAAAAGATATTGAAGTTGGCTTTACGAGCCAAGTAGGTAATACTATAGGACAAATTACCATAGGTGTTATTGCATTAAGCTTTATAATTGCTTTAATTATATTAATAATTATGGCAACTATTATGATTAGTGAAAATGAAAAAAACATTGCTATTTGATCAATATTAGGATACACACAAAAAGAAAAATTAACAATGTTTTTTGGAGTGTTTATTCCTTTCATTTTATTCTTCTTCATGCTATGTGTTCCAGCTGTATTTGCTTTAATTGCATCATTTAATGCTGCGCTATTATCCTCGAGTTCAATTGCTCTACCTCTGACATTAAAATGATGACATGTGTTATTAACTTTTATATTTATCATTACTATTTTTATAATTACATCTCTAACAACATGAATTAGTATAAATAAAATGAAACCTGTTGATTTGCTGAAAGGAAAGTAATAATATGAAAAACAACAAGAAACCAAAAATGAAAAAATCTTCTAAACTTGCTGCAATAACGCAAGAAGAAAAAATTTTAGAAGAACAACAATATACATTGGAAATAGATAAAAAAATTAAAATTACTAAAGACAATGTTTTTGAACTCTTAGATCAAGATTCTAATAAAAAAAATATTGTGGTTCCTAAAAAAATTCAAAGGTTATTAACCAAAGTAAGTAAGAAAAAAAGAAAAAAAGATGCTAATTTTAATTTAAAAAATTCTGATGATAATATTATTGAAGTAAAAAATGTTAGCAAATATTATATTAATGGAAACGTAACAACAAGAGTTTTAAAAGATGTTTCAATGTCTGTCAAAAAAAATGAATTATTATTAATTTATGGTGTGTCTGGTGGTGGAAAGAGTACTTTATTAAATTTAATTTCTGGTCTTGATAGACCATCTAAAGGTCAAGTTATAGTTTGTGATAAAAATTTACCTTATTTATCTAATTCTCAATTAACATTATTTAGAAGAAAACACGTAAGTTTTATTTTTCAAAATTACAATTTATTAAATAATTTAAATTCATTTGATAATGTTCAAACAGGAGCTTATTTACAAAAAGATCCTAAACGTAAAGTAGATGTTGTGAAACTATTTGAACAATTTGAAATGAATGAGGAAATTAATAAGTTCCCATCTCAAATGTCTGGGGGACAGCAACAAAGAGTTTCTATTATGAGAGCTTTAGCTAAGAATTCTGAAATTATATTTGCCGATGAACCTACAGGAGCATTAGACGAACAAACCACTAAAATAGTTTTAAAGACTTTATATAATATAAATAAAACAACTGATGCAACAGTTGTTATGGTAAGCCATAATCCAGCAATGGCAGCAATGGCTGATCGTGTAGTTCATGTGGTTAAGGGAAGAATTGAAAAAATTGTAGTTAATCCAAATCCTGTATCACCTGATCAAATTGATTTATATAGTTAAAATCTAAACAAAAAAGCAGTAGAAACACTGCTTTTTTGTTTTTGTAAAAAACATAAAACTTTAAGTTGGTTTTATTAAAAATGTTTATTTACCCAAACAAAAATTTTTAAACATTTCATCTAATAATTTTTCATTATCTGCTCTACCCGAAATATCTTGTAAGTTTTTTCATGCTTCTCGTATATCAACAATTACAACATCATAGCCATATCCAAAATCAAGATTAACAATAGCTTCTTTAATATTGATTTGGGCTTGTTTAATGAGTGATAATTGTCTTGTGTTAGATAAATAATCATCATTATTTATTTTTATATCTTTAAAATGATTTTTTAACTCTATCTTTAGATTTTCAATATCATTATTAATTGCACTAACATAGCAGTAATGAGAATTTTTTATAAAATTTTGTGCTATATCAATTTTATTTATTACTTTAATAACGGGTTTATTATATTTTTGAGCAACTTCCTCGATTAATTTATTGTCATTTGAATCTTTTTTATTTATTTCTTTTACATAGATAACAACATCTGATTCTTTTATTTGTTTTATTGATTTTTCGATACCTATTTTTTCAATTTTATGTTTTGTTTGCCTAATTCCCGCTGTATCAATCAATTTAAATAACATTCCTTCAAATTGTCATGAAGCTTCGACAATATCGCGTGTTGTTCCAGCAATATCTGTAACAATAGCTTTATCTTCTTCTAGTAGACAATTTAATATTGAAGATTTACCTACATTAGGTCTACCTATAATTGCTACTTTGATGCCATCAAAAATTAATCTACTATTCTCGCTGTTTTTTATAATAGTATCTAATTTTTTTGAATAGTTTAATAGTCTTGTTTTTAAATCTTTATCAAATATTTGTTCAATGTCATCATATTCTGGATAATCTATATTTACTTCGATTTGTCCTATTAAATAAGATAATTCGTCAATTAGAGACTGAATCATTTTGCTAGTATTTCCATTAAATTTTTTAATTGCTAAATTAGTTTGAGAGATAGTTTGTGCATGAATTAAATCATTTATAGCCTCTGCTTTAATTAAATCCATCTTACCATTTAAAAATGATCTTCTACTAAATTCACCTGGTAAGGCTAGTCTGGCTCCATTAGCAAGAAGTAATTCTAAAATTTGATTTGTTACTATAACTCCACCATGGCAATTAATTTCCACAGTGTCTTCACCAACAAAATTATTGCTTCCAATATATCACATAACTAACACTTCGTCAATAATTTCATTTTCACTAAGATTGTTTATTATATGCCCATAGGTTATTTTTTGATTTTCTCCTGTTTTACCTTTAAATATTTTTTTTAAAATTTTAATACTGTCTGAACCGCTCATTCTAATTATTGAAATAGCTTGATTTATTTTTCCGCCAGACGATATTGCTACAATTGTGTCATTTATCATAAATATTATTTTACATTAAATAAAACGCATGTGAATAAATCAAATGATGTTAACTATAAATTATTAATTTTTTGTGTTGTTTAAAATATAGTATTTTCAATTAATATAGCTTTTTTTGAGTTTATTAATTTTTTATGATTTTGTTTTTAATGTTGTTATAGTAAAAGACATTTTAAAATTTTTAGTAATTTAAATGTTTTAGAAACATAAATAATAATTAAAACTCACTATATTCGAATTTTCTAAATAAAAAACTAGTGCTATAAGGCACTAATTTTCGTAATATTATTTAGCTGCTTGTTTTGTTGAAACCTTTTATTGTTCTTGTTATTAAATCAGTAGCTATGTTATCGTAATGCATTGTGAACGAAACTTTAACAGTTCCTTCTGCATCATCAGCAACAAATTCACCTTCAAAAAGAATAACTATTCCTTTTACTTGAAAATGATATGAAAGGTTTGTTCTATTAAATTCTGAAGCTTTTATTCTATAAGTATTTGATTTTATAGAAAATGCATTAGCGAATTCAGTCAATTCTTTTTTTTGTTCAGACGGAACTTTTGACATTAAATTATTTATATTAGTTGTTGCGTCATTATAAACTTTTGGCGTTTCAAAATCAATTGTTATTTTAGAAAGTGAAACACTTAATCATTTTTGAGTAGCTCTTCACTTGTGTTCGTTTGCTCCGTATCCGTATAAATCATCTCTTAATTGTCTTGCTTCATTTAACACTGTTTCATAATTTGCTTTTGAATTATTAAGTTCATTCTCTTTGTTTTCTTCGAGATTGTTATTGGCATTTTCAATATCAGTCGTAGCTTTTTTATAGTTTGCTATTGTTTGATCAGCTTCTTGTTCCACTAAAGCTTTAGCAACATCTGTTTCTATTGTATATGTATTCAAGGTTTCAGGGTAATCTGTTAAATTATCTTTTTGTCCTTGAATTTCTGCTAAAGCACTATTATATGCTTCTTTAGCTTTCTTAAGTTCTTTCGCATTTCTAGATTCAGTGGTTTCAAGATCAGATAAATTAATGCTTCTTTCTTTCGAAGTTATATTATCTTTAGTTAATGTTACTTTAACTGTTAATGTTCCTAAATCATCATTTATATTTTCTAAAATTATAGTTGCTTTATAATCACCTAGGTTTGTAAATATAATATCGTTTTTAGTAAATTCTGATGGTAATTTATTTTCTGTATTAACATTGTATTTTAATTCTTGAACTTTTTTATCTACAATGTCTTGTGTAACAGCTTTGTTACAGCTAGTTACAATAGTTGTTGTACCAACTAATGTTGTTGATAATAACATGGTTGAAAATTTAAGTTTTTTATTCATTTTTGCCTGCTTTCACATTTCTATTTGTGGAAATATTGTAATTTATTTCTTATTTTAATTATACTACTTACACAAAGATATATATTAATCTATAAATTACAGGTTAAATTTCATATTTTTTAATTGTTTGTTATAATTTTAATCGCTAAAATGCCATCATAGCTCAGTCGGTAGAGCACATCCATGGTAAGGATGGGGTCGCAGGTTCGATTCCTGTTGATGGCACCATATACTAAAAAGTATCAAAATATTTATAAACTTTTTAATGTTGTAATATGATTTATAACATTAAATTTTTTATTTTTATAAATTTATAACGAAAGGAGAGCGATGGATAAAAAACAAGCTAAACAAGAACGGGCGGAACTATTATTTGGAAAAACACCTATAAAAAAAGCCATATGAATTGTTGCTATACCAAGTTTAATGTCTGCGATGATGGTTGGATTATACACATTTGTTGATCAAGTATTTATTCAAAACTTTGTTCCTAGAAATACTTTTATTTTTGATGATTTAATTTTAGGTAGACATGGTCAAATTTATGATTATTTATCTAGTGGTATTGCAAAGTTAAATGAACAAGAATACAAAATATTATTTGATAATTATAATGGATTGGGAGGTCAACAAATAGCTTATTTAACACCTAATAGCGTGGTTTCTTCTACAAGTGTTGCATTTCAACCATTGATAATTTTTTCCAACTCAGTTGTTTTTTTGATTCCTGTTGGAGCATCTGTTTACTATACAAAATGTGTAAGTAAAAATTTAGAAAAAAGTGGAAGAGATTTATGAGCTACTATGTTTTGGTGCACAGCAATAGTGTCCTTATTTGCAACTTTAATGTCATTTATATTTGTATGATCTGGTTTAATAAAAATGTTTGCCGGTCATAGTATTTTAGATGTAAAACCGGGCTTTTCAGAACATGAAACTTTGCAAGCATATTATGATGCAAGTTATAAAATGGTAATTAATTGAGCAAGTAAATATGTTTATATATATGCAGCAGGTACAATAATGCAAGGAATATCATTGTTGTTATCATATTTTATTAGAGCTGAAGGATATAATTCATATGTAATGTTTTGGGGAATATTAGCTAATGTTGTTAATATACTCTTTGATGCAATTTTTATAATTCCTCTTAAATTAGGTGTTTTAGGAGGTGTATTAGCAACATTAATTGGCTGAGCTATTAATTTGATTGCTTATTTAATTTATATTATCTATCATGAAAGAAAAAATAAAACTTGACTTTCTTTATCTTATTTATTTAAGTTTAAATTTAATAAAAAATTGTTGGGTCCAACCATTCTTTTAGGATTTAGTGGTTTTATTAGAACTTTTGGTGTTGCGGTTACATTTGCAATTATGAATATACTTTTATCTAAAACAGCATTTGCATCTCCTCTACATTATTTATTTTATTGGTCTAAAAGTATGCCTATTTTAGCTTTATTTTTAACAAGTATTTTTGGTATAAATGATGGTGCAAGAAGTTTGATGTCATATAATTATACAAGAAGACAATTTGATCGTTGTAAACAAGTATATTTATGGACAATGCTTGTTGCTATATGTTATTCATTATTAACTTACACTTTTATTCTTCTAACTTCATCTAATTTATTAGTTACTGTTCTAAATGTTACATCAGATATGAAATCTGAGACTGCTAAATTTATGAAAATCATTACCTTAAGACTTGTAGCAATATCATTATCAATTAGTTGTTTATTAGCGTTTCAAGGAACAAACGACGTTGAAAAATCAATTGTTTCATCAATGATGGAAAGTTTCTTTTGCTTTTCAATTATAATTCCAATAGGTTATGGTGTTGCCGCTGCAATATTTAAATCAACAGGTAGTGTGGATATAGCAAATACAATTATCATTTGATTTTTTGTTATTAATTCTTTAATTGCCTCAGTTATTTTAATGGGATATTCATATTGATATATTATTAAAAAACTACCAAAAATTGATAGTTTAAAACTTTCATGAAGTAGAAAGATCGAACACAAATTTTTTGAAAGAGCAGAAAAGGCTGAAATAGAATATAAAAAGGAAATAGAACAAAAAAACCAAATTTATAATTAATCATAATAATAAAAATGCTGACGAATCAGCATTTTTATTATTTTTGTGTATTTCTTTTAATTTCTTTAAGACGCGCTTTTTTACCACTACGGTTTTCCATGTAGTAAAGTTTTGAACGACGAACTTTATTTGAACGAACAACTTGGATTTGTGCAATTAATGGTGAGTGTAATGGGAAAGTTCTATTAACCCCAACACCAAACGAAGTTTTTCTAACTGTGAATGTTTCACGTGTACCTGATTCTTTTTTACTAATAACTAAACCTTCAAAAATTTGAATACGCTCTTTTTCACCTTCACGAATACGAACGTAAACTTTAACATTATCTCCAACACGAAAATCTGGGTGATCTGTACGTAATTGATTTGATTCTACTAATTCTAATAATTTATTTCTCATTATTTATCCTTTCAATAATATCGGGACGATTTTTTAATGTTTTTTTATATTGTGCTTCTCTTTTTCACTTTTCAATTTCTTTATGGTTTCCATTTAATAATACTTCTGGAACTTTCATTCCCTTATATTCTCTAGGACGAGTGTATTGGGGATAATCAAGCAAACCATCATTTTGAAATGAATCATTTACAAAACTATCTTTTTTGATAACAGAAGGAACTAATCTAATTATTGAATCGGCCATTACCATTGATGGCAATTCTCCACCTGTTAAAACATAATCACCAATTGAAATTTCTTCATTTACTAATTCAACCACTCTTTCATCAAAACCTTCATATCTACCCGAAATAAAGGTTATTTCGTCTAAAGTACTTAAACGATTAGCTATTTGTTGATTGAATTTTTTACCTTGAGGTGATACTAAAATTTTGTACCCGCCTTTATTTTTTAATGATTCTAATGCGAGATCTATTGGCTCTATTTGAAGAAGCATACCATGACCTCCACCGAAAATTTCATCATCTACTTTATGATGTTTATCTTTACTAAATTCACGAAAATCTATTATATTAATTTCAATAATTTTTTTATCAATAGCTTTTGCAATAATAGATTCTTCAATAAATGGTTTATAGTAATTTGGAAAAAGAGTAAGAAAATTAATTTTCATTATTTGTTTAATTTTTTAGTAGATGTTTTTTTAGCGAATTTTTCGTTTAGTTTATGTTTTCTGAATAAATTGTAAACAACTTCTGTTAATTGTGCACCATCGTTAATTCATTTTTGTGTTGCTTCCTCGTTTAAAAAGAAATCCTTTGTGTGAGGGTTATATTGGCCTAAGGCTTCAATAAATCTACCATCACGAGGAGAACGAGAATCAGTAGCAACTATTTTATAGCAAGCATTAAATTTGCTTCCCATTCTTTTTAGTCTAATTTTTACCATAAGTAAAATATCTCCTTTAATTTTTAAAATACTTGATGTGTCAAGTGCAAGTGCTTGACACCAAGCAATTTGCTTTATTATTTTAATATATTTTTAAAAATTTAAAAGATAAAAATACAAAACTTTTTATTGCGAAATTAAAAGAAGTATTAATTAAGAATATTAAATTTATTTGAAGAAATAAAAGTTTAGAAAATAAAATAATAGCAAAAATGTTTAGCGCGTTTTACATTCTTAAATTTTTTAATAAAATTAGCCAAGAAATATTTCAAAAGTATAAAAATCATATTCATTGATTAACTTGTTAGAAGAATAGAATGGATTTATTGTATCATTTATAAGAGCTCTATTATTTGTTGGAGCTAATAATTGAATTGAAAATGATTTTAAATAAAATAGAAACAGCTGTTCGAAAAAATATAATAGAATTGTGCTTTAAAATTGATGTATATCAGAAAACGTAGAAACGATCTTAAAAATTTTTCAAAAAACAAATTATTAGAATACTAAAAAAATAAAAATTAGGAGAAAATTGTGAAAAAAAGTATAAATACATTAAGAAGAGAATCACAAATCCGCGATTTAATAGCAGATATTGTTACAAATGATATAACAAATTCTAACGTTATAAATCCTACAATTGTGGATTGTGTTTTATCAGGAGATTTATCTCATGTTAAAGTTTTTGTAACATTTACTTCAAAACAACAAAAAGGTTTAGAAGCACTTTGTAATGCAGCGGGTTTTGTTAAAAAAATGTTGTCAAAAAGTTTAAATTGAAGAAAAGTACCAGAAATTCATTTTTATTTAGATGATGTCACTGATAACGGTATGAAAATAGATAGTCTTTTAAATAAAATTAAAAACAACAATTAAAAAATGAGCAAAATTTGCTCATTTTTTTAATGTTTTTTACATATGGTGCCAAATACGAGAATCGAACTCGTGGCTATTGATTACGAGTCAACTGCTTTACCACTAAGCGAATTTGGCATAAAAAACTAATATTTACTTAGTTTTTAATAATATTGTTTGTTTTTTACCTTTTTTAAAAAAAGCATATTTTTTATTAAATAAATTAGGGTTATATAGTGTGTTTTCGTTAACTAATTCACCATCTATTTTCAATGCGCCGGAATTAATAAATTCTCTTGCTTCTCTTTTAGATGCAATGTGTTTGGTTTCGATTAATTTATCAATTATATTTTGATTTTTTTCAATTTCTACAAGAGGTAAATATTTTTCTAAAGTAACCAATTCATCAATATTTATTTCTTTGGTTGAGTAATGTTTATTGTATAAAATATTTGTTAATGTAATGCTTATTTTTAAATCTTGTTCACTAAAAATATCTTTTACAACTTCTTTTGCTAGCATTTCTTGAGCATAATGTTTTTGAGGATTCATATTATGAATTTTCATAATATTTTTTATCTCGTCAGTAGGCATTAATGTTATTCAATTTAATAATTTTTCTACTAAAGAATCTGGTTGATTTAATAAAAATTGATACATTTGATATGGAGAGGTCATTTTTTTATCTAATCATAATTTCCCGCCCCCTGTAGATTTTCCAATTTTATTTCCATTTTCATCCGTTAATAAATCATGTGTTAATACTACAGCATCATGATTATTACCATATATGGTGTTAATCATATCAAGACCAGTAATTAAATTTCCTCATTGATCACTTCCACCAACTTGAATTTTTACATTTTTATCTCTATAGAGTGTTAAGAAATCATAACCTTGTAAAATTTGGTAGCTAAATTCAGTATATGATAAGCCCCTCTCAATTCTTCTAGTTACTGATTCTTTTGCCATCATATAGGAAACATTAACCATTTTTCCAGCATCTCTTAAAAAATCAAGTACAGACATATTTTTGTAAAAATCATAATTATCTACAACTTCTAAATTAAATGATTCTAGTTGTTTTTTTATTTTTTCTTTATTATCTAAGACAGTTTTATTATCTAATAATACTCTTTCAGAATCTTTAAATGATGGGTCTCCAATCATACCTGTTGCCCCACCAATAAGCGCATAAGTTTTAAAACCATATTTTTGAAACATTCTTAAAGTACAAATAAGCACATAATTCCCTAAATGTAAACTTTTAGCTGTTGGATCAAATCCACCATAAATAGCAATTTTTGTTGGATCTAATTTTAATAATTTATCTTCATTACTAATTTGTTTTAGAAGTTTTCTTTCTTTTAATTCATCTAATATTGTCATATTACCTTCTTTTATTATTTTGCAATTATTTCTGGAAAAATGCTTCAAACATTTTTACCAATTTGATTATTTATATATGTTTCATTCTCACCTTCAAACATTTTTCCTTTAAATACATCTTTATCTTTCAAACCTAAAGAAATGCCTGTTGCTAACATACCTTGACTTAAAACACCCATAACCTGATTTTCAATAATTTCAGTTCCTTGTGATGTTATTGAACCTGGCAAAGCAAAAACAAAACATTTATTTATTAAAGTGTAATTTGTATTTGTGATAATTTGCTTAGTTGTATCTCCAAAATCAACATTTAAGACAAATAATTTATCACTTTTAGGGTGTATATTTCTACTAATTATTTTTCCAATTCTAAAATAATTTATGTTAGATACTTTATACCGAGAATTTAATTTAATTATTTGTTCATTTATTTGGTTAGTTTCTTGTGAATTTAAAAAACCGAATTTTTTTTCAGTATTACTGTTTGGTAAATTTAATTGATTTATAGAATGAATATTAAAGTTTTCATCTCTAAATATGATAAAATTTTCAAATCCATCTATTTGATTAACTTTTACAGTTGTGTTAATATAAATGACCCTTGTATTAGGAAATTCTTTTTCTAAATTAAAAAATAAATACATAATTTCTTTATTATATATTAATTTTAATATAATTACACATATGAATTATGCAATAGTAGTAGATTCTTCTTGTGGATTAACTAAAGAAGAAGCCAAAAAATTAGGATGATATTATCTCCCATTACATATCTCAATAGATGGAAAGGAATTTAGAGATGGAATAGATGTTGATTCTTCAACATTATTCAATTTTTATAATTTAAAATCAGATGTAAAAACTTCAGCTTTTAATATAGGTGAAGCTGAACAACTTTTTAATGAACTTTCTAAAAATTATGAAAAGATTGTTGTTTACCCTATATCTAAACATTTATCTGGAGCTTATCAACAAATTAAAACTTTAGCTAACGATTTTCCAAAAGTAGTAGTTATTGAATCGATACAAGTTTTAAATATGATTACATTAGAATGTTTATGATTTGAGAGAGAAATGAAAAATAATTCCTCTAAATTTGAAGAATATATTTCTTGAATAGAAAGCGGAGGCTTAAATAAAAGCGCAACATTAATTCCCAAATACAATCAATTTTTGGTTAAAGGTGGAAGATTACATTCTTCAGCAGCTGTTGTTGCAAGAATGTTGAAAATTGTACCTATAATTAAATGAGAAAAAGGTATGCTTGTAAAGGAATCATTAGGAAGAGTTTTTTCAAAAGCAACTCTTAAATATATTGGTGAAAAATCAAAAAGTTTTAAACCAAAACATAAAGGACAATTATTAACTTTTTATTTACATTCAAATGCAAGCGAAGAGGATAAAAAAGCATATATAAGTGAATTTAGGAATAAGTTCAATCAAGATCCAATTGTAGATTATATTGCACCAGTTGTTTCTATCCATACAGGTCCAGAAGCTTTTGCATGTTTGATTTTTGAAGTCGATCCAGAACTAAAAAAATATATTTTTGAAAAAATGGAGTTGATTGGAAAGAAATGATAGGTTTTTAAATCTATTTTATATAAAAAAGAGAATAAAAAAATGGCAGGAGTAACAGGACTCGAACCCATAACACACGGGGTTGAAGCCCGTTGTTCTACCATTGAACTATACTCCTACAAAGTTAGTGTAAATATTATACAAAAATATATAATTTTGCAAAATTGTTTATTTGTTTTTATAAACTATATGCGAAGTGCAAAATAAGAGTAAAAGTTCCTCTATTAATCGAATATCAAAAAACCAACTTTAGTTTATAGATGCTAAAGTTGGTTTTGAAATCTTATTAATTTTTGATTTTTAAAAATTTTCTTATCATAATTTTGACTAAGTATTAAATTTGAATTGAATATTAGTTGGCATTAGATATATTAATGTAATAGTTCTAAAAAAATAAATATATTAAAATAAAGTTATTCTTTTTTTGCTTTCGAATTGATAATCAGTTATATATAAAATTCCATCTTTCATTTTTAATTCTAAAGAATTTTTAATTTTTTCTTTAGTACCATAAAATAGTTTTACGCGTTTATTATTAATATAAGTATATGCACCTGGATTATCAGCAAAAGCTCTAATTATATTTATAGCTCTTTGACAAGATAGATTTGCATTTATTTCACCATCATTTTTATTTAATTTTGGGCTATATATAACTAAATTTTCATTTTGTTTTATTGGTTTCACTTTATTGCTTTCAATATCTTTTATTCATTTTACAATATTGTCTGTTGCGAGATGAGATAGCTTATTAAATAACGAAGATGACGTGTCTCTTTTTTCAATTTTTATAGATTCTTGAATAAAAATATCTCCAGCGTCCATTTCTTTAACCATTTCCATAAGAGAAATTCCTGTTTCGTTGTCATTATTTAATAATGAATATTGAATTGGAGCAGCTCCTCTATATTTTGGTAGTAAAGATCCATGAACATTTAAATTATATTTTTTTGCTAGATCTAAAATTTTGGTTGGAATATATTGTCCAAAGGCACAAGTTATCAAATAATCAAAATCCATTGCTTGTAATTGATGATAAATATCATTTATTTTTTCTGGTTGAAAACAAGGAATGTTGTATTTATCTGCTAATAATTTAACAGGTGTATGAATTGTTTTTCTACCTCTAATTGAAGGACGATCCGGTTGAGAAATTATTGCTAAAACTTCAAAATTATTAATTATTTTTTCAAAAATAGGTACGCTAAACTCTGGTGTGCCAGCAAGAATTATTTTTGTCATAATATCCTCCTTTTATATTTAATCAAAATTATACAAAAAAGCACTCTTATTAGTGCTTTTTATAAAAATTATTCGTTAATAATGTCAAGTGCAAAACAAAAGTAAAAACTTTTATATTTTTTTGATATGAAAAAGTATCAAAATAATTCGAGGACAGATTATGACTTAAAAAAGAATATGAATATAAAATAATTGCAAATAATATGGACAAATCTATAAATTGACTCAGCAAAAAATAAAATTAAATTGACGAATAGTTAAAAAAATGAAAAAAGATATTTTAAATAAAAATGTTGTTGTTTCTCATAAAAATAAAGGTAATGAATTCACAAGAAAAATTTCAATAGAAGATGTCGACAAATTAATAATTAATATTATAAACTTATTAAAAAAGTATTTAAAAATAAAGTCGATCATGATATTTCACTAAACTATTTTTACGAATTTTGTATTGAAGATGAAATTAAAAAAAGATGAAATATCGCTCTTTTTTAAACAACTTAGTTTCCCGTGGTTTTGAACAAAATTTATGTCTAAAAAGAAATAAAGTGATGCAAGAAAAAAATTGAGAAATTTAAAAAAAGATCAAAAATATCAAATGTTTTAAAAGAAATAATTAAGTTAAATAAGAGCAAAGAAGAAGCTATTAAAAGAGCTAGAAAATGTAATAAAAACAATCTAAAATTTGGTGAAATCGTAGAAATTGATGCATGTCAACACGAGTGAATAAACGGTGAAAAATCACACATTTATGTAGCTGTAGATGCAGCAACTTCACGACTTTTATCTCTTCATATTGAAAAGATGAAACCAATTTAGGATATATGAAATTACTCGAAGATATGTTTAAAACAATATAATAAACCAAAGACAATTCGTACTGATAAAAGAAGAACATTTTGAGGCCAGATTTAACCAATACTCCTTTAAAAAAAGCTTTAAATACAAAATGTATTGAATTATAAACTTCGAGCATAGTTATCTTCAAGCCACATGTTGAATGCACCAATGACTCTTTGCAAAAATTTCTTTCAGCACATCTTTATTTACTAAAAATTTATGCTTCTACAGTTCAATTTAAGAATAAATTTTATGTTACAATTAATGAAGAAGGTAAACGAGAATTTATCTCTTCTGACGATGATGTTCAATTCATAATTAAAGTTCTAGAGGCTATGTTTTTTTAATAAATTACAAATAATATAAAACAGAAATTTTAAGTGAAAAGGACTTAGAAAATTTTTAAAAATTCTGTATCCAATTCAAGTTTGACTCTACTCAAAATTATGCAGGAGAAATATACAACTGATGTAAAAGAAGTCGTTCATTTTATATGATGTTTAGTGATTTAGTTAACAAGTTAAATAAAAGGTTAATTAAATTTAACCCAGATAATCAAACATTGAAAAAATTACTGTTCAAAATGAAGAAATTCTTAGATTTTTTAATGAATGAAGAAAAAATATAGAAAAAACCTACCTCGTTGAATTTTCAGAAGAATGAGATAGGTCAAAATAGAACTATAGTTCCTATGGAATTATAGTTTTTTTATATTAATTTTAAAAGTAAATTTAACAAAAAAGTTCTAGGTTTTGTTTTGTAACTCACACATAATAAAAAACACAAAAGTAGAAACTAAACGCTTTGTGAAAAAGTTAATTCAACTATATAAAAAAACCCTAAAATAATGTAATTTTTATTTAGTCCTATTTCTTATTATCATTCTTTTAAATTTATGCGTTTTTCTCCCTTTTTATTGTTTTAAACTTTAATAACAGGTCTATTATTTGGATTTATTAAGTTTCAATCAAATTCATTATATTTATCTTTACTAATGCGAATTGTTAATTTGTAGCATTTATGAAATGCACTTTCCCCAATACTTAAAATATTATCAGGTATAGTAATAGATGTTAAATTACTACATCTATTGAATGCTCCCATTCCAATACTTTCAACTTCGTCAGGTATAGTAATAGATGTTAAAGAATTACATTCAGAAAATGCAAAATCCCCAATATTTGTAACACCATCGGGTATAGTAATAGATGTTAGACTACTACATCCTTCAAATGCACCTACCCCAATATATGCAACACTTTCAGGTATAGTAATAGATGTTAGACTACTACAACCGCTGAATGCAGAATTTCTGATATCTGTAACACTATCGGGTATAGTAATAGATGTTAAACTACTACAACGACTGAATGCAGAATCCTCAATATTTGAAACACCATCGGGTATAGTAATAGATGTTAGACTACTACATCCTTCAAATGCACCTTCCCCAATATTTGTAACACCATCGGGTATAGTAATAGATGTTAAACTACTACAACGACTGAATGCAAAACGTCCAATATTTGTAACACCATCAGGTATAGTAATAGATGTCAGACCACTACATTCACCAAATGCAAAAATTCCAATATTTGTAACACCTTTAGGTATAGTAATAGATGTCAGAGCACTACATTCACCAAACGCAGAATCATTAATACTTATAATATTATTAGGTATAGTAATGGACGTTAAACTACTACATCCATTAAATGCAGCACTTTCAATATTTGTAACACTTTCAGGTATAGTAATAGATGTTAAACTACTACATCCTTCAAAAGCACTACGTCCAATATTTGTAACACCATCAGGTATAGTAATAGATGTTAAGCCCTTACATCATCTGAATAAATAATCTCCAATATTTGTAACGCTTTCAGGTATAGTAATAGATGTTAGACTACTACAACCGCTGAATGCAGAATCTCCAATATTTGTAACACCATTGGGTATAGTAATAGATGTTAAACTACTACATCCTTTAAATGCGTTATCCTCAATATTTGTAACGCTTTCAGGTATAGTAATAGATGTTAAATTGCTACATCCTTTAAATGCATTATTTGAAATACTTGTAACATTATTTGGTATTTTTATTTCTTTTACTTCTTTATCTAAACATTCAACAATAGTATTGTTTTCGATTTTTAATAAATTAGATATTTTTTTATTGTTATTACAACTTATCATAATAACGGGTGAAAAAGCAATAAACGATGTTGCACTAAATGTTAATAATATTTTTTTCTTGTTCATAAAAAAATCCTTTCGTTTTTTAAATTATATATCTATAATAGTTGGTTTACTTTTAATTAATAAAAAATGACTTATCTTGTGAAGTGTAAAACAAAAGTGAGAACTTAAGCGGTAAATCAAAAGTGAGAGCTTTTATAATTTTTTTGATATGAAAAAATATCAAAAAAATTCAAAAACAGATTATGAATTGAAGAAAGGATATAGAAAAAACCCATCTCGTTGATTTTTCAGACTAATGAGACGGGTCCAATAGAACTATAGTTCTTATGGAATTATAGTTTTTTTACATAAATTTTAAAAGCAAATTAAACATAAAAAAATTCTTACTTTTGTTTTGCATTTCACTCTTATTAGTGCTTTTTATAAAAATTATTCGTTAATAACTTTTTTGGAAATTTCAAAATATTTTTTTCTTCATCTAATTTCTAATATTTCATTTTCAAGTACATTATTACTTTTTAACAAATCTTCATAATAATATATTGGTGCTCCAAATATATATCCTTGTTTAATATATTTAATTCCTAAATCATCAATTATTATATGAATTTGTGAATTAATTTTTATGATAAATGAATTATTTTTATCTTTTATAGAACTAGGATTTATAGAGAATTCACATCCATAATTTTTTTGAATGTTATTAAAATGAAAAAACCTTGGATCTCCATTAAAACTAAAAAACGAAGGTTGATACTTTATATCTAATGAATTTATTAAATCTGTGAGATTTAAAAAAGGTCTTCCTGCTCAAAGTCTCCTACTCAAAGTTCACATTGATGGTTGATATCAATATTTATCTGCAATAAAATTTATTTTGTAAATATTGTGTTTAACATTCATTTTTGCCTTCCAATAAATTAATGAAATAAGATACTCCATCTTCGTCATTAGTTTTAGTTACAAAGCTAGCAGTTTCTTTTACTTCATTTATAGCATTGCCCATAGCAACACTAAAACTAGTTGTTTTCAACATAGGAATGTCATTAGCAGCATCACCAAAAGATATGGATTTGTCATTTGTTATATTTTTTAGATTCATTAATTTTAATAATGCATCACCTTTTGAAATATTTTTAGACATTATGTCTATTACACCTTTAGCTGAAGACACATAATATATATCGTTTTTTAAAGTGTTTAAAAAATCAATAAGTTCTTTTATTTTTTCATCAGAAATATTTTGAGTAATAATTAGAAATTTAGAAAAATCATATTCATCAACAAAATTATTAATTTCTTTTTCTTCATATTTTCATTTATATAAATTATCCTTTTTTAAATGAGGATAAATAATTTTGGCGAATCAATCGGGATTTGAATAGTTATTTCCAATCATTTCGAATTTAGAATACCCAAGATAATCTATTTTGTTATTTTCTAAATAGTCAACAATATTTTTGGCAGATTTTTTTTCAATGCTTTTAAAAAATAATACTTGTTTTGTGATTACATCATAAATCATTGAACCATTTCCAGCAATAATTGGCAGTTTAATATTTAAATCTTCGATAATTTTATAATTCATATAATATGGTCTACCAGTAGCTATGATTACATTTTTATTTAACTTATGTAACTGTTTTATAGTATTTCTAGTATTTTCGCTTATTACTTTTTGAGAATTATATAGTGTGCCATCTAGATCAAATACAAATGTATCAAAATCTTTAATTTTTTTGTCCATAGTAAGCATTTTTACCATGTTTCCTATTATAATGTTTTTCAATTAAACTTTTTTGTGCTTGTGGTGCCTCGTTATTATTTATTATCAATGTATTAATTGCCATTTTGGCAACAGTTTCTAATGTAAGAGCTAAATCAACAGCATCTTTAGGACTTTTAAAACTTCATACAAAAGGACCGTGTTCTTTAACTAATGTTGCAGAACAAGCTTTTCAATCTATTTTTCTTTTCTTAAATGTTTCAATTATTACTAAACCTGTATTGTGTTCGTATTCTCCGTTGATTTCCTCAGGAGTTAGTGATCTAGCGCAAGGTACAGGTCCATAAAAGTTATCCGCATGAGTTGTACCAAAACAAGGAATATCTTTACCTGCTTGTGCAAAAGAAACAGCATTTACTGAATGTGTATGTACAATTCCTTTTAATTCAGGGTTTTCTTTATATAGCAATGTGTGTGTTGGCGTATCGCTTGAAGGTTTATATTTAGAATCAATAACATTGTTATTTAAATCTGTAACAACCATATCGTCTGCCTTCATATTTTCATATGAAACACCACTAGGTTTAATTACCATATATTTTCTATCTTTTGTAATGCCTGATACATTTCCTCAAGTATGAATAACTAAACCATATTTAACTAATAACAAATTAGCTTTAAAAACTTCTTCTTTTAATTGTTGAATTTCTTCTAAATATTTTGGATCCAGATGTAGCATTAATTATCTCCTCCAATAATTTTTCATTGTTGTTCATAAAATATTTTTGCATCAGAAATATATTTAATAGCTTCTTCTTTTGTTTCATCTTTTTTATTTAAAGATCACATTTCTATCATTATTGGTTGATTTAGTTTTAAATCTTTTAATATTTTTAGCATATATGGAAAATCTACTGTTCCGGTGCCAAAAGGTGTATCTCTAAATTTTCCTGGAACTGTATCTTTAAAATGGAATGCAACTAAGTGATTTTTAGCTATTTCAAATTCATTATATAAGTCCTCTTTATTAGCTCATTGATAAATATTGCCTAAATCAGGATATATTTGTAAATAAGGGCTATCCACAATATTAAGATATGTTAAAGCGCGTGTATTTGTACCCATAAAACGTGTGTCCATAATTTCAAAAGCTAAAACAACAGAATATTTACTTGCTAATTTGACAGCTTCTTTAATTCCCTCAATAAAATATTTTTTAGTTTCATTGTCAGCTTCTTCATAGTAAACATCGTATCCTGCTAATTGAACTGTTCTAATTCCTAATTTTTTAGCCAAAATGATCGCTTTATGCATGATACTCATTGCTTTAACTCTAGTATCTTTATTTTTAGAGCCAAAAGGATATTTTCTATGCCCGCTTAATGTCATAGAATTAAAATTAAAATTGTGTTTAATTAATAATGATTGAACTTCTTTAATTTGTTGTTCATTTCAATCTAATCTTGCTAATCTCTCATCGCTTTCATCCACAGAAAATTCCATAAAATCATATCCTGCTGTTTTAGCGATAATAATTTTTTCTTCTAATGTAAATTTATTATTTATTGCTTTTTCATATATTCCAAGCAATCTATTTTTATTTTCAATATTTTGCAAATTCATCTTTAAATTCTTTCGCTGCTTGTTCTGGATTTTCAGCATCTCTTAGTGATCTACCTGCAATAAAAATATAAACTGGAATATCTTTGAATAATTTTATATCTTCTAAACTTACACCACCAGTTATTGTGACTTTAAATCCTTTATCAGCAAGTTTTTTAACAGCTTCAATATCTCTAGAACCTCATTTTACTCCACTTGCTTGACTATCTCTTGATCTATGTCAAACAACTTGTGGAACTCCTGCTTTTTTTCATTGTTCTACTTGTTCCCAAGTGAAATTTGAAGTTAGTTCAATTTGAACTTCTTTATTATCTCCATATTCTTTGGCAATATTCATTGTTTCAACTATTGTTGGTACTTCAGCAGCGCAAATACATGTTGTATAGTCAGCACCGTTTTCAAAAAACATTTTTCCAAATATTTTTCCTGCATCAGCTATTTTTCCATCTGCAACAATAATTTTATTTGGAAATGCTTCTTTTAATGCCTTAATAGCCTTTTTACCTTCTGAAGCTATTAAGATAGTTCCAACTTCAATAATATCTATGTATTTTTCAACTTTTTTAGCACTTTGAATAGCTTCTTCAATTGTTTGATTATCTAAAGCTATTTGTAACATTGGTTTCATATATAATTCTCCTTAAATCTATGATAAATATTTTGTGTAATCCACACTTTCAATAAATTTGATTACTTCATCTTTTGTTTTGCAATTTGCGATAATTTCAATATTTTTAGGTTCTTCAAACACTGCAATTATTTGAGGAATTGCAACTGCTGTATGTGTTTCACCATCAATTGCAGCAAGTCCCATTATTATTTTTACTTCTCTATCATCGCCTTCAAATTTAATTGGTTCTTTTAAAGTAATTAAACTAAAACCATTTGAAAACACGCAATCCTTAGTTGCAGATGCATGTGGCATTGCTAAACCATCAACCAAAATATAGTATGGACCATGTTCTTGAGTTGATTTTAAAATAGCATCGTAATAATTTCAATTAATAACATTTTTATTAACTAATGGTTCTAATGCTTTATGAATAGCTTCTTTTCAGTCTTTAACTTCAACATTAGTAATAATTGAGTCATTAATTTTTAAATTGTCTAATAAATTTAATTTTGCTTTCATTATTTCAATTTTTCTTTAGCATCTGCTAAAGCTCCTTTAATTTCTTCAATATTCATAACATTTTTTAATCCATAAGCAAGAGCTTTAGCATTTTGAACTTCAGAAACAAAGTTAGCAGTACATAAAACAACATCAAATGAGTTTACCATTGCTTTACCTTGTCCTAAACCTAGTGCTTCAACACTACCTTGAATTCCTAATTCTTTTAAAGCTTGTTGGGTTTTTAATTTAATAATCATACTGGTTCCCATTCCAGATCCACATAAACATAATACTTTCATTTTTACTCCTTAAAAATTTTATAATTTATTATTTTACTTATAAAAATAAAAGCAGAAAACTGCTTTTATTTAAAACCTAAATTAAGCGTTTGCTTTTGCGAATTCTGCTTCAGCTTTTGCAAATTCTAAGTTAGGTTTAATATTAAATGCTTTTTGCATAAATGTTGGTTTTGATTGTCTGTTTGAATCAACAATTTGTGCTAATACAAGCATCAATACTATGTATGCTGGGAATACAATGTATGCAGCAATTTTTGATCAACTTGATAATGTAATTATTGAACCAAAAGCAACGTTTCAGTCAAACATTCCAATGTAACCTGTTGAAAATGGATAAGCAGCTTGTGAATATTTCATAACTGATAATCCAAGTGAAACTACTAAAATTTCAACAAATCCAAATAATGCTGGAACAATAATTGAAGCTTTAAATCCACCTGATGCATTTGCGAATACACCTATTGATCCAGAGTTAAAGAATAATGTAATAAACAATGGAATTACCATTACATATTCAAATGAGTGACCTTTTGTAGCAAAATATAATCCAATTGTAAGAGCAACAGCTATAAATTGTCCAATTGTACCAGAAATAAATCCGTATGTTACTGAGTTTGGTGAAAAACCATATGTAGCAGCAACATCAACAGCAACAACAGCACCTGGAACTAATTTTTCACTAATTCCTTGGAATGATTGTTGTAATTCTGTAACAAACATACGAACACCCATTTGTAATACTAAAATAGAACCAACTAATTTTAATGATGTTAATACAAGGTTTGTAACTCAAAATGCTTCTTTACCAGCAGCATTTCAGTCACTATATACTGTAAGATTTACTTTTCCAGTTTTTAAATTAGCGAATTTAACAGCATCTGGACCAGCAAATTGTAAGATTAATACTAGTATTAAAAATACAACTAAAATAATTAATGATTGTGTGAAGATGTTATCTTCAAAAATTTTAATTTTGTTTGATAATTTTTTGGTTTCAGCAGAGTCTTCTTTTTTACCGAAGAATTTACCAATTCCATATGCTAATGAAACACCAAACATTTGTTGGTGACCAACAGCGAATCCAGCACCTTGTGTAACAACGTCTGAACCTTTAATTGTTGCAGTTGATGCAACACCTCAATAAGTACCTAATAAAATTCCAGATACTATAATAACACCTGAAGATAAACCTGCGCCAACAGATTGAGTAGGATCTACAGCAAACATTAATAGCGCAACAACAGCAACAACCATTGCGGCTTGTTGGAACATAACGTGTCCAGTAACCATTAATGAATGTACATTTGTTCATTTTCTTAGAACAATTAATAATATATTAACGAATAATCCGATAATTAATGCGTATGATACTCATGAAACATATTGACCTAAAAAGTTATTTGCACTTGTTCAGCCTAAATATGGATCTAATGGTGTAAGTGTACCGAATGATTTGAAAGAATTGAAAATAGGTTTTGCAATTTTTACTAATGTTCCGGCACCAATACTTAGAATTAGTACACCAATCATACCTTTTAGCATACCAACTAGTGAATCGGTAACACCTCTACCTAATATGAGGTAACCAACTAATATTAAAAGCCCGATTAAAACAGCATTTACTCCTAAAAAGTTGTCAACTAAAATTCTTTTAATAAAGAAGTTAGTTCCATCGTTAAAGTTCCATTTTGAATATCATAATGATAATACTCAAATAGTAACTAACAATACAACAACAACTAAAACAGCAACTAATGCTTTCCAATTAAAAGGTCTTTTTGTCTTTGTATTATTTGACATAATTCTCCTTTTTCAAAATTATTTATATGTACATACGTATAATAAATAATTATCTAATTTATTAATCTAAATTTAAATCTTTTTTTAGTTGCACAACTTCTTTTGCAACTTTAGATTTATCAAATTTTCTTGGTTCATCAAACGCAAGAATTTCACGAGGGTTATTGATTAAAATGTCATCAATAGCTTCTTGTGATACACCAACTTGTTTTAATAAAGGTATAAATCTTTCAAACAAGTATGAAAAACCAAATGTTTCTTTACCTTTTGTTAAACCATAATTTCTTTGGTAAAGAATTCTACCTGCATCTAAACTTAAAGTAATATTTTTTTGTAAACCTTTGTCTACTAAATATTTAATATTATCTGCTAATTCTGAATCTGGGTAGTATTTAACACGGTCTGGACCATCTAAACAAAGTGTAACACCAGTTTCCTTAATAACTTTTTCATAGTAGTAACGATCTGGGTTTTTATTTAAGTGTGAAATTTGAATTTTTCTTGGATTTGCTCCAAAACCAATTAAGTGTTTTGCTACTTCAAGAGCCATTGTACCTAATTGTGTATGTACTAAAATAGGACAACCAGTTTCAATTGAGGTTCTTGCAGCAACTTCAAGAGCTTTTAATTCTAATCTATCAATAGCTGCATAACCTGTACCAGCTTTTATAATACCTGCTTTAGCTTTTGAACGTTTAACAACAGGGCCGTTGTAATTATAAACATCCATTCCTTCTTCGATTTCAGCAACCATCATTTTAACAATGTCGTCTGTAGGAACACAAGCTAATCATGAGCAATATTTATCATAAAATTTTGCTTTATGAAATCCTGTTGACATAACAATGTTTGCTTTTCCTTTAAATGCTTCAGCAATTTCTAACATTCTAAAGACATCACGTCCAACATTAGGTGGATCCATTGTTACAATTGTTTTACCACCATGATCAATGTATTCTTGTACTTCTTTTTTGGCAGCATCAACATTAATCATTAAAAAATCAATATGTTCTTCCATTTCAGGACCACCATTTTTAATTAGGTGATCATGACAGTCAGTGATTCCGATTGAACTAGCAGGAACATCCCCTAGAACGGTTCTGACAAACTTTTCTTTCATATATTTCTCCTTTGTTTTTCAACATTTAAGAACTAAAATTTCTTTTTGTTCTATATTAAATTTTAATTATTATTGTAATATTGTCATTCGATTTATTTGGAAATTAATTCCAAAAAATATAATTTATATCTTTATATTTTTAATTAATGCTATAAATTAGATAAAAATGGTAATTTTATATGCTTTATTATAAAAAAATAATAAGAAAAAGTTTGAAAATTATTTTCTGAATTAAAATTTTTAACATAAAAAAGTTTGTAAAAAATATGAAAATTTTTCATAAATGATATAAAAAACCAAGCAATTTGCTTGGTAAAAAACTATTTATTTAATAAGAAAACGTTTAATTTTTTCAATAATAAATTCTGGCGTAAAACCTTTAAGTTCATAAACTTCTTGTCCGTCTGCAGAGTGACCAAAACCATCTGCTAGATGTGCTTCAATTTTGTTATATCTTGATAATTGATATCACATACTATCACTTGTTGCTTCGATTGCAAACATTGGTTTTTGATCTAATTTTAATTCTTTTACAAGTTTTTCATTTTTAACTAAATCTTGTAATAATGGTACAGAAATAACTCTTGCTTTAATATCAGTTGTTTCTTCTAGTTGGTTAGCAATAGTATAAGCTAATTCAACTTCCGATCCAGATGCTAATAAAGATATATCAAAATCTTTAGTTTCTTTAATAACATAAGCTGGCACTAAATCACCTTTAAGTATTTTAAAGGATTTAATGGGTTGGCGACAACCTATTATAGCGCTTTGATTTTTAGTTTCACTAAATGCATATTTAAATGCAGCTAACACTTCATTTTGGTCACAAGGACGAATAACTTTCATTCCATTTAATGCTCTTAACATTGGAATTTGATCAACAGGTTGGTGTGTTGGACCATCACCACCAACTTGATAACTATCATGTGTAAACACATGAACAAGTGGTAATTCCATAATTGAGCCTAAACGCAACGCAGGTTTCATATAGTCAGCAAAAGCCAAAAATGTTGAATCTACAGTACGCAATGCATTTGTATATAGATTAATACCATTATTTATTGCACACATTGCAAATTCACGAATTCCATATTTAATATTGAATCCTTTTTCATCAAAACGGTTTTTGAATCCTATTTTTGTTGCAGCATATAAATCAGCTGATCCGCCTAATACTAGATTAGTGTTTTCTAATGCATTCATTATGTGTGGAAAATGATTACGTATAGCAACATCATTTTCAGTAAAATTAACATTAGATCATTGCACTAAATCTGCGAATGATGTTTTCTTTGATTTTTTTGATTCTTCGATAATAAATCTAATTTTATCATCGAGTTTTTTATTATTTTTATCATACATTTGATTTCATTCATCATATTTCTTAACTTTTGCTTCTCAATATGTTTGGGCATATTGATAAACCTCAATAGGATATTCGAAAGGTTCGAATGTTTCTAAACCACATTTTTTCTTAAAATTAATTGTGTCTTCTGGATTTAAAACACCATTATGTCCTTTTGAAACGTTTTCATTAGGAGTGTTTTTTGCAATAGTTGTATGTACTCTTATGTATGAAGGTTTTCCTGCTTTTTTAGCAGCCTGAATTGCCTCATCGATTTTATCAGGATCGTCTTCAAGGACATCAAATGTCGCAAAATTTTGAGATTCAAAATATTTGATAAAATCAATATTATTTACTTCATTTGCTCGAGAATCAATTTGCACTTCATTAAAATCGTGAATTAGAATTAATTTGTCTAATTGTAATGTTCCTGCAAGTTGTATTGCTTCTAGTGCTACACCTTCTTGTAAACAACCATCACCATGTAAAACGTATACATAATGATCTAATAATGGTACTTCCTTTGTATTATATTTAGTTGCTAAGTGTTTTTCTGCTATAGCCATACCTACACCCATTGCAATACCTTGCCCTAATGGACCGGTCGAAGCGTCTACAAAGTCGAATCTATCAATTTCAGGATGAGACGGTGTTTTTGAATATAAGCATTTGTGTGCTTTCATATCATTAACACTTAAAAGTCCTAAAAAATGCATTATTGAATAATATGCCATTGAGCCATGGCCGGCAGATAAAATAAATCTATCTCTATTTATTCATTTAGGTTCTTTGGAGCTAAACATTAAGTTTTTTGCTATTAATGCATATGTAATGTTTGCTGCACCTATAGCCATACCAATGTGTCCTTGACCAGCTTTATTTATTGAATCTAGTGCTATGCCTCTCATTGAAGCAACTAGCATTTTTTCATTATTGTTCATATAACCTCCTTAATGTATTAATTAAATGATAATTTAATTTTTATAGTTATTGAACAAATTAATCAAAATTACAACATAAACATGCTGTAATTTTTTTGTTTTATATAACTAAGCTTGAGCTTCTACTTTTTTAGCTGAATTTGGTTTATTTTTTTTGATAAAGTAATTTACAACTCCATCAACAATTAAACCAAAGTATAGTACTAATGGAACTGCAAAACCAACTCATTTGTTAATTAAACCAAATACTCCTGGTATTGCTCCAATAATATAATCTGTGTCACCTCAGTTAAGTGAATTAATTGCATCTGTTTTTACACCATTACCAATTGCAATTGCGTTTAATGTTGTTGATGTAGCAGGAACTCAATGTCCTCAGATAAAGATAGCAGGAACTATTGTAATAATTAGTCCATGTACAAATGCACCAACAATAGCGCCTAAAATACCACCTTTAACATTTCCGAATACACCTGATGTAGCACCAAGGAAGAAGTGTGGCACTAATCCTGGTAAAATAACAACTGCTAATAAACCACCATGGTGAAGTCCAATTGTAATAAACATTCCAACTAAACCAGCAATAAAGCTTGAAATAAATCCAATTAAAACAGCATTTGGTGCATATGGGAATACAACTGGACAGTCAACTGCTGCTTTTGAATTTTTAATTAATTTTTCACTGAATGCTTTAAATGTTGGAACTAATTCTCCAATAAATAAACGAACACCAGTTAACATAATTTCAACACCTGCTGTAAATGTAAATGCTGAAACAATCATTGTAACTAATCAGTTACCACTTGATAATACCGCGTGTGCATCTTTTGCTGTTGCGGCTGTAATTTTACCTAATTCATACATTATGCCACCAGGTAAGAATGCAAACATGTAGAAGAAGAATATTGTAATTGTTAATGAAACTAATGTATTTCTAAAGAAATATAAACTTTTTGGGAATTTAATTTCTTCTGTTGAAATAACTTTTCCTTTCATTGCTAATCCAATACCTTCACCAATTAGACCACTAAGTGCATATCCAAATCCACCTGTGTGTCCTAATCCAATTTCATCTGTTCCGATAATCATATTCATATATCTTTGTTGAACAGCTGGTGAAATAACCATATATGATGCTAATAGTGCAGAACCACTAATTAACACTATAAAGAAGTCACCTAAACTATTTTGTGGTTCAAAACCTAATGTTATGAACACTGCTGAAATCATAATTGATGTGTAGAATAAAACATGTCCTGAAAGATAAATATATTTAAATCTTGATACTGCTGCCAATATAATGTTTAAAATCATACCCACAATCATAATTAATGATCCAACATTTGCTATTGCGTTAATTGCAATTAAAGCTCCTGCAAAAGCATCGTTGTTTGGAATAACGCCACTTAATCCATAAACGTGTTGAAATACTGGTTGGAATTGATTTAGAGATCCAACTAAAACTCCAGCTCCTCCACCTAGAATAATAAATCCAATTGTAACTTTAAAGGCTGAAATAATCACTTGTGAAAACTTCTTGCGTAATGCAATAGCTCCAATCATTGTGAATAATCCAACTACAAAAGCTGGTGCAGAAAGGAAGTTTTTAAAGAACGATAATAAGAAATATAAAAAATCCATTGTCTCTTTCTCCTTTTACTTTCTTGAAATATTATTTGATACCTAACTTATCTTTGAGTTTTTCTGTTAATTCAGCTTTAGATAAGATATTTGTTAAGATAATCTTTTTTTCTTCTGGGAATTCTAATGTTGGTGCAACATCTGCGCCAACAACGACCCAGTCAACGCCTCTGGCGTTAAAGTTTGAAATGTTTGTGTGTTCAACAGAATCGTATTCTACTCCAAGTGAATCTAAAACGCTTTTTACGTTGATTTCTACTAATAGAGATGAACCCAAACCTGATCCACATACTGTTTTAATAACCATATAATCTCCTTTTATATTTGTTATTTATATTTATCAACTAATTTTAAAAATGTATCAATATCATTGATTTTAAATGCTTCTTTTTTAAATTCTTCATTCATAAAATATTTACCAAATTCCTCCAATAAATTCATATGTGAAGAATTATCAATCGCAGATAAAGTTATTATTATTTTGCCTAATTTGTCTGATTGATTGTTAAATTCAATAAAATCATCTAATAAAATAATACTTATACCGGTCTTTAAATTATATTCTCCGACCGGCGCATGTAAGAAGGCTAAACCTTTTTCTAATACGTAGTAAGCCCCATATTTTTCAGTTGAATCTAAAATAGCATCAGTTAATTTATTTGTTGCATACCCGTGTTCAACTAAAATATCTACGCCTTTTTCAACTAATTCTTTTCAATTTTTTAAATCAGCAACATTTATTGCTTTCATCATAGACTTATTAAAAAGTTTTGACATATTACTCCTTATATTATTTTTTTCATGGTTTAAATGCTAACAATAAGAATGTCAAACAAGTTAAAGCTAACATAGTAAAGAAAGCAACAACAACAATAATTCCTGCCTTTGCAGAAGTTTTGGTTTTAACTTTTTTTGGTTCTGGCATACCTTTTACTAATCAAAACCGGTTAGGGTTTTTTTCTAATTCAATTCTTTGTTCCTGAGCTTCTTCTAAAATTGCTTTTAGATCTTCGATAGACAAATTTTCTAGTTCTTCTATTTTTCTATCATATACAGTTGTAAGTATGAATTTATAGTGTTCAATTAATTCTTTGTTGTTTTTACTATCTTGTTCATTGTTTTTATTCATCATATTGGCCTCATTGTTTAAAATTCTTTGCAATTCTATTTAATGTATCAAAAAAGGAAATTAAGAAAATATCTAGGTATAGAATTTTGTGAAAATCTACAGCAGAAGCTAATATTTTAATATCTTCTTCATTAGAGTATTGTCATTTTAAATATTCAATTGTTGCCAATTGTGCATTTTTAATTTTTTTTCTATTTGATACACTAAAGATAATCATAACAATTAATCCATAAAGTAGTAACACAATAGCAATGATTCACATATTAAAAGCAAATAATCATAAAGAATTAAGAAAAATTAGAAAGGAATTTATTCTATAAAACATTTCTCAACCAAAATAATTATTTTGGTGTTGATTATATAAAAATGCTTCAAAAACACATAAACAATTGTAATAAATACTATTGTTTTTATTATTTTTTTCTAAATATAAAATATTCTTATTTTTTCTTGCGCTAGGTAAAAAATAATTATTTTTATATTTAATTATCCCTTTTTTTTGATTATTTTTGGTAATGATATTTTTTGCATTTGTTATTGCATTATTTGTTGCAGAACTTGTTGTATGAATTGCTTTGCCATTTCTCATATAACGAAAAATATAAGTATATACTAGTAAAAAAAAGAAAAGTCCAATTGCTAATGCAAACCCAGTATATGTAAATTCGAATTTAAACATATTACACTTTTGTTACTTTTTGTTTTAGCAAATTAATTTCGTTTAATTTGAATAGTATTTTCTTTTGCATATATTCATCAATTTGCATAGAGTTTGAATTTTTAAAAATATTAATTAAATCAAATTGATTTGAAACAATAAAGTCTGTTTGATTTTGAATTAATTCTAGCTCTTCATTGATTAATAAAATTTTATTAATTTTTATTTTCTTATCTTTTATTAATTCACGAGATATATATTTTTCAATTTCGTTATACCATCTAGGATTTACAATTCCATAATTTTTGGCTTTATTGTTTTTAATTATTTCAATTTTTAAATCATTTGTAATTTTTATTTTTGCTTTTTTTGTGTCAATTATATTCGAGATTAAAAATAATCTTGAATCACAAATAGCTAAAATAGGCAATTGCGAATGTTTATCTTTTGCATACTTATTTTCAAAAATAATGTTATATAGAACTTTTATATTTTTGTTAGCTGATAAATCTAAAACAATATCATTCATTTTTTTGTTCAATGAACCAATACGTTTTTTATTTTTAATACCAATATTCTTATTTTTTGTAGCAATTCTTCAAATTATTAAAGCAAATAATAATAGCAACATCATTCCGGCGGCAACTCAAAAGAAAATTTTTTGAGGAGTGGGGTCATTAAAGTCTCAAAAACTAACTAGTTTTATATTTTTATTTTCACTAAAATTAATTTTCATCTATTCTACCTCCCGCCTTCAATAATCCATAAATGAAGTGTTTTGCTTATTTGGGTAGTTATCAATAATTGATCCACCTACAGCAATATCGACTTTTGCTTTATTAAATAAATGAATGTTGTTTGATCTTAAACCACCATCAGAAATAATTAATAAATCTTTGTTTATTTGTTTAATTTCTTCAATCTTTTTTAAAAGATCAGGATTTAATAAAACACCAGTACCACCAATTTTATCAATTGTCATTAATACAACAAAATCAACACTCTTTAAAATTTGTTGATATCTTGCAATCTGGTTGTGCGATTCTATCATCACACCAAATTCAAAACCTTGGTATAAAGATTTTAGTTTCTTAACCATTTTTAAAGACGCTTTGTCTAAAGGAAATGAAATTCTTTTCACTTTAATTTGTGTTAGCTTATGTAAAATTTTCATAATGTCATCAACCATACAATGAACATCAAATTCAACATTAGGGTATCTTTCAACCAAATAGTTAATAGATTCTAGATTTAAACCAAAACTTTCGGTATAATGAAAATCCATTAAATCCAGGTGCATATGCATCATTCCATCATTTACTAATTTATCTAATTTATCTATTGCTTGGAATAAATTTAATGCGCAAACACTTTGCGAGTATTTCATATTCCTCCTTTGTAATTATTTTCACATCTTTATACCAACATATATTTTATACTTTTTAATAATATTAAATAAACTTTCATCTTTTTGCAATAAACTTTCATTATTTTTTATAATAGATTTATGACAAATAAAAATAAAGAATTAATTAAACCATATTTAAATTTATCACCTGAGCTTAGTCATAGTGATAAATCTATTTTAGAATATATAAATACTTTTACGGGAGATAAGTTTACACTTTCTCAAAAGGAGTTGGCATTAAAAACTCATACAAGTGAGGGCACTATTTCTCGTTTTGTAAGAAAAATGGGATTTGAAAACTATAGAGCGTTTTTTGCTCATTTAAATTTGCTTATTAGAGATTTTAAAACACAATATTTCAACAAAGAATATGAAAACTCAATAAATAGTCAAAAAGATATTTTGTTAGCACATAAATTTGCAATTGATGATATTTTGAGTGGTACATTAAAGTGAGATATAGATAGTATATCTAGACTAATTCATCAAGCACAAAATGTTTATATTCTTGCCTTAGGTTCTTCACAAAAACCAGCAATGGAATTAGCTGCAAATTTATTAAAAATTGGAAAACCTTGTTTTGTTTGTGAAGATTTCCATGTTTTTGTTCCAATTTTAGCAAATATTACATCTAATGATTTACTTTTTATTATTTCTAATAAATTTGAAAATTTAGAATTAACATTTTCGGCACAGTTAGCAAAAGACAATAATGCTAAAATCGTTGCAGTAACTTCAAATTCATTAGTTAATTATAAATATTGCTTTGATGGAACCATAATTTATCAAAATATAAGAAACACTATAAAAGAGGTTCCAATTTCATCAAAAGTTAGTCAAATATTAATTATTGATTTGTTGTTTGATTGTTTAATTACAAAATATCCAGATTATATGAACAAATTATCGCGTACTAAAAATATTTTAGACAGATGATATAAAAGAAAATTTTCTTCTTAGTATGTATATGTGAAGTACAAATCAAAACCGAGAACTTTTTGGCGTTTTTTGTTAATAAAAATTGCATAAAAAAACTATAATTCGTAAGAAACTATAGTTTTAAGCTGATCATCTCGTTAACCACTTTATGTCAAAGAGATGATTTTTTCTATATCTTTTCATCATTCGTTGAAAAACTGCGAGAAACTAAGTTATTTAAAAAAGAGCGATATTTCATTTTTGCTTTAGTTTCACCCTCAATACAAAATTCATAAAACAGTTTAATGAAATGGCATAGTCTACTTTATTTTTGAATAAGTTCATAATATTTAATTATCAATTCATCGACATCTTCTATTGAAATTTTTCTTGTGAATTCATTCTCTTTATTTTTATGAGAAATAACAACATTTTTATTTAAAATATCGTATTTTATTTTTTTAACTATTTGCCAACTTAATTCTAATTTTTTACTTATTCAATTTATTGATTTGTCCAAATTATTTGCAATTATTTTATATTGATATTTTTTTATATCCAAAAAATTATAAAAGTTCCTACTTTTGTTTTGCGCTTCACAGCATATATGTAATTGTGTATAATTATTTGTAGAAATATTTTTTATAAATCAATGAGTTGTTATCAAACTAAAATTAGTATTATTAAATAGAAAATTAAAATAATAACAATAGCTGAGAAGTAAAAAATAGAAAAAGTAGGAGTAAGAAATAAAAATATGAAAGAAAATAACCTAATTTATAATGTAACGAATGATGTTGTTTCAATATGCCTTGATAAAATTTCAATTTCAAACATTTCAGGGAACATAATTAACAAAGAAACACTAGCAAAATATAGTAACAAAAACATAACAATTTGTGAAGGGGTTTTATTTCCTGAAGACTCATCTAAACTTTTTTATAATTTTAAGAAAAATATTCATATTTATGGAACTATAGACACTTCAAATGTAACTGATATGAGTGAGATGTTTAGTGATACTTCAAAAGCAAACCCCGACGTAAGTAAGTGGGATACTTCAAGTGTAACTAATATGAGCGGGATGTTTTATGGAGCAAAGGTTGCAAACCCTAACGTAAGTAATTGAGATACATCAAATGTAACTGATATGAGTTGAATGTTTAGTGGTACTAAAAAAGCAAACCCCGACGTAAGTAAGTGGGATACTTCAAGTGTAACTGATATGAGTTCAATGTTTAGTGATGCTTCAAAAGCAAATCCTAACGTAAGTAATTGAGATACTTCCAAAGTAACTGATATGAGTGAGATGTTTAGTGATGCTAAAAAAGCAAACCCCGACGTAAGTAATTGAAACACTTCCAAAGTAACTGACATGAGTTCAATGTTTAGTGATGCTTCAAAAGCAAACCCCGACGTAAGTAATTGAAACACTTCAAGTGTAACTGATATGAGAGCAATGTTTTATAGAGCAAAGGTTGCAAACCCCGACGTAAGTAATTGAAACACTTCCAAAGTAACTAATATGAGTTCAATGTTTAGTGATGCTTCAAAAGCAAACCCTAACGTAAGTAATTGAGATACTTCCAAAGTAACTAATATGAGTTCAATGTTTCGTCATACTTCAAAAGCAAACCCTAACGTAAGTAATTGAGATACTTCCAAAGTAACTAATATGAGTTCAATGTTTAGCTTTACTTCAAAAGCAAACCCTAACGTAAGTAATTGAAACACTTCCAAAGTAACTGATATGAGTGAGATGTTTAGTCATACTTCAAAAGCAAACCCTAACGTAAGTAATTGAGATACTTCCAAAGTAACTGATATGAGAGCAATGTTTTATAGAGCAAAGGTTGCAAACCCTAACGTAAGTAATTGAAACACTTCCAAAGTAACCAATATGGATGAAATGTTTTATGAGAGTTCGTTTGATAATGAAGAAATATTAGAAAAATGAAAAGACTTGCTTGCAGACAATAATTAATTCTTAAATTTTAAAATGAAATGCACTACCTAGTGATATAACAAAAACATACAAAGAAACAAAAACAAGAAATAGTCAACTTATACAAGTCTAGGTGATCTATGAATCAGATTGCGAAAATTTTAACGTAAGCATAAATTTGGTTAGATGAGTGTTAGAAAGCTATGAAATTCATAGAGACTTATTTTTTGAGAAACAAATGAATGAAAAATATAGTATAAAAATGAAAGTATAGGAAAATGAAGGGGTGAATAAAAATGCAAGATCAGGAAAGGGTCTTGTATTTTTTATCGAAAAAAATGAAAATCAGGAAGGAACCCTCCCTGAAACAAACTAAATAAATTATAAATTAGTTCCTTCCTAATTTTCAAAAATTTTTGTTTTATCTGTTAAGTTCTCGGTTTTGTTTTACACTTCACACAGATGATATAAAAGAAAATTTTCTTCTTAGTATGTATAGTTTTATTTACTATAATTAGTAAGTTATGTCAAAAATAGTAGAAATAAAAATAGAGATCCAAAAAGGATCTAACATTAAATATGAATACGATCGTGCTGACGGTCAAATTCATGTAGATAGAATTTTGAGAGGAGACTTTAAATATCCCGCTAATTATGGTTTTATCCCAAATGCTTTAGATTGAGATGGAGATGAGTTAGATGTATTATTATATTCAAACGAATCATTTATTCCTGGGGTAATGCTTAATGCTCGTATTATAGGTGCAATGAAAATGATTGATTCAGGCGAAACAGATACAAAATTAATTGCGGTTCATGCTGATGATTATCGTTTAGATAATATAAAAAATATTGATGATTTGCCTGAGCCATTTTTAAAGAATATTGAAACATTTTTTAGCAATTATAAAAATTGAAAAAAACCTGGTTCAACAATTGTTCAAGGTTTTGAAAGTGAAAAATGAGCACTTGATGAATTAGAAGAATGCATAGATTTAATGAACAAATACGGAAAAATGCCTAAAAAAGAATTTGTTCAAAAAATGATGAAAGAGCATCCAGAAAAATACGAATTTTAATATAAAAGGACATGTAAATATATGCATGTCCTTTTATATATTTTAGAAAAACAAAAAATTACTAGTCGTATGTGATACCTTTTAAATTTTTAACAAAATTAATAAAATGCAAATAAACTTTATCTAAATCATTCTTAATATTATATTTTAGGCCCATCGTATTAGCAACTTCAGTAAAAAAAGTATAAATATCGGAATCAGTTATATCGGTAAATTTATTAATTTTAATTTTGTAATAATTTTCTATTTTTTCAGGGTAATATTGAACTATCATTTTGTAAAAACTATTTGCAAGAAAACTTAGCGGAAAAATTTTGGTTTCAATAGAACCTATCATCGCAAGTTTTGTTGCAGCATTTTGATCAGTCAATTTAGGAATCAATATTCCAGGAGTATCCATAAAAAAGAAATTATCAATATTTACTCATTTTTTTACTCTTGTTACGCCGGGATAATTTGCAACTTTGAGTGATTTTTTTTGAGACATTAAATTAATCAGTGTACTTTTACCTGCATTAGGAATCCCTAAAACAAAAATTTTTATTTTAGAAGAAATAAAACCTTTTTCCTTATCTCTCATGACTTTTTCTTTAGTCATTTTTTTTATTTCTTGAAGAATTAATTTTCTACTTTTTGATTGTCTTAGGTCTAGTCATAACATTTTTTCATTTTGAAATCTTTTTTGTATTAAATCTTTTTTATTTCTATCCATTAAATCGCTTTTAGTTACAACAAATAATCTTGGTTTTTGTGGTGCAACACTATCAAAATCTTCATTGTAACTACTTATTGGACATCTTGCATCTAGAACAATTATAAAAACATCAGCTAAGGTGGCATTTTGTTTAATTTCTCTAAATCCTTTTGCCATGTGACCTGGATATCAATTTATTAAAGTTTTTTCATTATCACTCATTTTTCTCCCTAATTTTGAATGTTTGTTTTCATTTTTAATTCTAGAATGTCTTGATTTAATTTATTTATTTTATTTTGATACTCTGATTTATTTTTTTCAATAATATCTTTTAAAACAGCATTTTCATTTTCTAATTCAGAGTACATTTTTAATAAATCATCAATCTTTTTTTCAACTTCAATTGTTACATATCCATTAAATTCTCTATTAAATTCAATATTTAAAAATTTATTTTTTTTATCTTTCACATTTACCTCTTAGTCTTTTTTATAGTTATTTTGGTTAATTTCATACATAATAATTGATCCAGCAATTGCAACATTAAGGCTTTCAAAGGAAATGGGTATATAAATTTTTAAATCTGCAAGATCTTCAATTTCTTTATTTATTCCATGCCCTTCATTTCCAAGCACTAATACAATTTTTTCAAACTTAAATTCAATTTTATTCAATTCTTTTGACCCGGAGTTAATGGTAGCACAAATTATTTTATAACCATTTTCTTTTAATTTAGAAATTTCGGCAACAGTATCATCAATTTTTCCTAAATATATATTAAATATTGAACCTTGTGTTGAATTAATTATTTTTGGTGTAAAAAAATTGTTTTTATTATATACAGCATCAAATTGAAATGCAGTAGCAGTTCTTATCAATGTGCCAATATTTCCAGGGTCTTGAACATTATCTAAAAATAAAATTTTATTATGTTGTTTTATAATTTGATTTTTTTTATAAACTCCTATAAGATTAAATGGATTTTTATAGCTACTGATTTTTTTTAATACATTATCGCTAATAATTATGGAGGTGTTAGAAATATAATTATTATTTTCATTATATAACTCTAAGGAATATACTAACGATTTATGTTTTAAACTTTCGTAGTAAATGTTTATTCCTTCGCCTACAAATAAATCATTGTTTTTTTGATTTTTTTGTATATTTAAAACTTCTTGAATTATTGGGTTTTTAATACTTGTAATAACATCTTTTCTATTAAATTTACTCATAATTAATTAAAAAATCTCTACCTTTTTGAGTTTCAAACTTATTTAGATTTATAAAATTTAATTGTCTCATTATTTCAAAACCTACTATTGCCACACAATTAGCTAAATTAATGCTTCTCATTTCGCTCACCATTGGAATTCTTAAACAATTTTTCAAATTATTTTTTAAGATATATTTATCAATACCAGTTGATTCTTTTCCAAACATTATTCATATTTCTTTATCATTAGAATAAATTTTTTGAAAATCAACATCACTATATGTATTTTGGCCATATCTTGTCAAGTAAAAAATATTTTTATTCTTATATTTTTTATAAAAATCTTGATATGAATCATGAATTTCATGTTGAATATCACTTAATAATCTACCTGCAGCAGGGCGAGATAAATATTTAGGATCTAAATCAAAACTTATGGGTTTAATTATATGTAGTTTCGCACCTAAAGCAAAACAAGTTCTTATTATGTTTCCTGTATTTGGCGGTATTTCTGGTTCAAAAAGTACTATATTTAACATATTTTCTCCTTATATTTGAATATATTTACTTATTAATTATAAATTATTACTTACATTAATTTTTAGGTTGTACAAAAAATAAAAACTAAGTAGATAAATTCTTGGTTTTTCAACACAAAATGAAACATTACAATTTATATCTTATTATTTTTCATTTATGATGAATTTTATATTAACTAACTAATGTTAATTTAAAAATAATGATATTCAATTATTTAAAAAATCAAATTTAATTGTTATTAATTTGTCAATTTGAGATTACTATTTATAATATTAATAATAATGATAATTATAGTAGGAGGTTTAAAATGAAGACAATGTTAGATATTGTTGTCGAATATACTCTAAAAGAATGTTCAAACAATTATTATGTTGAATTTGATAAAATTTTTAATGAAGTCGAAACAGAATTAAAAAATAAATGAATGGAAGAAGCTGATTTAAAAGGAAAAAGTTATGACAAAATCAGAATTAACAAAATAGGCGAACTATATCGTTTGCTTACAGTGGATTCTCGCTTTATAAGAAATGAAGAAGGTTTATGATCTACTAGAACAGGTCTTAAATAAAAGGAGTTATTATGATTAAAAACGCGAAAAATATGCTAAAAAAAGCAAAAAAAGGTAAATATGCAGTACCACATATCAATATCAATAATTTAGAATGAGCGAAAGCAGTTTTATTAACTGCTGAAGAAGAAAAATCACCAATTATTGTGGCAACAAGTGAAGGTGCAATTAAATATATGGGTGGAATGAATATAGTTGTTTCAATGGTAAAGGCAATGGTAAAAGATTATAAAATAACCGTTCCTGTTGCTTTACATTTAGATCACGGTTCATATGAAGGTTGTTTAAATGCAATTAAAGCAGGATATACATCTATTATGTTTGATGGTTCACATCTTCCTTTTGAAGAAAATTATGAAAAAACACAACATTTAGTTAAATTAGCTAAAAAACACGATATGTCAATTGAAGCTGAAGTTGGAACTATTGGAGGCGAAGAAGATGGCATTATTGGATCTGGAGAATTTGCTGATCCAAGTGAAGCTAAACAAATGGCTGAATTAGGAATTGATGTTTTAGCAGCTGGAATTGGAAATATTCATGGACCATATCCTTCAACATGAAAATCATTAAATTTTGATAAATTGGTTGAAATTAGCAATGCAGCTGGAATTGGTATTGTTTTACATGGTGGCTCAGGAATTCCTACTGACCAAATACAAAAAGCAATTAGTTTAGGTGTTACAAAAATTAATGTTAATACAGAATTGCAACAAGCAAATCACAAAGCCTTAAGAGAATACGTTTTAGCTGGCGAAGATTTAAAAGGCAAAAATTTTGATCCTAGAAAACTATATGCTCCTGGTTATAAAGCAATGTGTGAAACAGTTAAACAAAAAATACATGAATTTGGATCACAAAATAAAGCTTAATTTATACTTATGTACCATTTTTGGTACTTTTTTATTATTTTTTTTCAAATTCTAAATTAAATTTATTTTTCAATTAAATATAAAATATGAAATGAAAATTATTGAAAGGTATAAGTTTATTTTTATCTTTTTTAAGTTGCGGTTGCATCAATTCAAATACATTAAATTTTGAAACAAAAAAAGTAGAATGACCCTATTCGGTTATTGATGGTGATACAATAAAAATTAATAAAAATTTAAAGGTTAGATTATTTGGTATTGATACGCCTGAAACTAGCAAATTGTTTGTAAAAAACGATTTAAGTAAATTAGAAAATTTTTATGCTTCAAAAGCAAAATCATTTATTAGAAGTATTACTTATCAAAAACCTATTTCGCTAAAAAAGATATCCAATGATAAATATAATCGCTGAGTTTGTATTGTTTGATGTGACAATAAAGATTTATCAGAATTATTAATATTAAACGGCTTAGCTAGAGTAAATTATGTTTCTTTAAATAAATTTTCTCCATACTGAATTAATGATTCAAAATTGAAGGGTTACATAAATAAATTGAAAAGCATTGAGCAAAGTATAAGACGAAAAAATATAGGAATTTGAAAATATAGCAATACTCTAATTTTTCATAAAAATTAATTTTATTAACTGTATTTATTTTTTATATCTATAAAATAGTTTCAATTGGTATTTTTTTAAAATAAAATGAAAAAAGAACTAAAAATTATGTTTTATGCTAAAATATAATCATTATTATCAATATAAATAAGGATGGAAGCAATGAGCAAAATCACATGCCTAAATATTAAGAGCATTATGAATTTCCCAAAGAAATTCTGATTTTGTTATTAATTTTCCATTCTAGTTTCATACTAATTTTATAGGTGTGCTAGTTGGACTAGCACACTTTAATTTATTTAGATGATTATATTTTTGGTAATAATATGCAATTAAAATATGGAAGGAAACATATGAAAAAGAAACCTAAATTAAATTTTAGAACTCTTGTATGACCTAAATATGTATTATCAGCTGGAGTCTTGGTTGCTGCAACAGCAATTACTCTTGGTTCAATATATGGATATTCACAAAATTCAGATGCTAAAAAAGGTAAAGTTAATCCAACTTCACCAGCATATTTAAGAAATACATTTGCTCAAACAAATGAGGCAAAAGCATCATTTATAAGTTCGGATAAAACAAAATATATTGGAGATTATGATATTAATAACAATACACTCAATGGTCAAACTATTGAAGATTTTTTGGATAAGTATTACAAAGAAAATAAATCATTACCAATTCAAAAAATTAATTATGGTACATTTACTTTTTACAATGAATATATTGAAGCTGTAAGTCCAAAAGAATTTTTTAAATTTACACAATGATTCATGAATAATGTATCGTGAGGTCCTGAAATAATTACTCTAAAATCATTTTCTATTGTTAAAGGTGTTGAACAAAAAGGTAATTCTATTACTTTAGGTTCGCACGCAAACAAAAATAAAGAATATACCACTATTCAGTTTTTCCCTGATGCATTTTTTGGCGCGCTCCCTCTTTATTCAGAAACGGCTGGACAAGGTAATGCTCAAGAATCATTGCTTTATAAACTTAATAATAAATTATTAACAAGCGAAGAATTGAAAACATTTTTAAGTAGTGTTCCTAAATATAATTCATTGGTTAACATTAATAATACAACGCTTGAAAGATTTCAATTTAGAAATATTCATGATTATCGTTCATTAATTGGTAAAAAAGTTTTTGTTGTTAAGAATTCAAATTGAGTTTCTAAAGTTAAATCTTTAGCTAAACCAATTAACAATGTTGAAAAAGGAAGATATGAAATTCCAAATGATTATTTATTGTTGATAAATGGTTCTAATGAAACAGAAGCTAAGAAAAATTTGAAATCAAAATTAGCCAAATATTTAGAATTTGACAAATACGAACTTTTAAAAGATATAGATTCATTAAATCTTGTTGAGAAAAAAATTAGTTTTGTATCTATTGATCCAAATCTATATTTAGACTCTGAAGATACGTTAGATAGATATTTAAATGTTGTTTTTGATGATGGCACAACATTTAACCTTTTCCGTTCTTTTGCTGATGTTCAATATGCGGCAGGTGGGACTAGATTTACAAGTGATAAAAGTAGAGAAATTGTTAGAGGTTTTAACGATTCTAAAAATAGAATTATCGAATTATTTAACAAATATGAAGATAATTTAAAAACTATTGCAATCAAAGCTGGTTGAAATGACAAAGATTTTAATGATTTTTTAGAATATTTCAATACATTACTAGAAACTCAAGAAGAAATTTCGTTACTTACAACAGAATTAGATACATTAATAAACGAAATTAATAACAATGAAATACTTAATAATGAATTAACAAATCTAAGAAATAAGATTAACAATTTAACATCTCAGAAACAAAATAAAGAACAAGAAATTCAAACATTAAGTCAACAAATATCTGATTTAGAAATAAGAATTAATAATTTGAAAGAGTCAAATTCACCATATGATGATGAGGAAAGAGAATTAAACACTTTACAACAAAATAAACAAAAAATTGAGAATATATTAAAAAATATAGTGTCTTCTCTTCAGAATGCTGAAAATAAAATAAATGAAAAATCACAACAAGTTTTTTCAAGCGAAGTTAAAAATAAGAAAATAGATAGAAAAACAGAAATTGATAATAGACTAAATGAATTAAATTCAAGATCAAGATCTCTTACAATATTGGTTGATGACTTTTTAAAAGATTATAAATTTAAAAATGAATTAAAAGAAACTATTATTAAACTTTTTGAATATAAGAATAATGATTTATATAAAAATGCACTTACTGATGATGAAGATCCTAAAACTATTGAACCAAGTGTTTTAAAAGATAAAGCAACGAATTATGATGCGTTGTATTTTAACTATGACGAATCATTAAAAGAACTAACAGCTCCAATTTTAGGTCAAGATGGTCAAAAAAGTTACACAAGACCAAAGTACGAACCATATATTTATTACACAAATGATATTGCATATTTACCAAACCAAATAATTTCATCTGAAAGTTTAATTGATCTTTCGACATCAGCTCAATTAAATTGAAGAGATTTCTATAATTTAGACGGATGATTTAGAAGTGAAAAGGATAGATTAACCGATCCAAATTCTAATGAAAACAATACTGAGGTTTATGTTTATTCAACAAAATTAAAATCACTAGAAGAAGAATTTAAAAAGAAATATCCAAATAGTGCTATAACTCTAAATTTTAAAGAATTACAAGAAGAATATCAACAATTAGGTCAAAGATCTAATGAATTATATGAAAAGAAAATAGCTCATGAAAATTTAACTTGAGATTCATCTGCTAAGAATGTTGATAGTGTTAGCACAATAATGGGTAAATGATTTACAAATAGTATTGATCTACCTGAAAATTATAAATTATTAGGTACATCAGGTTCAGAACCTGTATTTCCTGATAGAAACGCATTTCTACGTTTCACAGCAACTTCTTATGAAGTGTTAGAAGAATATTTAAACTATGCATATAATGGTATGCCAAGCAGTAGAATTCCAAGTATTAAAAATGGATTTAAACTATATTATGAGAATTTAATGAATAAAATCAAGTCTGCTCAGCCAGGTGATTTTGATTTATTACTAAATTTAGTTAAAGAAAGACTAAATTTAGCTAAAAAAATATCACATTCAGAGACACAAGATATTAATGACAAAATTCAAATTCATAAATTATTCATTGAATCTATAAATAAAGCTCAAGATTGAGAAAATAAATATAAAAACGAAACTTGATATTTATCATTTAGTCAAATTTTAAATTTATATCAATTAAATGAAGATTTTAAATTAGCAATTAAACAAGTTAAAAAACAAATTGCTGAAAGAGATCAATATATTGAAGATTCTGCAGAAGCTTTATTAACTTCTTTAGACAGACGCATTATTAAATTTAAATTAGACTTTTTAACCAATACTCCTACATTTACAAATGATGAAGTAAATAAAAAATATACAGAACTTATTAACTATGTAACTAATTTAAGATCAAAAGCTAAATCCAAAGCAATTGAAGCATCTCAAATGTTAATTAATTGATTTAAATCAAGAGCTGAAATTACTTTAAATAGAATTAAAAGTCTAGATATTGAGCCAGCATTTGATATCTATATTGAAAATAATGGAGATGTTTCTAAATTAGAAGAAAATGTTTCTAATTTAGAAAGACAGTATAATGCTTTAAAAGAGCAATTAAATGTTGCTAAAACAACTTTAGATACCGCTAAATTATCATTAATTAATAAATATAAAGAAACTCTACAAGGCACAAATGAAACAGCTAATGATAGAGCAAAACAATTAATATTAGATCAAATTAAAATTTTTACAGATTATGAAAGTGGTTTAGACCAACAATTGTTGCTATCTAGAACATTAGCAGCACAAAAAGCTCAAGAATTAGATCAATTTTCACTTGAATATAATAATGCAAAAAATGATGCTGAGAGAGCTACTGTAGAAGCTAAAATTGATCAGACTACTATTGAAATAAGAAATATTAACGATTCAATTAGAATGAATAAAGAATTTGTCAAATCATATTCTATTATTCGCAAGAATCTTGAGGAAAGATTATCAGAAGTTGAGAATGATCGAGAAACATATCGCATATTTATTAGTATCAGTGATAGATTTGTTTCAGAATTGTCTAATGTTATTGATAATCCTGGATTTGGTAATTTTGTTCCTGAATATTCAAGAAAATTTATGGTTAGACTTAGAAATAATGCTAGAGAGTTACGTCGTTCATTTACTATAAATATTGAAGCATTATTAAATGGAGTTGCTTCATTGTCTCGTTCATATGATGAAGCATTATCTGATTTTTCAGCTAAAGAAAAAGCAACAAATAGCAAATTCGATAATTTCCAAACAAGTAAAAATAAATTAGATATTTTTAATGAAATTTTAAATAATACAGACTATAAACGTGAAGTAGAAAACATTAAACAATTACATACAACCACCGATCAACTTGATAAGGACCAAAAAACAAAACGTAAAGAAGTCAATGAAATTTTTCCATTTTACAAACCAAATGTTAACAAGAGTGATCCAACACAAACCGAAGAGTTATGAATTCAATTACAAAATAATATTCAAAAAAGTGTTGAAGAAATTTTAAAAGAGGAAAATGAAATAAGCAAAGAATTAGATCTTACTAATACTTCTAGTGAATTAACATCTTTAAAAGAAGCATTAGATGCTAAAAAAGAATCATCAGGATTTAATGATTCTATTTCTAAATTTAATGATAAATTAGAAGAATATTCAAACATTATTAATGAATTAAATGATGAATATAAAAAGCTTATTCAGTTGAAATTTTTATCTGGAAGATTTAATACAATTCAAGCTAGACAAGATGCTAAAGATGAAATTAGATCAACTGAAATTGGTAATGCTAAAGATGAAATTCTTGATAAATTTTTCGATTTAATTGATAACACATCAACTTATGTTGAAAAACAACAAATGGTTGTTGACAATATTCCTAAAAGAGCTGTTCAATTAGCTGCTAATTTAATTGCTATGGCAGATAGTATTTCGCAAAAAACAGCAGAAATTTCTCCTGAGTCTAAAGCTTATATAAACAAATTACAAGATTTATTTAAAAACTATACTATGAAAATATATAGTTATTTTGATGCTAACGATTTACAAAAAGAATTCATAAACGAAGAATTATCTAATTTAGGTGTAAAAATTGCAAATATTACACGAGAACTTTCAAAATCATTTAAAAAAGATAAATCAATTCAAGAGTATAAAACAAAAATCGATAATGTTCAAAAATTATTGAAGGAACTTTATTTAAAATTAGATTTTGAAAAAGCTATTGATTCAACAACAAGTTATTTACGTTCAATAATGAATAATAAAAATTTTCAAAATGATAATAAAGATAAATATTTATATTTAATGTATGGAAAATGATTTGTTGAAAATAATTCAAACAAAATTGATGAATTAGATGAACAATTAACAAAAATTGAACAAGACGAATATAATCCAATTAATAATGAAAAAGAAACTGAAGAAAATACTAAATCTGAATTAGAAGATGAATGAAATTCTTTACAAGAAGAAATAGATGAGTTAAAAAATCAAGGACAACCTGAATCAGCATACAAAGATAAATTAGATAGACAAGCAGAAATTGATGTGGAACTTAATAATATAGAAACACGTATTGCTGATTTAGAACAACAAATATCTGATATTGAAACTAGATATAATGAAATAGAAGAATTAAAAGATAGTTATGATAATTTGCTTGAATATTTTGGAGACAATGAATACGAAATTGATGATTCTATTAAATATGATCCAGCAACTATTACAAGTCCATTTGATCGTAGAGTTTTTCTAAATTCAGCAGTTGATAAATATATTTCAAGTATTAAAAATCTTGATGATAAAATTTTAAAAGTTAAGGAATTTTTATTAGATTTTAAAAATTACTTTAAATTATATATTTCTGACAGTGACAAAGATGTTAGATTAGATGAAGTATATCGCACCGCTATTAAGTTTTCTGTTGAAAAAATGAGAGAAATTAAAGTTAAATTATTGGTTAATAAAAATAGACAAGAAACACTATATGATTCTAATAATTTAGGTGACGAATTACAAAGTGCTAATGATTTAATTGTTGCAAAATCTAGAATTGAATTGATTGACATTTTAACTAAAAAAGGTGTTGTAGACAAAAATGCTCAACCTGAAGAAATTAATAAATTTATTCATAAAATGAATTTAACAAATATTGATAAAAAAGATTCAAAATTAGTAATTACCTTAAGAGAAACAAGAAAACCTGGTGAAGTTGATTTTGGAGATAATTATAATCAATATTATTTAAAATACCATTTAGACGCAAATGTTGAAGATACTAAAAATGATAGAAGACTAAGTGCAATTAATGATTTATTTGCAACACTAAAATATAATAAAACAGTTGCACCAGTTATCATAAAAGAAGACGGTAAAGTTAAAGATCCAATTACAAATAAATCTGTAAAAGGTTATAGTGTGTTTGCTGATGCATATCAAGGATTGACAAGACAATTATTAACAAACGTTCCTTATTCAGGGGAATGATTAAATGGGGAACACCTAGAGTCATTTATTAATGAAAAAGGCGTTATGGATTATAGAATTGTTAATGGTCCTTATTTAGGATTTACAAAAGATACACGTGTTGGTTTATGAGCTATTTTAAAAATGAGTGATCCTAATTTTAAAGGTATTTCAACTGATTTCTTAAAATTTGTTGGAGCTCATGAATATGGCCACCATATGACATTAAATTCAGCAAGTGATTTAGGGGATAAAGGTTCTAATCCATTGTATGTTAGTTCATTAACACCTGGTACACCTTCAAGAATTGATAATTATTACAATAAGAATGTTTTAGAATTATATTTAAAAGCACGTACACACTTAAATATTGGCACTACACGTTTATTAGATGAAAATAATGTTGTTGTAGACTATGGTGAATATGGTGTTTGAAAATTACCAAAAATGGTTGAACAATCTGATGGTTCATTTAAACTTGAGTATGAAGATGAAAAAGAAGCTGATATTTGAGGAACTAAATTAGATGACAATGATATTAAAGAAACAATTAATAATAAAAAACGTCGTTTCTTATTAACATTTAAAGGCATTATTGATGCTGTAAGAGCCCGTAGAGCTGCAAATAATTTAACTGGTAAGGATGAAAAATATTTACAAGCATTTGATATTTGAATTATGAACTCATTGGATCATTTATCAGGAACATTAAATCCTAGTGTGTTCAATGGAACTGCTAAATATTTAGTATGAGATGAAACAAAACAAAGTTATGTATTTACACCAGGTTCTTTAGCAATTTTAAAAGGTATTTTAAAAGATGGTAGCGGCAAAGAAATTGAATTCGAAAACATTAATGGTGAAGTTGAACCAATAATTGTTAAGGGTAGAAAAAACGCAGATGGAAAATATGTCGAAATTACAGAAGTTGCTATGAAAACTAAACATCTAAAATTAGATGCTAATGGTAATGCTGTGAAGGATGCTAATGGTAATGATATTTACGAATTAGTACCTGTTATAAAAGTTCCACTAAATGTTGATTTAGAAGATACAAATTCTCCATATTATGATGCTGGCGCGTTAGAATATGTAAATAAACAAATTGAAACAATTAGATCATCAATTAAATCATTAATAGTTGAAAAATTTTCAATAAATGGTTGAGATGATTCAGATACTAACATTGATTTAGATAGTAAATTAATATTAGAATATTCACATCTAAAATCGTTATTGCCAAAGAGTTTTCCGGATGGATTTAATATACCTGCTCAATTGTCATTTATGGATCAAATTAGAAACAGAGATGTAATAAATGGTGGATTATTAGATCCAAATAGACGTGTTAAAATTTATGACAAAGAAGGTAACGAATTAAACGAAAATAGTTTTACTGATAGATCATTCTTCTTAAATGTTGAAAAAATACCAAGAGTTCCATTACCTAATTTGGTAGATAAAATTAAATATATGTTTATAGCTGCGCAACCACCTAATAATTTAGATCAATTTTCAAGATCTATGGGCCAAGTGCTACATGTAGCAAATAAAAAACAATTTATTCCTAATGTTAAATTAGATGATTCATTACATACAATAGGTTTTTTAAGCTATTTACCAGCTGGGTATGATGAGATATTTAAATTTAGAAAACTTTTATCTAACTATAGTCAATATGTTGGAAAAATTATTGGTATTAATAAATCAGAATCAACATGATTGTTGCAAGACAATAAAAATAATGTCTTGCCAAAAGATAGTTCTTATTTGGGAAATGTTCCTGATTTTACTAATTTTAATAATTTAGCATTAAATGTAAATAGTTTAAGTGATAATATTGATAATAGTTTATTTGATTCATTTTTTGTAAATCAAGGCGGAACAAAACTATTTGGTAAAAATATTAAATTTAAAGATAATTTTGATGAATTTATTGACTTTACATCTATCGATTTATCTAAAGCAACTTTAGATAAAGTAAACAAAGTAGTAAATTGAGATATTTCATATGTGCAACAAAAATTTGATATAGATTTATTTAAATTGAATTTCCAAAAAGCCCTAGATAAAGATAAAATTTTAGATCAAGAATCGAAAGATAAATATTTAGAATTATTGAATTCAAATGATAAACAAAGATTAGCTAATGAAATTATGAGAAGATATAGTGAAAGTAAATTAGCTATGAATATTCAATATTTTACAATGCAAGATATTTTAGATAACCATGATTTAGCATGAGTATTTGATCAAAAACTTGGTTATGGTTTATTAAAAGTTGAAGGATTTAATGTTATTGATCCTAATAAAGAAAAATGAGAAATCGATATTGATGAATTCTTAAAAACATTTCAATCATTTGCTTATGAGAATAATTTACAATTAAATCAATTAGGTATGTTTGAAGTTATGATATTTGAAAATAAAATTCAAACATTTAGTGATCAAGTTATAGCGCGTTATATAAATCATAATGATACGTCATTAATTGGCGTTATGTCAAATATGATCAATGGATTCTTTAAAAAAGCAAAACCAACTAATAATGTTATTGAATATTATGCGGCTAAAACAGAACGTAAATTTAACGAATTTTTCTCAGATTATACATATAATTATGCAGAAATTATCAACCGTGATAATTTACAAATAACATATTCACCATCAAGTGAACAGTTTGGAAATATGCCTGGTTTTCTTACAGGTATTTCTGAAGCTACAACCGGTTTAGAATATGTTGTTGATGGAGAAGCCACTGCTAAGTGAAATAATTTATTAAATAAATTTGATGCTGGCTCAAGTAAAATTGGTATCAAGAATATTATTTTTGAATCAGAAACATATGATGATGAAGAAAGAAAACGTGTTGCTGATAATTTAGGTTTAAAATATAAACAAAAAGTGTTTGCAAATAATAAAGATTTCAACGATGGTATTAGTGCATATAGTAATAGTTTCTTTGGTTCATTTAGAACAATAAATAATGGTTGATTTAAAGATAGATGATATCGTGAATTTTTAAACTTCCAAATGTATGATGATCAAGGAAAACCTGTTGAAGATGATACAATTAGAATTAAAAACCTTAAGAATGAAAAAGTAACAAATAGAGTTGAAGCTTATTGACAATTTTATATACAATCACAAGGTGTAGGTAAGAGAACATTATCAACAATTTGAAGAGATAGTGATAAAGATGCTGTTGCAATGTTTGGTTATTTATCAAACGATGTTGCAAGTCAAGCAGAATTTATTGCTTTTGAAGATGTAAAAACAGGTGAAGTGAAAAAATTACATATAACTAAACAACATACTAATAATATGTTTTATTACAAAACACAAAATCCTGAAAATGAAGAAAAATTCATGAATGGTGATAAGAGTGTTCGTCATACATTAGATGATGAAGAATATAATTACACTGATAAAAATGGAACACATATAGGAAAAGGGTTTACAGCTTGGGTGTCTGATTATGCAGTAATGTCACAATATCGTGATAGATTATTAACTCCAGGACATGAATATAGAGTGTATTTTGCTGATGCAAAAGGTAATAAAGTCTTAGAAATGGATTTAGGAGAAAATGAATCAGTATCTGAAAATGGTAAAACATTTTCTCAAGCACCAATAGCAGTATTTAAACACTGAACAAACCCTAATGTAAATAAAGAGTATGAAACAAGAATTAAAGTTGATCACCAATTTAATGGTGTTATAGCTTAATTCATAAGTTAGGAGATAAAATATGAGAAAAAAAATATTATTAAATTTAGGAATGCCTATTGTAGTTGGTTCAACATTGATGATTGCCAGCTGTTCAAACGCAAGTGAAAAGCAAAATCCAACTACTAAACAATATAATAGAGATTCTAGTACTTATGATTTAGGTTTAGCAACAAATCCTATTAACTCTTTAAATTACATTAAATTTGCTTCAGTAAATAAAATACTACCCACTCTTGTAGAAGGTCCTTTAAAAACAGGTCCAAATGAATCTGTAAAAAGAATTTTGAACTTACCAGAAATTCCAATGGGTATTTTTGGTAATGATGCTAATAGTAATACAATGGAAGACTTTTTAAAAAATCATGAAAATGCTGCAAAATCAGTGTCTGGACGTTTTTATTCATTAGATCAATTTGGAGCAACAACAGGAAATTCTATTGGCAAAACTGGTGAATATCAACCTATTTCAGGTATTTTTACAAAAAATAACAATATTTTATCTATGCACATTTTGTTAAATGAAGGTGAAAGTAAATGAAGTAATGGAGACCCAGTTCAAGCAGATGATTATGTTGATGCAATGCATTATATTTTAGATTTAAATACTGGTAGTCAAAAACAAACTGCTACATTACAACGTAAATTTAAATCAAGTAGTGAAATGATTGAAGCGCAACAACAATATATTAAAAAACATAAAAAGCCATATATCAATCCTTTTGGTTACCCTGAATTAATAAAGCAAGGTGATCATTATGTATATGATGTATTTAGTTCTTCATATAAACCATGATCTTCACAAAATCCAAATGATGATGAAGAAGTTGCAGCGATTAAAAAAGCTGCCTTAAATTTGGGTATTTATAACGGTAGAATGTATTGAAATCATTCAAATAAAGAAATATTTGATGCAATTAAATATTCACCTGATTTTGATTTTAATGCAGAGGAAACTATTGTTATGCTGCCTAATCCTGAATATTCTCTTGCAAAACACACAAAAGAAGAGTTGAAAAACATTAATCAACGTATTGCTGTGAAAGTAAGAAAATATTTATATTCAGATCCTTTATCAAAAACTAATAAAGAATTTGCTAAATTACTTAAAGCAAGCAAATTGTTAAAAATAAGATTAAATAATATTAAATTTGATGAAGAAAATCCAAACATTTATAATGATGCAGTAAACAAATTATATAAAGGTGAGAATGTTCTTTCTAATGATGATATTTTAAATTTCAAACCAAGAGATTTCTTTGAATTTAGAACATTTGCTTTTGATGAGTATTCTGTAAGAGTTGAATATGATTCATATCAACCTACTTCTATTACTAATGGCTATCGTGATTTAACAGATTTAATTCCAATAAATAGAAAATTTGTTGAAAGTATCGGTGGAATAACTGAATTTGGTTTAGATAAATCTAAGTTTTTAACTAATGGTGCTTTTGATATTGATGATTTAGTATTAGGTCCTCAAGGATATATAATGTTAAAGAAAAACAATCAATATTATTCAGCTGATAAAACAATTAGTAATAAAATAAAAATTTTCTTTAGTTCAGATCCAAATATTAATTCAGCAATGTATGATGATAATTATATTGCTGCAACAAGAATTCCTGCTGTTCAACAATTAAATTACTGAACAAATTTAGAATATAGAAAAAATATGAATAAGTCAGCAGGATTTGGTACTATTGCTCTTGCGTTTAATTTAGATCAAGAAACTAATGGTTCCTCATATATTCAAGACGAGAATTTAAGAAATGCAATTTATTATGCTATAGATCGTGATTCAATGCTAAATATTGTTGGATGAAACTCTTCTTATCCTGTTATAACTTGAACCGCTTTTGGTAACGGTTCTTCAAGTTTTGGAGATCCTGTTGAAATGTCTTTTGATCATGATTTTATGTATACTAAATATCAATTTGATGAATTTTATAATGCATTTAAAGGTAAAAAAGATAGTGAATTAACCGAAGTTGAAAAACAACAAAAATTAAATTTAAATAAAAAATTAAAATCAATCCCAGTTCAAAATTATTCACATATTGATCACTTGTCTAAAATTTATAATTTTGAACATGTTGATAGAACTGATAAAGCATATCATTTAGATATTGCAAGATTCTACTTAGAAGAATTTAAAAAAACACACCCTGGTGTTGAAAAAGTTCATCTTAAATATATTTCTAACTCAACAGATGAACAACAAAACGCTGGTATAGCATTACAAGACTTTATGAAAAAAGCTTTTGGTGATTTTGTAGAAATTGAAATTAAAGGGTTACCAGAAAATGTTTATGAAGATTCAAGAACAACTGGTCAATTTGATTTATTGTATCGTAACTTTGATGCCTTCGGTTCTGATACATATAGTTATGTAAAAGCTTTTTTCAAAACAGATGAAATAAATAAAGCTAATCAAAAACAAACAGGATTTAGAAACAATCCTTCAGGTGGCTGAACATATCAAAAATATTTCGAAAAATTAGGTTTTAGATATGAAAAAAGTATTGATAAAGTTATTTCTATTTTTCCTGAATTAGCAGAAAAAACTAGAAAGAGATTAAGAATTTGAGATCGTTCAATTTGAAGCAAAATTCTTGAATTAGTATTTGTAAAAGACGATGAAGATGCTAGTGATTTTAATAAGCGTCATTTGAGTTTCTTTTCAAATCAATTTACTAAGGAAGAAACGATTGAAGGTTGAACCGAGAAAAAAGTATTCGCAGTTATTGCGGCATTAGAAAAAATTATTCGTGATGGAGCACCAGTTGTTCCACTTATGGAAGTTGATACATATTGAGAAGTTTCTCGTGTTGGTGGCGTGGCAGGATTATTTACATATTCATTACAATTTGCTTATGATGTAGCTAATCCATCAAGACCAAACTTACCAAGAGTAACAAAGGAAGGATAAAATGAAAAAACAAACAAGATATAATTATGAAGATAATCTTAAAAAAATAAAAGGTAAATATATTCTTCAAAATGCTCACGTTGATTTTGTTGGCAAAAGGCGTAAAATGACGTGATACGAAAAAATGTTTAATCCACAATCATCAACTTCTAAGATATTATATAATACTGCTAAAATGCTAATCGAATTCTTAGTTGTTGCTTGAATAGTTATTACAATTACATTCTTTTTAATTAATTCTATTCCAGGTGCAACAACATTAACTGCTGGTTTGGATGATTCAGCTAGAATTGCTGTTGAAACTAAATATGGATTAAATTTACCTCTATTTCAAAGGTATTTAATTTATATAAAAAATATATTTAATGGCGATTTTGGAATTTCTTTATCTGTATTTCCAGGTAGTGAAATTAATGATTTTGTTTGAATTAGATTTTATAAAAGTTTTTTAATTGGAATTTTTTCAGTTATGTTAACTTTAGTAATTGGTATTCCATTAGGAGTTTATGTTGGTATGAATCCTGATAAATTACCTGATCATTTGGCAACACTAGTTGTTTCAATATTTTCATCAATTCCTTCATTAGTATTTGCTTTATGATTATTATTAATTGGCCGTAAAATGAATTTACCATATTTATTTGATGAACGAAATATTGCAACTTATGTTTTACCAGGTTTAGCTTTATCTCTTGGTTCGATTATTGTTTATATAAAATATATAAGAACAGAATTAAACCGTGAGTTAAATTCACAACATGCTAAATTTTGTTATTTAAAAGGTTTAAGCAAAACTAGATTCGTTTGAACTCATGCTCTTAAACCATCATTATTTCCAATTGCAACATTTTTCCCAGTAGTTATTTTCGGAAGTTTTATTGGTTCATTATTCGTTGAACAAATCTTCTTTATTACTGGTTCTGGTGGTTTATTATTACAAGCTATCACATCAAAAGACTATAATATCATTTTATTTATGGTTACATTATTCTCACTTATTACAATATTATCATTTACAATGCGTGATGCTCTTTATCAAATTATTGATCCACGTATTAGAAGAAGAAGTTAGGAGGTTGTTTTATGAAATTGTTTAATAACAAAAGGGCAAAAGAAAGCCCTAATAATGTTCATGGTCGCGATTTAGCACCAAATCCAATATTGCAACCACTTAACTATAAAAAGTGAGAAATTATGGGTAATATTTTTGAATATCATGAATCAGGAACCCTACATAAACAAAAAAAACCATTTGTTGAATTCTTTTATCGTTTTAGTCGTTCATTTGCGGGAGTATTTGGATTTGTTACATTGTTATTACTAATAATATGTGCATTAGTTATTCCATTCTTTACACAAGATCCTTTATTGGTTCAAGAAAAAGATAGATTTCTTACCTTTTTTACCGACGGCCATATTTTTGGTACTGATGCTTTAGGTAGAGATTTATTCGCAAGATTATGATGAGGTTTAAGATATTCATTAGCATTAGCATTTGTTGCAACATTTATTCAAGTTTTCATCGGTTTAATAATTGGAATTATGATGGGACATTTTAGAATATTTGATAAAGTTATGACCTTTTTCATCAAAATAGTGTCAAATGTTCCTTCAATAATTATTCTTATTGTATTTACAATTGTTTTAAAACCTACATTTTGAGTAATTGTTTTTGCATTGACTTTTACTTCATGAACAGGTATTGCAAATCAAATGCGTTCACAAGTTATGAGAGCTAAAACATTTGAGTGAGTTTCAGCTTCAAAAATTTTAGGAACACCTACATATAAAGTTCTTATAAATTATTTACCAGTTGTTATTCCTTTATTAGTTACTGAAATTGTTTTCCATATTCCGGGTATTATACTTTCAGAGACATCGTTAGCTTTCATTGGACTTTCTATTCCTTCTCTTCCAACTTTAGGTAATTTAATCACTGAAGGTTCAAAAATATTCACAACCTATCCTCGTTTTGTTTTAATTCCATCATTTATGTTAATAATTGTAACAACATCAATTCAATTGATGTCTGCTGCTGTTCAAGATAGTTTATTGAGACAAAGATAATTATGGCAAAAAAAAGATCAAGATTGAGCAAAGCTAGAAAAAGTAGTGCTCCAACAAAAAAAGCAATAAAACAAAACGAAAATAATATGATAATAGACACAAGTATTTTGGAAAATAACATTTCTAATAATACATTTGACGCTACAGCAAAAGAAGAAAATGTGAATATTAATGAACAAAGCATTTCTGGAGATAGAATTGAATTTGTTCAAGAAAGTAAATTTAGAGAAGAAAAAAATATGGATATCGAAAAATATAAAAACACATCAATCAAAAATCCGAATATTAAGGATGTAGTTTCTGAATATGGTGAGATAAATACAAGTGTTGATAATCATTATGGTTATTCAAAACGTTTTATGAAGCCATTAGTTTATAATTTGAAGCCAGAACCTAAAGAAATGATGGTGGTAAAAAAAGACAAAAAAAATAATATTTTAAAAAGAATAAAAGATTTTTGGGCTAATTTTTTCAAAAGCATAGCAAAAGGCTTTAGAAAAATTGGTGAACTATTACATATTGTCAAAAAAACAAACCAAAACGGTGTCGATATAGATAAATATATCGAGAATGCAGAAACAGAATTTGTTTTTGGCAAAGAAACAAAAATAGCTGCAGAAATTGAAGATATTTATTTAACATTTAAAAATCCTGCCGATCCTAAAGAAAAGAATTTGGTTTTAAGAGGACCATCATTTAAAATTTTTGAAGGTAAAATACATGCGATTATAGGTGAATCGGGTTCAGGTAAATCTGTTATAACATCATTGTTATATGGATTAACTGGAGCAAATGCTATTATTGAGAGTGGTAAAGTTAAATTATATGGTTTAGAGGTTCAAGAATTTTCATTATTTAATTGAGAAAAATCTAAATTACGTGGTCGTGTTGTTTCAGCTGTTTTTCAAAATCCTATGTCCATTTTGGACCCAACTATGAAAGTTGGAAAACAAATTATGGAAGGAATGTTAATTAACAAAATTGTTAAAAACAAAAAAGAAGCAAGAGAAGAGGCTATTAAATATTTAGAAATGACTAAAATTTCAAATCCAGAAGCTGTAATGAATTTATACCCACATGAACTTTCAGGTGGTATGATTCAACGTATTGCTATTGCAGCAATAGTTTCATTAAAACCAAAAATTTTAGTTATGGATGAGCCAACAACAGCACTTGATCCAACAGTACAAGCCTTAGTTTTAGATATAATTCGCGAATTACAGGAAAAATTCAATATTTCTATTGCATTCATTACTCATGATTTAGGTGTTGTTGCATCCATTGCCGATTTTATTAATATTATGTATGCAGGACAAATTGTTGAAAGTGGAACAAAAGAAGAAATTTTAACTAATCCACAGCATCCATATACTTGAGGATTAATTGTTTCTATGCCTGATTTTAACAAAGGCACAAAACTTCAAGTTATACGTGGGGCTGTACCATCAAATTTAAATAGTATAAAAGGAGATGCTTTTGCAGTTCGTAATGATTATGCACTAGGAATTGATTTTGAAAAAGAACCTCCATTTTATCAAATTTCCACAACGCATTTTGTTAAATCAAATTTAATTAATGAAGAAGCACCAAAGTATGAACCTCCAAAAATTATTAAAATGCTTTGAGACAAATATGAATCTAATTTAATCAATATTTATGGTTCAAAAGAAAAGTCTTATGCAGGACCTGCAACATATCAGTTTTACAAAAACAAATCACTTAAATATAATAAAGAAGTAGAAGAGTTAGTTCAACAACAAGAAAGTGAGAAATAATATGCAAAAATATTATGTTGAGAAAAAGGGATTTAAGAAAATTGTTCGTCCAATAAGGGAAGGTGTTGAGGAAATGTTAAATGCTTATCCTGATTCTAAAACTGTTGTTGAATTGAGACACTTAGATGTTGATTATGGTGTGGGACTTAAAAAATTTAAAGCTATAAAAGATTTAAATTTAAATGTTTACGAAGGTGAAATATTAGGTTTAGTTGGTGAATCAGGTTCAGGTAAATCAACAACAGGTAGAGCTATTATTGGGTTAACTCCACATTCATTTGGTTACATAAAAATACTTGATAGAGTAATTCCTAAAAATGTTGAAAAAGGTTGAAAATTTAGTAAAAAACATAAAGATATAATTGACTTTATGGTTAATAAAGTACAAATGATTTTTCAAGATCCAACAAACTCATTAAATCCATATAAAAATGTTGAGAAAGTTGTTGGAGAAGGATTAACAAATACTAAAAATTCAAAATTTATTTATTTAACCACATATGATCAAAATGTTTATACAGATTTGTTTAATGAAATTAAAAGAATTGATCCTGATAATTTACCTGTAAAAAATCTTATTAGAGCTCTTAGAGAACACGAAAAAAGCCCTGAAGACTCTTATAACTTTGTTTTTGAAGAAACCTATAATTTAATAGAACAAAGAGCCAAATCGAACCCAAATTTATATAATAATTTATTTGAAAATTTAAAAATTGCTAAAGAAACTAGACATTCTTATGATGCTTTATCTGAAAAGGAATGTAAAAAAAGATTAATTATAGACATTTTAAAGCAAGTTGGTTTAGATGAATCTGTTTTAGGTCGTTTTCCTTTGGAGTTTTCTGGAGGTCAACAACAAAGACTTGGAATTTGTCGTTCAGTTGTTTTACAACCAAAATTATTAATAGCTGATGAACCAATTTCTGCTTTAGACGTTTCTATTCAAGCTCAAGTTATAAATATTTTTAATGAATTAAAAGAAAAATATCACTTAACAATTTTGTTTATTGCTCACGATTTAAGAATGGTAGAATATATTTCTGATAGAATTGCTGTTATAAATAAAGGTGTTTTATTAGAAGTTGGACCAACTGATGAAGTGGTAAATAATCCTTATCATCCATATACTAAAAGTTTACTTGATGCAGTTCCTTCTATTGAAAGTAAAAAAGGTTCTTTAATCGGTTCTGTTTATGATGCAAGTATGCATAATTACTCAAATGAAATTCAACCTAAATGACAAAATTTAGGTAATAAACATTTTGTTTTAGCAACAGATGAAGAATTAAAAATATTTAAATCAATAGAACGTAAAAATTAAAAAATAGACAACATTAATTTTGTTGTCTATTTTTGTTGTTTGTTAATAAATCCTGAATGTCAAAACTATATTGCTTTTTAATAATGCTATTTCCGCTTGTTCATTTAAAATAGAATGTTATTGATTGTTCATTTGTTTTATCGTAGTAAAATTCAACATTTCCAGAAGGTATATACATATTTTGTAAAATATCTTTTACAACATTAGCTATAAAATCAGAAGCAAAACATGGTTTGTCATTTAAAATTCTTATATATTTATAGTAATTTGAATTGTTTAATTTAGGAAACGTTGCTAATTGATTATTTTCAATAATGTCAATTCTATTATTTTTATATTTTTTTGCAGATATAACTATAATTGGTGTTATAGTAGCTAACCCAACAGTTGTGCCAATAAGTGATCATAATATTTTATTTTTATTCTTCATACAAGCTTTTATTTGTGATTAAGTACTTGTCTAAATAATCTTGATTAAATGATTCATTTTTTAAATATTCTTCAATGTCATATAGATCAAATGAATAAGCATTATCATTTACTGGCGATTCTTCATATTTTTCGAATTCATCACTTTCTCTAATAGATAATTTAATTTGTCCATTACTATAATTTAATACACTTTGTGGGACATTTTGATTTTTATTTATTGATAAATTTATAAAATCTTTTTTATTATTTTTGCCTCCCTCATCGAAATAAAAATTAAAATGTGTAATGAAATCTCCATTAAAATTATAAGGAATGATTAAACCAGAACTCACTTGTTTATCTGTTTTAACTAATTCCTCTGTTTTATAGTCATATTCTACAAAATCATTGTAATAAAATTTTTTAGATTGAATTCAATTATTAGGGTTAACATCATCTTCAACCGTCAAATTCTTATTAATTTTTTCAAAATGATTTGAATCCATTTCTATAGTGTACATAGGTAGACTGGGTTTTCTTTCATATGAAAATAAATTATTTTTAAATTTATTATATTCTTTAATGGTGTTTCCTAATTCTTCAAATCTATTATCATATTTAGTAGGTGAGTAAAATTTTAAAATATTTTTTCCAAATGAGCTTGTTTTTATGTTTGCGATATTATTTATTTTTTCTCTTTGTTTTAAATCATTTAATTCTATATCAAAGTTTGTATATTCTATATTTTTTAAAGGTTTGTAAAACATCGGTAAATCTTTAAATAAGAATTGATATTGACTTGCAATTTTTACCTTAATTTTATTATCTTTTGTATTTAAAATTGGTTGATTTTTAGCCTTTTTTATTTTGTTAATTTGTCAAGCTTGCATTTTTGGATTTTTATTGTTGTGAAAATTCATTGTAATATTTTCTAATTCATCAAATGAGATCCCCAACTCATCTGAATTTAATACTAAACTATGTACAATGAGGCGCTTTGGTCTATTATTTTTTAATTCTTTGTAATTAAAATGTTCACCGTATATTAATTCGGAATTCCGTATTGTAAATACAGCGTTTTTATATTTGTTTAATATTTTACTGTTATCAATAATTTTATTGTTTATCGTTATTGTTCAATCCGGTTTTATATTTAAAAATGTTTCATATGGATTTGATCATGTAAACATCAAAATAAATTTATTTTTATTAAACATTCTCTTTATATCTATTTCGCCTACAGACATATTATAATAGTCATCATTTCTTATGTTTTCTAAAATTGTTGTAACATAAGGAATTTGATATGCATAAAAATCTTTTTGGGTTATATCTATTTCTTGAATTTGATTGGTTTTTGCTTTTTCCAAATGCGTTGGATAATTAATAATATTATTCATTAACATATAAATATAAAAATTCCTCTAAAGCTTCTCTCTTATATTTATAATACGTTGTTTTAGAAAAATATTGTTCAAATCAATTTTTAGATTTATATTTATTAATAAAGTCATTTCTTATTATCAATAAACTATTTTTTGAAAGCAATCTTAAAACTTTGTTTAATTTATTTAATGGTAAAGTTATTTTTTTATTTAAATCCAAATTAGCATTATTAATTTTTTTGAGTTTAGCACATTCATTAGCATCTTCTAATTTACATATTGTTTTAATTGCATTTACTTTATCTTTTGTGGATAATAGTCCCATAAAATATTGATTGAAATTAGAATACATTATTATTCCTCCTTTCAATCTACTTTTTACACTCAGTAGCAATTTATAAAAAATAAAGAAAAAATTGTTCAAATATTAATATTTTTAACAAAAAATTATAAAAAATGTCTTATTAATATTTTTGAATATCTTTTCACTGCAAAGGTCATTTTTTGTTCGTTTCTTGTTTTTTTTGAATTTCGATAATATAAGATTGTTCATTTGAGTAAATGTAATTATATGTAAATACTTCAGAATTATGATTATAAAATTTTGAATAAAATTCTTCTAATTCTTCTTTATATTTTTTCCCTTTAGGTAATATTCAATAACCATTTAGTTTCAATAAATGGTGTGACATCATATATATATTTTTTATAGATGATAATGCTCTGGCTGTAATAAAATCAAATGAGTTTGTTTCTTTTATATAATCTTCAGCTCTTGAATTAATTATTGTTAAATTGTTCAAACCAAAAGCTTCTTTAATTGAATTTAAAAAAATACAACGTTTATTTTGACTTTCTAAAATAGTCAATTCAAAATTCTTATTTACAAGTAAAAAAGGAATAGAGGGAAAGCCAGCCCCCGCACCAATATCTAATATTTTTTTATTGATTCATTCTTTGTTTGTTTCATTAAAATAAGTTTCTAAACAAATTAAAGAACTAATAATTCCATTATCAAATATTTCTTCGATAGTTTTAAAACCAGAAATGTTCATATATTTATTTTGTTCATAAATCATTTCTGCATATTTTTTTAATTCTTCAATATTATTATTATATTTTTCCATTATGTAGGTTTTATCAATCATGGTAACTATTATATAACAAACACATAGCCATATGGCATAAATATAAAATGCATAAATAAAAATTTGTGGTTATTGCACAAATTTTTTATTGATTATTTTTTAATTATTTCTGTAATTTCTTTATATAAATTTGAAATTGATTCTCCGTTTAATGAACATGTGATCACTTTTGAAAGAAAAATATCTAAGCTTACAATTTGAAGTTTTTTAAATTTCTTTTCAAGTTGAGAATTATCAATTGAATCAGTTACAATAACTTTTTCAACATTAGGATTATTTTCGAACAATTCAAAACCTTTTGTAAAAATACCGTGTGTAGCTGCAATAATTATTTTTCTAGCACCATTTTGTTTTAATGTTTCCACAGCTTTTAAAATAGTTCCTCCTGTGTCAATAATATCATCTATAATTACAGCATTTTGATTTTTAATATCTCCTATCACACCCATAACTTCAGTTTGATTAGTTCCAATACGTCTTTTGTCAATTATACAAATTTTTACTGTTTCAGCTATAAGTTCAGCAAGTTTTCTTGCTCTAATAGTTCCGCCGTGATCGGGTGAAACTACTGTAAAACTTTCTTTAGACATTTTTATGGCTTTTGCAAGAGTGTATGCACCTCTTAAATCATCAATAGGTATATCAAAAAAACCTTGAATAGCTGGGTTATGTAAATCAACAGCAATAATTTTGGTTGCTCCAGCTGTTTGTAGTAGATTGGCAACTAATTTTGCTCCGATTGGTTGTCTTCCGCTTGCTTTTCTATCTTGTCTAGCATAGCCATAATAACTAATAGCAATTGTTATGCTATTTGCACTAGCTCTTTTTAATGAGTCAATAAATAATAGTAAATCCATTAAATTATCATTTACTGGTCTCGATGTGCTAGCAATAACAATAACATCTTTGCCACGAACAGTTTTATCACTTACTAACATTGCTTCACCGTCAGCAAAGGTGGTTTTGGAAATTTTGGTTAATGGTATTTCTAATAAATTTGAAATTCTTTCAGCTAATTTTATTATGTTTGGCATTCCAAAAAGAATAATATTTTTTTTGTTCATATCCGCTCCTAAATTGTTTTAATATTTATATTTTACAATACAAAATATTTTTTAAATTTATATTAATTTTAATTTAATAAATAATGAAAATAGTTTATAAAAAAATGCAGACAAAGTTGAAATAAAATATCGGTTTAGAAAAATATTTGTTATTTCTTTATGTTATATAAATCTAGACATTTTTTTCTTTGAATGTCATGATCAACAATTTGTTTTGGATATGTTTGATTATCTATAAAACCTATTTTATTTTTTAATTCTTCATTCATTTTATATGGTTCATGAATATATTCAAGGGGCACATTTTTTAATTGAGGCAAGTATTTTTGAATAAATTTGCCTTGTGGATCAAATTTTTTGCTTTGTAAAATAGGATTAAAAATTCTAAAATAAGGAACTGCGTCAGTTCCGACTGATGCTGATCATTGTCATCCACCAATATTTGAAGCAGAATCATAATCTTTTAAATATTTTTTAAAGAATTCTTCACCATATTTTCAATCAATTAATAAATCCTTAACCAAAAAGGAACTAACAATCATTCTTAATCTATTATGCATAAATCCAGTAGTTTTTAATTGAATAATAGCAGAATCGATAATTGGAAACCCTGTTTCACCATTTTGTCATTTTTTTAATCATTCAATATTATTTGGATATTTAATATTTCTAAATATAACATTATTTTCTTCATATTTTTGATTAGGGTTTATTGCATATATCATGTTATAAAAATCTCTTCAACATAATTCCTTTATAAAAGTTTCTTTACTGAGGGAATTTTTTTGCATATTTATTATGTTAAAAATTTCGCGAACTGATATTTCACCTGTAGTTAAATATTGCGCTAGTTTACTTGTTTTATTTATATAAGGAAAATCTCTAAATTCAAAATAGTTGTCTAAATTATATTTGGCAAAATATTCTAATGAATGCATTGCATTTTTATAACCACATTCATTATCAAAAATATTTGTTCTTTTTTGTAAAATTAATTTTAAAATATTGTCTTGTGAATTTTGAAAATCATTGAAAATAATTGTTTGCAATTTTTCTATATTCACTTTTTTTACAGCTTTTTTAGGAATTTTTTTTCATTTATTATAATACGCTGTAAAGACTTTATAATAACAATTATTTTGATTTAAAATTTGATGAGCTCCTATAAGATGATGATCTAAATAGCGATATATTTCGATGTTTTCATCTTTTAAAAAATTTTGAATTTGTAAATCCCTTTTAAGCCCATAGCCTCTTTCACTAGCATTGAAAAATAATTTGGATATATTAAAATTATTTAATAAGTGTTTGAAAGCTTCTTCAGGAGTACCATAAGCAAAAAAGATTTTAATATTTTGACTGTTTAAAGTTTTATTAAAGATGTTTAAAGCACTAAAAAAATAATCGTTACTTATTTCGTTAATTCTTATTTGTTCGCTATTAATATTAAAAAATAATAATAATTTATCTTTATTTTTATATGTGTTTTCAATAGCGTTTATTAAACCTATATTATCATTTAGTCTTAAATCATTTCTTATTCAAAAAACATTAATTTTATTCATGTTTTTAACCTCTTTTATATATAAAAAAGTATAACAAACAAATTTTAAATCACTAGAATGAATTGTCGAATTTGAATTTAATAAAAATAATATAAAGGATTAAAAATATATAGCTCCTTAAAATTAATTAAAGAACTATATATTTTTTTAAACTCAAGCTATTTTACCAAGAATAACAGGCTTGTTTGCTCCTGTTGCCTTTGGTAAATTGCTTGGTTGTTTTTTTAATGTTAAATAACCAAGAATAGCAAACGAAATTGCTTCTTTAGCATCTACATTCATACCTAATGATGAAGAGTCTTTAACAACAATAGGATTTAATAATGAAGATAAAAATTTTTTAATTAAGGGGTTTCTAGCCCCTCCCCCAGAAAGATAAACAGCATATTTTTTGTCATTTTGAATAATAAAGTTTTTGTAGGATTCACTAATTGTATAAGCTGTAAAATATGTTAAACTTGCAATAAAATCAAACCCATTGATATTAGGAAATTTTGTAATTAAAGTATTGAAAAAATCTTGTGAATATTTTTCTCTTCCTGTTGCCTTAGGTGGTTTTTGTTGATAAAATTTATCATTTTTTAAAAAGTCTATTAATTTATTATTAATTACGCCTTGTTCGCCTAATATTGCATTTTTATCGTAGTCTTGGTTAAAAAAGTATTTACATGCCATGTCAATTAAAACATTGCCTGGCCCTGTATCAAAAGCTATTACATTATTGTAATCATTATCTAGAACGGTTACATTACCAATTCCACCTATATTTTGCAATAATCTTATTTCCTTATCGTCTCTAAATAAAAGATAATCCGGATATGGAACAAGAGGTGCTCCTTTACCATCATTTGCAATGTCAGCAGGTCTAAAATCACCAATGGTGGTTATACCTGTTTTTTGAGCAATCACACTAATGTCTCCCAATTGTAAAGTGCTATATGCTTCATCTTTACAAGGATCCATTAGATGATAAATTGTCTGGCCGTGACTAGCAATATAATCAATCTCATTTTTGTTTATAGTATTGTCATTTAAAAATTTATTGATTGCATCGGCATAAAAGTTAGCAATTTCAAAATTTAAAGAACATAGATAACGAGAATTGATTGGTTCACTGAATGAATGATAAATTCTATTTTTCAAGTTTTTTGGATAAGCAATTGTTTCAAATTTTAATAAATTGAATTTCATTTGCTTGTATTTATATATTTCAACATAAGCTATGTCTAATCCATCTAAACTTGTTCCACTCATTAAGCCAATTGCTTTTACTTTATTTTTCAAATTTAAATCTTTCTAAAGCATAGAGGTAATTTAATAAATCCAACTCTTCTTTTACAATTTTACCAACAACATTTTTGCCTAATTCAATGTTGTCTTGTCTTTTTAAAATAATTTGCAATTCGCCTTTGTATTGTCCATAGTTTTCGTTGCAAATAACGACATCACCAACTTCTAAAATTTCAGGTGTTGAATGAGGTTTAAATGTTTCGTTTTTATATTTAACACGTGACATAGTTGAACGAGCACTATAATCATTTGTATCACCTCTTCTAAAATGATGATTGTCAAACAATATTGTATTTTCAATTTCAGTATTTTTCTTCAATGAATTTTTGTCAAGTTTAAAAGTAATAATTTCTGAATTAATTTCAGACATAGCCTTTAACTCTGCTTCTGAAGCAAAACTGTCTCCAATAATAATATCGTCTATTAAACGTGTTGCATATAAAAATTTTGTTTGTGCAGTAATTGATTTGTCACGTAATATTTCTAAAGAACATAACCCGTGACTTAATTTTCATGGGCCAACATTAGCAAATTTAGATGTAACAAAGGCTGCTGTTTTAATGTGGTTATCATGAAATTTTTTAGTAATATTTGTGAAAAAATCTAGTGATAATCCAGTATATTTTTGAGGATAAAAATTATGTGAAGCAATTAACATATTTTTATTTGGCTTATATGAAAGAATGTTGTCTAAATACTTATTCTCATTACTAATATTAATTTCAATCATTAGATTTTGTTCATTAAATGTCATATTTGCTTCTTTTTTACCATCAAAACCCATATCTAATCTAATTCCATCAGCCTTTAAACTTTTAAAGAATGTTAAATCATCATATGAAGCGCCAAAAGTTGAAAACACACGTGGATTTACATCTAATATAACAATTAAACCTTTTTTATGGGCATATTCGTTTATTTCGCTAAATTCTTTAATAACTTCTTCTTTACTTTTTTCTACACTTAACAAACAAGAAAATACTCTCTTAAAATTATATTTAGCAGCTAAGTCTAAATATTTCATTATTTCATCTTTATCTTGTTTTTCTGGATAAATTGATATTCCTAACATATTTTTCCTATCTATTTTCTTTATCATTTTGTTTTTTATTATTTTGTTTATTTTTTAATTCCTTTTGATGTTGCTCATGATATCTTGCATCATTTAATTTTTGAACTTTTCTTTCACGTCATTTTAATCATCTATCGATAAATATAGCTACTGTTATTCCGAAGCAAATTACAGTTGGATAAGAGGTAGCATATAATACAATTTCAAAATTAACAGAAGAAAACATTAAAGGTAATCCAATTAATAAAAATACTATGAATGGTAAAGGAACTATTATTCATGAAGGAATTTTAGAAAAGATTTTTGTGTTTTTGTTTAAATAATTTGTCACAAGATATGAAACAGTAAGAGCTGCTGATCATGTGATAAAGAGTATAAGTTCATTCATAATAACTCCTTTGTTTTTTGTTCAATTATTTTTGTACTTTTTTTCTTTTAAAAATTGATCTTCCTTTTAATTCTTTTGTAATTCTTGCGCGAATTGCAATTTCATCAAACTCTTGATTTTCTGCTTTTGCAGTTGCAATTTCTTGTTCAATTTCTTGTTCAATTTCATCTCTAAGCATTTTGTTATCATATGCTTTCGCAAATGGTCATCAAATTAATGCTGAAAGAGCTATTAAAATAAATGTAAGAACACATGCTTCTCAACTTAGACCTGTTGATAGTAATGCACCAACTGGTGAAGGTAATGTTCAACCTACAAGTTGTACAGGAACTGGAACAATATTTAATTTCATGCAAATAAATGTTACAGTACCCATTGCAATAGGTGATAAGATAGCAGGTAATGCTAAGTAAGGATTAAGAACTAATGGATAACCAAATATAATTGGTTCATTGATATTGAAAATACCTGGTAAAACTGATGAATAAGTAACTGCACGAATGTATTTACTTTTAGCAATTAATAACATTACAATAATTAATCCTAATGTTGCACCAGCACCACCAATTCATACGAATCATTGGAAAAATGGTTCAACCAAAATATTTGCTCCATCTTTTACATATAGTGAATTTACTTTTAATGAACCTAATAAATTAGTATTGTGATCAAGAGCTATTAGTCAAAATGGTCTTGCCAATGAACCAATAACTGCAACCCCATGAATACCAGCGATTCATAAAACCATAATTAATAATACAACAACAATAAAACCAATATAGTTACTTCCTGCAAAAATGTTTTGCAATGGTTGGAATAAAAAGTTAATGTAACCATGTAAATTAAATTTTAAAACATTAAATAATAATACACTTGGTAACATCACAAACAACATTGGAATCAATGCGTTAAATGGTTTTGCAACTACATTTGGAACTGATTTAGGCATTCTAATCATTATTTTATATTTTACACATGCTCTAAATACTTCAATTGCTAGGATTGATACAATAATACCACCAAATACAGTTGCTGATCCAAAGCTAGCGGTTGTAAATGTTGGATTACCAATACCTTTGTATGATGGACCAACAATACTAATCATATAAGCTATAATAGCAATTAAAACACCTTGTTGATCATCTAATTTATAAGATTTTGCTAGTGATCTAGCGATACCTATAACAGCAAAGAAACCTAACATTGGATATGTTAGACGATATGGTAACATCATAAATGATGCCCATCTTCCGTCTTGTACATTCATAAGTACATTAATACCGAATGTTTCTTTTTTTCCAATTGGGAAAAAGAATAGGATTAGGAATGTTGAACCAATTAACAAGATAGGAATGATTGAAATCATACCATTTCTAATTGCTTCAATATATCTATTAGATCCAATTTTACCCATAATTGGCATAAAAGTTTTTTCAATGTGTTGTAGGGCTTTTTGAATTTTTGAATTTTTTTGTTTAGTTTTCATTATTCCTCCAATAAAGCCTTTACATTTGTTAGTAATTTACCAGCACCAATTGGACTATATTCAGTCATTTGAATTTGATAAATTTTTTTATTTTTACTTTGTGCAAATTCGACCATTTGCTCTCATTTGTGTTTAATTTGAGGAGCAACTAATAAAACATCAAATGTACCTTCGTAATCATCAGCTTCGTTTGCTCCTATGGCATCAGCTTCGAAATTATCGATACCCATTTTTTTAGCTTCTTTTTCAAGTGAACTAATTAAAATATGTGTTGACATACCTCCTGAGCATATTAGTAATACTTTCATTAGGCACACACCTTTTTTTCACAATTTACATTATCTATATTGCATTTTTTAGTATTTTTTTTGTCGGTTTGTTGTAATGTAAATTTAACAATTATTAATGCTAAAAATGCTGCAAAATAAACGAATACAAATGATAATAATTCATATTTAATTGCATTATTATGTTTTGTAGCGATTGCAATGACATCATCTGAAAATTTTATTCCATTATGACTTAATGCCATTAAATCGTTTTGATAATATTTATAAGCAATTGCTGTAAATAATGTTGATACAACAGCAACTGTTGTTAATAAAATTGCGAAAATAATAACTAATAATTTATTTCTTTTTTCCATTTTTGGACAACTGCCTTCTGGACATTTTGTTTTTAATTGGCTAATCACCAATTTAATACAAAAGTATAAGGCTAATCCTGCAAATAAAGCAATTAAGAAAACTGTTGCGATAAAATAAATATCTGAATAATTCATAAATTGATCTTTAATTTTATCTTTAGATTCTCTAAATAATTTTGGAATAAAAGAAAGGGTAGCAACAATTGATAAAATTGTGCTTAGTAAGGTTAATGATACAACCTTATTTAGTTTAGATTTAAACATATTTTACCTTTCTATTTTTTGAATTGGGTTTCAAATTTTTGCATCATTTTAATAATTTTTTCAGCTAATACTAGAGATTGTTCACAACCCATAAATTGGTCTTCAGCATGAACTAGTATTAAAGGCATTTTTTTTAATTCGCCATTTATATCAGCTGTTAACATATCAGCATGCGCCTTATGTGTTTTTTGCAAAAACGATTTACCTTCTTTAATTTTGTTTTTTGCTGTTTCAAAATCAAAATCCATAGCGAAATCAATTGCAGAAAGAAATAAACTTTTTGCTTCTCCACTATAAGAAATAATTTCAAAACACGCTTGTTCTAATTTAGTTTCATCCATAAATATCCTTATATTTTTTTACTGCTTCATCATAGTTTAAATTTTCTTTAATCATTAATAAAGCAATTTTTACATTTTTAGTTTTTTTAAATATTTTTTCAACATCTTTATCATCTGCGTGTGTGATTTCTTTAATCATATTAATACATCTTTGTTCAAGTTTGTGATTAGTTGGAACCAAATTAATCATAAAGTTTTCTTCAACATAACCTAGTTTTATCATTGTTGAAGATGATATCATATTACATACCATTTTTTGACTTGTTCCAGCCTTCATTCTTGTTGAACCAGTCACTGCTTCCGGACCAGTTTCCATTTCAATTGCTACATCAACTCATTTTGAAGTTGGCGAATTTATACTATTACATACAAATACACATTTTGCAGCAATTTGTTTAGCATATTTTAATCCGGAAACAACATATGGAGTTCTTCCCGAAGCACTTAGACCTACTAAAATATCATTTTTATTAAAATCTATTTTTTGTAAATCTTTTATAGCTTGTTCTTCATTGTCTTCAGAACCTTCAAGTGGAGTATGTAAAGCTTTATAGCCGCCGGCTATTAAACCAATAACTTTATTTTTTACACCATATGTTGGATAAATTTCTGATGCATCTAAAACACCTATTCTTCCACTTGTACCAGCTCCTATATATATCAATCTTCCATTTTTGTTTTTTATACAATCATATGCTAAATCAATCACTTTTGCAATTTCATGTTTTTTGGATAACACTAATTTAGGAACCAATGAGTCTTCATAGTTGATCTTTTCAACCATTTCAACCGAACTCAATGAAGAGATATTTAAAGTTCTAGGATTCCTTTGTTCTGTGTCTAATAAACTTATTTCGTCTTTCATATTTATCTAGAAAGTTAAATTGTTCTATATACTAAGATTCCTGGAACTTTTGGTGTTTCGTAAGGTTTTCCTTCCTTACTATTAAAGTTTCTGTCTGTTAGGTAGTCAACAAGATTTATATCAGCAACTTTTCTTAATGTTTTTTTGCTTGAAGCATTTCTATACATTGCTTTACCATCTTTGAATACTAAGTATCCACAGTGAGTAACATCTAATCAATCATTTAAACTAGCAGGTGCTGCTAACATAATTAAATCACCATCTTTAAAGTTTGCACTCATGAATTCATCTGTTATAGCATCAACTTTTAGATATGTAACTTCTCTATTTTCAACAATAGGAACACCTTTAAGAATTTCTTTTAATGTACCATCTTCTTGTCTTTTACCATTTTTATTAAATACAACTTTGACAACTTTATCAGCAAAAGCAGGGTCATTTGCTTTTTCAGCAACTAGATTTTTAACAATAGGTGTTCCATATTCTCAATCTGTAAAAAAGTGTTTTCTTTTAGTGTATTGAACTTCTGAATCATTATATCTTGTAGCTTTTAGATTTGTTAAAAATGTACTAAATGATGTTGCATCTAATAATGCATTTACATAATCTAAAAATGTGAAACAATCAAGATGTTCAATATCAGCAACTAATTGTTCAGGAATATTTTCTGATCCTATTAAACGATTTCCAACATATTCTTTATTCATCAATTTGTCAGTTATTTTAACAATTAATTCGTTTTTTGTTATTGATGGATTCGCTGTTTTTTCAGCTTTAACAAGGTTTATAAGTGAATTAATTGTATCAATACTTTTTTCACTTGTAATAACGCTTGGGTTATCTTTATCAACCAATTTTTTAAAAGCATCTTCTGCAGCTTTTTTAGCATCTTCTGCAGCTTGTTTATCTGCTCTAGCTTTGTTTACTTCAGTAGCTATTCTACTTAAATTTTCAATTGTTTTTTGCTCGTCAGTTTTTTTGTTGCAAGATACAACAACAGACATTGGTAATAATGTCATTGCACCAACTGCAAGAGATAATTTTTTAAATTTCATACTGTCTCCTTTTTTAATTTAAAGAAATATAGAAAGAATAATCTTTCTTATTTAATCATATGAAAATATTTCGTTATTTTGTAAAAAACTATATAAAAAATTTATTTTTTTGTAAAATATTTTATAAAATGATTATATGAAAACAACAAATAATTTAATAAGTACAAGTAGTTATATTTCTAATTTAATAGTAATTTCAAAAGAAGGATCTAATACAAATAAATATATTTCTGAGAAATTACTTTTGTATATTAAGAATAAAATCAAATTATCTAAAGCTATTAATTTTTGTCAAGAAATAGGCGTCAGTCCAGCTGCAATAACTATTCTTTCAAAAAAAATTGGTTTAAAAAATGTAAAGGAATTAATTTTTGTACATAATAATTCGTTAATTCTAAAAGAGGAAGATAAAGATTTAGAGGACTCTATTTATAGCAAAATAGCATCATTGATAAATATATCTGAAAAGATCTTTTTTATTGGTGTTTCGGGCGCAATAGGAGTTAATTTAGATTTTCAAATAAAATTATTAAGAATGAATAAAAATGCCATATTATTGATGAATAAATATGAACAGATAGGAATTTCAAAACTACTAACAGAAAAAGATACAATCATATTAAATTCTGTATCCTTACAACATAAATGAATGATTGATATTATTAAAAATACAAAGGCAAATGTGGTTTTATTATCTTCTTGATTACCTAAAAATATAAAAAATAAAGTTACATACTTTTTAAAAATTAAAGACAATGAGCGCCATGATGGTTTAAGACTATATACAATGGAAGGAAGAGTTACAACATCTAGAATGTTTTTTCATATTTTTAAAAAGTTACAAGAAAATAGTGATAATTATAAAAATTTACAATTAACATCTTATAGATAATTTTGTCTTCAATAAATTAATAGGTAATAGTGTGTCAAATAAGTGTATTTATGCTTTTAATAATTAAATTTATATATAAAGTAATGTTGTTAATGCAAGAAATTTTTTTATTTGTATTTATAAATAATAAAAAGAAGTAAAATTAATTCTTGTTCTTATATATAATTTTTTTGATTTAATAACATAGTAAGGAAAATTCATGAAAAATAAAAAATGGTTACTTTTGAATGTGATTGCGACAATTTTAGTTGCTCCTTCATTGTCTTCAAATTGTATTTATTCTAAAAATCATAATAAAGATGATGAGAAAATTAACGAAGAATTAAAACTAATTGATGTAGAAATGACAAAAGTCAATAAAATAATTGATTATATTTCTACAGACCCTGAGTTTAATTTTTTAGCAACTTCTCTAGAAAATATAAAAAGCGAAATAATAAACTTAAAAAGTAAAGCGAGTTCTTTAACAACTATTACTAATTTAAAAAATAACTTAACTAATAAAATTAAATATAGTATTAAAGAAATAACAAAAAAATATAGAAATGAATTGACTATATTACTTGGTAAATCCGAAAAATTAGAGAAAATATTATTTTCTTCAATGCAAACTGAAAAAGAGGATCTTCATAAATTAAATGAAGAATTAAATCAGTTTCTCAAAAATATTGAAATTTCTTTAGATGATATCGAATTATTTAAACGATTAAGAAACAATTTAAATAGTAAATACATTTATGTCTTATCAGAATTTAATCGATTAAATAACGAAAAACCGCAAACATCTGATAATAATGGTTCAAGTGACAATAGTTCAGAGGAAACCAACGATACTTCTAGTGAACCTATAAATAATGATGAATCTTCCAACACAGCCAATACAGACAATGAGAATAATAATAGTTCACAAAATGATAAAGAAAAAGAAATAAAAACCGAAGAATTTGATTTCAAAAACAAAACAATGTATTTCTATGGAATTAACTCGCCTTCATATAAGGAAGAACCAGATAAATGAGTTAGTGACTATTCAACTAAATTAGCTTATGACGAAAAATATGGTTGATTTGATTGTAATAAAGTTGCTGAAGAAGAGAATCAATACTTTGACTACAATTTATGTTGAGCAGCTGCTGCTTCTAATTTAATTCACTGATGAATAAAAAACAATCAACAATATATAGAAAAATATATGAATTTAAGTTCAACTAGCGAATATATTAAAAATATGCCTAAAAAATATCCAAAAATTCAAAATCAAGATCCTGATGATGAAAATGGGAGAAGCGAAATATTTAAATTCTTTGCACAAGCTTGAAATGATAAAGGCGGCTATATAAATGATGGAGTAAATTGATTTATTTCTGGTTGAACCCCTAGTTGAACCCCTAATAATGCTTCATATTTATCGAAAAACCCTAAATATCGTGCTGGTTTTTTTAGTGAAATAATTCCTGATAATGGAATTAAAGGCCGTGGTTATTCAAATTCTGCAGCTCAACTAGTTAAAGGGCTTAATTATAATAGTTTTAATAATTATTTAAAAGATGCCTTTTTAAACAAAAAAGCCATTGCTTTTTCAAGACCAGGACATGCCATGAATATTTGGGGAGCTGAATTTGATGAGAATGGCGATGTTGACTACATTTATTATTGTAATAATAACTATGGAAGCCAAGATGTAGATTTTAACGGTGGGGCTTTAATTAGAGCTAAAATAATTAAAAATGAATACGGCTTAAGTTATGCGATTCATCAAAACGAAAATGGTGAATTTGAAGGTAAATTAGCAATTTCAGCTTTGACCATTTTACCTTTATACCAAGATAGATGAGAAGAATTTTTAAAAAATAAATAAAAAATATTTAAATATTAGACATCTAATTTCTTCTAAATTACAAAAAATAACAAAAACATGATATTAATTAAACCATGTTTTGGATTTTTGTTTTTAAATCTTGCATTTTAAAAGACAATTTTATTATTTTTTACTTTTTTAATATAAAAAATATTATAGAATAATAACGCAATACATAAAGACAGTAACTGTGTAAACTTAATTTGTTACCTAGTGTATGTTACATACATACTTTCATTTTTATTATTGTCCCAATTTTAGTATTGCTAATTAATTACGAAAGGGGGAAACTATGCAATCAAAACATGAATCAAAATTAAGATTAATGAAAAAAGAAGTTGCTAAAGAAATTGAAAATAAACTAAAAAGTTCTAAAGCTTTAGTTATTGCTGAATATCGTGGTTTATCTGTTGATGAATTAACACAATTGCGTGTTGAGGCTAAACAACATAACGTTGATATTAAAGTTTATAAAAACCGTATTTTTAAACACGGTGCTAAACAAGCTAACATTGAAGGCTTAGATGAACATTTAGTAGGTCCTAATATTTTTGCATTTAGCAATGATGATGATTTAGTTGCAGCAAAAGTTTTAGTTGCGTTTGCAAAAAAACATAAACTTTTAGTTCCTAAAGCCGGTATTTTTGAAGGCAAAGTTATCGATGCAAAAGGTGTTCAAGAAGTTGCTACTTTACCAAATTATGAAGAAGCACTTACAATTCTTGCTCGTTCACTTATGTCACCATTACAACAACTCTCTCTTTCATTAAAAATGTTTAGTGAAAAAGAAGAAACAAATAATTAATTTTTGAAAGGATTTATTATGGCAAAATTAACAAAAGAAACATTTATTGAATCATTAAAAGAAATGTCAATTAAAGAAGTTATGGAATTAGTAGAAGCAATGAAAGAAGAATTCGGTATTGATCCTTCAGCAGTTGTTGCAGCAGCAGCTCCTGCTGGTGGTGCAGAAGCTGAAGAAAAATCTACAGTTTCAGTATTCATTACAGCTGACAATGGTAAAAAATTACCTATTGTTAAAGTTGTTAAAGAAATGTTAAACTTAGCTTTAATGGAAGCAAACAAATTAGTTTCAACATTACCTGCTACAATTAAAGAAAATATTCCAGCTGCAGAAGCTGAAGATATCAAAGCAAAACTTGTTGAAGCTGGCGCAACTGTTGAAGTTAAATAATTTCATACAAATTTATAAAATTAAGGTTTATTAAAAACCTTAATTTTATTTTCATATTTTTTTAATTTTTATAAAATTGACTAAAAACATTATAAAACAGCATTTTTTATAATTTTGAATTAAATTATTATGGTTAATGATTAAAAATTTATTTTTTATATTTAAATTAAGTGCTAAAATATGAACACTCGTGCGTAATTAATTAGTATTAATATTAATATATATTATTTTTTAATTGCGTATGTGTTTATTTTTTATTAGAGGAGTATTAAGAATATGAACGTTGCAACAGAAAAAAAAGAAAATAAATACCCTTACAAAATTAGGAAATTTGGACCAATCACCGAGCGTCGTGATTATTCAGTAACTAAACATACTGAACCAGTTCCTGATTTTTTAACAACAAGCAAAGAATCATTTAAATGATTTATTAAAAAAGGAATTGAGCAAAGTCTTAGAGAATATTATCCAATTTCTGCTACTAACAAAAAAGTTGTTCTTGAATATGTTTCAGGTTCGGCTAAACTTGATTATGATAGCAATGAATATAGAGCTGTCAATACAGCCAAAGTTAAAGGAACTAATTATGCTGCAAAATTAACAGCAAAATTTAGAGCACAAGCAATTGAAACCGGAGAAGTTAAAGATGATGAGGTTCTTTTAGGTGAAATTCCTCTTATGACTAGTGGTGGTAGTTTTATTATTAATGGAAGTGAAAAAGTTATAGTTAGTCAGTTAATTAGATCTCCTGGCGCTTATTTTGGTCGTGGAGTTCGTAATAAACAATCTGATGATTTATTTAACAAGGTTGAAATTTTACCAAGATTAGGTTCATGAATTGAAATTTCACATAAAATTACATCAAAATCACCTGATTCAGTAAAAATTAAAATTGATAAAAACAAAAATGTAAATTTAACAACATTTTTAGGTGCTTTAGGCCTTGGCATTAAAGAAATTAATTATCTTTTTGGTAATTCTGATGTACTACAAGAAACTATTAAAAAAGATAAAAGATTAAATGAGGATGGCTACAATCATGAAGAATATGTTAAAGGTTGTCAAGATGAATTGTTTAGAGTTATTCGTCGTGGTGATCGTGTTTCAGATGAATCGATAGCTAATTTAATTCCAAATTTACTATTTAACAAAAAACGTTATTCATTAAGTGAAACTGGACGTTATATGTTGAATCGTAAGTTAAATCTTGTAGATCGTATTTCAGGAACACTATTAGCTGAAGATATTGTAATTAAAGACAAAGATGGAAATGAAAAACATTTAACAAAGGGAACACATATTACTAATAAGTTGGCTATTTTAATTCAATATAATTTTGATAAAGGATTTTTAGCAAGTCAAGAAATCCCAGGAATCAATGTTGAAACAGTATATGCAAAACTCTTAAATGATGAACAAAATAAGGATTTGAAAAAAAGAAATAAGATGATTTCTATTCATATCTATCCTTCTAGAAAATGAATGGAACAAGGTAAAGAAAAAGTTAGAGTTATTGGTTCTGATCCAAAAGCGAATGATCAACATCTTATTGTTTCTGATATTGTGGCAACAATAAATTATTATTTTAATTTATTAGATGGAATTGGCCAAGATGATGATCCAGATTCATTGATTAACAAACGTATTGTATCAATTGGTGAATTGATGCAAAATCAATTGAATACTGGACTATCAAAACTTGAAAAAACAACACGTGAAAGAATGAGTGCTAAAGAGCCTGACAAGGTTAAACCTAAAAATGTTACAAACAATAAATTAATTTCTAATCAAATGAAAACATTTTTTAACTCATCAAAATTATCACAATTTATGGATCAAATTAATCCATTAGCTGAAATCTCAAATGAACGTCGTATTACTTCATTAGGACCTGGTGGTCTTAATAGAGATACTGCTCAATTTGAAGTTCGGGATGTTCATGCTACTCACTATGGTAGAATATGTCCAATTGAAACACCTGAAGGACCCAACATTGGTCTTATCTTAAACTTTGCAACATATGCAAAAGTTAATAAATTTGGTTTTCTACAAACACCATACTATAAAGTTGAAAATGGAATAGTTGATTATGAAAATGTTCATTATCTTACTGCTTCAGAAGAACTAGATTCAAATATTGCTCAATCAACTGTTAATGTTGATGAAAATAATAGAATTATTGGTGATCAAATTACAATGCGTCGTAATTATCATTACATAATGGGCTCTCCAGAAGATATTGAGTATATTGAAGTTGCTTCAAATCAAATGGTTTCAGTTGCAGCAGGATGTATTCCATTTCTAGAAAATGATGATGCCAACCGTGCGCTTATGGGTTCTAACATGCAACGTCAAGCCGTTCCATTATTAGAAACAGAAGCGCCTCTTGTGGCAACTGGATTGGAATCTCAAATTGCAAAATATTCTTCAGGAAACTTTTTAGCTAAAAATGATGGTGTTGTTGAATATGTGGATGGCTTAAAAATTAAAATTAGAGATTTAAAAGATAGAACAGACACTTATCTTCTTAAAAACTTTCAACGTTCTAATCAAGACACAGTTATCCATCAAAAACCTATTGTTAAAGAGGGTCAACATGTTAAAAAAGGTGATTTATTGGTAGATGGTTCATCATTCAAAGATGGTGAATTAGCTTTAGGTAAAAATGTTCTTGTCGCATTCACAACATATAAAGGTTACAATTATGAGGATGCTATTATTTTGAATGAACGTCTAGTTAAAGATGATGTTTTCACTTCTATTCACATTGAAGAACAAACAATACAATTTAGAACATCAAAAGCTGGAAATGATGAATTAACATCAGACATTCCTAATGTTTCAAAACATTCAATCAGACATTTAGATGAACACGGAATTGTTCGTGTTGGTTCAGAAGTTACTCCAGGAGATGTTCTAGTAGGACGTACAAGTCCAAAAGGCGATGATAATCCTAGTCAAGAAGAAAAACTTCTTCAATCAGTATTGCAACAAAAATCCCAACAAGTTAGAGATACTTCATTAAAAGTTAAAAACGGTCATAGTGGAACAATTATTGGAGTTGAGATTCTTTCTCGTGCTAATGGTGATAAATTAGAAGACGGAATTGAACAAATTGTTAAAGTTTCGGTTGCTGTAAAACGTAAAATTAAAGTTGGTGATAAAATGTCTGGTCGTCATGGGAACAAAGGTGTTGTTTCAATTGTTTTACCAGAAGAAGATATGCCATATTTAGAGGACGGTACACCTATTGATGTTATGTTGAATCCTCAAGGTGTTCCTTCTCGTATGAATATAGGTCAAGTTTTAGAAATTCATTTAGGAATGGCTGCTAGAGAACTAAATTGCAAATTTGTTACTCCAACATTTGATGGTGTGAAAAAAGAAGATATTAATGAAGTTATTAAAGAAGCAAACCTTCCAGAATCAGGTAAACAATTTTTAATTGATCCAATAACAGGAGAAAAATTTGATAACCCTGTTTCAGTAGGTGTTATGTATATGTTAAAACTTAACCATATGGTTGATGATAAAATGCACTCTCGTTCAGTTGGACCATATTCATTGATTACACAACAACCACTTGGTGGTAAGAGTCAAAATGGTGGTCAACGTTTTGGTGAAATGGAAACATGAGCACTTGAGAGTTATGGTGCAACAAATGTTTTACAAGAAATATTGACTTACAAATCGGATGATATTGAAGGTCGTAATAAATTATATGCAGCCTTAGCAACAAATAGAGATTTACCAAAACCAGGTATTCCAGAATCGTTTAATGTTTTAAGTTATGAACTTAAAGGATTATGTATGAAGTTAGATTCAAAAAGAAGTCAAATAGTTGAAGATGAAGATAGTGATTATCAACAATATTTTGATGTTTCAAATTCAGGAGGTTCAAATGAGTAGAGATTTTAAAAATAAAAATTATTTATCAGAAATAGAAAAAGTTACACTTTCTCTAGCCACCCATGATGATGTAAAATCTTGATCACATGGTGAAGTAACCAAGCCTGAGACAATTAATTATAAAAGTTATAAACCTGAGAGAGAAGGGCTTTTTGATGAATTAATTTTTGGCCCAACAACAGATTATAAATGTCCAATTTGTGGTAAAAAATATAAAAAAAGTGATGAAAATACTAATTGTGAAGTTACACAAATGTGTAAAAAATATCGTCCAGAAATTTTACCAAAAATTACTCGCCGTAGTCGTATGGGTCATATTCATTTAGAAAATCCAGTTGTTCATTTTTGATTTTTTAAAATAGACCATTCAATTATTTCAAAATTATTAGGTCTTAGAGTTGCTGATAGTTCTAAAACAGTTTCTAAATCTGATTTAGAAAGATTAATATATTATAAAAGCCATATTGTTTTAGAGGATGGTGGTTTAAAATCACTTAAGAAAAATACAATTATTGATATCGCAGAAGCAGCAGCTATTTATAAAGATGCTTTAGAAGAGTTGGTTCAAAAATTTCAAGAAGATGAAGAGGGATATGAAGTTATTCATGAAGCTTTAGAAGAATTAGAATCATACGCAACAAGTAAAATGGGTAAGGATTATGGTGTTGATTTTTATGAATATAATGATATTATTCATGAATACAGTGATGCCAAAATTTCTACAGGTTCCTTAGCTATTGAGTATTTATTAAAAAATATTAATTTAAAAGAAGAAGCTCAAAAGTTAGAAGAAGAAATTAGAATAATTACTGCTCAAATCAATGAGTCAAATACTTCATCTGCTAAAGTGCAAGAAAGAACTAAGCTATATAAACGTTTAGCTGTAATAAATAAATTTATAATTTCTAAACAAAATCCATTGAGTATGTTAATTTATGATTTACCAGTTATTCCTGCTGATTTACGTCCTTTAGTTCAATTAGATGGTGGTCGTCATTCGACAAGTGATATTAACGAATTGTATCGTCGTATTATTATTAGAAATAACCGTTTGAAAAAATGAGTTGAAACAGATGCTCCTATGCTTATTAAGCAAAACGAGTATCGTATGATTCAAGAAGCGGTAGATTCTTTAATTGATAATTCAAGAAAAAAACCTAATCCTGTTAGTTCAAAGGATGGTCGTCCTTTAAAATCAATTTCTGATGCATTAACTGGTAAAAAAGGTCGTTTTCGTCAAAATTTACTTGGTAAACGTGTTGATTATTCAGGTCGTTCAGTTATTGTTGTTGGACCAGAATTAAAAATGCACCAAGTTGGTATTCCTCGTGAAATGGCTACAAAATTATTTGAACCTTGAATTATTCGTGAATTAATAAAAGGAGATAATAATATAAATTCAATTAAAGCTGGTAAAAGATTTGTTGAAAATTTAGATCCAATTATTTGGCCTTATGTTGAAAAAGCTATTGAAGGAAGACCGGTTCTTTTAAATCGTGCACCAACATTACACCGTTTAAGTATTCAAGCTTATGAACCAGTTTTAATTCGTGGTAAAGCAATTAAATTACATCCACTTTCATGTACTCCATTTAACGCCGATTTTGATGGTGACCAAATGGCAGTTCATGTTCCAATTAGTGATGAAGCGGTTAGAGAAGCACGTGAATTAATGCTAGCTTCGAAAAATATTTTAGGTCCAAAAGATGGAGAACCTATTATTAACCCAGGACAAGATATTGTTTTAGGTATTTATTACTTGACAATGGAAAAAGCAAATGCAAAAGGTGAAGGTCGTTATTTCGGTTCATATAATGAACTTTTAACAGCCTATGAAAACAAAATTGTTTCTTTACATTCTCGTGTTGTTTTACCTGTTAGTCAAATTAATAAGAAGTGAATAAATACTGGTGATAACAAATATATTGTTTCTACTGTTGGTAAATTTATTTTTAATAGAGTTTTTCCAGATAGTTTTGAATTTATTTTTGGTAAATATTTGGATCAAACTATTTCAACTGATAAAAATGGTAAAAAAGTTGTAAAAGAAAAAGAAATTTTACATACTTCAAGCAATGAAAATCATATAAAAAATTATTTACTTCCTTACGGAACAAACTTCCCTGAAGTAATTAAAGGTATGAAATTAAATTTACCTTTAGCTAAAAAAGATATTGCTAAAATTGTACGTAATGTATATGATTCATATGTTTCAGTTATTAATATGGAAGATTTAGCATCAGTTATTAATGATTGTGATAATGAAGAAAAATTAGATAAATTGTTTGATTCATTAGCACAATTAAAGAAATATGATGGTCAACCAATTGAAGTTTCACATGTTGAAATTTTACAAGACATTATTCTTGAAGAACGAATAAAAATTAAAACAGAATTTGAAAGAAATCACAAGGGTAGCCAATTAGGTTGAACTGTTAATGAATTTACAAAATTATTGGAAAAAGTTTGATTTAGATATACAAATATTGTTGCATCTATTCTTGACGACATTAAACAGTTAGGTTATAAATTTTCAACTCTTTCAGGTACAACAATCGCAATTAGCGATGTTACCACATTGCCTTCTACAAAAGAAAAAATTAAAGAAGGTGATAAATATATTGAGGAATTAAATGAACAATTTGAACTTGGTATGGTAACTGATGATGAAAGATATAAATTAACAATTGAAAAATGAACAGCAATTAAAGAAGAAATTGAAAAAGAATTAAAAGAAGTTACAAAAACAAATCCAGAGAATCCATTATTTATGATGTTTACATCTGGTGCTCGTGGTAATTCAAGCAACTTTGTTCAATTAGCTGGTATGCGTGGTTTGATGAGTAATAACACAAAAATTCTTAAAGCTGATGCTGAAAATGAACGTGTTGTTCGTTCAACAGTTGAAATTCCAGTTAAATCATCATTTCTTGATGGATTAACTGCTTATGAATTTTATTCATCAACTCACGGTGCACGTAAAGGTCTTACTGATACTGCTCTTAATACTGCTAAATCAGGTTATTTAACACGTCGTTTAGTGGATGTAGCTCAAGGTATTGTTGTTCGTGAAGAAGATTGTGGTACCGATTACGGATTTGTTGTTAAAGATATTAAAGATACAAAAACCAATTCAGTTATTGAAAGTCTTTTAGAGAGAATTGAAGGACGCTTTACTAACAAACCTATTTTAGATGGTAATAAAGTTATTTTGGAAGCAAATAAATTAATTACTCCAGAAATTGTTGAGGAAGTAGAAAAAGCGGGAATTTCGGAAATAGAAATTCGTTCAGTTTTATCATGTTACACACGCAATGGTGTATGTAAAAAATGTTATGGTAAAGATTTAGCATTAAATCGTGTTGTTAATATTGGAGAAGCAGTTGGAGTTGTTGCAGCACAATCAATTGGTGAACCAGGTACACAATTAACTATGCGTACATTCCATACAGGTGGTGTTGCTGGAGTTGATGATATAACTGGTGGTTTTGGTAGATTAATGGAGTTAATAGATGCTTATGATTCTCCTTGAGGTCGTCCAGCAATTATTAGCGAAGTTTATGGAAAAGTTGTTGATATTAAAGACATTCAAAAAGATGATACTCAAAAAGCTATTAAATTAATTTCAGTTGAGCACATTGATAAAAATGGTGCAAAACAAACAATCACTTATGATTCGAAAGCAGGTCGTAGTATTCGTGTTGCTATCGGGGATGAAGTTGTTCCAGGTCAAAAACTTGTTGAAGGTCCAATTATTCTTAATGATTTATTAAGAGTTGCTGATACTCGTGCAGTTCAAAATTATTTATTGAAAGAAATTCAAAGGTTATATCGTTTACAAGGTATTTCAATTAGTGATAAATATATTGAAATTATTATTCGTCAATTGCTTTCAAAAATTATGATAACAGATCCAGGTGACAGTAAATTCTTTAGTGGTAGTTTAGTAGATATATTTGCATATCAAAAAGAAAGTGCACATTTAATATCAGAAGGTAAAAAACCACCTTTTGGTGAAGTAAAAATTAAAGGTGCAAAACAAACTCCGTTATTATCTGATTCATTTCTTGCAGCAGCTTCATACCAAGAAACTCCAAAAATTTTGGTTAATGCTTCAATTGCAAGTCAAACAGATAAATTGGAAGGATTAAAAGAAAATATTATTATGGGTCATAGAATTCCTGCTGGTACAAATAGTAATTATGAAGCAAAAGGAAAATATGATATTAAAGATCCTAAATCATATTTTAGTTCTAAATATGACCCAGATAATCCAAATCTTGTTAATGAGGCAATTAATTTTGATGAATTTTCAATGTCTGAAAATCTTAAAGATATAAATATAGAAGAATTATTTGGATCTCAAGAATCAGATGTTTTGGAAGATCAATTTGAAGATGATTTAGATGACTAGTAAATAATATTTAATACTTAAAAGCCATAGAAATGCCGCTTTTAAGTATTTTTATTTAATTTTTATTACTATATAATTAGAAAATATATTTATAAAAGGAGATTATTATGAAAACGAAAAAGATATTTTTAACTTTAACAACAACACCACTTGTATTAACTTCAAGTGTTGTTAGTTGTAATAACAATAATAAAAATGAAAAAACTGAATCTCAAAAGCTTGAAATTGCAAAAAAAGAATATGAATTATTTATTAATAATTTAAATAATTCAATAGAAAATACATATAAAAATAAAACTAATGATAAAAAGAAAGAAATTTTTAAAGATAACTTAAACGAATTAGAACAATTATTATCTAAACACGCAAATATTTTAACTGAAAAAAACATCAATATTGAAACTTTAAATTCGGCAAAAATGGAAATTGAAGCTGTTGCAATGAAATTAGCAATTCAATTGCAGTCTTTTTTGAGCACAAAGGAATTAGAAACTAAAATCTATAAACTAATCGCGGAAATGAATGATTATAAAGAAGATTTAGATGCCACAAAATATCAAAATATAATCGATGAAATAGACACGATAATAAATGAAACAAAAGAAAATTTGAAATTAGCCATTACAATTAATCAAGATCAATTTGATGAAATTTATTCTAAATTAACAAAAGGATTTAAAAAAGCTAAATATGATCAATCTAATTCATACAATTTAAGTATAGAAAAAGAACAGTTAAATGATTTATTAAGTGAAACCCAAGAATTTTTAAATTCTTTAGTTTTACCAAGATATGAAGAAATCAAAAATGAAATTACTTCTATTTATCAAGATTCTAAAACAAAATTTGATTCGAATAACACACCTATAGAAGTTGTGTCAACTTCGATTAAAGAATTATCTAAAGAATTAAGCAAGGTTAAAAAAACTAAAAACGACCTAGATACTCAGTATCAACAAATAATTAATTTACTTAATAGTAAAATTGAGTATGAAATAAATTCTTTTATTGAAAAAGAATTAGTAGATTATCCAAATATTAAAAATGAACTTAACAGTGTTCTAGATGAAGCAAAGAGAATAATTGAAGATGAACATTCTGTTTTATCTGATTATTCTGAGACTTTTTCTAATTTGGAAAAAGCATTAACAAAAGCAAAAAAAGATAGACAACAAGCTAAACAAAATGCATTAAATGAAATTGTTAATAAAATAAGAGAATTTAAAACTAATAAACATTTAGAGGTTTTAAATCTTGTTTCTGATAATTTATTTACAATTATAAAAAATAAATATTTAGCAATAGCCACTGATTTGTTGGATATTGATTTAGATACAGTGTCTGATGGTCAAACTAAAATGTTAGAAGAAAAATTATTAAAAGTTATTAATAAAGCAAACGAAACAATAATCGAAAGAGATTTATTATTTAATTTAGCCAAAAAACATCAAAATTTGATTCTCGAAATTGAAAATTATATCAATTCAAATCCTTCACTTACTGCTAAAAAAATCTCTGAATTGAATAATTTTAAGGATGAATTAAAAGATCAATATCCTTTAATAACAACTTTATCAGAATACGATTCATTTATTAAAAATAGCAAAACACAATTTGAAAATTTGAAATAAATCTATTTAAAAATAATTTTTTATACCTTTAAAACAGGCTTATTAGTTTATTACTAATAAGCTTTTTACATAAGTTGAATTATTTAAAATTTAAGTATAATAAGAAGTATTAATTTAATATGGAGGGTGTTTATGAAAATAAAAGCTAAACAAACTATAGGTATAATTGCTGGGACTTTTGCTGCCACTGTGGCATTAGCAGTAGGATTAAGTTTTATCCCAACTAAAGATAAAAAAATAAAAAAGGTAAATGGTGTTGTCTATTATCCAGATGATAATGGTGATTTTGATGTTCCTGGATTACCTTCAATAAAAGATAATCCAAAGAATAATGATGATGTTCATAATATTCCTATTTCAAAATTATCTCCTAGAGATAAAAGTCGCAATTTTATTGGAGCGAATGATGCAATAAAATATGTAGCGCTAGGTGATTCTATAAGTGCGGGATTTCAAGGAGATATGCCTAAAGATTATCCTGGAAGTTTTGTGGACAATAAAATTGAGGGTTTATCATTTCCAGCTTATTTAGCTTCGTTTTTCCAAAATGCTCAAGAAAATAAATTAGAATCTTTTTTTAATTTTGCTAAAAGTGGTTCTAGATTTTCAGATTGAAATTTATTATTAAATACAAATGACTTTACTTCTCTTACCAATGAACAAAGAAATATTCTTACTAATTATTTTGGTAATGATTTATTAGCTGCCAAGCAATTAATAATTGATAAATTATCACAAGCAAATTTACTCACAGTTACATTAGGTGCAAATGATTTTTTAACATTAACATTAAATAATTTAGCAAATGCTCCATTATTAGATCTTATTAATCAATTAGCTAATAGTAATCTGAATTATTCTTTAATTGTTTCATTAGTTAATGATTTCTTCAACGACGTTTTTGAAAATTTAAAAACAAGACAAATTGAATTTATAAAAACTATTAAATCAATAAATTCAAATTTAAATATTAATTTTATTGGTTACCCAATGCCTATTGCTTTTATTGCACAATTAATAGATGCTAAATTGGGTGATAATTCAAATATAAGTATTTCTAAAATAATTTTAGATTTATTAAACAAAAAAATTAAATTTATTGCGAATTCAAATGGAGAATTTTTTATTAATCCTTATAATTCTGATAAATGAAATAGAGAAATAAACTTATTTACTCCTTTATTATTTGATATTCATCCTAGTTCATTTGGATATAAGAAAATGGCAATGGATATATTTACAAAATTGATTACACCATCTAGAGATATTGATTATTTAAAATCATTAAATTTAGATTGAAATTATAAATATCTTCAAAGTGATCAAGATTCATTTTTGTATCAAATTGAATTTACGAAAAAATCGGAAACTATTATTAACGAGATTTTTGGTAATGATAAAGACATATTTTTAAAAAATGAAGATAGTTTTTATTTAAAACATGAATCAGAAAAGTCTGAGTCTAATTATATAAAAAGAGTTTTAGATGATACTAGATTTTCAAATTTCATTTTTAATAATTTATTGTTTAATTTTTTTAATTCTGATTTTTATAAAAATATTGATCCTTCAAATGCATTAAAAATATTTTTAAATAGAGATAATAAAAGAAATCTAAATAAAATGATTGAATGATTTAACTCTAACAAAATTGTTTCTAATTTATTTATTTCATCACAAAAGAGATTTTTTGAGACTGATTGAGACAATGATAATGTTCCAGGTTCAAAACATTATACATTGGATAATTTGATAAAATCTTTTAAAGAAGAATTTTTAGATGAAGAAAAAAATATAAAATTAATTACAAGCTTTTTAAAAATTGATTTTTTTGAAAATCAAAAATCTGAATTGAAACAAATTATAGAAAATATAATTCAAAATGTTTTATCATTTACAGTCACAAATAAACAAATTGAAAAATTCTTAAATCCTTTTTATAATAATAAAATCGCAAAATTTATTTCTAAAAATGATTTATTAAATTTAATAAAAATAGTACTAAATAGCAAAACATTAAAAGAAACTGTTGGTTCATTGTTTGTAAACATTATTAACGATTCTAATTCATATTCAAAAGCTACTAGTTATCAAGAATTATGAAATATTTTTATAAATTCTACGTTAAATCAAAATTCTATAAAACAAGCCATGTTTTCTATAACAAAAGAATTAACAAGTAATTTAGAATTTAAACAAATAATTTCAAGACTAATTTCTAAACTTATAAAAGAATCTGATATATCAGTTGAAATATTTAATGATATTGAAGAAAGTGATTTAACTAAATTAAATTACGATTTAATTGAAACTCTAAGTTTATTAGATGAAAAATTGAAATTTTCAGACATTATTGCAAATTCTTTAATTAATGAATTAATTAATTCATCTCCTTTAAAATTAAACGTTACTAATATTTTTAAAGTTGTCAAAACTAATATTGAAGCAAAATTTGATAATGAACATTTAGAAGAAACTATTTTAAAAATTATTAAAATAGTAAGAAATAGTAATTTAAATCAACACAATGAAACAATTAAAAAATTAATTAAATCAAGCTTGAAGTATCTTGCAAATAGTGATTTATTAACTAGATTTGTTGATAAATTATATGCAAACAACAATAACGTTGAACAATTATTACAAAAAGATGATTTTACTAATTTATTAAAGAAAACATTAAATTCTGATGAATTAAACACTTTAGCAAATAATTTAATTCAAATGTTTTGAGATACAGATTTATCTAAAATTAATGATGCTACAACATTATTTGATTTAATTAA
>NZ_JMKY01000005.1 GCF_000686585.1 Mycoplasmopsis lipofaciens ATCC 35015
GCATCATAGTTTTCGCCGATAATCAATGTATTTTGATCTTCAACATTTGCAAGGTTATCATTAAAACTTAATTTTTCATCTTTTTTTAGTAAAACAACTTGCTTTGAATTTACTTCGGGAGCAATATCAAAAACAAATCCCGTTTTTACTCTTCTCAATAATAGTTGATACACTGATTGCAAATCTTCGTCATCAACTTTATTTAATATTTTTTTAGCTAATTCTTTTTGATCTTTGTTAAATTCAACATCTTGAACTAGGTCAAGTTTAGCTAAATATGTTTCTTTTAATTTACTCATTATTTCTCCTTATAATTTTGAATATACTAATATTTTATAATATTAGAAAATATTTGGAGATATTCAATTGTTTTTATTCATTAATTCTTATCAAATTTGTTAAGTAACATTCCTGTGCCTTTCAATCATAAATGTTTATCAATTTTTTTATATGTGTTATTTGGAAATTTGCTTTTTATATATTTGTCAAATTGATCTTTAAAACAACAATAATTGTTCAAATTATTTGCCTTTATATTATCATTATTATGTTTAATTATTGTTAATAATATACTGTGAATAATAGAATCTTTTATTGGATATTTATCAGGTTGATGTCATGAACAATATTTGCTTGCAAACGATAAACAATTTATTGTTTTATTTTCATTTATTTTTAAACTAGCAATTTTATTAACTAAACAGGTGTTTCCTAATTTGAGATCTTTATCAATATTTAAAGATTCAATATATTTAGCCATTTTATAGTGATTTTTTAAATGAGTATTATACAAGGCATCTAGAGTAATGACTTTTACAAATATTTCATTAAAATTTGTATTATTTTTATATTTGTTTTGAAATAAATCTCGAAGGAAAGATTCTTCAGAAACAAGATTTTCTCTTTTTTCTCATTCGTTTAAACTTTTTATCAATTCTTTTTCATTTAGTCACTCTTTTATATCTTCAATTTTAAATTTCATATTTGTTCCTTTAAGTTTTTTTATTAAATAAATTTTAATTGATTACTTTTTTACAATTAAAAAAATAAAAAACTCTTGCCGAAGCAAGAGTAGCATCTATAAGCCACGTTTTGTACCTTAACGGTGCCAACAATTTATCTAATTGGTAAAACCAATTCTTTTCCTTTGATTCAATTCTCTTAGAAAAGTTCCCCTACCAAAATTTGGGTTTCTAGCTCATGGAGTTTACCGCGTTTCACAATTCTCGTCTCTGTGGCACTAGTCGTCTAAGCCTAGGTTTATTGGACCTAGCATGAACACTACAAGCATCGCAGCTTGTGCTAGCGTGGACTTTCCTCTACTTAAAAAAGCAGCTGTTGGCCAATGCGTAAGAATATTATACATTCATTTTTTTAAATAAAAAATTTTATTAAAAATCTTTCAAAACCTATTTTGGGATTTATTTTACCTTCTTTAATTTCTTCGTCCAATAATGCTAAGGATAAAATAATTTGTTTAATTTTATTTATGCCATATTTATTCAATAAATAACTTACTTTTTTTACTCTAAATTCATGAATTTTCAATTCTTTTGAAATTTCAAATAAGCTTTTGTTAATCATTTTATATCCATAAATTTGATTAGCTAATATAAATATTTGAGATGTTTGCGCAATTAAAATGCTTATATCAACTCCCTCAATGCTTTTTTCTTTATATTTTCTTCAAATGGTATTTAAATCATTAGATTCAAAACTATTTGAAAAACCAAAAACATCTTCTGTATAAATATCACTAACACTCTCTTCAACCATTTTTTCATTTATTTGTTTGTTTTGGTTTAATAATTTATTTATTTCTATATTAATTAAATATAAGTCATTAGGCACTTTGCGACTAAGTAACAGCGCAGCTTGTTGAGTAATAGAACCACCATTTTTTTTAGCTAAGACACATATTTCATTAACCAAATCATTAGCACTTATGCTTTTGGTTTCTACTGATATAACTTTATTTGCAACTTCTTTAAATAAAAAATTAGTTAATTCATTTTTGACAATTTTATTTTTATTAATAAGATCTTGATTAACAAATACAATTGTATCTTTGGTATTATTTTGGAGATATTTAATCAAAATATTTATGTTACCTTTATCATCTTTTGATATTTGTTTTTCAAAAAAAGGCAAATCATAAATTATTATTATTCTTTCAGAACTAAATAAATCATTAGCCATAACAATATCTAATAATTGCATTATTTCATTGTTGTCATCATAATAAAAAGTTACTAATTTTTTATTAGCATTTTTGTTAATTATTTCGTTGATTTTTTGTTTAATAAAATATTTTTCACTACCATAAATAAAATACATATTTTTATTATAAATTACTTTTTGTTTTCTTTATCTTTTAAAACAATTTTATTTAATTTCATAAGTCAATGATTTAAACCACTTTTAGTTATGTTTATATTATTTTGTTTTAATATTTCAACATACTGATCTAAGGTTTCTGGTTCAGAGGTTTGCATAATTTTAAAGAAGGTTATTTGACTTTCATTAAATGCATTCAATAAATTATTTTGATAAATATATTCAATGTTTTTAATATGCTTATTATAAGCGTTTGTTACTTTTTTAATGTTAGCTATGTCAATATTATTTATTCTATTTAATGAATTGTCGAAGTCTCTTTGAATTGATTTATCTTCAAAAATAAATAAACTATCAATAGCAATAATGGCCTTTAAAAAATCTGCAATTTTTTCATGTTTTTTAATATATGCAACATATTTATTTTTATGTTTTAATTTATTAAAACCAAAATGATATTCATTTAATTTGTTAATAAAAATATCAATAAAATGTTCGTAATTACTACTGATTTCAAGATGATAACTACTTTTATTTAAACTGCTTATACTTCCTGAACCTACGAAAAAGCCAGCAAAAAACATAGAAGGATTTGAGAATTGTTCTTTTAAATTAATATCATTTTTTTGAATATATAAAATGCAAGTTCGATTTTGTATGTATTCAATCTCATTAAAAGCTAGGTATTTAATAATTGTGTCAAATATTAAATTATCTTTTATTATTAATTTAATGTTATTTTTTAATAAATATCCCTTAGCAAAAATAAAACCACGTAGAAATTCCATAGTTTCATTCTTATTCTTTTTTCTTTCTATAATTTCTCGTTTTATTTGTTGGCTAAAATTCATGTTGGTCTTTCTTTATTTTTATCTATTTTATTGTTTACAATTTTTTTAGAGTATTGAAATCTTTTAACTTAAATCACTATTAATTTCAATTTAATATTTTGTATAATTTAAAATTACTATTATTTTATATTTAACTATTATATAATTATACATATTTAATATTAATGAGGTGAAAAATGGCACAAGGAATTGATAGAGATCCTGTTCAATGTGAATTAAGAATTCAAAAAAGAAGAGAATTTTTAATTCAACAATATGAAGAAAATAAACAAGAATTACTAAATCCAGCTTTGATAGTTGAAGAACAACCAATTACTGGAGAATGTCAGGAATTAATGTGTTTATTAAAACCAGAAAATAAAGAGCAAAATAAAAGTAAAATTGTTACTAAAATTTTATTGATGACAATAAGTGTATTAATTATTGTTGGAGCAACTTTATTGGCTATTTTAATAGGGAAAATGGGAAATTAATATGAAAGTAGTTGTTGTTTTATTATCAATAATTTTATCTTTAGTAGTTTTAATTCTATTAATTGTAACCACTCCATATATTTTGAATAAAGTAAAGAATAAAATTTTAAAAAACCAATACAACAAATTAGGCAGAAGTAGTCAAATTCGTTTAATTAATCAACTTCGTGAAGCTGTGGAATATTTATCGAAAAATAAAGTAGGAGCATTAATCACTATTGAAAATAACGATAATATTGAAAGTTTAAGAACAGACGGTGTTATTCTAAATGCCAATATTTCTTCAAGTTTATTAATTTCAATTTTTAATAAATATTCACCCCTACATGATGGTGCAGTAATTATTAGAGATAATAAAATTTATTATGCATCTACTTTTTATAAGATTACTAAAAAATCAATCGATAACCAATATGGTGCACGACATAGAGCAGCAATGGGAATTAGCGAGTTATGTGACGCAACCACAATAATTGTAAGTGAAGAAACCGGTAATGTTAAATTTGTTAAAAATGGTACTTTTTATAATATTAGATTGGATCAATTCCAAGAACAATTAATTAAATACTTAAAGGATTAAAATGATAGAAGAACAAGAAAAATTATTAAATAAGAATATTGTTAACATAGTTAAAAATAAAGATATAAATCAAGCACGCCTTTTACTAGATGAGCAACCTAATGCTGATATTGCTGCAATTGTTAATGATTTAACAACAGAAGAACAAATAACATTTTTACGTTTATTAAAAACAAGTGATGCAGCTGAAATATTTAGTTATTTAGATGATGAAATTCAAATAAAATTAGCACAAAGTTTTACTGAAGAATGAGGAATGAAATTGCTTCAAGAATTACAAAGTGATGAATTAGTTGATGTTTTAGAAGAATTGCCTGCTAATGTTACAAGTAAAATTTTAGCATATACTCCTCATGAAAAACGAGCGACATTAAATAGATTATTACACTATGATGAAAATCAAGTGGGTTCAATAATGAGTATTGACATTTCAAGTATTTCAAATTCATATACTTGTGAACAAGCTTTACATAAAATTCGTCGTGATTACAAAAAGAGAAATGCAGAATTAGTACATTATTATTATGTTGTTAATGAAACACAAAAGCTTTTAGGCGTTTTAACTTTGGAAGAAATTATTTTTGCTAATCCACAAGATAAAATTGATGACATTTATTCACCTGTTGCATCAATTAAAGCAAGTGATAAAAAGGAAGAAGCAGCACAATTATTTAGCGAACACGATATGTCTGTTTTACCTGTTACAAACAATGAAAAAAGACTTATAGGTATGATAACAAGTGATGAAGTTATTGATGTTATACAAGAAGAGACAACAGAAGATTTATATAAAATGGCTGGTATTAATGCAGATAAAGCAAATGAGCACGAATATATAAAAACACCATGATATAAACTTGTTCGTTTTCGTTTAGTTTGATTAGTACTTTTATTCTTATTTGCAACGTTGACACAAATAATAATTCATGCGTCATTAAGTGCAGTAATGACAAAAGTTGCTGAAACAGCATCACTAGTTATTGCATTTGCAGCAATTATTCCGGTTATTAATAATACAACCAGCAATAGTGGATTACAAAGTAATATAACTGTTTCACGAGCATTAAGTTTAAATGAGATAGAAAAAGAAAATTATTTAAAAGTTATTGGTAAGGAAACACTTGTTGGTTTTGCATTAGGTTTAATTTTAGCAATTTTAAATGTAGCACGTCTAGGAATTTATTTTTCAATAACTAAGGATTTACTAGGTTCAAATGCAATGCAATATTGAGCAATTATTATTTCTACATCAGTAGCGTTATTGATTGCTTTAACATTATCAAAAACTTTTGGAGCATTATTTCCAATCATATGAGCAACATTTAAAAAAGATCCTTTATCAATTTCTGTTTTAACAATTAATACGATTATAGATATTATTTCATCTTCATTGTTATTTGGTTTCACTTTCTTAGTAATTCAAATAATTTAATTATTATAAAGCACCATTAGGTGTTTTTTATATAAACTTATTTGGCAGTTTTTTAAATATATGTTAAAATTTTTTTGCCTATTGCCCGAGTGGTGAAATTGGCAGACACGCTAGACTAAGGATCTAGTGGAGAAATCCATGCAGGTTCAAGTCCTGTCTCGGGCACCAAATACAAAAAAACTAGTGAAAAACTAGTTTTTTGTTATTTTTTATCTATATTAGTTTTAAGTATATTTAAAAAAGCTTCTTGTGGTACTTCAACACGACCCAACATTTTCATTTTCTTTTTTCCTGCTTTTTGTTTTTCTAATAATTTTTTATATCTCGAAACATCAGCAGCATGAAGTTTAGATGTTACATCCTTACGATATGCTTTAATTGTTTCACGTGCAATTATTTTGCTTCCAATTGTTGCCTGAACTGGAACTTCAAATTGTTGTCTTGGAATACTTTCTTTTAATCTAACACATAAATCTCTTGCTCTAGGATAAGCATTATCACGATGACAAATAATTGAAAATGCATCAATTTTATCACCATTTAACAAAATATCAACTTTAACTAAATCACTTATTTTATAGCCAATAACATCATATTCGAATGAAGCGTAACCTTTTGTAGAACTTTTTAATCTATCAAAAAAATCTAAGACAATTTCAGCTAACGGCATTTCGTAAACTATTTTAGCTCTATTTGCATCAATATATTGCAGATCTTTATAAATACCACGTTTATTTTGACATAATTCCATAACATTACCTATATATTCATTAGGTACTAAAATAGTTGCTTCAATATAAGGTTCTTCAATATGCTCAATAAACGTTCTATCAGGTAACAATGATGGATTAGAAACTAATTCAACTTCTTTATTAGTTCTAAATACTTTATATTCTACACTTGGACTAGTAGCAATTATTCCAATATGGTATTCTCGGTTTAATCTTTCTTGCAATATTTCCATGTGTAACATGCCTAAAAAGCCAACTCTAAAACCAAAACCCAATGCTTTTGATGTTTCTTGTTCTCAAGTTATTGAACTATCACTTAATGAAATTTTTTCAAGGCTTTCTTTTAATTCCATATAATCTCTAGTATCGACTGGATAAAATCCAGTAAAAACTACAGGTTGCTTTTTCTTGTAGCCAGCTAATGGTTTATCAGCAGGATTGTTCACTAAAGTAATTGTATCTCCAACATTAACTTCTTTTGCGTCCCTAATTGTTGCTGCAACTCAACCAACTTCTCCAGCTTCGAGATATTGTTTCTTTGTTTCTTTAGGATTTTTAACTCCTAATTCGCTAACAAAAAATTTTTTATTACTTGCCATGAATTTAAATTCATCATTTACTGCGAGTTTACCTTCGAAAATTCTAATTAACATGATAACTCCACGATATTCGTCAAAATATGAATCAAAAATTAAAGCTTTTAATGGTTTTGTATCATCAGCATTAGTTGGACTAGGAATATATTTTTCAATGGCTTCCAAAACTTCTTCACAATTTAACCCTGTTTTAGCGCTAATACATACTGCATTGTCTGTTGGTAGTCCTATAACCTCTTCAATTTCTTTTTTAGTCATTTCAATATCTGCTGAAGGCAAGTCAATTTTATTAATTATAGGAATGATAGTTAAATTATTTTCTAAAGCTAAATACACGTTAGCTAAGGTTTGTGCTTCAATACCTTGTGTCGCATCTACTAATAATAGTGCTCCTTCGCTCGCCGCAAGCGAACGAGAAACTTCATAAGTAAAATCAACGTGTCCAGGTGTATCAATCAAATGAAAAATATAATCTTTATATTTAATCTGTACAGCATTTAATTTTATTGTAATTCCTCTTTCACGTTCTAGGTCCATTTGATCTAAAAATTGATCATCCATATCATGTTGATTTACTGTGTTAGTTAATTCTAAAATACGATCTGCTAATGTGCTTTTACCATGATCAATATGAGCTATTATTGAAAAATTCCTAATCTTATTTTTTTTCATAAATTATTCCTTATCTAAAATGTGTATATATTTTATAATTTTATAATATTTATATATATAATCAAACGAAAGTAAGTAAATATTTATTAAGAAATGAGGTAAAGATATGAAAGAAATGATTAAAATTGGAATGACTAATGTTTCATATAAAGAAGATGGAGAATTTGTTCAAGAACAAATTTATACAGGGTTTAATCATAAAATTGATTATGAACTTTTAAAAAATTTTTCTTTTGTTCCAAAATTAATAAGTAATAAAGATGATATTTTAAAATGAGAATATGTTAACGGTAAACAACCTGAAATGAATGATGAAAATATTTTAAAAGTTGCAAGACATTTAAAAGTACTTCATAATTCAAATTTGCCTTTTCCAAGTAGTAACCATGCTGCAAGAGTTAAAAAATATCGTAGTATTTTAAAAGAAAAAAATATTAATATTGAAGTTTTAAATGAATTTTATCGTTCTATAAATTTAACATTAAGTAAGATGGATAAAACAACTCCGCTTCATAATGATTTGTGACCATGAAATATGATTGAAAATCAAAATGGAAAAATATTTTTTATTGATTGAGAATATGCAACTCTAGGTGATAAACACTTTGATTTAGCCTATTTTATCGAAAGTTCACAAATGACAAACGAACAACAAAAATTGTTTTTAAATGAATATGGAGAATACAATGCAATTTATTTGCTAAAGCATCGCATTTTAGTGAATTATTTAGTTATTTTGTGAGTGAATGCACAAGAGAAAATTCATTTTTCATATAAACCGTTTAGTGACAAAATTTATCAATTAAATAAAGAATTAGAAGAATTATTAAAAACTATATAAATTAAAATAATGATTTTAAATCATTGTTTTTTTGTTTTTATTACTAAAACCTTAATATTAATAATATAAAATAATAATGTAAATTTTAAGAAATAGTTATTTAAGGAGAGAGTATGAATAATAAAGAAAATGTGGATAATCAATATCAAAGCATATTAAATAATCTTTTAGATGTTTCGCCTAATGATAGTGCTGTATTTACAAGAATAAATAATAAATATGCTTTTGATTTTTATACTCTATTTGGACCCGAGGCTTTTAATTTTATTTATAGAAATAATCACTTTGATATTCCAATTTTAGAAGTTAATTTAATAAGAATTATCAATATTTTAGAAAAAATTGATAATTATGAAGAGATGATGAAATTGTTGGAAGAAAATAATATTGAAATTAGTGAAAATAAAGCTAATCAACTAAAGAAAAATTTTAATTCCACAAAGTTAAAAATTATTGAGGAATTAAAAGTTAATTTTCAAAAACAATCTTTAAAATGAAAATTATTTCTGAATAAATCAAATGAAATTAATACTGAAACTAATATTTGACCAATGCATTTAGGTTTTTTATTTGTTAGACTTCAAATAGAAAATAAATCAGTTTATGCTCCACTATTTTTGAAAGAAGTATATATCGAAATTAGAAATGGGCGTCCTTTTTTGGTTTCAAATGGTGATATCAAAAATAATGAAAAATTATTATTTCTTTTGAATAACGCAGGATTTGACTTAAATGTAAATGAAAATTTTGGCGATTGAAGTATAGAACAATTAATAAAATATTTAAAAAATGAATGAAGAGATTTATTTGATTTTAAAATTAATTTAAATGAGCCATTTAGACGAATGATTCCTGATTTTATTGATAATGAATCAATAGTTTTTGAACCTGGTGTTGTTTTAGGATTATTTCAACCATCTGGTGGTTATGCTAGAAATAGAATGATGGAAATAATCGAAAATAACGAATTGAACAATATTTTAGATATTGAATTTAATAAAAATATTTATAAAAATAGAGTTAAAGAAACAATTTTTAATCCTAGAACAAGTATTTTTAAAATAACTCCAACTAATTATAGTCAAGATAAAGCTATTGCTAGTAGCTTGAATCAAAATACAATCATTTGAGGCCCACCTGGAACAGGTAAAAGCCAAACCATTGTAAATATATTGACTAATTTGTTGGTGTATAAAAAAACTTCACTTGTTTGTTCACAAAAAAAAGCTGCTCTAGAAGTAATTAAGAATAGAATGAATTCTTTAAAAATGTTTTGTCTATTTATGTTAAATTCTAAAAATATGAATCGTAAAAGTTTTTATTTACCATTAAAAAAATATTTGGATTATTTAGAAAATTATGATGAAACTTCTAATTTGAAACCTCAAAGAATAATAAATGCTAAAGATATAAAATTTGTTAACAATATTAAAAAATTTGCTGATGATAAACGTTTTGATATTGCCACAAAATTAATTCCATTAATTAATAGTAACTGACATAACTTTAGTCAAGAATTATGGGATTTCCTTTTAACATTGCCCTCTGATTTAGTTTATCCTCAATCTTTAAAATTCAAATCACAAAAAGAATTAGTAAATAAATTTTTAAGACTTAATAAAGTATATGGAAAATTTTGAAAAGTTAAAAATATCACAATTAAAAAAATAAGTAAAAGTATTTTTAATACATTAAATAATTTTGACTTAAATATTGACAAAATAATTAAATTAATTAATGGTTATCAAAAAGAAGATTTTATTTTTATTAATGATTTAATTAACATTCTTCCTATATATCAAAATAATGATATTAGCGATGAAAATGAACTTAAAAAATTTATTGCTAAAAATATCATTGATATGATAACAAAATTTAATGATGAAGAAAAAAAAGAATATAAAGACTTTGCCGCAACTATTAGATTAGCATCATTGGAACCTTATAAATTTATTAAGCGTTTTGCCAATATGATTAAAAAAATTTTTCCTATTGTAATAGTTACACCTGAAGCCGATTTATCAGCTTGGAATAAAGAAGAATTTGATTATGCGATTTTAGATGAATCAAGTCAAATTTTTTTAGAAAAAGGCTTACCAATTTTATATTTAGCAAAAATTAAAATTCTAGCTGGTGATGATCAACAAATGAAGCCAAGTAATTGATTCGGAACAAGAGTCACTGATGATGATAGTATTTATGGAAAGGTAGAAAGTTTATTAGATTTTGCCAAAAGTTTAGGTGTTTATAATGTTCTTTTAGATAAAAACTATCGTTCAAATTTTGCTTCTTTAATGACTTTCAGTAGTAAATACTTTTACAATAAATCGCTAGATGTAATTGATTCAGCATGAAAGGATAATAATTATCAACCAATTGAAGTTTATGAAGTAGATGGTGTTTGAGAAAATAATCAAAATGAGTTTGAAGCCAAATTAGCTATTAAATTGTTACAGGATAATATTGATATTTATAAAAAAATTATTTTATTATGCTTTAATTCAAAACAACAAGACGCAATAACAACAACTATTTTTAAAAATTATCCAGAACTAGAGAAAAAAATTAATACAGGGCATTTATTATTAAGAAATATTGAAAATATTCAAGGTGATGAAGCTGATTTAGTTATTGTTTCTATTGCATATGATAAAAATACAGCAATTCATTCTACATATGTGGGTCGACCAGGTGGAATGAATGCCTTGAATGTAGCAATAAGTAGAGCAAAAGATAAAATGATTGTTATCAAATCTCTTAAGTCACAAGATTTAACAATATTAACTAATAATGAGGATGCTTTAATATTCAAACGTTGATTAGAATTTTTAGAATTAAATTCTAAAGACAAACAAAATTTTTTAACTTTGGAAGATGAACAAAATGAAGATAAAAGTAATAATGATATAAAACCAATTGAACATAATGAATTAAAAAATTTAATTAAAAATGAACTATTAAAAAATATTGAAAATAAACCATTTTTATCATTGTGTGATAATGAATCGTTGGGAACTATAAATGTAGACTTAGTATTGAAACGCCATGATGAAATTTTATTGACATTTATAATTGATAATTATAAATATGCTAATGATGTTGAAAACTTTGTTAAGTTAAATGATTTATGTAAATTTATTAGAAGCAAAAATTACACATTATATAAATTAGATAAATTTTTATGAGAAAGTAAAAAACAAGAAATTTTTGATTTAATTAATTCATATAAAGACATTACTCAAAAAGAAATTGTGAATGAATTTACTGAAATACCTATTTCACAAATTGAAAATAAAAAAAATAAAGAATTAGAACTATTAAAAACATCTGAATATATCGTAAATATTGAAGATATAGAAGATATTGAAATAGTAAGTGATGATAAGTTAGATTTAAATAAAAAACAAATTCAATTGATTAGTGATGAAGAAACAGCTGAAATATTACTAGATGAAAATCTTTATGAATCTGAATTATTATTACAAACTGATAATCAAATAAATGTAAACGATTCAATGACTATTGAAGAAATTCTTGATAATGAATCTAACAATGATGACTTTGTAGCACGTGAAGTAGTTCCAGTGAAAAAAAATTTTGAAGAAAATACAAAAGAATGAAAAATTATTTTGGATTCTAAATAATTTAATTAAAAACACAAATGATTATTTTGTGTTTTTTTATTTTTAATTTTTTATATAAAAAAATGAGCTCATGCTCATTTAATTATTTAGCTTCTTTGGCTAAAGATACAAGTTGTGCAAATACTTTAGGTTCATTAATAGCTAATTCTGATAACATTTTTCTGTTAATTGAAATATTTGCTTTCTTTAAGCCATTTATAAACATTGAATATGACATATCATGAGCTCTAGTTGCTGCATTAATACGTGCAATTCATAATTTTCTATATTCACGTTTAACTTGTTTTCTATCTCTAAATGCATAGGTTCATGATTTAACAACTGCTTGTTTAGCAACTTTGTAACCTATTGATTTGTGTCCAAAATATCCTTTAGCAAGTTTTATTCATTTTTTACGTCTTGCTCTTGTAATTGTTCCGCCTTTAACTCTCATTGTTGATTCCTTTCAAAATTAATAAAAATTGTTTTTTAATAATAAAACATTAAAATAATGCTTTGAATCTTTTGATGTCAGATGGATGCATTTGTGTAGCTTTACGTGCTTGACGTTTTTGTTTTGTGGTTTTATTTTGGGCGAGGTGTGAACGATATGCTTGTTCACGCATAACTTTTCCTGTTGCTGTGATCTTAATACGTTTTTTAAGAGCACTCTTAGTCTTCATTTTAGGCATTTTTGCTCCTTTATTTACTCTTTTTTAGAGTTATCTTGACTATCTGTAGTATTTTTATTATCTACTAAGTTATGTTCTTTTTTATATTTAGCAACTTTGTTTTTATTTGGTTGTAAATACATATCTAAGAAACGATTATTATTTAAAACTGGCTCTTTAGTAATATCAGCTATATCTTCTAAAGTTTTAAAAAATTTGTCTAATGTGTCATAACCTAAATCTTGACGTGCCAATTCGCGACCACGAAATTTTAAACTAACTTTAATTCTATCGCCATCAAGTAAAAACTCTTTTGCTTTACGACTTTTTACCATTAAATCATGTTCACCAATCATAGGGGTTAATCTGATTTGACGATTTTGAATAGTCGTTTGTTTTTCTTTTGCAATTTTTTGTTTTTTCTTTCTTTCGTATTTAAATTTTCCATAATCTAAAATACGGGCTATTGGTTTTGGTTCGACACTAATAAGAACTAAGTCTAATCTTTGTTCCTTAGCAATTTCGATAGCTTCCCTTGTAGGTTTAACTCCGATTTTTTCACCATTTGCATCAAGCAAAAAGACTTTTGAAAATGGTATATTTTCATTAATCATGTGCTCTGCAGTAGGTTTTTTCATTCTTCTGTTTTGTTGAATAATATAACTCCTTATAGATAAAATTTTTGAATAATAAAAAGTAAAAGTGGTTTCCCACTCTAACTACATTCTAAAAATAAAATTAATATTTTTAATTGTAGCGAGAACCCAAGGCTATTACCATCAGGTGAGAAATTAATCTACTTTCTGCAATTAAATATTGCTTTATTATTTTAACATAGTTAATTTTTTAAAAAAGAAATATTTTAAATAAAAAAATAGCTTTTTTGAATTGCAAAAATTAGCTATTTTTTGGGTCTATATTCCTGATTTGTTTTACTTAAATTATAAATATAGTTTTTTGTTAAAGAATTATTTTTAGTTTCACTACCTAAATGATTATGATCAATACCATAACTTATAAAACCTGTTATTTCAATGGTTCTAGTGTCTTCAAATATAAAATGTCCTTTATTATCTGTTTTAACGATTTTGTATGTTATTTTAGTATTATTTGTATTATCAAAAACACCATTATTTTTTGTAATTATTATTTGATATTTATCTTTAAATTTACTATTTTCACGCCATTCAAATTTAATTAAATGTCTTGCTCACAAATATTCAGATGTGAAACTACCTTTAACTGGTAAAGTAGGTATTCTATTATCAATATCATTTAGAGTTGATTCGTTTAATTCTAAATTATTTTTAACTTTTTTAATATCATTAATTTCTTTTGTAAATAGTTTATTAGAAAGTGTTTCATCTTCAACATTAAGTATGTAGTCTTTGTTATATTTAATTTCTGAAATATCTTTTTTAAATTCAATATAACTATTATTGTTTTTAACGCAACCAGCCGAAACTACAATGGGTAATGGCAATGATAAAGTTGATGAAATTAATGAATATTTTAAATATTTTCTATTCATCATCCCTCTTTTCTATCTTTGTTAATCTCTACTAAATTATATACATAATTATTTTTTTCTATATTTTCATTTTTTATTTAAAATTCATGCAATTATTCTTTTAATTCTTGATGAAGTATATCTTTTAGATGTACAAGCTTCAACAAATAAATCATAGCTAGGTATATTAATATTTTTTTTAAATAAATTTTCAATTCCTTCACTTACTAATGGAATTTTTTTAAGTTTGGAAACACTAGTTTTTTTTACAATTTTTTGAAATTTAGAATATTTATCTTGAATTTTTTTAGGTTTTTTATTAAAAACCATTGGGCTATATTTATCAATTGCTTCATTATTAAAAATCATTTTTCTAATTAAAGATGCTGAAGCATAAATATCATTTGTTTCTTCGGAATGGAAATCAATATTTCTTTTTATTGTATAAATGTCAATCGGTAAATTTTTTTCAACTATCACTTTAATGTATTCAAAACCCAAAATATCATTAGGTTTGGTAAATTCTTTACCACCTAATTCAGATATAGTTTCGGCCATAGCTCTAGGATAACTAGTTTTGCCCTTTTTTAATTTAGCATGTAAAATATTATGAAATTCTACTTGTTTTTCTTTCATTAATTGGGCTGTTTTAATCATTGTTTGTGGATCATCATCTTCAGAGCCAAAAACAATTTTATCAACTCCGTGTTTATATAGTTTTAATATTGCACTATAGGCAAAAATATGTGCAGCTTGTACAGTTTCTTCAAATTTTAATTTCAAAATTTTATCAACTCCATATTTCATAGCAATGGCTTTTCTTTGTTTAAAAGAAGCAATTGCTAATTCGCCACGTTGAGTGTATTTATCACTCATTACAACTATTATTTTCTCATTAGGGAATTTTTCTTTTATTCAATTTAATTGTCTTATATGCCCATTATGAAATGGGTTATATTCTGCAACAATACCAATAGCCATATGCAATCTCCTTAAACTTATTATCAAGTTATATAAATATACCAAATTTTAATTTTATTAAAAAACTATCTTTTTCCTTACAATGTTCAGATTTTTATATCTTTAAAACATTTACTATTTGATATACTAGTTAATATGAATGATTTAAATGTTTATGTAAAGTCTGTTTTATCAGCAATTGTTTTAATATGTTTTTTAATTCAATGCTATGTTTTAATTTCACTAAGACGTAAAAATGAATATCAGCCAGATGAAATAAAAAAATATTGAATTAACATTTATCTATCAATTTTTACAATGGTAATAAATGTTGCTATTATTTATCCAATATTTATGTTTTATGCATTTAGAGGACAAAATTTAGTTAATTTAAAATCCAATATTGTTCCTTTAAAAATAAAAAGTATTGCTCTAATAATTTTTTACCAAATATTACCAGCGATGATATTTGTCTATATTATTAAATTTTTAATTTTAAAAAAATATTTAATAATTGAAGAAAAAACATATTCAAATAAAGAATTTTAGAATATAATAAATTGTGCATATTCTAAAAGCCCAAGTGGTGGAATGGTAGACGCTGTGGACTCAAAATCCACTGGAGCAATCCGTGCAGGTTCAAGTCCTGTCTTGGGCACCATATATTAAAAACCAGCCAAAAAACTGGTTTTTACTTTTCAATTATTTCGATTTTTTTAGTGTCAAAATTGTAAGCTAAATATTGATTTTGTTCTAATTTATGTTCATAGTTATATATTTCAGGAAATTTATCAGCTACAAATTTCATAATGAAATCATAAGTCATTAACATTGCCTTAACATCATTAGCACAATATTTTTTTAAATGTTTTTCTTTTTCTTTTCATTCATTATCACCGGTATAACCTAAAAATCTGTTCATTGCTACTTGCAAAGCCATTCCACCATTTTTAACATTTAATTCTTTATAAGGAATAATATTATTTTTTAATTTAATATTATGAGTTGTAATCAAATTTTCAATTTTTTTAATACTACTTTTACCTAACAGCTCATAAATAAAAATATTCTTTGTTTTATTATTTTCATAAAAATATTTAGTAGAAATTTTTTTCAATTCATCTTTATCTTTTTGAAAAGCGATCTCTAACTCGTTTGAAATTTCATTTTCTCTAAAATTAAATACTGGTACTAAGTTTGATTGAAAACAAGCTATTCCTTTGTAAGGTGTTTCATTATATTTATCTTTTTGAAATTCTTCATTAACGACATTTCTTTTTAAGAAATCTAATAAATCTAATGTATTTTTATTAATATGCTCAACAATTTTTGCAAATTCATTAACAGAATTAATGTTTCTTTTTTTCATTTCTAAAATAAAATCGATATTATTTTTTTGATAGTATTTTTTAACATAATTTACAATATCTTTATTTTTAGAGTTTTCATAACTTTTATTGTAAACTATGTATTTGTCAGCTTTATTAGAATAAACAGTTATTATGTTGTCAACAATATCAATTAATTTAATATTCTTAGGGTCTTTCACAATGTCTATTTTATTTGTTATTTCTCCATTAATTGTTTCTAATAATGAGACCTGATTTGTAACTTGCAAATAGGGTTCATTTCCATCAAATAAAGGTATCAATGATGTTAAACCTTCATAGTCATATCAAATAATTCTTTCATCGCGTTTATTGTACTCTGAAAGCATAAAAATAGTGTTATTAGTAAAAAAATTAGGAATAGATTTCAATTTAGAAACTTCTTCTTTAAATATTTGAACATATTCTTCATCAATTACATTTTTTTTGGATACTAAACCTGGAGAATATACAAATTCATAGCCCAAATATTTTAATAATATTTCATTTATTAATGAATTTTTGCCAAAATTAGTATTATCTTTATCTAGATAAAATTCAAAACCATAATCTTTTTCTATTGAAAAATTAGGTTTTTTAATGAAATAATAATTTATAGCATTTTTTATCGCTAAATCAAAGTTTATAAATGAACATGATTCATTTAATGGTAAATCTTTTTTTAATTTTATTTCGGTTGAATTGTTATTCTTGTCTATTTTAAGTATTAATCCACCTAATACACAATTATTTTCAATACTATACATAAAATTTAAATCTCTTTGATATAAATTTTTATTGTTATATGCTAAGCCATTATTTAATTTGTTTAATTGTTCTTTAATATTTTCTTTTTCATTTTCAGTAAGGTGTAAATTATTTAGATTTTTACTAGCTTGAGATTTTGAAGAACGCGCTGCTGTAGTTTCAATTCATTCAATTTTTTTGGTTTTCATCCATGTTTTGTTAATTAAAATAATCTTTATATTTTTTATTTTTTTGTCTTTTTTAGCATTAATGAAATTTTTGTTTAAAAATCTTGTAGCACATTCATAATGAAATTTTGCGTCTAAATAATCTAAGATATTTGTTTTAGAAACAAATTTACTTAAATATAAAGTTTTATTAATTTTGTCATACAAAAAAGGAGTTGATTTAAAATAGAAATCAATATTATTTTGTGTATCTATTTTTTCAGCGAATGTAGGATAAAAAATAAATCGATTATTAGAATTTATACTATTGATAGTTTCATATATAGCTTCATCCACTTTTTTTGCAACATTTAATATTTCATAACTATTATTTTGAATAATATTTTTGATAGCATATTCTTGTAATTGTTTTTGAGCAATTAAAAACATATTTTGATTTTCTTTTTCATAATTTCAAGAGATATATTCAGCTTTTTTTAATTGTTCTTCGAAAAACATTTTGTAATTTTCTAAATTATCTTCCTGTTCTTCATTATCAGAAAGTATCTCATTTATCATGAATTTTCACTTTTCATTTTTTGAATCACTTTCATGATTTTTTTCATCATACAATTTAAATCCATTAATGTCAATATAAGGTATTTCTTTTTCACCTCTTGAAAAAACATAATATGGTTGACAATAATGCATTTTTTTATAAACATTATTGTTTATCATAACTTGTTTTTTTTGCATATTATCACCAATTAAATTCTATGTCTTTATCAACTTTACCAATTGATTTTCACTCTTCAAACAATTGTTTTCATTCGTCTATATTTTTACATCTTAAAAAAGCTACTAAATCTGCATCTTCGGGTAAAGAGTATTTTGGGCTAATTCCATCTTGTGAATATTTTTTTCAAAATGCAATAACTTTATTTGCATCATCTTTAGCTTTTTCTCGATCAACTTTAAATACATATTGACCGATATTTCTTTCATTTAAATTTACTTTTTGCGGCTCTTTATAATCTTCTTCATGTAAATATGTTGCTACTATTGAATAGTAATCATAATTAAGTAAATAAGCATAAAGTTGTGCTTGCTTTTTATAATCATTAGGAATTCCAGAATTTTTATCTTTTTCTCATTCTTCTTGTTTTTTAGCACCAACGGCTTTCATTTCTAATACCATTTTTTTACTTGGTATTAATCCATCAGGAACACCACCAAGTATTTCTAATTTTGGAAAATAGTCATAATTCACATCTTTAGCTTCAATATGTTGAATATCTAAATTAGGCAAGGCTTTTTTCATTACTTCAAATGTTTTGGGTTCAATAGCAACACCAGCATTTATGTATTTCATTTGTAATGGTGGTAAGTTTAATCTTGACATAAAGCAAAAAGCAGCAAATTCGCTTTTATATTTTTCATCTGCACATAAAATATTTCCAATTGATGATCCACCAAATTTTTTAAAACCTTTTTTGTTTTTTATATTATTTAATAAAAAATTATGAAATTCAGGTCTTAGTTTAAGTATTTGTTTTTTTTCATCTAATATGTAGTCTTGTTCATTAAAATATCTCTTTGGCATCTTATTTTCTCCTGTTGATTTATAAATTAATCATTATTATAGATAAATAATTAAAAATATAAAGTTAAAAGACCAATTCCCAATTTTATTTTCGTTTTTAAAACAATGTTTTGTATTTAAACTATAGAAAACTTTTTCATTTAATTTAACAAAATTGTTGAGATAAATGTATAATTATTTAATAATAATTAAAGTAAAAAATAAGGAGAAAATATGGCAATAAAAAGTAGTAAATCTGTTGTTGTGTTAACAGGATTAATTGCAGCAACATTTACATCTGGTAGTATTTTGGTTTCATTAATTTATTTGAAAAACAGTAATGAAAAAAATAGAAAGCAAACTATTAAAGAATATGCTGATTCAATCAAAGTTCATGTTGATGGAAATACTAATGAATTATATGCTAGTTATATTTCAGAACAAAGTTTTGTTAAAGAAAATGAAGAAGATGAAAATTATTCATATTCATTAAGTGTTGACAAAGATAAAGTGAATGATAAAACTGGTCAATTAGTTCTTGATATTATTGTAAAAAATAAGAAAAAACCTAGCGAAACATTAAAAGTTTCTAGAATAGTATCAGGTTTTAAATGCTTTGATAAAAATGAAGTAATTAGAGAAGGCAAAGGTTTAGAAAATAAATTTGATAATGTAAATGAATTACGTAATTTTTTAAATTCATTAAGTAAAAGTTATTATGGTTTACAAAAATTAGAAGATAATGGTTATATTAAAGTTGAACTTTTACCACAGAGTTTAGGTGTAACATTTAGTAATTATGAATTAACTACAGTTACAGAAAATTCAGTGGCTAAATACGTTTTTAAAATTAATTATAAAGTTCTAGGAGAATTAAAAACCTATGAAAATGAAAATTCTTTGAATAATAAAACAATTTTAAAAGATAATAAAGAGAATAAAACTGCTAGCTTGTTTTTAGATATTTCAAAATTTGTAAAAAATGTTTCAGCAAGTGAAACAGCTAAAACTATTCATGAATTAGAATTGCTAAAATCTAAATTTGACAATTTATTGAATGAAATTCAAAATTCGAAAGAAAAATATAAAAATGATTCATATGACGAATTAATTAGAAAAATTAATAATCAAAGATCACAAATTGATTCTTTTCTTGCTAAACCTGAATTAACTAAAAACACTGACTTAAATTCATTTAATGATAAATTTGATGAGTATTCTAATGAGAAAAACATGATTGATTTACAAAACGCAATTGAAGAAGCGCAAGCAATATTAGATAAATATGAAAACAAATTTTCAACTGATACAATGAATTTAAAGAAAGCAATTCAAGAAGCAAACCAAGCTATTACAAATCATAGTGTAAATGAATTTTTCAATCATATAACTAGTGTTAATGAAAATAAGATTGAATATATTAATTCTATTGAAAATGAATTAGAAAATTCTAAAAAACCGTTTAAGAATTGAAAGACTGAAAATGAAGATTTTATTAATTTCATAATTAATAAAAATCCTATGAATACTGAAGAAAGTCAATTAGTTGATAAGTTAAATCATTTAAATGAATTATTAAATAAAAATATTGATCAAACTACACCATTAGAAGTCAAAACAACTTATACTGATTTTTTGGCTACAGTAGTTTCTTTAAAAGAAATGATTAGTAATGCTATTAAAAGTGAATTAAATTTTATTGAGCAATTTAAATTAACATATCCTAATGATAATTCAGCACTCAATTTAAATTGAAATTATCAATTAGTTAATATTAATGATAAAGAAAAAACATTAGGAAGTTGAATTGATTATTTTAGTTTTCTTGAGAAAGATTCATATCAATTGTTAAATACAAAATTAAATCAAGTTAAACAATTAAAAGATCTAGTTAAACAAATTAGACAAAATGCATTAAAAGATGTTGTTGATAAAATCAAAGATGAAGTTTTATTAATCAAACCATTAGTTGAAAAATTAAAAGATTCAAAATATGACACCATTAGTGATGATATTAAAAATGCGTTTGATATTAATACAACAGAAGGAGAAAATTATAAAAACGCTTTAGATTTTGTTAATAATACAAAAAATTATTTAGATTACAAAAAGCCTGAATTAAATAATGTTCTTACAAAATTAATCAACGATAAAAATAATTTAATAGATGCGATGTCTCGTATCGATGATAGAGATGAATTTTATAAACATGCATTCGAAAAGGCAAAAAACAAAATTGAAACTTTTGAACTCGCGTTACAAAATGATTATAAATTAATTCCTATTTCTTCTGATATTCAAGATGATATTAATACAGCTAAAAATAATTTAGTAGATCAAAATAATATTGCTGCAATTGATGATAATTCTTTGGATATCAAATTGAAAAATATTGAGGATTCTTTGAAAGCGGCAAAGACTAAAGCTGATAATTTAGTTGATAGTTCTAGAAGTTTGGCATTAGAAGAATTAAATAAAATTAAAGAAATTAAAAAATATGTTGCAAAAAATCCAATGTCATTGAATAAAAATGATTTTGATTTTGATGTTGACTCAATAGAAAAAATATTAGTTTCTGGTTCAAAAGATATTCAAAATTACCAACAAAAAACAACGGAATTGCAAACTATTGTTCAAGATTATAATAGTAAGATTAACTCTAAATTAGATGAATTAGTAAATTCTATTACTGCATCTTTAACTGAAATAGATAATTTTAAAGTTGATGAAGTTATTTTGAGTGATGTAAAAAATATTATTTTAAATAAATTAAATAGTTCGGAAACTCAAAATATTATTGCTGAATTAACAAATGTAAAAAATCAAAAAGAAAGTTTTAAAAATGATTACACATCAACTTCAACATTTAGTCTAGATGATACAAAAACTAAATTGGATAATTTAAATAATGTTTTCATGACAACTCAAGAAAACAAACAAGACGCACTAAACGCTGTTGAATTGAAAAAAGAAAGTGTTGTTGATTTACAAACAAAATTAAATGAATTAATAACAAAAGCTAAAACAGAATATAAATTACCTAATGACTCATTGATATTTAAAAATATTAATGATTATTTCACAAATAATTTAAATAATTTAGAAGATAAAAATTTAACTCAACTAACTCAAATAGAAATCAAATTAAAAGAATTTAAGAGTCAATTAATTTCTAAAATGGAAATGAAATTAAATACTGATAGAGAAACTTTAAACAATAAAATAAATGAAGCTAAACAGTTAAAAGAAAACAATTCTAATGATAATGATATTGTTAATGTTTTAGAACAACCTATAATCGATGCAGAAATAATTAAAAATAATCCTAATAGCAACATAAAAGAAATTAATGATGAATTTAATAAGTTGCAAATGGTATTAGATAAAGTTGAATCTATAATAAAAGCCAAAAAAGCAATAGAAGACGCTAACGATGTAATATCAAAAGGGAATATAAAACCTGAAGATGAAAATGATATTAATTCTAAAAAAGATGAAATAAACAACGCAATTACAGATCCAAGTAAAACTAAAGAAGATATTGATAAATTAACTGATGAATTAAATAAAAAAGTAGAAAAAGCTAAATTAAATAAACTTATTGAAGAGGCTAAAGAATTTAGAGACAAGCATAAAAATAGTGAAAAAATTATAGGCAATTTAACTATTCAAATTCAAGAAGCGGAAAATACCTTGCAAAATGAAAATTCAACAGTGGAAGAATTTAACAGTGAATTAAATAATTTAAATGAAGAATTAAATAAGGCTAGATCTAGAAATAAATTTTATGATATTAAAATAAAATATCTTGAATATAAATCTAAAATTAAAAATTATAATTCTGATCATCTTGGAATCATAGAAGAAAAAGAATATGATGAAGATGAGATAAATAAAATGTTAAATCAAATAGATGAAAATATTTCAACAAAAGAAATACAAATCGATTTTAATACAGATAGTAAACGAATTGATGAGTTGGCAAATAACTTGAATATTAATGTAGCTGAAAGTTATGCATCGTATATACAAAGATATTTTTCTGGCATGGAGACTTTTGGAATTTTTTATTTAACACCATTTAGATATTTAATTTCTACCAGTAAGAATGAGAAAATTGAATATGATTCTACAAAAGTGTTTATTCAAATAGATAATATTGGTGATGTATCTGAATTTATTGCTCGCGATGCTGATAAAGCAATAGATATTTTGGAAACATTTATGTTGTATTTATGAAAAACCAATTTTTATTATTACATAAAAGAAGACTTGCTTAAGGAACAAATTAATCAATTCCCAAATTTAAATCAACGTCCAAATCTATTTTCAATGGAACCATTTAATTTTCCAATTATTGCTTATAATGAAGCATATCCAGAAATTATTGCAAAAGCCAATGAATGTTTAGAATTAATAGAAGACGATTCTGTAACCACAGAACAACTTGCTAGTGCATATTTTAATCTTCGAATTATGGAGAAAAAAGCGATTGTTAAAACATTTATAAAACAATATGAATCGTCAAATAATAATCCGACTCTAGATGACGAAATAAATGCTGAATTTGTTCAATTGATTAATGAAGCAACAAATCTATTAAATATTGATATTTTTGATAGAAAACATTTAGACAAAATTAAGGCATTTTTAGATAAAGTTCAAAAAATTAAAAAGAGAGCATATCTTAAATATATATCTTCAGTGTTTAAAAGATATGTTTCTAAATTTAAAACTAAATACGATAACTATGATAAATCTGATTTAGATCGTTGAAATTATGCTAGAAATTCATATGATAAAATTAAGGAAATTATAGAAAAAATTGATAATTACGTTCCAACAGATAATATATATAATACAATAGAAGCCCTCATGTATTCTGCAATTGATCCATGAAAAAATTTTCTAGATAGTTTTTCAATAGATTCCAAAAACGGAAAAGATAATTATGAAGCGTTTACTTTAATATCAAATATTAATGTGCTTATTAATAGTTCAACTGAACTCATAAACAATGAATCATATTATTTACATAAAAACATTTCATTTATGTATTCAAAATTCCCAGATAAAAAACTTATTGAATTTGCAAATGTAATTGACAGAAAAAGTAAGGAACTTTGAGAACGAATAAATCAATCATTCGAAGAAAAAGAAGTTTTTGATTATAATGGACTTACCTCAAAAGAAGCAGCGGAATATTTATACTATGGAAGCGCTGCTAAATTAGAACAACTATTTTTGGAAAATGAATTATTTAATAATATAAAAAATAGAGATTTTCTTAACAAAGTAATGACTAGATTAAATATTGGCAATTATGAATCATTATTACAAAAAAATCAAAGTTTTAGTGATACAATTCAAAAACTTGAAAGAATGGAAAAAATTTCTAATGATTTTTCTCCAAAAGAATTTTTTGAAAAAGTTAGAACATTGTCCGTTGTCGCTCATTTGGTAAATAAAATGGCTATTTATTTTGAATTTGAAGACTCAATGTTAGAAAACGAAGATTTTGCTAATATTTGAATGACAAATTCAAAACAATTTAATTTTGGTGGTAACATAATGAAATTAACTTTCAAAGAAGCTAAAGAAAAAATAATTAATTTATTAACAACTAAATTTGCAGAGTTTACTAATGATGATAAATACACATCTAGTGAAATGTATATTTATCATCAATACTTATTAGATAGATATGATTTTTTAGTAAAAGAATTTACAAACTTATGTAAGGGACATCTTTATGATAAATATGAACAATTAAAAGAATTGTATGAATCTAATCAAGGTGGCGCTCATCCAGAAGAAGGACTTAAAATTTTATTAAATGAAAATGCTGTAAATACGTGAAATTGAACAAATTTATTTTCTCTTTCTTCAATATCTTATTCTAATTTTTCAGAGATTGAAAAAAGAATAATAGAATTTGTAGGAATATTGAAACAAGCTGAAGATGCAGCAAAATAAATATTTTAAGAATAAAACAGATTATAAAAACACACCTAAATTTTAATAAAGGTGTGTTTTTATATTTTCGTTATTTTTATAAATCAACAAAAAATAAGGTTATTTTTTTAAATTCTTTTTTGGTAATTTTATTTTCTGTTTTATTTCTCAAATTAGCGATTATTTTTCAACTATATAAATCTAAATAAATATAAAAAGTATTAGATTTATATTTTCATATAAATTGCGATTGATTACTATTTATTTTTTGAAGTCAATTACATACTTTTATATAACTAATAATTATTCCATTGCAAATTACAAGAAGTAATAAAAAGACATAAATTAGTAATGTTCAATAAATTGGTAAATTTCATTTGTTTTGTAAAGAAAAAATAATGTATAAGGAAGTAAAAATAATTACTGCTAATAGTAAAATGATTTCAAAAAAATAAAAATAATATTTATTTTTTGTAGTTAATTTAGAACTTAATGTGTTTTCTAGCTTTGAATTTGAAATGTTTAAATTTTGGAATTTTTGATATAAGTTATCCAATAGTTACCTCCTCACTAATGTATTCATATTTATACGAAAAGTTATGTTTTGAACCTCAAATTAGAATGGTACTACTAATTCCAAATTGACCAATAAACATTAAGATACTAATAAATATTTTACTTGCAATATTATAATGAGCAGTTATACCCGATGATAATCCCGTAGTACCAAAAGCTGAAACTGTTTCAAATAAAACATGTATGTATGACATTTTTTTACTATCAATTGAACCATAATAATAATCCATACTTGACATTGTTATAAAACTTATTACAAGCACAATAAATAAACTAATTGAAAAGACTATTGCACTCATTCTTACTGTTTGATCTTCAATTTTTCTTTTAAATGATCTTACAGATGGTTTACCGATCATTTTAGAAATAATAGATAATATAAGAATAGCAAAAGTTGTAGTTCTAATTCCTCCACCCGTTGAAGCAGGAGCTGCTCCTATAAACATTAATATTATATTTGTCATAATGCTACCATGTGTCAAATCGGCCATATTTATTGTCGCAAAACCGGCACTACGAGTAGAAGCTGTTGTAAAAATTAAAGCTCAAATTTTATATCCTTTATTTCCATAATAACCATCTTGTTTTCAAAAATTAGTTAAACCTGTTCCTTTGTTAGAAGCTTCAAAACTAATTAAAAGGATAAATCCAACAATTGAAACAATTAAATATGTTAAAGCACTAATTTTAGATAAAAGAGCTCAATAATATTTACGTTTAGGATATTTCATTTTAAAACGTATAAAATTTAAAAAATCATGGATTACAGGATATCCAAGTCCGCCAACAATAAAAAGAAATAAAAAGATAATTTGTAAATCAATATTTTTATAATATGGTATCAATGAATTTTGACCAATAATATCAAAACCGGCATTATTTAATGCACTAATACAATGGAAAAAACCATATCTAAAACTTAGGGCTCAATTATTTTGTGGAGAAACATATTCACCTATTATTTTATTACTATCATTATAGACATTATTGGTATTTGTAACAGTTGGAAAACTATTTGCGCTAGGTGTTGCAAAAAAGAAATAGAAACTAAGCAATATGCTAAATACTAAAAATATTATTAATAAAAGCCCAATTGAATCAATAACCACTTTTTTTGTTTGTCTTGAATTTGTAGAGCCTCTTTCAAAATTAACTAGTTCCACTTCACTTAAACTACTTTTATTATTGAAAAATAATAAACTTATCAAAAATATTTTAAGCGCAAAAATACCTAAACCACCGCTAAAAATTAATATTGCTATTATGGTCTGACCAAACATATTTCATGTATCATATGTTGTTTTTGTCACTAAACCAGTATCACTAAAAGCTGAACATGTTGTGAAAAAAGCATCTCAAAAACTTATACTATTTCAATTAGAATATTTTGCACTATGAGTTATTGGACTATATAACAAGAATGTTCCAATAATAACTACCAGTAGATATATTAAGAATATAAATCTAACTTTTGTTATATTCTTTTTTCATTTTAAATAATTAAGAAAAAAATTTCTTAGTTTGCTATTTCTTCATAAATAGCCAATTTTTAAATTTTTCATAGCATAATTTTAATATAATATTTAAAAAATAATAATCATTTATAATTGTAAGTATTAATATAGTAAAGTGAGGAAAAATGAGAAAGAAAAATAATGAAGATATTTGTGTTATTGGTGCTAATCGTTTTGGTGGAGCAGTAATTGGACAATTAAGTAAAATGAATCGTTCTTTATTAATTATTGATAAAGATGAAGAAGTATTAAAAACATATACTGATATAGCACAAAAAATTGTGATTGCAGATGCTGCAGATATGCGAGCATTAAAAGCTTTAAATATTCAAGATATGGACACTGTAGTAGTTACAGTTCCTAATAATATTGAGATAGTAGCTGCCTTACTTGAATTAAAAGTTAAAAACATAATTGCTCGTGCCACATCACGTCGTCATGCTCGCGTTTTGGAACAAATTGGTGTTAACGTTATTGTTCGTCCTGAATATGAAGCTGGTGTTCGAACAGCATTAATAGCTGCAAATCCAAACTTTATTAAGTATTCAAAAAATTTACAAGAAATTGGGGATGATTTCGTTATGGGTACAACATTGATAACTAATCAAACCTTAGTAAATAAATCTATAAAGGATGTTAATTTTCATGAATATGGTATTTCTGTTGTTTTAATTAAAAGAGGTGTTGAAATAATTCTTCCAAACGGTTTAACAACTTTAAAATACAATGATTTATTAACCATTTTGGGTAAAGTTGAAGATGTAACACATGCTTTTGGAATATTAAACAAACAATAATTTGGGATTTTCTTCCACATTTTTTAAAAAAATAATAAAAAACAAAAAAGCGAATTTTAGTATTTTTTTTATAAAAATTTGCTTTTTTGTTTTTTTCTAATTTAATCTATTCAATAAATATGAAAATTAGTTATTTTTTTCATATTTTTTCTTACCTAATAATATATATTATTGTAAAATTGTGGTGAATAGTGGAGGAAAGTGGAAATGTATGGACAATATTCTAGAAATATAGATGCCAAAAATAGATTATCTTTACCTACCAAGTTGAGAGATCAATTAGGAAGTAAATTTTATCTTACAATTGGCATGGAAAATGTTGTAGAAATACGTTCGATTGCTGAATTTGAAAAACTTACTAGTGAATTAACTAGTCAAGGTTCATTTAATAGTGATGCTCGTAAGTTAAAACGCTATTGATTAGGTAGAAGTCAAGAAATAGAACTTGATAGTCAAAATCGTTTTATTTTGCCTAAACAATTCCTCGCAAAAGCCAATATTCAAAAAGAAGTTATATTTGTTGGTTTAGGCGACCTTGTTGAATTATGAGGAGCTGAAAAATACAATGAATATAATGAAAATATCAGCATTGAAGAAATATCGAGAGCTGCAGAAAATCTTATGAATAGGAACAAGAATTAATATGTTAGATAAACATTATTCTGTACTTTTAAACGAATCTATTGATGCACTAAAAATTAAAGAAGACGGTATATACGTTGATTTAACATTAGGCATGGGTGGTCATTCGAGTTTGATATTAAGCCAATTAACTAAAGGACAACTTATTGGTTTTGACAAAGACAATTTTGCGATAGAAAAGAGTCGTGAACGTTTAAGTAAAATTAATAGTAATTTTCATTTAATTCATTCTGATTTTGAAAATATAACAAATGAATTACAAAAAATGAAAATACTTAAAGTTGATGGCATAATAGCAGATCTTGGGATCTCTTCACCACAAGTTGATAACACAGAGCGTGGTTTCTCTTACAATAAAAACTCGCGTTTAGATATGCGTATGAATATGGATCAAGAACTTGATGCATATAAAGTGGTTAATGAATATAGTGAAAGTGATTTGATTAAAATTTTCATTGATAACGCTGAGGTAAAACTTGCAAAGCGAGTTGCGAAAGCCATCGTCGAAAATCGACCAATTACTTATACTATTGAATTAGCAGACGTTATAAGAAATAGTTTGCCAGCTAAACTTGTGAAATTAAAAAATCCTTGTAAAGCAATTTTTCAAGCTATTCGTATTGAGGTTAATCATGAACTAGATTCTTTACGCAATATGCTAAATCAAGCTATTAATTTATTAAAAATAAATGGTAGTTTGGCAATTATTACATTTCATTCGATTGAAGATAGAATTGTAAAACGTTTTTTTGGTAATTTAATAAAAAATAAAATGCCAGATAAAATGCCAATAAATGAAATTAAACAATATAGTGTAAAAACTATTAATCCATCTAGAAATGAATTAGAGGAAAATAGGCGTTCACGTAGTGCAAAGTTAAGAGTATTGACTAAACACTTTTAAAATCATTATTATGAAAGGGTAGTTATGAATAAGAAATATTTCGTTAATTTTCTATTAAAAAGAAATAAAATTAAAGTAAATATACTTGAAGATATTGAATCTCAATATGTTCCTATTTTTCATAAAACCTTTAATTATAAATATAATGATTTTGAACGTTTAAATAAAAGTCTTGAAGAACTTCAAATTTACATCAAAAAAGAACTTTTAAGTTCTAAGTTCAATAAAATCAAAAAAGAAGTATTTTATTCATTAATAGTAAATGATAGTTTATTTGATGATATCAATTTTGTAAGTTTAGATACAAATATAAAATTAAATAATAATATTGTTGATGAACATGCAAAAAATGAATTGTTTAAATTGTTAAAAAATAAAACATCAAGTTCAAATTATTTTGTTATTAATCAAGAAGTATATTTATATGAATTATTTTCAGCAAATAATTCGAAAAAGTATGAATCTTTTCCTTTAAATAAAAAAGGTGAAGAACTAAAAGCATATCAAGGAATATTTACATCTGTTAAAGATTCAAATCTTATTAAGATAATTGATTCTTTTGCATCATCAGGAGTAAATTTGAATCAAGTTTTACTTGAAAGTCAAACTTTATTGGCTAATGTTAAAAAAAGTGATAAATATTCATTGTTAGTAAATTTTGATTGAAATAACATCATAATAAATGGTTTTTTAAATGCAAAAAATTTTTATTATAAAAAAATAAAATTTGATGTCAGAAAGCTAACAAATTATTTTCAAAATAACTTAAATTTATCAAATCATGAAATAGATTTATATTGTCAATCAATAGTTAATAGCTGAGAATTTTGCAAAAGCAATAATTTAGATGCTGTTACAAAATCAATCTATACAGTTTTAAATCAAGTATTTTCGCAGGTTTGCGACGAGATACAAAAGATTATCAATGATGAATTAAATTTACCATTAGATATAATTATCTACGGTTCTAATTCACAATGTCTATTAACAAAAATGATAGATTTAAATCCAAATTTATCAATTGACATTTTTGATAATAAGGAATCACAAATTTTAAATATCGATGCTTCTTCACTAGGAGCAACATATATTATTGATAATTTCAGTAAAAAAGAAAGTTTAATTAATACATTAAATAACTTACCTGATATTACGAAAAAAGGAAACAAGGTTAACAAAATGATTAACTTTGTTGCAAGCAAATTTTCAAAATTTTTTACTAAAAATTCTTAATCGGAGGCAGATATGGAACATGAATCAAAAAGATTAAAGCTAAAAGTAATTGGTATTGGTGGTGCTGGAAATAATGCTATCAATTTATTACTAAATGAAAATTTATCAGATATTAGTTTATATATTGCAAACACCGATTCTCAAGATTTAGATAAAAGTATTTGTGAAAATAAAATTCTTTTAGGAAAAAATAATAACGGCATGGGTGCAGGGGGAAACCCTGAAATTGGTGCCAAATGTGCTAGTGAGAGCGAACAAGATATATACGAAAGTATTAAAGATGCTGACATTGTTATAATAGCAGCAGGATTAGGTGGAGGAACAGGAACTGGAGCGGCACCAGTTATTGCAAATATTGCTAAAAAAGCAAATAAATTAACACTTGCAATTGTTACAACACCATTCGCTATTGAAGGTGATATCCGTGCTAATGTGGCAAACGAAGGTTTTAAAAAATTAAAAACAGTTGTTGATTCTTATGTTCTTGTTTCTAATCAAAAAATATCAGATTCATATAATAAATTGCCAGTTTCTGAAATGTTTAAATTTTCAAATACTGTTTTAAAAAATATGATTAAGATAATTAAAGAAATTGTATTTGAAACTGGTGCTATTAATTTAGATTTTAATGATTTGAGAGAAGTTTTAGTAAACGGACAAGATACTATTATTGGTTTAGGTAGAGCTGTTGGTAAGGAACGCTATAAAAAAGCAGTTGAAAATGCCTTAGCTCCTCTTATGTTAGATGAAAATACAAGAAAATGTGAAAAAATTTTAATTCATATTATTTGTGATAAAAATACAAATTTTGATGAAATTGAACAAGCTAAAAAAATAATTGATGGAAAATTAAAAAATGAAGAAAACAAGGCTCAAACATTTTTTGGTTTAAGATATTCAGAAACAACAGAAAAAGAAGAATTGTTCCAAGTCAATATTATTGCAACAGGATTAAAAGATTGTTTATTAGATAATAACGATGATAATTCTTTCTCTAATATGTCAACAAATATCAATACTGTTAACACTTCTAAAAACAATAATGAAACAAATGAAAGTTCTAAAGATCAAATACCAAATTTTTTTAGTTAATAATAGTAACACTAAAAAGCTATATGCTATCTATTTATAGCATGTGGCTTTTTTTATATTTTTAAGATTAATATATAGTAAAATACTATAAAATAGTTATTTTGGAAAATATGGAGGCTTTACATGCATAGATTTTTTGTTGAAAATAAAATTAATCAAGATTATTTTGAATTGTCTAAGGAAAATTTAAAACATATTAAAGTAGCTCGTCTAGAAAATGAATTTTTTTTATGTAATTATTTAGGATGTTTTTATAAGTGTATTTTAGAAAATAATTTGGCTAAAATAATTGAAACAACCAATATTAATAATGAGGCTAAATATCAAATTATTTTAGCGTGTCCAATTATAAAAATTAAACGTTTTGAATGAATATTACAAAAAGCAACAGAATTAGGCGTTACCAAAATTATTCCAATTATTACTCGCTATACAGACAATAATATTGTTAAATATGATTTAAAGAAAAAATATAATAGATTTTTAGATATTATAAAAAATGCAGCACAACAAAGTTTTCGCAATATTATTCCAGAATTATTAAATCCAATGCAATTAGAAAAATTTTTGAGTTTTTACAAAGATTTAAAAAAATATATTGCATATGAAAATGAAACAGTAGATTCGCAAGTAAATTATATTGAATTATTGAATGATACAATTTTAATTGTTGGTCCTGAAGGTGGGTTTAGTGAAGAAGAAATTAAAATGTGTCAAAATTATGAAGCTCAGGTTGTTTCATTAGGAAAAAGAATTTTACGAGCTGAAACAGCTTGTTTATATATGTTGAGCAATTTAAAAGAAGCGTAACAAAAAATAATTAGTTATTTATGTAAAATGAGATATTATAAAGTTATAAAAAACTAAGGAGAAATATGAATAAAGAAATACTTAAAAATGATTTTTATGAAGCAGTTAACGATTCATGATTAAAAAAAGCAAAAATTCCTAATGACAAAAGTTCTGTAGGAGCATTTTTAGAAATTTTTTTAAAAAATGAAAAATTACTAAAAACTATGACAAAAGAATTAGTAGAAAAAAATGAAAATCAAAAATTAGAGAATAAAATTTTAATTAATTATGTTGAATTATATAAATTATTATCTGATTTTAAAACAAGAAATGAATTAAAAGGAACTATTTTAAAACAAGAATTACAAGCAATTATGAATTTAAATACTATTGATGATTTTATTGAAAATTATAATGAGTTTGTTTTGAAAGATTTTACAGTTCCGTTTAATTTTTCAGTTGGGCAAGATTTTAAAAACACTGAAGTTCAATTTTTAGAATTTTATGGACCAGAATTAATTTTGCCTGAGAAATCATATTATGATGATAAACACCCTTTAAAAGACGAGTTATTAAAAACTTTTAAAGAAATGTCAATTAAACTTTTATCACGTGGTTATTTTAGTAAAAAAGAAGCTAAAAAAATTGTTGAGCAAGCTTTAGAGTTTGATCAACAATTGGTTGAATTTTCTTTAAGTGCGCAACAAAAAAATGATTATGTGGGCTTATATAATCCAAAAATGATTAGTGATTTAAATGAATATAGTAAAAATATTGATTTCAAAAAACTTGCACAGGGATTAGTAAATAAAGAAGTAACAAAAATTAATGATATTTACCCTCATTTTAGCCAAAATATCGATAAATTAGTCAATGATAAAAACTTAAATATTATAAAATCATGAATGTATTTAATGACTCTTTTACATTATGCAATTTATACAGATGACAAATCAAGAGTAATAAGTGGTGAATATGAAAGAAAACAAAGCGGAATAGCAAAACCAATGAATAAAAATAAACATGCATTGCATGTAGCATATTCTTTATTTAAAATGCCAGTTGGATTATATTATGCTCAAAAATATTTTGGCAATGATGCTAAATTAGATGTTTTAAACAAAGTAAAAAATATGATTAATGTTTATGAAAATCGTTTAAAGAATAATAATTGATTGTCTGAAGCAACAAAAACAAAAGCTATTATTAAGTTGAAATCATTATCTGTTCACATCGGTTTTCCAAATCAAATAAGACCTTATTATAGCAAGATTGAAATTCAAAAAGATGAACAAGGTGGTAATTTAATAGAAAATATTATAAACATTGCCAAAATAAAAAATCAATTTATGTTTTCAACATATATGGAACCGGTTAATAAGGAATATTGAAGTATGAGTCCAATGGAAGTTAATGCTTACTATAATCCTTTATTAAATCAAATAGTTTTTCCTGCTGGAATATTAAATAAACCATTTTATTCAATGAGCCAGTCTTCATCTCAAAATTATGGTGGTATAGGAGCGGTTATTGCTCATGAAATTTCTCATGCTTTTGATAATAACGGCGCAAACTTTGATGAAAATGGAAATTTAAATTCTTGATGAACACCGGAAGATTATAAAAAATTTGAACAATTGGGTCAAGATATGGTTGAATTGTTTGACGGGGTTGATACTGAATTTGGTAAATGTAATGGACGTTTAACAGTTTCAGAAAATATTGCTGATGCAGGCGGTATTAGTTGTGCTTTAGAAGCTTCAATGAAAGAACCAAATCATAATTCTAAACAATTTTTTAAACATTGAGCAATTATTTGAAGATCAAAATATAAAGAAGGTAGAGCTAAAACATTATTGGCTACAGATCCACATGCACCAACTAAATTAAGAGCTAATCAACAAGTTAAAAATCTTGATGAATTCTATAAAGCTTTTAAAATTAAAAAAGGTGACAAAATGTATTTAGAACCTGAAAAAAGAGTAAAAATTTGATAATTAACTTCTCCTAATTAAGGAGATGTTTTTATTTTATAGATATGTTTCCATACTTTTTTGATAACTAAAAAAGACAAAACCCTGTATTACAATTATCAATTTATAATTTAAATATTGATATTTAACATATTTAGTTAAAAATATTATAAAAAGGAGTAAATGTGAATATAAAAGGTATTGGTGCAAGTAAAGGTATTGCAATTGCTAAAGTATTTAAAATTGAAGAATTACCAGTAGAAGTTACTAAAGAGGCAAAAAATGTTGAACATGAAATAGAATTATTTAATAATGCAGTAAAAGTTGTTTCTAATAAAATTCAAAAAACTATTGATATAGCAAAAAATGAAGATCAAAAAGCAATTTTTGAAGCTCATATGCAAATAGCGAATGACCCATTTGCAATTGAGTCAATTATAAATAAGATTAAAGACAACAATGAAAGTGCTGAATATGCAACAAAATCATTTTTTGAAGAGCAAGCAGCAATGTTTGCTTCTATTGATGATGAATATATGAAAGAAAGAGCTGCCGATGTAAAAGATATTATGAAAAAATATCTTTATGTTTTAAATGACATTGAAGAACCTGATTTAACTTCAATTAAAGAAGAAGTTGTTGTTGTAGCTTATGATTTAAGTCCAAGTCAAACTGTACAATTGGATAAAAAATATGTTAAAGGTTTTGCTACAAATATTGGTGGTCCAACAAGTCATACTGCAATTATGGCAAGAAGTTTAATGATTCCTTCTGTTGTAGGTACAAATAGTATTTTAGAAAAAACTAAAAATGGTGAAACTATTATTATTGATGGTATAAAAGGTGAAGTAATAATTGAACCAAATGCTGATGAAATAGAAAAATATAGAGAAGAATTGTTAAAATATGAAAAATATTTAGAAACCATTGCACAATTTAAAGGAAAACAATCAATTACTAAAGATAAACATCATGTTGAATTAGCGGCAAATATCGGTAGTCCAAAAGATGTTGATTCAGTTATTGAAAATGATGCCGAAGCAGTAGGTTTATTTAGATCAGAATTTCTTTACATGGATAATGATCACTGACCAACTGAGGAAGAACAATTTGCAGCATATAAAGAAGTTGTTGAAAGAATGAATAATAAGAGAGTTGTAATTAGAACCCTTGATATAGGTGGAGATAAAACTCTTAAATATTTTGAATTTCCACATGAATTAAATCCATTTTTAGGTTATCGTGCAATAAGATTTTGTTTAAAAAATCATGATATTTTTAAAACTCAATTAAGATCTTTAGTTAGAGCAAGCGCTTATGGAAAAGTTGCTATAATGTTTCCAATGATAACTAATGTACCAGAATTTTTAGATGCTAAGAAAATTTTTGATGAGGCCTATGATGAAGTTGTGAAAGCAGGACATAAAGTTGCAGATAAAAAAGATATAGAAGTCGGATTAATGATGGAAACACCTGCAGCAGCTGTTTTATCAGATCAATTTTGTAAATATGCTGATTTCGTTTCAATCGGAACTAATGATTTAATTCAATACTCAATGGCAGCGGATAGAATGAGTGAATCTATTTCTTATTTATATCAACCTCTTAATCCATCTATATTAAGATTAATTAAAATGGTTATCGATGGTGCTCATGTAAATGGAAAATGAGCTGGTATGTGTGGTGAAATGGCTGGAGATAGCAGAGCATTACCATTATTGCTTGGTCTTGGATTAGATGAATTTTCAATGGGAGCTGGTAACATTTTAGTTGCAAGAGAATTAGTGTCAAAACTAAATAAAAAGGAAATGGAAAATATTGCTAATCAAGCAATAAAATTAGATACTGAGGAAGAAGTAATTAATTTATTAAATCAAAAACTTCAATAAAAAGACAAATTTGTCTTTTTTATTTTTTTAATTTTAAATTTATTATAGAATTTTTTATATTTAATTAATTTCTACAATTAAAAATTAAGGATGAAAATGAAAAAAAATAGAATTTTGTTTTTACTTTCAAATTTGACGATAATACCATCATTTTTTGTTAGTTGTGTAAATGCTAAAAATAATGCTAAACATGAAGTAATACCAGCAACAAAAATTAACCCCAACACTATTATTCCAAACAAAAAAGTAATACCTGCTACAAAAATAAATGTTGATACCGTAATTAAAAATAAAAAAGTAATACCTGCTACAAAAATAAATAATAATGCAATAAAAAAGTTGAAATATTATAAATTGGTTAATCCTAAAACGTTTAGCGTTGATTCAAATCAACAATATGGCAACAATTTTAATTATGGTGATGTACCTTTAAGAGAAGTTAGAGATGAATTTATCACATCTGATGATATTGTTCAAATGATTGATTACATAGTTTGAAGTAAATTATCGGTTAACTATAATTTTGGTGATAGAAACATAGATACTAATATTGTTGCAAACGGTTATTCAAAATGATTAATAAATAATTGAAGAGATTATCCATTGTATAGTTTATCAGCTGGAGCATTAGATTTTACTTTAAAAAGTGGTAGTAATTTTGTGGGTATAATACATAATCCTGTTTATTCAAATGAATGAGAATATTCTAATGATTTACATAATTCATTTATTGAATTTATAACAAATGGCTTAATTAATCTAGATTCTTCAATGACTGATGTAGATAGAGCTTTTTTTCTATGACGTTATGTTGCGGAGTGATTTGATTATTCTTATGACTATTCAACTAAAACATTACCAAGAGCAGTCAATGATCATAAGGCAGTTTGTTCATTGTATTCAACAGCATATACTTTACTTTTGAATTTAGCTGGTGTTAAAGCTATTCCAATGTTAACTGGTAATGATGGCGGAGAGTCTGAATTGCATCAAGTAACTTGAGTTAATTTAGATTTAAATAATGATGGCAATTTTAAATGATATTTATCAGATGCAACATGAGGAAGAGTAAATGGTTCTAAATTAAATAGTAAATTTTTATCCTATTTAGATCCTACTATTATGAATTTATCTGAATTCTTAAAGCCTGTTTCGCTTGATCCAGATACTGCAAATATTAAAACCCAATATTTTAATAAACGTTTTTGGTGATTAAAATGAGATGATTTTTTCTTGGATAAATCAAAAATTGCTTATGGTAAGAATTTAGAAGAATTGATTAATAAAAAAATTATGACTACGAGATATTCTAGAGAAAGAGATAAACGAAGTAGATCTGTTTTTTATAATGGTTATTGATACACTTTAGTTAAAACAAAAAACCAAAGAAAAACTATATATAAATTAATGAAACAAAAAATTAATGAATATGATGGTGAAGAGGTTGATTTAAAACAATTAATTGGTGAAGAAAATTATAATGGAATAGAATCATCATTTAAAGATTTTTATCCTCATTTATTTTCATACAAAAATAACTTAATATTTTTAAAAAATGATTATAGATTTGCAAATAAAACTTTTTTTATTTATAATATGAAGACTAATAAAAGTATAAATATTGCAATTCCTTCAGATGGAATTGATAATGAAATGAATACATATTATGTTTTTAATAATCAAATATATTATCAATTGAAAAATTCGGAATTAAAGGTTTTAAATTTAACTGAAGAACAAAGGGAATTTATTTTTGGCGAAAATAATTACGACATAAGTGATTTGGAAAATCAATTATTAATTAGTAAAACAATTTTATCTTCAATTTTAATTGGCCACGAATTTGGAAATATCACAAGTGAAGAGAAACTATTAATTGATAAAAAGATAGCTGAGTTTGAGAATTTTATAAAAAATAACACTTCTTTGACTCATAAACAAATATTAAATAAAATTAATGAAATTAAAGAGTTTGAAATTAACATTTATGATTTAGTTAACAAAAAACCTTCATCTACAATTGCAAATAAAACAATGGATGATATTTATTTTGTCAATTCAGAAAATATTGAAAAATATGGTTTTAATTTCGATGGTTTTTTAGCGATGAAAAAATTATCAAGTACCACTAATCTCGGTTTAGGATTAAGATATAACGTTTACTATGGTAAAACAAAAAATTCAGTTACAAATTTGATTTTGAACAATGTAACTAAGTCAAATTTGTTTATTAAAGATAAGAATTTATTAAAAAATGGTTTCTATTATATCGAAGCATTTTTACCTTCAAAATCTAGCGAGATATATCAAAGTAAAATATTTGAAGTTAAATATTCAAACAATAATTTTGAAAGTCCTTATGTAAATTCATTGTTATATAAATTTTATAATTCTAATTTTAATTCATTAAATGATAATGTTGTTTTATCAACAACTATTAATAATTGAAACAGTGATTTATTTAATGTAAATGCTAAATTAATATATTACAATCCTTTTACAAAAATAAAAACAGTCTTAAAAGAAATTAACAATATTAAAAGTTATTATAAATTAAATTACAATATTGGTCAAATTAATAACTCTAATACAGGCTTATATTATGTTGAATTAGATGTAAATAAAACAAATATAGATTTATCTTATAAAGTCTATTCAACATTTTATTGAGCGTTTACTAAAGATAATAATTCGGATAATTTTAGTGAGTGGAGTGAAGCAATTAAATTTATTAATCAAAATTAAATAAAAAGCAAGAAAACAAAAGGTAAATTTCTTTGTTTTCTTGCTTTTTATAGTAGAATAAAAAAGAATTTATTAAATAAATTCAATTTGATCAAATTTAATTTAAAAAACACTATTATGGATTCACTTGGGTGTGCCTTGAGAAAAGGTGCTAGGTGTTAGAAATAATAGGAAGTATAAAACAAACTAAAGGAAACAAAACATGTCAGATAAAAATATTAAAAACACAAATGAAGTTGCAAACAATAGCAACGATAAACAAGAAAAAAACCAAGATAAAGAAGCTAAAAAATTAATAGTTTCAAAAGATAAATTATTAGAAGCTGGTACTTATTTTGGTCACAAGAAAAGTCAATGAAATCCTAAAATGAAGGAATTTTTATTTCCTCAAACTAAAAGAGGAATTCATATTATTAATTCAAACGTAACATTACAACGTTTAGATTTTGCATACAATTTACTATTAAAATATGTATCAAAAAATCCTCGTACTTCATTTATTTTTGTAGGTACTAAAAAGCAAGCTAAAGAAACAATTAAGGAAAATGCTTTAAGAACAAATAGTTTTTATGTTGCAGATCGTTGATTAGGCGGAACATTAACTAACTCACAAACTATTTTTAAAAGAGTTAAATATATGGAAGAACTTGAAGCTTTAGCTGCTAAGGGTTTTCAAGGTAGAACTAAAAAAGAAGGTTTATTACTTCAAAAAGAATTAGATAAATTACACAAAAACCTTAATGGTATTCGTAAAATGCAAGGACTACCTAATTTTATGATTATTGCAGATCCAAATGAAGATGAAATTGCAGTTAAAGAAGCACGTAAAAAAGGTGTTAAAATAATTGGTATCTTAGATTCAAACACAAATCCAGATTTAGTTGATTTTGGTATTCCTGCAAATGATGATTCAGCTAAAAGTATTACATTAATAATGACAGTGTTAGCTGATGCTATAGCTGTTGCAAGAGGTGGAAAAGCATTATTTGCTTATCAACCAGATGAAAATATTGAATTTCCAAAATTTGAAGTAGAGCAAAATAATAAAAAACCAATTTACAATAGAAAACCTTTTCAAAAAAATAGTGATTTTAAAAAAGTAGACTCTTCTGAAAAAAATGAAAATAGTAAAGAAGAAAAAGGAGAATAATATGGCTGTAGATAAAATGTCATTAATCAAAGAACTTCGTGAACGTACAGGCGGAGGAATGGTTGATTGTAAAAAAGCACTTGAAGAAAGTGAATGAGATATTGAAAAAGCAATTATTCAACTTAAAAGCAGTGGAAAAATAAAAGCTGCTAAAAAAGCTGGAAGAGTATCTGCAGAAGGTCTTGTTGCAATAGCTAAAAACAACAGTAAAGCTGTTATTGTTGAAGTTAATTGTGAAACAGACTTTGTTGCTAAAAACGAAAAATTTAAAGAAGCAGTTGAAAAAATAGCTAATGCAATTTTAACTTCAAATGCAACTTCAATTGAGGAAGCATTAACTGTTAAAGTAGAAAACGAAACAATTGGCGAATATTGTGAAAATCTAACCGCAACAATTGGTGAAAAAATTTCATTCCGCCGTTTTAATAAAGTAGAAGCAACAGAAGGTCAAACATTAGGAGCATTTGTTCACATTAATGGTAAAATTGCTGCTATTACTAGAGTTGAAGGTTCAAAAGAGGAACCAGCAAGAAACGTTGCAATGCATGCAGCAGCTATGAAACCAGAATTTATTTTTGAGAACGAAGTTCCTCAAGAAAGAATTGAAATATTTAAAAAAGAATTTGTTGTTCCTGCTAATTTTGATAAAAAACCTGCAAATATTCAAGAAATGATTATTAAGGGTTCATTAGACAAAAAAATTGCTGAAGTTGTTTTAGTTAAACAATCATTTATGATGGATGACAGTGTTTCAATTGAAAAATATTTAGCAAACAATGGTGAAACATTATTAGAAGCTATTCGTTATGGTGTTGGTGATGGAATTGAAAAAGTTGAAACAGACTTTGCAGAAGAAGTTGCAGCACAAATGAAACAATAATTATTTCTAATCTAAGCGCTTTTGCGCTTTTTTCTTTTTCTTTATAAAAAGTAAAAACAAATTATTCATTGTGTATTTTAAGTTAAAAGTTATTTTTTATAAGTGATAAGAGCAAAAAAACTACTTTTTAATAGTTATCAACAATTTGTTTTTTATTAAAAAAATGCAAATGAGGATTTTCAACTTTTTTAAAATAAATGTATGACAAATTTACAAAATACAAATACAATAACAGCTTTGCCTGTTTTAAAACCAATTATTTTAACACCAAATTTCGTCCAAAAAATTAAAGGAGAATGTATAAAATCGGACGTGATGATGTTAATTGCTGAAGATGAGGAATATGTTTTCTTTGTTTCTTGTTTAAAAGAATTTGATGAGAAATGTTCTAATTCCGATGTTATTAAAATAAATACAACTGAGGGGGTTAGTGAAAAAGGTGATACAGAAAATATTACTATTGCAAAAGCTATAGATCTTTCAATAATTTATAAGATGGATTATTTTGAATTGAAGAAAAAGTTGCAAAATGAAAACAATGAAGTTGAAAAATTGCCCTATTTAGGTATTAAAAACCAATTAGAGGTTGTTAACAAAATAACTGAAAAATTAAGCAGCACTGACGATTTACCAAAATTAGTCATTATTAAAAAATCGAAACAGAAAAATAAGAATAAAAAATAAAAAATATTGGAATTCATCATTAAAAAATTCCAATATTTTTTTATATCTCTTTATTTTTTAATTTAGGTATTATACTAAAACAAATAGCTTCTGGACCTGTATGAATTGCAATTGTTGATGTATTTAGAGTTTGAGAATCAAATTTAACACCATGTTTCTCGCACAAATCAATTACTTGCTTTGTAAATTCTTTGTCAATACCATAAATAAAATCGACATTATAATATTTATTTAAATCCTTTATTTCTACATTAGCAAATTCGGCTGTTTTGGTTAGCATTTGGTTAATAGCGCTTTTAACACCTCTTGCAATTCCTCCCGTACTACCTGAACCATTATAGAATTTAATATATGGTTTTAATTTTAGTTTTGCTACAGTTTTTAATAAAACTTTTTTAAAACTAGAAATCCTTCCGCCATTTATTACGTAATTAATATTTAAAGGAAGGACAAATAAAATAGATTTATTTTTAATTTCTACTAATTTTTCTATAACAACATTTATATCTTGATATTTTTCATATATTCTTCTTGCATAATCTACAACATAATTATATTGATTTCCAACTCAACCATTATCAAACACATGAAAGTTAGAAAATTCTCTTTTAAATGTTTGCGCTGTTGAACTAGATGAAGATAAATTTTGACCAATTGGGAGGTATAAAACATCATCGTATTCTTTAGTCATTTTTGAAATAACTTCCTCCATTGTTGAATATCTAGCTAATGAAGTCTTAACGTCTTTTGATTTATCAATTTTATGTAGTAATTCCTCTTTTTCTAAATCAATACCATCTTCATATTCTACTTCATCTAAAATACATCTAAACGGAAAATATCCAAAACCCTTTTTGTCTAATTCTGTTTTTTGCTCACTAATAAATGAATCAAAAATAAAACCTATTTTTTTCATTCTTTGTCCTCCTTTTAATTATTCTAATAATTATACTCAATGTTTAGTTTTTTAATAAAGTAATCATCTAATTTTTCATCTAACCCTTCATAGATAACTAAGGAATTTTTGATATTTTTAATTATTTTTATTAAATTAAATAATTTTAAATAAGTATAAGAGTCATATTGAAATTTACTTGAAATGTTTTTACCGATTATAAACGTATTAATTTTGTTATTACTAATATAATTAATTAATTTTTCATCTATTTTTTCAATGTAAAAACCTATTTTAATGCTTTTGTCAATAATGTTGTCGAGTGCATCATCAATATTATGATAGTCAAAATCTATTTCATTTACATTTACCATTAAAATAGTGTTTTTTCGGGTGTAATTTTGTATATTATTATACAAGTCGTATTCATTCGAAATTAAAATAATTTGTTCTTTTGTTCCACAACTCTCGATTAAGAAATTATTTCATTTTTTTGTATAAATTAACTTATATCAAGGAATATTTTTAAAAAAATTAAAATCTTCATCAGTTAAACCCGATATTATATTTTTTAAAATTTTTATATTTGAAGGTTTATTTTTTTTAAACAAATTAATGTCAATAGTTTCTTTTATAAATTTTTGAAAATTATTTTTATTTTCATAATCATTAACTTTAATTAAATATTTTTCAAAATTTTCTAGGTGAACATTATTGTCTAAAAATCAAGTGGAATATAATGCTGAATCTTTATTGTTTTCTAAATTGTGAATTAAATATTTACATTTATCATTGTATTCTTGAATAAATTTCTTTTTTTCAAAACCTTTAGAAGTTAAAATAGAATATTTATTGAAAAATGGATTAATGATATTGTTTTTACAGATATATTCCATAATATCTAATGAATGTTTAATATATTTTTTTAATCTGTTCTGTGATTTTACGATTATTAAAATATTTAAAATTCCATTTTTTACATATAAAAAACCTTTATATTTTTGAATATCAAGAATTTTTGTAATTTTTTTTAAATCACTTTCTGTAATTTTATCAACATAAAATAAAGAATTAATTGATAATGCATAACCCAAAAAAAATTTGCCCTTGGTCTTTTTAACAATTTCGTTTTCAGATTTAATAGTTTTAAATCTATGAATTCTATTAGTTTTGTTTTTAAATTTTCAATGTATCACACAAACATAGTTATTTGGTTGTTCGTCCAATAAATAAAATTTTAATTTTAGATTAACATCTTTGAAATTTATAAATTTATTTTTAAAAATTCGTTGTAATGAATTAGTTTTAATACCTTTATCACTCATTTTACAAATAATTTCAGCATTGTTTTTTTTATCATCTAAAAATTTTATTATTTCTTTTTGAGAATTTTTATCAAAGTATGAAAGAAAATCATTAAAATCAACATAATCATTTATTTTAATACCTTCTCTAAGTGAATCAAAATTTAGACTTCCGCTCATTTTTTTATTGCTTAATCTAACAACAATTTTTTGGTTATAATCAATTTTAAAAATAGCTAAACCATTTGTGCTAAATGCTCTAATGGTATACATCCTTTTAAATATATATGATAAGTAGAAAATAAGAGATAAACTAAAAATTGATAAAAGTATTATTAAAATAATTGTGTATATATTCATTAGTTGATTCCTTTATCTTTTAATAGTCTTATTGAATCATGGTTTTTAGCAAGAGTTCTAATTTGTGGAGAATTTACAAATCTAACATCTATGGTATCATCATTAACTTGTAATACTGTACCTTCACCGAAATAGGTATGACTTATTACATCTCCTACTAAAATGTTTTTATTTATAGCTCTTAATTTTTTTTCATCTGTAATTTCAGAATAATCAATATTTATTGTCTCTTCTTTGATTATATAATTTTTTAAATCAATTCCCATTTCGCTAATAAAACGAGATGGATTTTTTTTATGATTAGTTCCAATTAAAAATCCTCTACTATCACTAATGAATAGTCTATCTCTTGCTCTTGTTAAAGCAACATATGCTAACCGTCTTTCTTCTTCTAATGCTTCTTCATTATCAGATTTTAATGCATGTGTGTTTGGAAAAATGTAATCACTCATGCCTACTAAAAAAATGTTATCAAATTCTAACCCTTTGGCTGAATGAACAGTCATTAGCGTAACATAATTTGTTGCATTATCGTATTCATCTCCTGCTGAAAGTAGCGAAACAGCTTCTAGATATTCTTTAATTCCCTTATCTTTATTATTTTTTTCTCAGTTCTCTATCGAACGTAATAATTCATAAATATTGTCACTGCCCGTGCCACGTAATGTTACATCATCTTCTATATATTTAAAATATTTAACTTCTTCTAAGAATTTTTCTAATACTAAGGCTATAGAATTTGTATCTAAAGCTTTTCTATATTTTAAGAATAAATTAAATAATGAAACTAATTTTTTCTTAGTTTCAATTGGAATTGGAATAGTTTTAATATGTTTAAGAATAGCATTATGTAAAGTCATAGATTTTTCTTTAGCAAATGCATTCAATTTGTCAAGTGTTTTTTCGCCTATTTTTCGTGTTGGGATATTAATAATTCTATTTAATGATATATCAGAACCATCATAGATAACTCTTAAAAAAGATAAAGCATCTTTAACTTCGCGACGTTGAAAGAATTTTTGTCCATTAAAAATTTTATGATTAATGTTTTCTTTAATCAATTCTTCTTCAAATGGACGTGAATAATAATTTGAACGATAAAATATTGCAATATTTTTCAATTGTATTTTTTTCTTTTTTAATTCATTAATTTTTTGAACAACTCATCTTGCTTCAGCTTCAGCACTAAAAGCATGAGTGAATTCAATTTCTTCTCCAACATCGTTTAAAGTAACTAAGTCCTTACTAAAACGTTTTTTATTGTATTTAATTAGTTTATTAGCAGCATCTAAGATGGTTTGTGATGAACGGTAATTTGTTTTTAAAATTACAGTCTTGCAATTTTTAAAATCTTTAGCAAAGTTTAATATTAAATTAACATCTGCTCCTCTTCAACTATAAATTGTTTGGTCGGGATCTCCAACAATTGTTAGCTGCGCATTATTTGAGGTCAAATATTTAACAATTTCATATTGCATTTTTGATGTGTCTTGAAATTCATCAACTAAAATAAATGAATATTTAGAACTTCAAATCTTAACAACTTCAGGAAAATTATCAAACAATTCTTTTACTTTAATAATAAGATCGTCAAAATCTAATGTTTTATGATTAATTAAATATTTGTTATATTCTTCATATATTAATCCAATACGTTCATTGGGTATTTTACCTTCAGGGTCATTTTTATCTAATTCTTTTATTAATTCATTTTTATCTAAATTATTGTTTTTAGCAGAAGAAATAATTTTAATTAAATTTTTATATGACATTTCTTGTGAAACAATGCCATAGTGTTTATAAATATTTTTTAAGATAGTTTTTTTATCTGTTTCGTCAATAATTTGGAAATCATTGCTTAAATTTAAGTGCAGAGCCTCTTTACGTAAAATTTTGGCACACAAAGAGTGAAAAGTACATATTTCTATATTATCTGTTTCATCTCCGGTATATTGACGTACACGCTCACTCATTTCGTTAGCTGCTTTATTGGTAAAGGTAACAGCTAAAATACGATTAGAAGGTATTCCTAATTCGCTAACTAAATAGGCAACTTTCCGAGTTAAAACACGTGTTTTACCACTACCAGCACCAGCAATAATACGCAATGGTCCATCAAAATACAATAGCGCTTCTTTTTGATCAGCATTAAGTTCTAATAATATTTGTTGTACTTTATTCATAATTCTCCTTTTGTTTATTTTAACTATCTATAAATTCATATTTATTGTTATTGTGACGAAATGGCATTAATTTTTGTTTATTTATAATTTTTTTAATTTCAAAGTGTTTAAGATAAACAATTCTACTATCAGAAATAAAATCGAATAATGATCTATTATCTTTTCGAACTATTAACATTCCATAATGAATTGCTATTAATAGAAATCAAATACTTGATAATGTGTAAATTAATCTATTTGTCATTATTAATTTAAAATTCTTACTTGAACGAATATTATTTGTTATTTGTTTAAATTCATCTATATCTTTTGGTCATATTAATATAATTAAAATTATTATTATAAAAATGTAATAAAAACAAGTAATAATACTTTTTTTGAGTATTGTTTTGTAAAAATTATTTTTATTTTTTATGTCATAAAGAAGTTGTGTCTGTAAAACAATCATACCAATTGTTCTTCCTTGAAAAACCAACGGTATTAATAAAAATAAAACTAAACAAATAGTTATACTTATTAAATTAAAAGTTATAAATTCCTTATAATGATTGTTAGCGTTTTTAACAAACAAAAACCAATAATTAATAGTAATTAAGATTAAAAATAAACTAAAATCAATTAAATTCAATAAAAAACGATATCAAAAAGATATATTTTTATGTATAAATTTGTTATAAATCATTAATAATGTCTTTTCATTCCGATTTAGGCGGTAAATATATTAATTTTTTAGTTTCTTGATTATCTTTGTGAATGTAAATATTTGTATTAAAAAATAATTGCTCTTCGTTATGCGCTTTTTCTAAATATTTATATAAATCATTAATAAATTTTTCTGTTCTTTTTTCATTGTAATTAATACGATCCTTTATTACGCCGAAACCACCTAAAATTCTAAATTTTCAGGAATCTAATAGGCTTGTTAAAAATATTTGTAAGAAATAAATTCGTGCATAATCTAACTCTTGATTTAGTTTAATATTATTTACATTTAGAAAGTTTTCAATAATTTTAAACTCTCCAATAAAATTAATTGGATTTAATCATGTTGTTGATGATATAAACTCTCTAACGATTCTTCTGTCATCATAAACATATGTTTGAGCGTTGATTAATAAAAAATATGTTAATTCTAAACAAAATTTGGTGTCAGTTGTTTCTTTAGGTTTGTGTTTTATAAATTGTGAAATTAATGATTTTTTAAATATTTTATTAAAAATAAATGGGAAACTATAAGCGATAAACTCTGGATTTTTATCTTTTTTATATAATTTCATAGACTCTAATCTAGCATGAGGTTTTCATCTAAAAGTACCTACAAGACGAGGTTTAAATTCAAATACATCAGGTTTATGTTCGTCAAGATTTTTAATTAATTCTTGAACAAAATATGGTCTGAGTGTATTATTAGAAAACATTATATGTACATAAGAAGCTTTAACCATATGAAAAGCACAAACAATATCGCTTTGAGTACTTTTACGTTTATCATTTATTATAAATTTTAATCTTGAGCCAAAGAATTGAAGATTTTTTTCAAGAATAGAATACATTTTTTTAGATGCTGATGATAAAACCAAAATTACTTCAAAATCTTGATTATTTTGAATTTTTAATCCTTCTAGCAAATTAGATAAATTTTTTGAAGAATTTATTGAAGGTGAAATAATTGAAATTTTCATATCTACTCCTTACATTTTTATATTTCCACTTGTTCTTGGATATGGTATAACATCACGAATGTTATCAATGCCTGTAACATACATAACTAATCTTTCAAATCCAATCCCAAATCCAGCTGAACCACTATCACCAAATCTACGTAAATCTAAATATCACTGTAATTCTTCTTGACTAATACCTATTTCTTTAGATCTTTGTAATAATTTTTCATATCTAACTTCACGTTGGCTACCACCAATTAGTTCACCAATACCTGGAACTAATAAATCAAATGCTGCAACTGTTTCATTATCATCATTTTGATGCATATAGAAGGCTTTGAAAGATTTGGGGAAATTAATAACGGCAACAGGACCATTAAATATTTTTTCAGATAAATAACGTTCGTGTTCAGTGCCTAAGTCAAGACCAAATTTAATATCTTGTTCTTCAAAATTTTCTTTAACTTCAGCAAGCATCTTAATAGCATCACGATAGTCAACAATTTTAAGACCACTATTTATAAAATTATTTAATCTATTAAGTAAATTTTTATCTACATTTTCAACTAAATATTTAAATTCTTGGGGGTGTTTTTCAATTGTATTTTTAATAACATTTTTTAATAAGTCATTAGCAAGATTTATATCATCATTTAAATCATAAAATGCTACTTCAGGTTCTACCATTCAAAATTCAGCAGCATGTTTTTTAGTGTTTGAATGTTCAGCTCTAAATGTTGGTGCAAATGTATAGACTTTTTTAAATCCAAGTGCATAACTTTCCGCATGTAGTTGTCCGGTTACTCCTAATGTAACTTTTTTTGAACCGAAAAATGGATTTTTTGTTCCATCATTTACAAAGAATGTTTCTCCTGCACCTTCACCATCATTTGAAGTTATTATAGGCGCATTAAAATATAAAAAACCATTTTTATTAAAATAATTGTGAATTTCTAATGCTAATGTTGAACGAATTAACATTGCGCAACGTAATAAATTTGTTCTATGTCTAACATGAGGAATTTCTCTTAATGTTTCTAAATTAATGGCTTGTTTTTGAATTGGATAGTCCAAGTCAGCATCTTTTAATAATTTAAAATCATTAGCTAATAATTCAGCAGGTTGTTTTGCTTGTGGAGTTAAAACAATTGTTCCTTTAACATAAAGTGCTGCGCCCAAGTGAATTTGATCTAATAAGTCAAAATCAAAGTTACCTTTAAATGTTATTTGTAAGTGTTCAACAGTAGATCCATCATTTATAGCAATAAAACGAATTTTTTTATTTCCTCTATTCGCGGTTACTCAGCCTTTTATTTCTAACTCTTGATTTTCAAATTTTTCTATCTGTTTAAAAATTTTTTTAATTTCAATTTCTTTCATATTCACCTCTATAAAAACATAAAAAATTTTAATAACATTATCTTTGAAAAAAGTAATCAAAATTGATAATTATTATTAAAAAGTAATAATAATAATTTTAACATATATATAGATATAAATGTCTAATATATATAGAAAAGTTCTTAATTGAATTCAATTTACCTTATTGTATTTTTAAAAAATAAAATAGACCAAAATAAATTGGTCTAAATTTAATGAGGATTTTTATTATTTAATTTTATTTAATTTATTAAATTTGTTAGCAAGTTCTGCGGCTTTTTTTATTCTTGATTCCCTATTAATTGATAAAGCCTCAAGAATAGGCAAAGTAGTTATTTCATTATTTAAAATTCCAATTACAATTCCCGATTCATTTTTTAATAAGCATTCAACAGCCTTCATTCCAAACATGCTAGATAACACTCTTTCTTGTGCACTTGGATTTCCGCCTCTTTGAATATGGCCTAACACATTTGCTCTTGTATCGAAACCTTCGATAGTTGATAATTTGTCGACTAATTCTTTTAAGTCATACATCTTTTCGCTCACAGCTATAATTATACTTCTAATATCTTTGTTTTTTGTTTGTGTGATTTTTTTAGCATCTTCATAAATTTGTTCAATTGACAATTTGTTTTCACTAGTTGAAATTATTTCAGCACCTGCTGCTAAACCTCCATATAGTGTTAAATCTCCACATTTATTTCCCATAATTTCAACAACCACAATTCTTTTTTGACTTGATGCTGTATCACGAATCTTATCCATAGCATCAACAACAACATTTAATGCGGTATCAAAACCGATAGTTAAGTCACTTGAAGTGATATCATTATCTATTGTTCCGGGTAGCCCTATTGTTTTAATTCCTGCTTCATGAAGCAATTGAGCTCCTCTAAAACTACCATCACCTCCAATTACAACCAAAGCATCTATTTCTCTTTTTTTAAGATTATTTATTGCAACTTCTCTAACTTTTGGATCTTTAAATTCAGGAAATCTTGATGAATAAATACATGTCCCGCCACGTGAGTTTTGATAGTCTAAATCAATTTCAGTAGAATTTATAAATTTATCATAATATAAGCCTTTGTATCCTTCAAAAACCAAGTATGCTTCTAAACCTTCGCTTCTTGCTGATTTTGCAATAGCTCTGATAGCACTATTCATTCCCGGCGCATCGCCACCAGAAGTTAAAATAGCAATTTTTTTAATCATTTCAAACCTCATTTCTAATTTGATTTTTAATATAAGTTTTATTAATCTTTAACTTTATTGTATTTTAATTTAAAAATTAAAAATTTTAATTAAATACTTTACTTTTATTAATCTGATGACGAGACGATATAGTTTTTATGATAAAATTATCATATAGTTTTTATTAATAAAAAAACTTAAAACTAATATTACCTAAATCTCACCTTATCAGATTTCTATTAGTATTTTTATAAAAATTAGGAGGTAAATTTATGACACCACACATTAGTGCCAAAAAAGAAGATATTGCAAAAGTAGTTTTAATGCCAGGAGATCCTTTAAGAGCAAAATTTATTGCTGAAACTTTTTTAGATCCTGGATATAAAAAAGTTAATAGTGTTAGAAATATGTTTATGTATACTGGAACATATAAAGGTAAAGCAATTACAATAGCTGGAAGCGGTATGGGTTGTCCATCAATTGGAATATATTCGTATGAATTATTTAATTTTTATGATGTAGACAAAATTATTAGAATAGGTACAACAGGTTCTTATGATAAAGATTTAGCATTATATGAAACTTTTTTAGTTACTGAGTCATATTCAGATTCTGCATCATACCGAAAATTAGTCTTAAATGATGAAAATGCAAGCAATTTAGCTTATCCTTCAAAAGAATTAAATGCTGAATTAGAAGAAAAAGCAAAAGAGTTGAATATTAATTTAAAAAAGGGTAGAACTCATTCATCAGATGTATTTTATTCAGCTATTCCATTAGAGCAAAGAATTAAAGAAACACAAGCAAAATGTGTTGAAATGGAAACTTACGCTTTATTTACAAATGCTGAGAAACTTAATAAACAAGCAGCGTGTTTATTAACAGTTAGTGACAATTTAATTACGCATGAAGAAACAAGTCCTGAACAAAGACAAACTGCATTTACAAATATGATGAAAATAGCTTTAGCTATGGCAAAGTAGGCAAAAATGCGTATAGTAGATTTAATTGAAAAAAAGAGATTAAAACAATCTTTGACTAATGAAGAAATTGAATTTCTTATAAATAGTTATGTACAAGGAAAAACACCTGATTATCAAATGTCAGCATTTTTAATGGCTGTTATGTTTAATGGCATGAAAAATGATGAATTAGCATTTTTTACAAAAACAATGATGTATTCAGGAGATATTATCAATTTAGATGAAATACCGGGAATAAAAGTAGATAAACATTCTACTGGAGGAGTTGGAGATAAAACAACATTAGCTATTGCGCCAATTGTTGCGGCATGCAATGCACCTGTAGCTAAAATGTCGGGTCGAGGTTTAGGACATACAGGGGGTACAATTGATAAATTGGAATCTATTCCTGGTTTTCGCGTTGAATTGAGTGAAAAACAATTTAAAGAGCAAGTGAAAAATTATAAAATAGCGGTTATGGGACAAAGTGATAAACTAGTTCCCGCTGATAAAAAATTATATGCTTTACGTGATGTGATAAATTGTGTTCAATCTATTCCTCTAATTGCTTCAAGTATTATGAGTAAAAAATTAGCAACAGGAGCAGATGCAATTTTATTAGATGTAAAATGCGGTAATGGTGCTTTTATGAAAAATGAAATAGAAGCTAAAGAATTAGCACAAACAATGATAAATATTGGTAAGGAATTAAATGTGGATGTTCGTGCTGAAATTACTAATATGAATCGTCCAATAGGTAAAGAAATTGGCAATAAAAATGAAGTTTTAGAAGCTATTCGTACATTGCAAGGTAAAGGACCAAAAGATTTTACAGAATTGGTTTATTCATCTAGTGCCACAATGTTGATGCAAGCTAAAATTGTTGATAGTTATGAGGATGGCATAAAAAAAGTTAAAGAAGTTATTGACAATGGTTTAGCATTAGATAAATTTTATGAATTTATTCATTTACAAGGTGGAGATGTTAAAAAATTAAAATCTGAAGATTTTTGAAATCCTAAATATAAATTAGAAATTTTTGCTGAAAATGATGGTTATTTAGAAATTTTTGATAGTCTATCATTTGGTATAGTTGCAATGAAATTAGGAGCAGGTCGCGAAACCAAAGAAGCAAATATTGATTTTGAGGCTGGAATTACTTTAAATAAAAAAACTAATGATAAAGTTCAAAAAGGAGATTTATTATTTACCTTGTTTTCATCTAAACAAATAGATGTAAATCTTGTAAATGAATTAAAGAATGCATATAAAATAAATAAAAATGAAATAGAAAATAAAATCATTTTAGCTAAAATGAGTTAAAAAAGGAGAAAAAATGAAAATTGATTATAATCAAATGATAGATCATACATATTTAAAACCAGAAGCTACACATAAAGAAATTGATAAATTGATAGATGAAGCTAAAAAATACAATTTTAAAACTATTTGTGTAAATAGTTCTTGAGTAAGTTATTGTAAAGAAAAATTAACAGGAACTAACATAGGGATTACTTCTGTTGTTGGCTTTCCATTAGGTGCTTGCACCTCAGAAACTAAGGCTTTTGAAGCACAAGAAGCAATTAAATTAGGTGCCAATGAAATTGATATGGTTATTCAAATTGGAAAAATGAAAGAAGGCGATTATACATATGTTTTAAATGATATTAAAACAGTTAAAAAGGCCTGTGGTAATACTACTCTAAAAGTTATTGTTGAAACTGCATTATTAACTACTGAAGAAGTACAAAAAGTTACAGAAATTGTAATGCAATCAGGAGCTGAATTTATCAAAACATCAACTGGATTTTCAACTCGTGGAGCTTCATTAGAAGATGTTAAAATTATGAAATTAGTTTGTGGTGATGCATTATTAATTAAAGCTGCCGGTGGAATTAGCAATAAACAAGATATGATTAATATGACGAAGGCGGGAGCTAATCGTTTTGGTACATCAAGATCAGTTGCAATTGTTGAGGATAAGCAAGCTACTGAGGGTTATTAATTTAATAAAATATTAAAAAAGAACACATCATATCATTAGCATGTGTTCTTTTTTTGTAATTGTTTTAAAATGAATTTAAATAAAATTAAACAATATCATGTATTTTGTAAACTAATTCTGTAAAAATATATGTTTTTAAAAAAATTGAAAATTGATTAATTGTATATAACAAGGGTTGTATACCAATTTCAACACGTTTTTTTAGTTCATTTTCTTGATCTGTTGTTAAGTTGTATTTATTTTTTAGTTTTAAAATTGTATTTTTTAGATTTTCATTATAAATATCTGTACTCATAACTTTTTCTAAATTAGTTGCTAAATATCTTCTTCCAAAAGTCCCTCCACCTATAGGTTTATTTGAATTAGGTTCAACAATATGTCTATCAATTAATCCTTTTTGATTTGGGCGAAATGAAGGAGATCCATTAATTAAAAGATTTCAATCTAAATTTTGATAATAATCTAAAACTTCATCAGAAATTAAGTTTAATTCTTTTTTAGTATCATCTACTAGTAAATTAGTATTAGAAAAATTAGAAAAAAACTCAGAATTTTTTATTTTATCAATTTCTAGATTCATTAATTTTCTATAGTTATTTTGTTGAGAAATTACTGTTTGAAATAATTCTTGTGAATAAGGTTTTACTAGATTTGGAATTAGTATTCTTTTTCCAACTTCTATAGTTCCTAGAATTCATCAAGTTCATGGTGATTTGCTATATGTTGAATTGATTCCTGTTTTAAAAAAATCAAAAAGTTTTTCTTCAGTATTAACAAAAATCAAATCTAAACTATTAGCAATTTCTTCAGTTGTAGAATTTAAACCAAAATATTTAAAATAAGCATTTTTTAAAATACTTTCCTTAAATTTAACAAAATCGTCATATGCTTTTTTGTAATATTCTTTTATTTTTTGTTTTGATATTTCTTTTAAATCGTTTTTTTGAATTTTGGTTGAGACTCAATTATCAATTTTTTCATCTATATCACTTAAAAAAAGTGTTTTTTGTTTAGAAATTATACTATCAATTTTTTCATTTATCATTTTTGTATTATTTTTAGAATTTCTTAGATTTACTGTAGCTGAATCTGAAAATACATTTTTAAATCTAGGATTCGTACTTTCTAAAATAAAATTAACTTTTAAAACAAAATTAGAATTTTCTTCATTAGAATTTTCTATTGATGTTGAAATAATTTTTATTTTCGCTTGTTTTTCAGGACCTAAATCTTTTTTAACTTTTAATTCCTCTTGAACTACAATATTTTCATCCAAAGGAACATTTGTTTCAGGATCTTTTAAAATTTTAGCTTCATCTAGAAGAGAATTTAAGCGGTTTTTTTCTTCATTAACATCTTTTTCATATTTTGCATATGATGATGTTGTTCTAAATCCCTCAATTATTTGTTCTCCTGATACTGAAACGTTTTCACCATTTACTTGTTTAGACAATACTACAGTTGAATTAACTGTCCCTTCATCTCTATTTGTGCTATTAACTGTAAAAATAGCATTAATATCATTATCTAATCCGGTTACAAATATAAAATCATTAACATTACCATTGTTTATTTCATCAGCAAACGTCAATTCTTTGTCTGTTAATTTAGAATTTTTAAATTGTCATTGCAATGAATTTAAAAATTCTTTCAATTGATTTGTTACTATAACTCTACTTAAATCAATGGTCTTATTTAGTATTTGTGATGAATTAGATTCTTTTCCATGTTTTGTAGATTTTAATTTATAAGAAAACTCTAATTTATAGTTTGATTTTGAAATTTTAGATGCTTGAAAACTAACAATTTCAATAAGACTATCGTTAGGTAAATTTTCAAAAATTACAAATTGTTCAGTTTTGTTATTATTATAATAATTGTTGAATTTTATATGATCTGAAATTGATTCTGGGATTTCATCCACTAATTTATATGTAATTAAATTAACAGATTCATTAAGTCTTTTTGTTTCATTATTTAATAATTTGTTGAAAACAAAATCTTTATATACGCTAGTATCCTTACTATTATCATTTTTAGTAGAAGTTAATGTGATACGAATTGTTAATGAACCGTTTTCGTTATCAGTTGATATTATATTTTTAGTTATTGAAGCATTTTGTACATTTTGCACTGCGAAATTATTTGCTTGATATTCATTTGGTAATAAAATGTTTGCTTGAGAATTATCAATTGTTACAAATTCATTCTCTGATAATATTCCATTAAGTCTTTCTGTTTCTAATTTAATTTCATTTTGAGCAGTTGTTTCAAACTGATTCATTGTCAATGATTTTTGAATACTTTCAATATCTTCATTAATTAAATCATTATGTTTTTTTAGATTAAAAAGAATTAAAAGTTGTCCTAAATCATCATTAGATTGTATTTTGTATATAACATCATACTCTTGGCCTAAACCATGATTAAAAGTTATATTATTTTTTTGAATTGAACTTGGTAAGGATGATGATTTGTCAATAGAAGCATCCAATTGAATATTTGATAAATTCATTTGATTTATCAAATCATTTAAATTATTTTTTTCACTTTGTCTTATTTTTTCTTTTCATTGACTATTAGTTTGAAAACCTTCAATTAAAATTGTTTTTTCTCTAGTGACAATATCTGCTAATTCTCCCGATTTAGAAGATTGTATATGGAACAATAATGAAATGGTACCATTTTCATTATTTATTTCATGGCTATTTATTACGATATTATAATTATTTTTTTGAGTACTAAAATCATTGTCGATATCTATTTCAGATGGTCTAACAGAATTCTTTGTTTTATTTTTTAAAAGAATTGTATTAGTTTCATCTAAAATTTTATTTAAACGTTCTTGTTCCACTTCCCTATCATGTTCTAATTTAGTTTTAAGTCCTTCCAAGACAAACTCTTTATTTTTACTATTTATTACTCCTAATTCAGAATCATTTTTAGTAAATTTTAAATTTATTATTAGTTTACCCAGTTCGTCATTTGGTTGAAATTCAACAATTGTTTCTTCATCTATGTTTGTTGTTTCAAATTGTGAAAGACTGTTATAAAATGAAGGTAATTGATTTTTAAGGTTTTGTAGAGTAATTGTTACATTTTCAAGCTTAGTATCTAATTGATTTTTAGCTTCTTCTTTTAATTGATTGATTCTTTGATTAGTTGTTAAGAATCCATTTAAAATTATTTCTTTTGCATTATTGGTTTTTAAATTAGCTAAATGATTTTCATTTTTAGTAGTAATTAAGTGATATTTTATTTTGATTTGACCTTTTTCATCATTAGGATTCATTTCTTCAACAACTATTTTTGCATCATTTAAATTTAAATTAAAATCTTCTTCTACAATTTCTGATGGAAGAAATTCGTTAGCGTTTTTACTAATTAAATTAATTGTTTGCAAATCATTTTGTAAATTAATTAAACGGTTTTGTTCAAGATTAATTTCATTTTCAATAGTTGTTAAAAAACCATTTATTGTACATTGATGATTATCACTAATTATTGTACCTAATTCACTATTGTCTTTTTTTATTAAAAATGTGACTATGATATTACCTTGATCATTATTTTTTGTTAATTCCACTATTTCATAAATAGTATCGCTAGGTAATAAAGCTAAATTTGTTAATGATATATCATTTTTTGAAACTAATGAAGGCAAGATACTATTTTTATTGTTTCTGTCACGATAATCAAAATTTAATTGATTTGAAAATGCATTTAACATATTTTTTATTTCTTCTCGTCTTCTTGCTCTAATTTGCGCATTTGTTAAAAAATGTGAAATTTTTAAAGTTTGTGCAGTATCACTTATTAATTCTGGATATTCTTTAGATTGCAATTTAAATGTTATTTCAATTTCGCCATTGTCATCGTTAGGATTTAATTGTTCAATTAAAATTGAATATTTTGCATCATTATTTTGAATATCAGAATTTTTTATTGTGCTAGCTAATGTATTATTTTTATCTATAGATTCTAGAATATCAATTTTTTTTATATTTTTTATAAACGAATTTAACATATTTTGAGTTTTATTTTTTTTATCTAAAAGGGTAGTTAAAAATCCATTAAACGTTTTTTCTTTTAGTTCGCTTTTAATTATTTGGTCTTGTTCTTTTGTTTCATATCAATATTGAATTGTTATAGAACCTAAATCATTGTTTTTATCTATTTCTTTATGAAATGTATATTTTTGATTAAGATTTTTAAACAAAAATCAATTATCCATATAGTTAGATGGTAATTCATTGCTACTATTATTATTTTGATTTTCGACAATAATTTTGTCTAAATTTGTATTCAGCTCATCTTTTAAAGTCAATAAATTAAATACTTTATTTTTTACTTCAGTTTTAAATGTTTTATTCTGAACTTCAAAATTATAGTAATAGTTAACAGTTAATGTACCTAAAACATCATTTTTATCCATTGATTTAATTTGAAATCTAATATTATCATTATTAGAATTATTATTTATTATTAGATTTTGATATTGAATTGTTGAAGGTAAATTATTTTTAAATTCGTCTTTAATTGAAATTTCGGTGTTTTCTAAAAGTCTATTAGCTTCGTCTTGATTTTTTTTATGTAATTGTCTTAATTTTTCTTCTGCTGTTGGTTCAATCGGTTTAGGTTTAGTGTGTATGTCTTGTTTATTAACAGAACAACTTGCTGATAAAAAAACCAAAGGAATAGAAAAAGAAATAGCTGGTGAAAGAGTTAAAGCTATTCTTTTTCTATTTATTCTTTTTTTATTTATTTTCATAAACTTATGCTTTAAAATGATCGTCTAATAATGTTGCAAGTTCTTGAGTTTTCTTTAATAATAATTCAATACTTTCACTAACAGATTGTTCTAATGAAATATACTTACTTTTTAGTACACTTCTAACAGCATTATAATCATCTTTATTTGTTAAAATAGATCTAGCTTTAGCTACGGCATCGTTTTTAAATGTAACTAATAGTTCTTTAAATTTATTTAAAACAGCTTTATGTCCAGTGTTTTCTACATCGCTTAATTCAATTTCTCTAGCTTTTTGACCAATTTCATTAACAGCTGCAACATAATGTGCTTTCATTTCATTAATAAATGTATCTAAAATAGGTATATTCTTAGTTATATCATTATCTCTTAATGAGTCAAAAGAAGAATTTGAAATAATTAAAGCACTATCCTTATTTTTTTCATAAATCTCGATAAGTTCGTTTTTAATTTCTGTCAATTTACGTCCATTTAATTCACTTTTAACAAAAGCTAAACCATTATTAATTGTATTGTTTTCAGCATATGATTTTATAGCTGAATCCATTATACCAGCTAAAACACTATTTAGTTTTAAAGCTACTTTATTGTATGATCTTGCAATTTTCTCTTGATCTTCTTTTGAACTAACCATTATTCTAATATTCATTAATGCAGTGTTTTCAATTTTACCTAGTTGTGTTGCAATTGAATCTGCATATTGTTTGATAACTTCTTGAATTTCAGTTTGTTTTTCTGGGCTTAAAATACTGATATCAATTCTATTAAAATCTTCATGAACTTGAGCTTTTAATTCGTTAACTGCTTGATATTCAATACTTCCATTGGTTTTAGGTTCTACATTAATCATAGGCTTTTTAGGTTTTTCTTTTTGAAAATTACATGACGCAACAAGAGCAACCGGTGCTATCGTACTAGTTGCTAATGCTAATGTAAATATTTTTTTATTTTTTTTCATATTAACCTCTTTGTTGTTTTATATATTTATATATTTGTTTTGATATATTATACCACGATAACATAATTTTATATTTTTATAAAATATTAATTATGCCAATGGGTCTCAAGGTTCCAATACAATTGATTCTTTTTCAGAAGCTTCTTTCAAAATACTTGATTTAATATATTTTTGATTAACGATTACTTCAAAAACATATTCATCAAATCATTTGTCACTCATAGAAAAGTATCCTTTTTGTCCGTTTTTTTCTCCTCATGAATTTTCAACTTCTCATTTTATAGGTTTATTATTTTCATCTAAATCTACACCTACAAATGTCATCGCATGTGTTGCGGCAGAATATCTAAAATTTATTCTATCTGCTTTTGACAATTCATCATAATTTTTAAGAGAATCAGTGAAATTAAATATTTCTGTATCCATAATTCCTTTATTACGATCACTAAATTTTCCAACATCGCAACCAAATCAAACAGGTTCATTTGCTTTTAATGAATCAATAATGGCTTCCTTTATATCGTTAATATCAGTGTTAATAAACTCAAATGTTTTACCTTCAACAACAGATTTAAAATATTTAGTTTTAATTAATGTATTGAAATTATGTTCTGGTCTAGGGTCATGTCCAATATTAACCATTTCTTTTAAATCTTTTTTAACAAATTTATTTAAAAATTTTAATGGTGTCATATTTGATAATTTGTGAAATTTTTTATCTTTGTCACGATATTCATAATCAAATTTTTCTATTGGCATTCCAAATGCTTTAACACACATATCAAAAACAACATTTAGTGAATCTAATTTAATTTTTCTAATTTCTTCTAGTGATTTATTTTCACTAAAAGCTTGTTTAAATCTTTTTATAGTTGAAAATAAATGACCTTTAATAATTTGATTTAATGTATCAGTGTTTTCTGATGTAAATGTTTCATTCATAATACTTTTAGGAACAACACCATATTTATTTATTAAATCTGCAGCTCATTCAAAATAACCACCATCTTCACTTGCAAAATCCACAAAAGATGTTATTAAACGATCATTATAATCTAATTCATTGTGTTCAATCATTAATTCTAAAAATGTGTTTGCTTTTTCTAATTTATCTCAAAATGAAAGATAATTTTGTGAGAATTCGAAATTTTCAACATTTAATTCTTTTAAAATGTCTGTTTTTATAACATTTAAGGCAGCAAATATTCAACATCTACCACTTGCTTTTTGATTAGTCATTCCTGCTTTAGTAGTTTGAATTGAAAATTCATAATTATGAAATCTATTAACATCATTATTGAATGTTGCATTTTCAATTCCATTTTTGCTTATTGCATTTTCAATTACTTTATTTTCAATTTTATTTTGATATTTTTTTATAAATTTTGTTATATCTGTTTTTTTAATTGTATTCATTTTTTAAATTCCTTTCAAAAAATAATTATTGAATTATACTAATATTTTCTAATTCTGATAATAGTTTTGCAACTCCTCCATTTGTATAATTTGGAGCTATATAACAAGCTTTCTTTTTAACTTCATTTGTACTATTGCCCATAGCAATGAAATTAGGAATATGTGGTAAACAATTTGTATCATTACCACTATCACCGATATGAACTGCATATTTAGGATCGATATTTAAAAGATTACAAATAAATTTGTTACCTAGACCTTTATTGGCTTTTTTATCAGTTATTTCTAATGAATAACCACTAGAAACTGTATGAAATTCTAAATTAGGAAATTCTTTTTTTAATTTTAATTTAAATTCATTTGTTTTGTCGATATCTTTACCAAAAACTAATAATTTGGTTATTTCTTTTTCTAATTGCATTTTGGAATAAGGCTTTTTAGGACAATTCACAACTCAATCTCGCATTAGTGAAATTTTAGAATTTCGCCCATAAAAAACATCTTTATTGCCATTAATCATGATAAACATATCCTCTTTTTTTAACACTTCTAAAATATTTTTTACATCTTTTTCATTCATAGGATTTTTAATCAATACTTCGTTGTTTTTATTGACGATAATAGCGCCATTTTGACAAATAACATATGGACTATTTATTTTTTGAGCAATGTTCATTACAAATTCACTATTTTTTCTTCCAGTAGATAAACACAATATTTTCTTTTCATTTATTTTTCTTGCAATATTTATATTTTTGCTACTTATTAGTTCTTTTTCATTTGGTTGGTCTAAAAAAGTTCCATCTATATCTACAAAATAAATTTGAACATCAAAATTTAATATTTTTTTATTTTTCATATTTTTATTTCCTTTGTGCGTCTCTAACATTTGTATTAATAAACATAATGTATTATATATTATGAACTTATAGTAAAATATTATTACAAAATTTTAGAAAAGAGTTAATATGAGTAATAAATTAGATAAATACATAGCAAGTTATTTTTTTAATGCTGAAGAAATTATAAGACAAAAAAATCCTGAAAATATAATAACATTACAATTTTTTCAAAGAAAAGATGATGTGTTATTGGCGGGAATGCAAGAAGTTTTAGACTTATTAGAAAAACACACCGATACATCTAAATACTCAATTAGATATTTAAAAGATGGAACTAAGATTAATAATCTAGATATAGTTTTGGAGTTAGAAGGACATTATCAAGATTTTGGTAAATATGAAGGTATGATTGATGGTATTTTAGCACGAAGTACATCACTAGCAACTAATGCTTATCGTTGTGTTAAAGAAGCTAAAGGTAAAGAAATTATTTTTATGGGAGATAGAGCGGATCATTATTTAATGCAAGAAATCGATGGTAAGGCAATGCGAATTGCTGGAATAAATATTATGTCGACATTAGCTCAACAATCAAAAAATGAAACTAAAAAGCCTTTTGGATCAGTACCACATATTTTAATTCAAAATTTTGATGGTGATACAGCTGCAGCTATGCAAGCTTATCAAGATGTTTTTCCGGAATTTAAATATATCTCACTTGTTGATTATAAAAACAATGTTATAGAACAAGCTCTAGAATCATATAAAATATTAGGATCAAAATTAAGCGGCGTTAGAATAGATACTTCTAAAAATATGAAAGATCATATGTTTGATAATGAAATAGATAAAGAAGAATACTATGGTGTTAATGTTGAACAAGTAAAAAGATTGAGAAAAGCATTAGATCAAGCCGGAGCAAAAGATGTGAAAATAATTGTTTCATCAGGTTTTGATTATAAAAAAATTAAACATTTTGAAGAAAATAATGCTCCAGTAGATTTTTATGGTGTGGGGCAATCAATATTTAAATTAACTTCTAGTTTTTCAGCCGATGCTACATTGTTAAACAACAAAAAACAAGCTAAAGAAGGAAGGGAATATCGTAATAATCCCAATTTAATAATTTATAAGAGACAAGGGGCAAATAAATAATGGTTATTTTTTATAGTATTTTATTAAATTTAGCATTTTTATTAATTGGTTATTTATTATTCGGTTCTTTTAACACCTCTATTATTTTAAGTAACAAATATAAAAAGGATGATATTAGAAAACATTATAGTCATAATGCCGGAGCAACTAATAGTTTGAGAACATATGGTAAAAAATTTGCTTTGATTGTTTTTTTGATTGATATATTTAAAACATTTGTTCCTACAATTATTTTAGCTGCTTTACTTAATCATATAGGTTCATTTAACTCTTTTTCTCAAACCTATTATATTTCACCTCAATCTTTAGCATTAGGTGTTGTTATAGGACATATTTTTCCATTGTATTTTAAATTCCATGGCGGTAAGGGTGTTGCTTGTACAATAGGATTAATAGCAACTATGAATATAATTATTTTTATAATTGCTGCAATATTATTTTTTACAATTCTTTTCAGTTCACGGATGGTGTCATTAGGTTCAATATTAACAGCATTTATTTTAATACCTATTTGTTTTATACCCTGATTAATACAGGGATCATTAGGTTATTGAAGTAATTTTGTAAATATGTCTAATTCAATGAGCAATTTACAAAATTACTGATATGTATCGCCTATAATTTATTCTATTGCAGCAATATTTATAATATGTGCTCATCATAGTAATATTAGAAGAATTATCAAAAAAGAAGAACATAAATTTTAATGTACACATTTGTACATTTTATTTATATATTTTTTATTTTTTATTACAATTATTATGAACAGGGTGCTGTATAAAAATACGGCTGAGAATATACCTATAAGCTGATCAGGGTAATGCCTGCGTAGCACATTCAATTTTTGTATTGAAAAAAACTGTATATTTAATATATTCTCCACCTGTTTAATAAACAAGGAGATATTTTTTATATTATGAAAAAATTAAACAAAATTTTAACATTATCAACTGTTACAATGTCAGTTGCACCACTTTCATTATTAGCAAGTTGTAATAAAGAAGAAAATAAATTTGACTATATTAAAATAGGTTATGTTTGACATAATCCAGCTTTTGAAAATGAAAAGCAACAATTTATTAATCAGTTAAATGAAAAAGTTGCTGAATTGCAAGCAAAAGATGCTGAACTTAGCAAAATGAAACCTATAAAAATTCAATTACAAGACGGAATTGATAAATCTACAATGATTGATGATTTGAAATCAAATAAAAAAGACATTGATGTTGCAATATTACCATATAGTTCTTTTGCAAAACCATTATATGAAGAACAAAATTTAAATGATTTTAATTTACCTCTTATAGCTCAAACCAGTACATTAAGATTTACATGAGGTTTAGAAGATAATGAACATTACATAGACGGGACAGTTAATGATCCATTATATAAAGCAGCTATTAAAGAAAATCAATTACAATTTGACAAATTTGGTGAATTTCCTGAATGGCAACAAACTAATTCTGCTTTACAATGAGATGGTTCGAAATATAAGGTGTTTTATAAAGAAAATGAAACAACATATGTGTATCATGGAATGGTATTGATTTCTGGTGATGAAACACAAAGAAATCAAATTAGAAATGCTTGATTAACAAAAGATTGAGACGCATTTAAAAATTTCGGAATTGTTTATAAGAAAAGTTCAAGTGGTGGCGCTTATAAATATCAAGCAGCATTGTTTGCAAGACACTTTAAGAAAACTTTAGATCAAATAAATAATGATCTTATTTTAAATAAAGGTGACAAAGTTTTATCAGGAAAATCAGCTGGTTCAGCATTAGGTGTTGCAGATGACAAGGGAAATATATTTAATATTTCATTTGATGATGAAGGAGCATTTAATTGAACAAATTGAGAAAGTTATAAACCATCAAAACCTACTGATAAAATTAGAGTTTTAACAATGACTAATCCAGCTCCTTATGATGCTGTTTTTGGTAGATCAAATTTAAGTGAAAAAAAACAAGAATTAATTAAAAAGGTTTTAACAAGTTTATCTATCGAAGATAATAAATTGGGTATTTATACCGGGTACAATAAATTTAATAATTTAGATAAAGATTTATTTAAAAAACTTATTAAATTGCAACAAGCAGCAGAAGATCCTACTATAGATTTAAATACAATTGTAATACCTTCAATTCAATAATAATGAAGACTATTTTAGAATTTAAAAATGTTGACTTAAGTTATAAAAATCAAGAATTAATATTAAAAAATATTAATTTAAGTATTCAAAGCGGAAAAATGGTGGCAATTGTTGGACCTAGTGGAATTGGTAAAAGCACTTTATTCAAAAGTATTGTACGCAATATAAAGCCAATTAATGGAACAATTGAATTATTTGCTAATGATATAACAAACATAAATAGAAAAAAGTGAAAAACAATAATAAATAGAATAGGATTTTTATCTCAAAAGCCTAATTTGATTGAAAATGAAAGTGTTTTTTCTAATATTTGTCGTTCTGTTACACAATATAAAAATTGAATTTATAAAATTTTATCTATCTTAACCAAAGAACAAAAATACAAAATTTTTGAAACGCTCGATAAATTAGATATATTGGACAAATCTTTTTATAGAATTAGTGATTTAAGTGGAGGTCAACAACAAAGAGTAGAAATTGCTAAATTATTAATTAAAGAAGTGAATTTAATTTTAGCTGATGAACCAACAAGCAATTTGGATCATGAAACATCGCGAGATGTTATTCAAATTTTAAGAGAATTAAATCAAGAATTGCAAATCACAATATTAGTTAATATTCATGATTTAAATTTAGCTCTTGATTATTTTGATGAAATTATTGTAATAAATGATAAAAAAATAGTTTTTCACGATAAGACTCAAAATATCGATAAATGCAAATTAATAAAATTAATAAAAAAATAATTATTATTAAAAAAATATTTTTTTATCAAGTTCAATCAGAATTAAAAATTACTCAAAATAAATTAAAACCAATTTGAAAACATATTTTAATTCTTTTACTTTTTGCACTAATAATATTTATGTTTTCTAAATTGGATTTTAGTTTTACCGGTAGTTTTGGTAAATCCATCTTTATTAAAAATTTCAAAGAATTAATAAAATTTAGTAATACAAGTACTTATCCTATAAAACAAAATTTATTTATTTTTAGTATAAAACAACTTTATTTCACAATTAAATATGCAATTGTTGGAACTTTTATCGGCTTTATTGCAGCTGTTATTAGTTCAATTTTAACTAACAAAACATATAACAATAAATATTGATCTTTTATTTCGAAAACTATAATTCTCTTTTTTAGAGCTATACCAGAATTAGTTTTTATTAATTTTTTTACATTAGCGTTTTACCCTGAATTAGCTTTATTAATGATATTTATGTGATTTTCGTGATTGTGACTACATAAGTACTATAGTGAAATAATTGAAAATACAGATACAACTCCTTACTATATTTCTATCAGTCAAGGAAATGGAAAATTTAAAGCTTTTACTAAAGAAATTTTTCCCCGAATTTCTAATCGAATAATTTCATTGTTTTTATATTCTTTTGAAGCAAATATGCGTTGAGCAACAATTTTGGCTGCTTTAGGTGCTCCAGGAATTGGAACGTTAATTAAATATGGCAGTGAAAATACATATAATTTCAAAGAATTAGGTATTCCATTATCTGTTTTAATGTCATTTATTATTATTTTAGAAATAATAAATATGCTATTAAATAGATATGTATTTCAAATTGATTCTAAAAAAATAAAAAGTAAAAATTACAATGAATTAGCTAAACGAATTAATTGAAGATATTATTTTAAAATGTTTTCATTATTAATAATTTTTATTTTTTCACTATATACATTAATAACTGTTAATCATAATAGAACATCTTTAGAATCTGTTAAAAACTTTTTTCATGCTTGAATAAATCCAAATTGAAATGTTTTTAGTTTAAATGTTTGAGATATTGATTATAATCCAATTTTACAAATTTTACAATCACTAATGTTTGCTTTTCTTTCCCTATTTGTAACGGCAATAGTTGTATTATTAGCACTTCCTTTAAATTCTAAAAAATCTAATAACACATATGTTGCTTTATTTTTTAGAATATTAAATGCTTTTATTAGAATTATGCCATCATTAGTTATAATTTTTATTTTTAATCCTTTATTAAATTCACGAATCACATTGTTAATATTTGTACTTGGTATACATGAATCCAGCAGTATGACTAAACAATTAGTAGAAGCTATGGATAATATTGACAATATTATAATAAACAATTTAAAAATTCAAGGTTATAGTAAAACTAGAATATATTTTAAATACATTTTACCAACAATTAAACTAGATATCATTTCTTGATTAATATTTTATTTTGAAATGAGTTTTCGAAACGCAATAACATATAGCATTTTTACAAATGGAAATTTAAAACTTGGTTCTGGAATAAATTCTTATTTAAATCATTTAGCATATAAACCATATGAAGCAATGGCATATATATGAGTAATAACGTTAACAATTATGCTTATTAATCTTATTTCACAATATATTATTAATAATTACATTAGAAGAAACAAAATAAGTTTCTTAAATCAAAATTTATATAGATTTAAATATCAAGTTAAAAAATATAGAATTTCTAAAATTATAAAAAAACAAAAATTGCTATTTTAAAAAACTCCTTATTTACTTTGAAAACCAGGGTAAATAAGGAGTTTTTGTTAAAATTAATCCAAATATTTTTTATACTTTTGAATATTTAACAAATTAATTGTTTTATCAAAACCATCATCTAAATCAATACTTCAGAGCAATCCATAAAAATTTACAATACATTTATATTTTAAGTATTCTTTAAAAGATAAATCAAAACTATAAAAACTTAAAAATAATTTTTCTTCTTTTTCGTTATATCCGATAGATGAACAAAAATAAGCTAAATCAAAATATTTATTATTAGTCGTAACGTATTCTAAATCAACTATTTTGATTTCATTATTTAAAGTCATTAAAATATTAGTAGAATTAAAATCATTATGCGAAACTACATTATTTTGAATTTTTTGAATATTACTAAATAATTGGTCAATAATATTTTTATTGAGAGAGCTTAAAATTTGTTTATTTTTATGTTTCTCATATCATTTTTTAACTCTTTCTCAAATGTTATTTTGTTTAACTTTTATTTTGGAATTATGTAGTTCTTTTAGAGCAACAGCAATTCTATGCATTATAAACTTATCTTTAAAATTAATAAAATTAGTATTTACATATTTACTTATTTTTACTTTCTTGTCCTCGAAAAGGCAATTTATCGTGCACGATAAATTATTAAATTTATTTTGTTTATTCAAATGATTGAAACCATCATATTTTTTGACTTGAATAAAATAGTCATTATATTTATAATTCTCATTTGTATTTCCTAATAAAATTTTTTGACTTGTATTCAAATTTTTCAATAGTTTAGCATACATATTTTTGTATGTTAATTTTGAAAAATAATTTAAAATAAATTGAAAATTATGATATTCAGCTTCTGAAATTTTAAAATTTTTTAAAACTGTTTTTCTATTTAATCCTACTCTTTCGATTAAATTATAAATATCAAAAATAATATGGCATTTTCTTACTCATTCAAAATCAATAATTTTTACTTCATTTAAAGAATTAACAATTATATTTTTTGGAGCTAAATCACCATGTGAGGTTACTATTCTATCATTAGTATACTTTGACACTAAATCTTGATATTTTTTACTTCCTTTTCCATAGTAAAATCAATCAAACATGGGCACATCTAATTTTAATTTATTTATTTTTTTAACTTCTTTAATAATATTTTTTTCAATGATAGGATTAATAGATATTTCGTCTAATGTTTTTCCTTCAAATCATTTTTTTATTAAAACGCCTTTTTGATAGTAAATTGTGTCTTTATTATTTTTTAGTATTCTTTCTTCTATTTCATAATTAACAATATTATTTTTAGGAATTCTTATTTGTACAAATTCATCATTTAATTTCCCTTTAAAGGTGTAATTATGAAACCCTTCATATACTAAATTAATATTTTTTATTTTATAAAAAAGATCTGGCAATTTATTTTTTAAAATTTCAATTAAATAACTATTTTTCATGAATTAATTATAATTTTTTTAATGTTGAAATAATAATTATTTTTTACCTTTTTATATTTAAAATAATTAATAATTTAATGCATTTTCTATTAATTAATGTAATATTAAAATATAAATTTAGTAGATTGGAGAAAAAATATGAAAAGAAGATCAAATTTATTTATTATTCCAGCATTTATTCATACATCATTGATAATAATTTTATTTATAATTGGTTTTACTAAAGCAGTAAAAGGTAATGTATTGAATCCTATTTTACAATTAGGGGGTGCAATTGCATTTATTCTAGTTTTACAATTATTTATTGCTTTTTTTATTTTTATATTTAAACAATCTGGATATAAAAAAGGTTTAGGACAAGTTTTATTAATAACACTTATATTATTTTTAATTGCTTCAGTAATATCATTAGTATTTACCATTGTAACTTATAACCCAGGAAATATCACCAAAGATGGCTTGAAGGCTTTAGCTATTACATCAAGCGTTGTAACTTGAGTATTAGCTCTACCTTTCTTAGCTTTAATAATGGTATATGTAATTAGACAATAAGAAAATTTAAAAAACATTGATTTTTAATTTTCAATGTTTTTTAAATTTTTATTTTGTAAATTAACTATGTCTAACTTTAGTCCAAATGGAGTTAATAATTCTAATAATAAATATATTGTATAAAAATCATTTATATATTTATTAGCAATAATTTCAGCAATATCTTCTTTAATTACGCTAGGAGAACTAAAATTTAATTCAATTATTTCATGTGGACAATCGAATCAAATATAAGCTTCTTGATTTTCTATATGAATAGATAATCTCTTATTTTTAATTTTAATTAAATTTTTAATTGAAATAGAAGGATTATTTATTTTAGTTAAGTTTATTTCTTTATACAATTCTAATAAAAATTCTAAATTACTTTTTTGTTCTAATCATTTCTCTAAATATTCTGGATTTTTTGATTTTAAATTTAATATTTCATAAGCTTTTGCAACTTCAATTTTTTTAAATTCACTACTAGTAAAAAGATTATCATAATCAAATAAACTTATTGATATATCTCGATTAAGTGAATTTATTTTAGCAGCAACAGCGAAACGTTTTGTAATTAAATTTTTTTCATATGAATTGCGATATTTTTGTACATTATTTTTTTTCATTTTTCGCAATTCTTTATTTGTTAATGTTTTTTTATTAATTCAATATTTTGTTAAATATTCAATATTTTGAAATTTAAAAAACTGTTCGGCATTATATGCTTCAAATTGTTCATATTTATCTTGTATATAAATTGAATTTTTATCTAAATCATTAAATTTTTTTATATTTTTAAAAAAACTAATTATATTTTTATTAGGAACGATTAAGTTTTCATCATTAATATTTAAATGCATTTTCAAATTAAAATAATTAAACAAAATTTTTAACGTTGCATAACTATTAAATGAATCAATTACATCTTCACAAAAGTTCTTTTTCTTTTTTCAAGCAATAAAAGTAAAAAAAGATCCAATTATAATGCCTAAGAAAGATAACATAAAAAATGTTGCAAAAAATCATGATTTATTTTTCTCAATAAATGTTAATTTTTCAGTAAATAAAAATGCTATTAACGTCCCTAAAGATGCAATTAGAGATAAAATTCCTAATAATAAAATAGTTACAAAAATTCATCTTAATATATTTATTCAAATTAAATTCTTTTTAGTTTTTTTAGTATTAAAAAAAGTGTCCAACTCTTTAATAATACTTTTTAATATCAAATTTTTAATTTGCGCTTCAAACATTTGCTTTGAAATAATACATTTTTCTTTATTCATAAAATCCTCAATTCTTAATTTAATAATTATATCTATAATATAAATCAAAAAGCAAAAGTTGTTACACTTTTGCCAATGATTTTTTAATCTGGTTATATGATATATTAATTTTAAAATAAGTAATAAAAATAATGGATGTAAATTTCAAAAAATTAAAAAAGGGGGAGATGTAATTGAGACACTATTATTAATGATTTGAAAATAAAAAGGAAGTTAAAAATGCTAAAATTATCAAATAAAATAACTAAACGTTTTAAAAAATACAACCAGATTTTATTTTATTAGTTAAATTTATAAGTAATATATAAGAAGAATAAATAATAAAATATAACAATATTAATAGAGAACTAACAATGTAATGGATAACTATAAATTTTGCGACAATAAAACATTGTCGCTTTTAAATTATATATTTTAAATGAAATATTATTTTGAACTTCAAATAAAATAGTTAATTTTTATTAGTAGCATAAACATTTTTTTGTATTTGTTGACTTTTATTTTTTATTTATGATTTTTAGCATTTATATTAAAATATAAATATTAATTAATATTATTATATTAGCTTAATTTAAGGAGATTTATGATTAATGTAAATACATTTAAAGGTGGAATAACCTTTGAAGATGAAAATGAAATTTATGTTGTTATCGAAGCACAACATTCAAAACAAGGAAGAGGACAAGCTAATGTTAAAGCTAAGGTTAAAAATTTAAGAACAGGTAGTATAACAATCAAATCATACACTGGTGGTGTAATGGTTAAAAAAGCTCATATTGACAAACGTCCAATGAATTATTTATATTCAGACGGAACAAACATTATTTTAATGGATAATGAAACATATGAACAAGTAGAAATACCTCTTTCACATGTTGAATGAGAGATGAATTTCTTAAAAGAAGGTTCTACAGTTAAAATTCGTAAATTTAAAGAAGAAATTTTAGATATTGAATTAGATTCAAATGTTGATTTAGTTGTAACAGAAGCCCCTGATGCTGTTAAGGGCAATACTGCTAACAACCCTCAAAAGAAAGTGAAGGTTGAAACAGGGTATGAATTAGATACACCTATGTTTATAAAAGAAGGTGATGTAATTTCTATTTCGACTGAAACTGGTAAATATACCGGAAGGTCAAATAATTAAAATGAATATTGTAACTATAAATTGTGGATTGAATCAAACATATTCAATTACTGAAGATGTTTTTCAACAATTAATTGAACAATCGATTAATGACTGTAGCTATATTAAATTAGACAGTACTCCAAGAGTTTCGTTTGTTAAAGATCAATCAAATGTTTCATTTGTTATTGACGTCAAAATTAAAAAAAATAAAAATATTCAAGAAGTGATCGAAAACTTTAAAGCTGAATTAGAACAACATTTCATAAGTTTATTAGATATTAAACCACAAAGTGTAAGAATTTGTTTTAACGGTTTTTATTAATTATATGACATTAGTTTGTCATATTTTGTTTTATATTAATAAAAAATAAAGGAGGGAGAAATGGCGAAAAATAAAGTTATTTTAGGTATGTCTGGCGGTGTCGATTCATCAGTTTGTGCATATCTTTTACTTCAACAAGGATATGATGTTGAAGGATTATTTATGCGAAATTGAGATAGTTATGTGAATAACGATTTTTTAGGTAATGAAAATATAAGCCAAGACATTTGCCCTCAAGAACAAGATTATCAAGATGCTTTAAAAGTATGTCAAAAATTAAATATTAAATTGCATAGAGTAGACTTTGTTAAAGAATATTGAGATAATGTGTTTGAAAATTTTATAGAAGAATATAAAAAGGGTCGAACTCCTAATCCTGATATTTTATGTAATAAATATATTAAATTTAAAGCTTTTAGCGATTATGCCTTTTCAAAATTAAATGCAGATTTTATTGCAATGGGACATTATGCTAAAGTAAAAAATGGTCATTTATTTAGAGCAATAGATCAAAACAAAGATCAAACATACTTTTTAGCACAATTGACCAGTGAACAATTATCTAAAGTTATAATGCCGCTTGCCGATTTATATAAATCAGAAGTTAGAGAAATAGCTGCAAAACAAGGTCTTGCAACAGCTCAAAAAAAAGACTCAACCGGAATATGTTTTATTGGTGAAAGAAATTTTACAAAATTTTTACAAAATTATATTCCTGCACAAAAAGGAAAAATAGTAGATATTATTTCAAATAAAATCGTTGGCGAACATGAAGGTTGTTTTTATTATACATTAGGTCAAAGAAAAGGGCTTAATTTAGGAGGAATGACTGAACCACATTATGTTTGTGGACATAATGTTACAAAAAATATTTTATATGTAGCTCCAGCTAGTGATATGACATATTTAACTAGTGATAAACTTCTTGCAAGTCAATTAAATTTAAATAATCAACAATATAATCCAAACAATTTAACTGCTAAATTTAGATATAGACAACAAGATATTCCAGTTAAAATTAAAATACTGGAAAATAATAATGTGGAAATTATGTATTCTAGCGAAGCACAAGCAGTAACGCCGGGCCAACAAGTTGTTTTATACGATGGTAATAAATGTATTGGCGGAGCTGTAATAGAAAAAATATATTATAAGAATAAAATTAAGGAATATGTATAGGAGTAATTATGAATTCAAAGGAAATAAGAAATAAATGATTAAGTTTTTTTGAATCGAAAGGACATTTAATTGTTGAAAGTAAATCATTAATACCTATTAAAGATTCATCATTATTATGAATTAATTCAGGTGTTGCAACACTTAAGGACTATTTTAGCGGTAAAAAAATACCTCCTAAAAATAGATTAACAAATAGTCAAAAAGCAATTAGAACTAACGATATAGAAAATGTAGGAATAACATCTAGACATCATACTTTTTTTGAAATGTTGGGTAATTTTTCAATAGGAGATTATTTTAAAAAAGAAGCTATTTCATATGCTAGAGAATTTTTAATAGACGTTTTAAAATTAGATAAATCAAAATTATATTTTACATACTATGAAGAAGATCTTGAAACAAAAGAATATTGAATTCAAGAAGGGTTTGATGAGACACATCTTATTAAAGGAACTAGAAAAACTAACTTCTGGGATGTAGGATCAGGTCCTTGTGGTCCAGATACTGAAATTTTTTATGATCGTGGTGAAAAATATGACAAACGAGGTATAGAATTACTTCAAAATGATATAGAAAATGATCGTTATATAGAAATATGAAATATAGTTTTTAGCCAATTTAATAATGATGGTGAAAATAATTATACTGAATTGAAACAAAAAAATATTGATACCGGGGCTGGCTTAGAAAGAATAGCGGCTATAATGCAAGATGTTCCTACAAATTACGATTCTGATTTATTCATAAATATAATTCATGAAATTGAAAAATATACCGAATATAAATATGATGTAAATAATTATTTTACAAATGATCTTGAGCAAAAGGAAATTAATACGTATTTCAAAGTTATTGCTGACCATATTCGTACTGTTGTTAATGCAATTGCAGATGGTGCAAAAATTTCTAACATTGGACGGGGATATATTATTAGAAGGCTAATTAGAAGATCTATTTATAAAGGTATGCAACTTAAAATTAATCAATTATTTTTATATAACTTAGTACAAGTTGTCAAAGATTCATTACCTTTTGAATATAATGTTAAAAAAGTTAGCAAAATGATTAAAGAAGAAGAAATTTTATTCAATAAGACAATTGAAAATGGTAAATTATTACTCGAAAAAAATATTGATGTAAATAAAAATGTTTTTTCTGGAGAAATAGCATTCAACTTGCTTGAAACATATGGTTTTCCAATTGAATTGACAATTGAAATTTTGGCTAATAAAAACATTGCTATTGATATGGATGAATTTGAGCAAGCAAAACAAAAACATATTGAAATTAGTCGGGGTAAAAAAATTGCGGGAATGGATAAAGTTATAAATTCATTAGCATTAATAAAATCTAAAGAGAGTGAATTTATAGGTTATGATTATCTTGAAAATAAAAAAGCTAAAATAGTAAGATTACTAGACAATGAAAATGAAATTAAAAAATTGAATGGAATTGGTTATTTAGTTTTAGATAAAACTCCATTTTATGCAACTTCAGGTGGACAAAATCATGATCATGGTATTTTAATTCAAGGCAATAATGAAATTGAATTATTGGATGTATTTAAAGATAAATATGGAAATCATATTCATAAAGTTAATGGCATTATTGATAGCAATAAAATAATTGAATGTTATGTTGATAAAGATAAAAGACTTAATTTCGCACGAAATCATTCTGCAACACATCTTGTTTTTAGAGCTTTAAGAGAAATATATGGTCATGAAGTTGAACAAATGGGTTCTGATATAACATATGAAAGGTTTACATTCGACTTTCCTGCTGATAGCAAACCAAATGAAGAACAAATTAGACAAATTGAAACAATTATGAGAAATTATATTGCTCGAGATTTAAAAAGAGAATACATTATAACAACTATTGATGAAGCTAAAAAAATGAATGCTATTATGACTATTGAAGAAAATGAATATGCAGATGCAAATAATGTTAGAGTTGTAAAATGAGAAGATGCCACAACAGATTTGTGTGGCGGAACACACTTACCTAATAGTAAGTTATTAGAAAACTTTAAAATAACTAGTGTTGATAAAAAAGCTTCAGGAGTATACCGTATTCGTGCAGTAACATCTAATAAACTTGTTAATAAATTCTTAATTACTCAAAATGCATCTTATTTAGAAGAGCTAAATAATATCATTAACAAAACCAAAATAATTAACAAAAAATATAATTTAGAAATTAAATATGATGAAAATAACCTAGAAAAAGGTAATTTAGAATTGTGAAATTTAATTTTACAAGCAAGAGAAGATTATAAAAAAGCCTTAAAAAATCAGCAAGAAATTGAATTTAATTATGAAAATTTAAACTTTGAAATAATTAATAATAAGGAATTTTATTTTAATTCAAATATTAATGCCTCGCAAATTAAAGTAATCGCATCAACAATTAGAGAAAAATACCCTAATTCATATGTTTTCTTAACCTCTAAGTCTGATAAGCAAATTCTTTTAGCTGTCGCCACCAAAAAAGAAGATTCAAACAAACTGTTTCAAAAAATTGCAACTAAACTAAATGGACGTGGAGGAGGATCTCCTATTATCGCAATGGGAAAAGTTGATAATAAAGGAAATATTTTAGATATTATTAAGGAAATATTAAATGCGTAAGTTAGCTTTAGATATTGGAACTAAAACTTGTGGATTTGCAATAACTGATGATTTAAATATTATTGCAAGCACATTGGATACAATTTATTTCGAAGAAAATGATTTTGATACTATTGAAGAACAAATTAATTTCTATTTGAATAAATATGAGATTGATTCACTAATAATAGGTTTTCCATTAAGAAGTAATGGTGCAAAAAGTGAGAGAACTCAAATAATTGAAAAGTTGGCACATAAATATAAAAAAATATATACTCAATTGAAAATTTTTTTAGTTAACGAATATGGTAGCACTATAAAATCTACCAATATTTTAAAAGAAGCGAAACTTTCAATTAAAAAAAGAAAAAAATATAAAGATCAATTGTCTGCATCAATAATTTTGGAAGATTTTTTAAATTATGGAGGAAAAGAGGTAATCGATGAATTGAATTAGAACTTCATTAATTATTTCTATGGTTGTTGTTATTTTAATTGCAATGATTGTATATTTAATACTTTTTTTAAAAACAAAAAAATTAAGAAAAATTATAAATGATGAACAACAAAGACAAGCTCATGAAGCGATTTTAGCTATAAGAGGTGAAGAATTAGGAAAAATGCCTTTTGAACTAAAAAAGTATTTAAAAAATAAAAGTGATGATCATGATTTAGAAAATTTAATTAATACAATATATTTAAATAAAGCTCAAAATGTATTACTTTTAGGCAAAAACATAAATTATGAATTAGTTGTTTTATTAACACAAACTAATGCCAATATTTATGTTTATAAAAATTCTCTAAATATAAAAACATGAAATAGCGCAGTGTTAGAATTTCCTAATTTATTTACTAAAACCCCTATATTTATTGACAATACAAGCATTGCTAATCAAACATTTGATTTAATATATGATTGAGATAGTGATTTAACATGTCTAGAATTACTTAGTCAAAATCAAACATATTTAAAGGAAAAAGGAATGTTTGTTGCATTAGTTAATAGTATTAAAAAACAAGATATTAAAACAACTTCTAAAATACTTAAAAATCAACAAGTAATATATGAAATATCATATGTAAAAAATCAATTTTTATATGTTGTAAAAAATAAAAATATTTTACTAAGTAAAAATTCTTAAATTGATAAAATAAAAAATAATAGATTCTATAAGGAGAAAAAAATGGCAATAAAAAAACAAGAAAAAATTTTATTAGCACAAGAAACGCTAGATAAATATAAAGCTGAGTATGAAAAATTAATTAATGTTGAAAGACCTTTAGTACAAGCCGCATTGAAAGAAGCAAGAGCACAAGGAGATTTATCAGAAAATGCTGAGTATGATGCAGCACGTGATCGTCAAGGTGTTGTTGAAGGACGTATTTTAGAATTAGAAAAAATTCTTGAAAATGCATCTGTTATTGAAAATGATGTAAATGACGAAAAACACGGTATTAATAAAGTGGTTAAAATTGGTGCCACAGTTAAATTTATTAATTTATCTAATAATAAAGAATATGAAGTTACTATAATGGGAAGTCATGATAGTAATCCATTAGAAGGTAAAATTTCAAACGAATCACCTATTGCACAAGCTATGATTGGTGTTAAAGTGGGCGAAGAAGTAGAAGTAGATGTAAATAATAAATATTTCATCAGAATTTTAAGTATTGAATACAAAATGTAATATTTAATAAGAGGTGACTATTATGGTTATTGGAATTAGTGGAATGATAAGTAGCGGAAAGAGCACTTTAACAGGTAAATTGGTAAAATATTTTCCTAAATCATTGATGTTAAAAGAATATGAAGAAGATGATGAAGTCTTTAACACTTTTTTAAAATGATTGTATCAAAAACAACCCAATCTAACCATAGGTTTTCAATCTTATGTGGTCGAAAATCACACATCAAAATTAACCGAATGTTTCCAAAATTTTGACAATTTAGGATATAAACATAAAGAAAATTTTATATTTTTAGATCGTTTTAGTATTGAACACTATATTTTTGCTAATGTTAATTTAAAAGCAAAAGGTCAAAGATATCTTGAAGCTTATGATGCTTTATTTGAAAATTTAATTACAGATGAAGAAACACCTGATTTAGCAATTTATTTAGACATGAGTTTTGACACATTTAAAAATAGATTGTTTTCAAGAGGGCGTCAAGTCGAAATAGACAATTGAAATAAAAATGAAACATATTTTAAAGAACTTTATGATTTATATAAACCTCTATTTATAAATCAAGCAAAAAAATATAATTTAGATTATGTAATAATAAACACTGATAATTTATCGGAAAAAGAAGTTTTTGAAGAGACTGTAAAAGTTATTAATAATTTTGATTTTTCTAATAAATCTCGTTATAGTAGGTAAAAGTGATAATAGGTATTAGTGGAATGATAGGTAGTGGTAAGAGTACACTAGCTAAAGGTTTAGTAAAACATTATAAAAAATCTATATTATTAGAAGAATTTCAAGAAGATGATGAAGTTTTTAATACATTTTTAAAATGATTATATGAAAAAAGAGAAAATATTAATATTGGTTTTCAATCATATATTATTGAAAGTTTATCGGATAATTTACAAAAATGTTTAAAGGAATTTAAAAACAAACAATTAAATATGCTCAATAATCATATTTTTCTAGATAGATTTAATTTAGAACATTATATTTTTGCTAAAGTTACACTTATGAATAAAAATTCAAAATATTTAAAAGCTTTTGATGCTTTATTTAATAAATTAGTGAATAAAGATGATAATCCCGATTTAGCAATTTTTATTAATATTAATTTTGAAACTTTTAAGAAGAGATTATTTTTGCGTAATAGAAAAAGTGAAATTGAAAATTATTATGAAAATGAAAATTATTTTAAATTACTGCATAGTATGTATTTAAGCGAATATAAAAAATTGGTAAAAAAATATCAAATTCCTTATGTTGTTATCGAAACAGATGATCTAAATGATAAACAAGTGTTAAACAAAGCTATTGAAATAATTGATAATTTTAAAAAATATTAAAGGATGTAAAATGAAGGATTATAGAATTAAAAAAATACTATATACAAAAAAACAAATTGAAACGAGAATTAGTGAATTAGCAAATTGAGTTAATCAAACATACTCAAATTCAAAAGATTTAATTATTGTTGGACTACTAAAAGGTTCTATACCTTTTTTAGCTCAACTTATAAAAAATGTCACAGTAGACCATTCATTAGATTTCATGATAGCTTCTAGTTATGCTGGATCACATGAAAGTTCTGGTAATGTTAAAATAGTAATGGATTTAGCTCAAGAAATTAAAAATAAAGACGTATTAATTGTAGAAGATATCATTGACTCTGGTATAACACTTGAAAAAATTACTTCATTACTAAAAACAAGAAATCCTAAATCTCTCAAAATTGTTACACTTTTGGATAAACCCGTTAATAGAAAAAATAATTTAAAACCCGATATGTATGGATTTCAAGTTCCAAATGAATTTTTGGTAGGTTTTGGCTTAGATTATAAAGAAAAAATGCGTAATCTTCCTTATATTGGAATTTTCAATATTAAATATTTAGAAAAATAATTTTACAAGTAAATAAACTTGTATTTTTTTTAATTTAAAGCACATTCATAAAAAAAGAATGTAAAAAACATATTAATTATTATTTTATTATAGTTAAATTTTTTCATAATATTATACTATTCTTATTTATCACATAACTATAATATGCTTTTGCATAACAATTTGAAATCAAATTAATTAAATAAAAAAATAGACATAAGCCTATTTTTTATTTATTTTAATAATAATCACCATCTCATTCAAATTCATATTCAAAAATTCTAACAGTGTCGCCTGGTTCAATTCCTTGTTTAACTAAATCGTCTCAAACTCCTACTTTTTTTAATAAGTGATTAAAACGAATTAAATTATCATAACTAACTAAAGGTATTTTATTGTATATTTTTTCAATTTTTGGACCAGTTATTTCAAAAAAACCTTTATAAGGATTTATGATTTTGTAGTCCTCTTCTAATTTTATTTCTACTATTTCTGTAGTTTTATCTTCTTCAACTGGTTTAGATTTTGTCTCTAAAATTATTTTTCATAATTCTGCTTTTAATTTGTCTAAATTTTGTTGCTCTAATGCGCTTATTTCAATAATTTTTAATTTAGGATATTTTGTTTTAAATTCTTGTAAATGTTTCTTAAATAAAGGCATATCTGCTTTATTAGCAATCACTAATTGTGCTTTTTTTTCTAAATTTAAACTGTATGAATTTAATTCATTATTAATTACTTCATAATCTTTTATCGGGTCTTTATTTTCATCTCCAAAATCAATAATATGTGCAATCACTCTACATCTTTCAATATGTTTTAAGAATTGAAAACCTAATCCCTTACCTAATGAAGCACCTTTGATTAAACCAGGTAAATCAGCAATAGTAAATGACTCTTCATGAAATTTAACTAATCCTAATTGAGGAACTAAAGTTGTAAATTCGTAATCCGCAATTTTAGCTTTAGCATTTGATAATGCTGAAAGTAATGTACTTTTACCAGCGCTTGGTTTCCCTACAATACCAACATCAGACATAACTTTTAAAACAATATGAGCTTCATATTTTTCACCTTTAGTTCCATTTTCACAAATACGTGGAGCAGTATTTCTTGGAGACTTAAATTTCATATTTCCGCGCCCCCCATTGCCACCTTTTGCAACTAAATATTCCTTGGGTTCAATAATGTCAGCAATAATTTTATTATCTCTATAAACAATGGTACCAATTGGAACTTTTACATATGTATTTTTTCCGTTAGCTCCATAAAGATTTTTAGGACCACCTTTTATTCCATCATCTGCAACAATTTTTTTATTTCCATAAAGTGACAATAAAGTATTTTTACCCTCATCACCGACAAAGTAAATATTACCGCCTTTACCGCCGTCACCACCATCAGGACCACCTCTATCAACGTGAGCTTCACGGCGAAATGAAATCATTCCATCTCCACCTTTACCAGCTTGTAAAATTATTTTTATTTCATCTATAAATCTCGCCATTTTACCCCATTTCTAATTAATGTATTTTACATTAATTTATAAGTTTTTATGTATATAAAAATAGAAATAAAACTATTTCTATAATTATATGTAATTATTCTTTTTCCAACTTTTCTAAATAATCTAATACTGCATAACCTAAACCATGCTCTTCCACTGCCTTAGTAATAAAATTGGCTTTGGTTTTTACTTCTTCTTTCGCATTTTCCATTACATATGAATAATTAAAGCGTTTAAACATTGAAAAATCGTTTTCTGAATCACCAATTACCATAACATCATCTTTTTTATGTTCTATAAAAACATTTTTTAACATTCATAAAATTGCTTTACCCTTACTTGCTCCTTTAGGTAATATTTCTAAATTCATATGAGTTTTAATTCATTTAATATCAAGATTTTTAATTTTATCTATTACTTTATCTACATTTTTTGTATTTTCAAAATAAACTTCAATTTTTGAAATAGGTTTAATTTTTTTTATACTTTCATCGTATAACTCAAATTGTTCAAATGTTTCATATCTAAAATAAATTTTATTTAAAAATTCTTTATCTTCTTCTTTAAAAATATAAAAAGCATCGCTTGATCAAGCCGCAGCAGAAACATCTTCTTCTTTAAATATTTTAAATATTTTTTCTACATCTTTATGTGGAATGTGTTCTTCTCTTATAAATTTAAATTTTTTATAATCATAAATTTGAACACCTGAAGAGCCAATAATATAATCAGCATTAGTAAGTTTTGCTAACTTTAACATTCTTGGACAAATAGGATTTCCTGTAGCTATATTAAAACTAATATTATTACTTTTAATTATATTTAAATTGAAATTTGATACATAGTAATCTCTGGCATATAATGTGCCATCAACATCACTAAAAATTACTGGTTTTTTAGTCATAACGACCCCTTTCTTTTACAAAAGTACCTATAAAATTTTAAATTAAAAAAATGAAAACAAAAATGTTTTATGTTTAATAATTATTAAAAATAAAAAAGTTTAGGATGTAACATAATTGAATTTTATCAAATTATATTACTCTTAAACTTTTATAAATATATATTTATCATAAGAATAAAACTAAGTTAATATTCTTTTACATTTTATAAGATATCAAATTTAGTTGTATAAAATTAATTTAAATTAATTTTAACATCTTGTCTTTGAATTGTAGATGCTTGAAATAATGGAATTGTTACTAATTTCATTTTATTTGCACGATATGATTTTGGGAAACTCATAATATCTTGATTAAATCTATTTACTTCTGTATTGTAAAGTCTACGTGAAGCAGCTAATTCAGCTTCAAGATAAGAACTTTGTTCCATTAATTCTTGAACCATCTTATCAGCTTTTAATTCTGGATAATTTTCATAACGTCCCATTAAATTAGCTCACATTGTATTCATACCTGATTCAACGCTTTGACGTTGTTGGGACAATTGTGATGCTTCGTTAGCATTAATTGCTGATGAATTAGCTAAATTATGTGATGCACTACGTAATGCAGCAATATTTTCTAAAACACCTTTTTCATGTTTCAAATATCCTTTTGTAGAATCTGCTAATTTAACAAGAGTATCAGCTCTTTTTGCTAATTGAGTATCTACAGTAGAAGCTAAATTATTAATAGTATTTTGTTGTCTATTAAAATAATTTGTATGTCCAATGTAAGAAACTAATCAAACAATTCCTAATGTAAGAATAACTAAAATTCAGAAAAATACTTTTGCACCCGTTTCAATTTGTGCTGGTATTGTTGCATTGTTTGCTTGAGCTTCATATCCTTTTTCATTAACTACTTTGTTGTTTTCATTAAATATATTTGCCATTCTTTCTCCTTTATATTTTTAATGTAATGAATTATATATGAAATTAAATATTTATTTAAACTGAATATTAAATTTTTTTCAAATAAAAAATACTTATGTTGATAATATCAAAACAACACAAGTATTTTAATTAATTACTTAAACGCATTAGCGATTTCTTCTAATGTAAATTTCGAATCTTCATTAGAATTATTAGATTTAGGGAATTTACCAACTTTTAAATAATTTTTTAATGATCAACGTAAATAAGCTGTATTAAAGTAATAATTAAATCTTAATTCAACAGCTTGTCTTATTTCTTCATCACTTCTTTGATATTGTGTTTGAAGTGTTTCATTTAATTCTTTAGCTCTTTCAATTGATTGTTCTAATCTTTCTTTAATTTTAGTTAAGTTAGTTGAATCTTCTTTAATAAGAGTGATTAAATTATTAATTTGTATGTTAAAAATGCTGTCATCATAAATTGTTGGAGAGGTAAAACCATAAATATATTGTTCAATACTTCTAGTATCTACACTATCTTGATTATTACCTTGATATTTTATATTTGTATTTTTAGTTTTAAAAGCGTTTCATTTAATTTGATCTACTTTGTTTAATAAAACTCCTGAAGATCATTCTATATCATTTCTTTGAGCATTATCTCCATTAGTGTGTGATAAACCTTTTCTTAAACTGTTAAAACCAAGTAAATAAACAACTGAATTTAAAATACCGGTAGTATTTTTAATATTAGATTTAATTTGATCTATTTTTTCAGTAGTCAAATTACTAATTTTTAATCCATCCAATTTTAAAATTTCATTAGTTAGCATTTCTTTAGTTATTATATTTGTATCTTCATTAAGAGGCATATCATTCCCGGTTCCATTAGAATCTTGTTCAGAACCTGTTATAAAAACATAACCAGTTCTTGTATCTAAACCAATATAATTTGAAAATGCATTAGATTGATAAGGCACTCTAGTTACTGAGGCAACTTTATTTATATTATCAGTAATTGCTTTTAATTCATTTTTAATTTCGGTTTCATTCATACCCAATTCTTTTTCAATATACAATTTAGGTTGTTGTTCATAAAAATCATCATCTGCTTTTTGTAACGCAGCTTCAAATTCATCATTTGCTTGTTTTAATTCTTCTACAGTTCTGTTATCTTCTTCACTAGGATTAAACATATCAGATAATTGATTTAATTTAGCTTCTAATTCTGTTTTAATAGATGATGTCTCACTATCATTTAATTTATTTTTTATATATTTATTTGCATTATTTTTATTACTTAAATATCTGCTTTTTTCATTAATAATATTAGTTTTAATTTCATTTATTTTTTGTTTATATTCATCTAATTTATTTTTTACATCTTCTACAATTGTATTAATCTCAGATGCATTTTGATTTGTAGAAACATTTGCTTCTTGATTATTAATATATTCATTAGCTTCATTATATAAATTTTCAAACGCTTTTTTATCTCTTATTGCTTCTAATACTTGAGAATTAAAATCATTTTTTATTTCATTAAAATCAATAGTTGCTTTATTTTTAGCAAACCCTTTTAACGCGGCATCCAATTTATCATTTTCATCTTTAATTTTAGCTGCTGATTCTGAATTTTCGTTAAAAATATTAACATTATATGCATTTTGATATAACGTATTTAAATTATCTATAAGATTTTTATATTTAGGTTTTTTATTTTCATCACTATCTATTAATGAATGATATATAGGCGAAAGACCCATATCAAATCTCGTAATTTGAGATAGGATATCATTATCTTCTTTTTCTTTTGCCATTTTAGCTTTGTTAATTGCCTCAATTAATTTATCAGTTTGAGTATTTATAATCTCAAGAGTAACAATATTAGAGACAAATAAAGAAATATTTCTCTGATCATGGTCTAACGAATCATAAATAGCACTATATTTTCGATTTGCTAAAGTCTTTTTCAAGTTTTTAATTTCTTCTTGTTTAGCATTTCAATTATTCATAGCAGTATCAAGTTGTTCTTGTTTATGTTTTAATTCTTTTAATTGATTTGTTTTGGTTTTAATTTCAGAAATTTTATCTTGAAGATCTTTGGAATCAATTGAAGCAATAAAAGCATTTAATTCATCTATTCTTTGATTTGCTTCAGTGTGGGTTGTTTCTTGATGATAATCATCTCGAGTATCGTTTTCTATATTTTTAAATTCATTTAAAATTCTATTAATTTTTATAGTTGTAACTTCTTTATACTTGTCATTAATCTCTTTAGTAGCATTAACAATATCGATTAAGTTTACATTATCATAATTATCTTTATTTTGTAATTCGTTTAAATATATATTTCTGTCATGTGTTACTGAATTAACTCCCATAATTAAACGTAATTCAAAATTATCATCTGAATCCAGTGCATCAATGACTATACCTCTATTTTGACGCGCTGCTTTTAGCATATCAACTAATTCATTATTTTTTTCTTGTAACTTAGATTTTAACTTATCAATTTCTAATTGAACATTATCAGTTATATCTTGAATAGCATTTGGATTAGTTTCATCTAATATTTCTGCCTTTTTATCCTTATTTTGTTCAGCAAGAGTAATCGAATCTTGATTATATATTGTGCTTAAATCAATAGAAGTATTTGAAAATTTATCTTTTAAATTATTAAATGTCATTAATTTTTCTCTTAAAATAACACGTTTATTTTCCAATAATTCTTCTGCTTTATTTTTTGATTGGTTATATTTATCTGTTAAATCTGCTAACGCTTGTTTTCTTTCACTATAAGTACCATTGTTAACAATGTTTTGAATTGGGTCTAAATCTGGAAGAATATTTATTGCTTCATCAAAACTATTATTTGCACTAGGCATTTGAAGATGATCTTTATATCTTCTTACTTCATCTAATTTATTTTCTAAGTTAGTTTTAGATAACTCGGTTTTATTTTGAATTTTTTCATTAACTAAGACTATATAATTTTGCAATTCTATTTTTTTACTATTTAAATATGTTGAAGTTTTTGTTGACAATTTTTCATCAGTTTTTCAATCACCCACCATTTGTTCTTCAATATCTTTTAATCATGGATCAGTTGATTTGAAATCGTATTCATTTTTTGCTTTTTCAATTAATTCATTTAAGTCGGTTATTTTTGCTTGAAGATTTTGTTTTGCTTCATTTTGATTATTAATAGCTTCTGTTTTAGCATGTTTTGCATTTTCTAAAGCCTCTCTTACTGTATTCATTTTATTAGTAAAATCAGAAAATGAAAAACCATGATTTTCTGCTCATTTATTTGTTATATCATCTTTTTTATTTGCATCATTTTGTAATTCAGTTGCAACTGATTTGACATTATTAATATTTTGTAAAATATCATCTTTTTTATCTGATAAATTATCTTCATTTACTTCAAAACTATTAAATTCATTTAATAAACGTTGACTATCTTCAACAATACCATTTAAAGCATCATTTAATGCAATATTAGCAATAGCATTTCTTGTTTTTAAAGCTTGTAAATGTTCTTTTCAATAATCAATTGATAATGTATCATTTTCATAATAAGTTGAATATTCATCAATAACATTTTGAAGTTGAAGAGAAGCATTTTCATCTAAAAGTAACCCTTTTTGATTTTCGCTAAGAATATATTGATTTTTAATTTTTAATTTATCAAGTTCTGTTTTGAATTGATTTTTAAAATTGTTTACAACTTTATTTGCTTCTGTTTGCGCATCTTTTAATTGATTTTTAATATTTTCTAATTTTTGATTTAGTTCATCATTAGTAAATGTATTTATATCACTATCTTCAACTAAATTATTTAGCGCTTCATCCAATTTATTTTTAATTTCAGGATATTGAGATAAATCACTTATTTCATAATTATTAGTTAATTCATTTTTAAAATTATCAATACTTTCTTTAGCTTTTCTAAATTTATTTTTATATAAAGCATTTCTATCATCTACAAGTTCAATTTGTTCGTTTAAATTATCTTTATCTTCTATTAATTTATTTAATATCTCTGTCAATGAATGTTTGTTTTCATCTAAATATTTAACACTACCATTTTCAACATTATCTATTGCTTTTTTAAAGTTTTCGCCTTCTGCTTCATTAACATCAAAAACTTTTTTATATTTTTCATCAATAGAATCATATTTTGCTTCTTTAGCTTTTTCAATTAATGGCTTAATTTCATTTAATTGTTCATTTATTTGGTTTGCTAAATTATCTAAAATGGCTTTTTTAACATTTTCTAATTCATTTAATACTTTTTTAGCTATCTCTTCTTTTTCATCTAATTCTGCAAGGGTTGACGAATCTAAATTATTTTGAATTTGTGCTAAAAAATTAGCTAATTTATCAGCATTTGAATTAATTGTAATTTCTTGTTCATTTCAATCATTGTTTTTAGCATTATTATCACTTGGATTTTGAGAAATAAATTCTTGAATTTGAGATAAAACATTTTCAACTTTATTTTGCTTAGAATTTTTATAATTATTTAATTTTAAAATAAGGTCGGCATGATTGCTATTAATAATTTTTGGATTAGTTTCACTAATTGTCATAGGTAAAAATTGATTTAATGTTTCAATTAAATTTAAAATTTCATTTTCTGCTGCTTGTTTATTTGGTAATGAATTCAAGTATTGAATATCATTATCATTATTTTCTTTTCAATTTATAAAATTAGTTTTAGCATTTTGTAATTCTTTATTTATATTTTGAATATATTTGTTAATAGCATTATTTAATAATGTTTTTTCCTCTTCATATTTGTCTTTAGTTTGATTTGTTAATAAATCATTTGCTTTATTAATTTCATTTTTTAATTCATCATTAATTTCGTCAGAATAATTTAATTTATTTGTGTTAAATAAAATTTCTGCTTGTTCAATTATGTTAGTTAGATCAATTTTATTTTTTCTATTTTTTAATACATTAATACTATTGTTATTTTGTTCAAAAACAGTTAAATTAAATTGACTAAGATTATCGTTGTATTTGTTCAAATCTTCTAATTTTGCAACAACTTCATCTTTTAAATTATTATATGAATCATTTGCAAATGATGATTTAGAGTTGTCAATATCAGTTAATAATGCATTTAATTGATTTTTAATTAAATTTAGATTTTTTAAATTCTTTTGATGTTCAGATTCAACTAAATCTTTAACAAATTTTGATGCATCTAATGTAATTGTTGATTCAATATTACTTTGATCATCTCTAAAAATTTGAACATTACCTTCACTAGACATATATGTTTTCAATTCTCCTAAAACCTTATATTTAATATTTAAAATATATTCATCAGGTTGTGGAGAAACAATTGAATATCCATCAAATTTAATACCTAAATTTTGTGGAATTCTATCTAAAGTTAAAAATTTATTATCTATTAATTGTTGGATTCCATAAAAACTTTTTGGTAATTTATTTAAAAATGATTTTAATTTTTCAATATCGTTAAATTTTTCATTTAAGCCTTCAGTTTCATTTAAAACATTAGCAACCACAAATTTTTTGAATCCTGAAATTAATTCATGTCTAACATAAGTATTTGAAGGATTTTTTCTATCTGTCACTTTAATATCAACATATAATATTCCTTCTTTATCGTTAACATTATTAGGATCAAAAATCAACTCATATGAATAATTTTCATCATTATCCTCTGTCTTGACAAAACTATCATTTGCTAAATAACTAGCATAGATGTCTTGATTGTTACCAATAGTTTTTAATTTAATTGAATTTGCAAATTCTTCTATTGTTTGTTTTTTATTATTGTTTTTATTTTTTAGATAAAGAATTGAAACTAAAATACTGCCAGAAACAAATGTTGCGGCAATAAAAGCTGTCAATGCTTTAACTATTTTTTGTTTTTTTGTTGTCATAATTAATACTCCTCTTGATTATAAAAGTATTATAATTTTATCATAAAGTAACATTTTTTAAAAACATATTTTTAGGAATATTTATTAATATCAAAAAACTATGATTTTCAATTTGTTTTTAAAATTGTTTTCTATACCAAAAGATAAAATAATTTAGCTTTACTTTGCATCCTGGTTTTGGTATTAAAAATAAAAAATAAAAAAATGATTAACATTTCAAAAATATACTATAATAAGAACGCTATGTTTAAAAAATTAAATTCACAAATTATTAACAAAAAGAATATGATCATTAAGTTTTGAATGATCAACTTTTGTTGATAAATACCTGTGAATTTTAAGTAATGAGTAAATGAATAGTTCTTATAGCAGGTATTAAACGTAAGTTAATAGTTAATTCCTGCTTTTATTAATTTAGATTATAGAAATCGATAAATCAGGAGATAAAAAACTATTATTGATATTGAAATTCTATAATCTACAGATGCAAATAAAAATTTGTAGAGATTAGAATTCTTTACAAATTTTTATTTGCATTAAACATAGCAAAATAAATTATTTTTTTAAGGAGAAATATGAAAAAAACAAAATTATGGTTCTTACCATTAGCTTCTACAACTGTTTTTGCACCGGTTTTAGTCGCAGGTGCATGTAGTAAAGGTGGACTAAAAGATACAGAAGCTGAAAAACAAGAAGAAAAAGAAAGAATTGATGCAATAAAAAATGACATGAGAAATGGAGTCTGATCACAAGCTAATACTATTAAAACTCGCTTCAATGACACATTTTCTAAACAACGTATTTGAAAAAAATATGTTGCATCACAATATAAAAATGAGGAATTTCTTGTTGATCCGTCAATTCATTACGGATCATGACTAAAAAGAAATAGCGAATACACAGCAGGTGTATTAGTAAGACGTCAAACCTTATATTCACCAGTTGAAGAAAATGTAAATGGAGATATTAAAATAATTAGACCAAGTGTATGAAAATACAAATTAGAATATGCAGATGAAATCCGTGTCTCATATTTAGATGATACTAATACTGAACAAGTTGCAATTTTTAATAATGATAATGCTGAAATTATGCCTACTTTAGACGAGGGAAATTATTTTTCAAAACCACTTTATCATGCAAGAAGTAATGATGTTCAAAGTATTAATAGCGTACATTTTGAAAACCTACTTAAAAAAGGAACTAAAATACAATTCCATGTTCGTTCAGGAGCATATTGAATTAATAGTAATGGTCAAAAAACCAAATACGAAGTTAAAGCAGATGACTTTTATGTTTCGTGACTAAGAACCTTTTTATTGGGAAGAGATAATAGAATTAGGGCTCTTAAAGGTACAAAATGACAAGCAAAATTAAAAGATGTTGAAAGTGATGGTAAAACAACTAAAGTTCAAGAACTTGAATTAGATAATTTAATTACATCAATTCTTTCACCAGGAACCAAGTATTATAGTGAACAATTTCAATTTCCAAATATGTATCTATATTCATTATATGGTGTTGATGCTAATAAATTTAAAAACAGATCAGAATTTATTAAAACAGTTAATGGTAAAGAATATGTAACAATTGGCAAAAAAGATACTGTTAATCATGCTCAAATGAACTTATTATTTGATCAAATTGTTATCTCGCAAGATTTTAGTGCTGCTCCTTCAGATTACATTAAAGAATTTAATACAAAAATTCCAGAATATGAACAATTTCAACAAAATGAAGAAAATGCAAGAAAATTAAGAGAAGAAGTAATTAAATTAGCAAATGAATTACCAGATGATAACATTGTTAAAATTTCTGGCGCTTATTGATATGGTCAAAACTGAAAAAATAGTTTGACAGCAGGTCAATATTATTATAAAGGATATGAAGGTTCATCTGCTGAAGAACTATATCAAAAAAATGAAAATTATTTCGATCAAGAATTTGTAAATAATCAATCAAATATCAAAAAAATAATTACTCTATATATGAAATCTGGACAAGATTTAAAAACTTTTACATCTAACAAATTTGCTGATTATGTAAATGGTGAATATTCTACGTTTGCAACATCAGATTTAGATGATAAAGAACAAATTGCAATTAGAAAAAATCCAATTAGCTATGGAGTTACATATCGTACAATATTAAATACAAGTAGTTCAACATTTGCAGAAACATGAAGAATTTTTCCAACTCCAAAAACTACTGACAATGAACACAATTATTGAAATGATAATTTCACAAAATTAATGTATGGTGTTACAAAAAGTGAATTGGAAAGTGGGAATGTTAAAGGCATTGATAAATTAGAATATGTTACATCAGGCTATGGTTTATCATTTAGATCTATTTTAACATCTGCAATTAATTGATCAGGTGTTGCAAGTGTTATGACAAACGGAACATCTAGAGCATGAATTAATAGTTTAGCTCAAGATGGAGATATGGGTGGTAGTGATCAAGCAACAAATCCAAAAACCGTTTTAGATTACTATGATTTAACAAATACTACATTTGGAGTTGATAAAGATGGAAATAAAATAGATTCTACCGTTGCTACTCCTACCGAAAATGAAGAAAGTGCATTAATTGCTTCAAGTGATTTTAATAAATATAAATCAGTTAAATTTAATGATGCTAAAAAAGCTATGAAAGAATTATTAGATACATTCTATAGTGAAAATAATATACCTAATAATGAAAAAATCGAATGAGTTTTACCATATAGATATATTAACTTTAAACCAGAAAATTTTGCAAATCTATGAAAAGCAGAAGTATTAGGAAAACTATTTAGTGAATTAGATGATAGATTGCTTGTGCGTCCAGAAAAAGCCACTGCTGAAAATACAACATTATTAACCGATGGTATATTTGCATCAGATTCAATTATGGCTTTTGCTGGTTGAGGTTACGATTATGCCAATGTAGGTTCAGGTTTAGATGGTATTTCTGCTTGCTCATTATCGCCATTTATTGCAATTCTAAGTAATTTACCAAATTCACAAGCAAAATTATCAAAAGCATTTCCAAAATTAGTAGAAGTAGCAAATGCCTTTAAAGATTTTGTAAATAATTCACAAGAATATAGACTATCTGTTAAATTAGAAGATTTGGTTAAATTAAGTTACAAAGATATTTTTAAATATACACTAAATGGTGAGAGTAATAAACTCAAATTTGATTCAAACACAAATTCACTAGTGCCATTAGAAGAAAATGAAATTGGAACATATAATTCACTTGACACTGTAAGAGCATCTTTCTGATTAGAATATGTTAGCCAAAAAACAAATGATGAATTAGCACAATTAATTCAAGAAGTAACCAATTATGTTTCAACAACATTTGGTGTAGCACGTTTCATAACCAAAGATGCGCAACCTTCACTAAATAATTCATATTATCAAATACCATATACAAGTGAATACCAATTCTGAATGCAAGATGTTGTTGTATTAGACAAAGAATAAACATAAAATATTAAAAAACTAACAAAAACTAAAAATTATGTAAAATAAAATTAATTACTTTTTAAGGTAATTAAATTTATTTTTATATAGAATGGAAAAACATGATTAGATATTCAATAAAACGTGTATTGTTAGCAATTTTAACTCTTTTTATTATCATTGTTTTCTCTTACACATTAATTATTACTTTTGGTAAAAATCCTTATGAGGTAGCATTAGGACATGTTACAGATGCAAAAACAAAAAAAATAATAGAAGAGCTTAGTAATCAATATAAAAATCAACCTAGATTATTAATGCTAGCTCAATATTTGTGAAGAATACTACAAGGAAATTGAGGTCATTTTTATTTAATGTCATCAATTGCCAATAATTTAGATGCTAAAACTATTCCACAATTATTCTTTAAGCCACTAAAATGATCAATTATGGTTTCATTACCTGCATTTATCATTAGTGCTTTACTAGGTTCAATGTTGGGAGTTTTAGCAGGTTATAAACGCGGCAAATTAATAGATAACATAATAAATATATTTGTTTTAATTTTTATAGCTATACCATCATTTATAATCGCTCCTTTTGTTATTAATTTATTCAGAGGTATTCTACCAACAGAATTTAAATCACCATATGGAGCAACAGATGGTTGAAATGATACTATTTTATCTATTTTACCTGCTATATTAGTAGTTACGCTTGGCTCATTAGCAGTTTATACTTTATATGCTCGTAATCAAGTCGTTACAGTTCTAACTAGTAATTACATATTAATAGCTAAAACAAAAGGATTAAGTAATTTAGAAATTTTTAAAAAATACGTTTTTAGAAATATTTCAATACCTCTTGCTGCAATTATTATTCCAAGTTATATTGTTTTATTAAGCGGAAGTATTATTGTAGAAAAATTTTGAGGTATTCCAGGATCTGCCACAATTATTGCAGAAGCATTCCCGAAAGGGGAAATTGATGTTGTTATGTTTAACATAATATTTTTTACAGCATTAACATTAGTAACTGAGATAGTGGTTGATATAACTTATGCATTAATAGATCCAAGAATTCAGTATGAAAAAAGTTCAGGTTTAAATTATTTAGAAATATTTAAGGCATATTTATCAAGAAAAAAAGAAGCAAAAATATTATTAAAGCAAGGAGGAAATAATTAATGAATAGTAATGATTTTAATCATCAATATAAGTTAACACAAGAATTCATTAATAAAATAAAACTTGCTAAAGACAAAAAGAATTCTAATTCTATTGCTGGAAAGCCTAAAATTTTAGCTATTGAAGTTATTAAGAGATTTTTTAAGAATCCAGCTGTTTTAATAGCATTTATAACTTTTATAGCCTTAATGATTGCAGCTGTTGTAATTACCACAACAAGTCCATTGCCAGCTGTTAAAAAAGTTGATTTTTATTGACAAAATGAATATAAAACAACAGACATAAATAGTCTACCGCCAATTTTTAAACCTATTATTGAAACATCTAACGGTTCTATAATTCATAGAACACAACTGATGCTAGGTGAAAAATTAAACGATGGTGTTGATTTTTCAAAATATTTAAAAGATTATATTACTGACTATGAAAAACTTACACCATCAATAATAAAATTAAATTATTACAATTATTGAGATGGAGCTTGAATATTAGGACAATTAACTAATGCTCAAAGTAGAGGCGAAACAATTACACCTGCTTTAGTTGCAGAAGTAACTGCTAAATTGCCAAACTTTAGACCAATATTTGGTACCACTGAATTAGGTGTTGACATTTGAACAACTGTTTGAAAAGGAGCGCTAGAATCAATTTGAGTAGCTTTAGTTGTTGCTTCAATTGAAACATTAATAGGTGTTTTTGTGGGTGCATACTTAGGTTTCCATGCTGGAAAATCTTTGGATACATTTATGATGCGTATAATTGAAATATTCCAAAGTCCACCTTCAATTATTTGACTATTAATGTTTGTTTCCATTTGAGGACCATCTAACATAGTATTAATTTTAGGGTTGTTATTTGTTGGATGAACATGACCAATTGGTACAACACGTATGTTTATAATAACAGTTAAAGATGAAGAATACATTATTGCTGCTAAAAGTGTTGGAGCAAGTACAAAAAGACAAATTTTTATGCATGCATTACCAGCTATTATTGGTAAATTAGCAATGAACTATGTACGTCGTATTCCTTCAATAATTTTAACAATTGCTTCACTTGCATTCTTAGGTTTCTATCAAGATAGTAATTCAGCAAATTTAGGATACTTTATGATTAATAACACAAAATTAGCAGATACCAACCCTTGAGTAATGATTTTACCTGCCACAATATTATTAACACTTTCACTAAGCTTACAATTTATTGCTGTTGGATTGCATGATGCATTAGATCCAAGAGTTATTAAAACAAGTAGATAGAGGTCAATATGAAATTAGATTCAATTAAAACAAATGAATTAACCGATAATATGCTTCTTAAAGTTCGTAACTTAAGAGTGGATTTTAAAACAGGACATAAAAGAACATTACGTATTATTAGAGGCATTGACTTAGATATAAAAAGAGCACAAATTGTAGGCCTTGTGGGGGAATCAGGTAGTGGAAAAAGCGTTACTTCTAAATCTCTGATTAATGTTAATGAAAACGCAACAACTGTTGCTGATGAAATGCAAATTGAAGATTTAGATTTAAACAAAATTAAACACGAAAAAATGTGACAAAATATTAGAGGACAATATATAGGATATATTCCACAAGATCCTTTAACATCTTTAAATCCAACAAGAAAAATTGGAGCTCAACTTTTGGATGCATTAAATCTTAATAAAGAATGAAAAAAGAAAAATCAAAAAGACAAAAAAGATTATCTAATAGGCTTATTAAAGCAATTTGGTATTAGAGATGCAGAGCAAGTTTATTATCGATATCCACACACTTTAAGTGGTGGAATGAAACAACGTGTTGTAATTACCATGGTTGTGGCTTTAAAACCAAAACTTATAATTGCTGATGAACCAACTACGGCTTTAGACCCAACTGTTCAAGCAAGTGTTTTAGCTTTATTTGAACAAATTAGAAAAGATATGAATATCTCAATTATTTTAATTAGCCACAATATTAGTGTGGTTGCAAAATTCTGTGATTACATCTATGTTATGTATGCTGGAAAAATAGTTGAAAGAGGAACTAGAAAAGATATTTTTACTGATCCAAGACATCCTTATACATGAGCTTTAATTTCAGCAATTCCTGAAAATAGTCAAAGTAGATTATATTCAATTGATGGTACACCGCCAGATATGGCTAATTTACCATTAGGTGATCCATTTGCTCCTAGAAATGATTATGCTTTAGAAATAGATTTTTATAAAGAACCACCATTAATTCCAATTAATAAACACCATTCAGCAGCAACTTGATTATTACACCCTGATAGTCCTAAAGTAAAAAAATTAGAAGAACTAGAGATTAGACTTAATAGTTTTAAAGAGGTATTTAAAGATGAAAAAGAGTAATAAATCTATTTTAGATATACAAAATTTAAGAAAGTATTTTACAAATAACGGAATAATAAATAAAGCTGTTGATGATGTATCATTCAATGTTTTTGAAGGTGAAATAGTTGGTTTAATTGGTGAATCAGGTAGTGGTAAAACAACTGTTGGTAGATCATTATTAAGACTATATGAGGACTTTAACGGTTTTGTAACATTAGATGGCAAAATTATTTCAGGTAAAAAACTTACAAAAAATCAAAGAAAGTTTTTAAGAAGAAACATTCAAATGATTTTTCAAGATCCTCACGCAGCATTAAATGGACAAAAAACTGTATATTCTACTTTAAAAGAACCTTTAATTGTTAACGGAATCATTAAAAACAGAATTAAAGATATTTTTAACGATTGAATTGAAATAAAAGACAATTTTTATTACACTTTTCAAAAACGTTATAAAAATTTGTTAATTCATAATCTTGTTTCAATTAACTCGTTAGCTAAAGATTTTTTCCCAACATGGACTCAAAATTTTGACAATTATCAATATAATGAAGAAGTAAATTACGAAGACAATTTTAATATCTTCTACAATTATCTAGAAGAAAAACAAAATATGGAAAGTAAAATTGTTGACAATATGTACTTTAATACAGATGACTTAATTAATTTCTACTATGAAAAACAAAAAGATTATCGTGAAGGAAATCTTTATACAGATGAAAGCGAATTAATAAATGCTAAAAGAAATTATGAATATGTATTAAAATTAAGCAAAATTTCTCTTGAAACTGATAAAGCACAACAATTAATAAAATCTTATGAAAAAGAATTAAAAGAATTAAAAGAAGAATTTGAAAATTCACAAATTAGCAATATAAATACATTTAATAATTACGTTGAAGAATTTAAAAATGACTACAAAATTAATAAACTACAAAGTTTGCAATCGTATGATTTAGAATTCTATTTATTTAATTATAAAAAACAATTAATAAATAAAATGCTTTATACAATTGCTAAAAATCTTAAAAAAGAACTTAAATACTTAACTTTTGTTGAAACAAAAGAGTGTATGAATAGTCTTAAAAACTATTCCAAAGATTTTTATACTCAACACCTTGAAAAAGTGAAATATGAAAAAAATATCAAAAATAAATTAAAAACCTTGATGAAAAATAAATTTAATTTTGATTATGAACAATATAGTTTAAAAAATTTACAAAATCATATTGAATATCAAGAAAATGTTGCAGACATAAAGAAAAAAATTAAAAATCAAGAAATATTGGCAAAAAATAATTTAACTCCTTTATATTCACAACAAGATGTTGAAGAGGCAAAACAAAAATATGATAAAGCTTTAACAGAACATAATAAAATTGTTGAAACATATATTAACGAACACGAAAAACTTATTAATGAATTAGATGAAAAAATTGAAAAAGAAACTAATTTATATAATGAACTAAAGAGTTCACAATCATACACAGATAAAAAATTCATTGAAATATCAAAAAATTATTTCAAAAAACTAGAAAATGAAGCAAAACTAATTAAAAACAAAGATAAAACTAAATACAAAGAATTAATAAAAATTATTTCAATTTATAAAAATAGAATAAAAACAAAATTAATGACATTAAAATCATTTAATATTGAAGTTAAATATTTAAATAAAGACATTAAAGCAATTGAAATCCTATTAGGAATTAATAATAATAAAAAAGATACTAAATTTAACAAATTTATTGATAAATTAACATTTAACATTCGCGCTAAATTTTTAATTAAAAATCTTTTAATCAAGACAACAATTTACAAAGCTCTAGAAGATGTTGGATTATTAAAACAATTTGCCTACCGTTATCCACATGAATTTTCAGGTGGACAACGCCAAAGAATAGTTATAGCAAGAGCACTAATTACCGAACCTAAAGTTATTGTGGCTGATGAACCAATTGCTTCATTAGACATTTCTATTCAAGCTCAAGTTGTTAACTTGCTTAAAGATTTATGTGAGCAAAAAAACATCGGTATGGTATTTATAGCCCATGATTTAAGTATGATTGAATATATTGCTGATAGAGTTCAAATAATGCATCTTGGTAAAATTGTTGAATCAGGTGATACAAAAACCGTATATGCTAAACCTATGCATCCATACACAATTAATTTATTTAAAGCTATTCCTAAAATTTCTAATGCTAATGAAAAATTTGAAAATATTAATTTTGAATTAAATTATTTAGAAGCGCAAAAATATCCAAAAGTTCCCGAATTATTTTTAGTAGAAGAAAATCATCATTTATATGGCACAAAAGAACAAGTTAATGATTGAATTAAACCATTTGGTATCGAAGAATTTTCTAATATGACAAATAACCAAACCTTTAAAGTTATTGAAAATATTAATAATCATAAACCTTTTGATGGTTATGATGAAATACCTACAGGTATTGAATATACACAAATTTTAGATGTTGAGAATATTAATGAAACATCTAAAATAGACACAACGTTTAATCATTCTACTATTCAAGAAAAAAAGAAATCAAAAAATACCAAAGCTAAAACTAAAAAACCAAAAAGAAAAAGCAACGAAGAAAAAGCACAAGAAGCAAAAAGAAAAAGTTTAAAAAAGAAAAAACTTAAAAAAGAACAAAATGAAATTTAAAGAATATCTAAAAACTAATATAAATAAAAAATTAATTATATATTCTTGTGTCATATTTTTAGTTAGTTTAATAATTGGCATAACTACTTTCTTTTTATTTAAATCAAAAAATAGATATGAAGGCAATATTTATAAAATAACTTCAGATTCAACAATGATAGCTGGAATTACATTAATAACATTATCATTATTAACAATTATCATTAGATATGGCTTTGGTTCATCAATGTTTAAATTCCATAAAAATCAAAAAGAAGATAGTTTAAAAGATAAACTGGAACAAGCTAAAAACAAAGTTCAAACTGCTGAACAAAAAGTTATAGTTAAAACATTACAAAAAGAATATGATAATTTACAACTAAAAAAAGAAAAAACGCAAATCAAAAAAAATAATTTACTCTTCTATGTATTAATTTCAATAGGTTTAATGTTATTATTAACCTCATATTTATTAGCTAAATAATTAAACAAAACATCAAGCACTAGTATTGTGCTTGATGTTTTTTAATTTTTTAATGTTAAATTAAAACAAATTTTTACTTTATCTGTATATAGGAAAATGATATTATTGATTTTTAAAAAACAAAATTTTATCTAATTATGTTAAGTTTGAACTTTCAGTTTTTAATATTAAATAAAAAAACAAACTCCAAAAAGTTTGTTTTCTCTACTGATAATTTAATTTAAATAAACAATCTATTTAAAATGAGAATATTCTCGAATTTTACGATTAGCTTTTATAATTTCTTGATATTCGTTTGCTGATATGTGCTTATTTCTATTGACTGCAAGATTTTTATTAGCAGGTAAATCTCAAGATCAATTTGTTGGCAAAGTATCATATTTTGAAATTGAATTGTAATTAATATTTTTCTTTAATTCATCAAGATCCTTAAATACGTCATAGATAAATCATTTATTTTCTGTTTTATCATAAGCTTCCATTGTATAAATGAATTTATTTTCTAATTTATCGTATTGTAAACCTAATTGTAACTTCTCATTAGTTGCAAATCATAGAATATAACCTATCATTCTTAATACAGGTTCATAACTTGTTCCATAATTCATTAATTCTTCAAATTGTTTTTTAACATCATTTAATGCGTTTAGATCTGCTCGTTTTCCATTTATATAAGCAAATTGTTTTTTACCATTTTTTATATCACTTAAAGCTTGTTTAACTTCATCCATATTTATAAAATATTTTTCTTGATAAATTTTATTTTTATAAAAAGCTATAGGATTTTTAACAAACTCTTGAAATAAAGGATTATTAGGAGAAATTGATTTACGCATTAATTTTAATGTATTATTCGAATTTTGTCTTAATTCTTCTTCTACTTTTTTTAGTCATGCAATTTCAAGTTCAATATCATTTTTAGTTTCAGAACTATTTACAGCAGAAAGCGATATATTTTTTATATTTATATCATATAAAACCTCGCTTAACTCAATTTTTTTATCAGAAGTATCTTCATGATTATTTATCATATCAACTATTGTTTTTTCAATTTCTTTTTGTCTATTTTTTAGATTATTAATATCATTATTGATTTGTTCAACAGTCAAATCCCTTTTTTTTGCATTAAGTTCAATTTGTTTTTTGCGAATTTTTTCCACTAAATTATAATATTCTTCTTCTTCTTTATAATTTACTGTTTTTGCTGTATAACCTTTATTTTGTTGCTCTAATAAATAAATAGGAGGCATTGAAACTTGCATACCAAATTCCTTTTTTGGTGATGCTTCATATTTAAGTCCATTTTCTATTAATCCTCTTAAAAATGCTTTATATTTTTGATCAAATGTTTTGTTTTTTGAATCGTTAATAATATCTAAAAATTTACTTAAAAAATAACGATCAATTGATTCATATGGTAGTTTCTGAGCATTAACAAAATCCTTAATTATTACCTTGTTTGAACTAATGTCAAACATTCTATTAGCAATATTTAAATATTGAAAATTCAAAGGCGTGTCTTTTAAATAATAACTTATAACATTTGTTATATTATTCAAATTTTGTAATTTTAGTATTTTTGAATTATCTAGTGTAAATTGCATTTTTAAATCAAAAAAGTGTTCATTAAGACCTATATATTTTGCATCTCTCACTTCACTAGATAAATATATTTGTGAATTTTTAATAGTTGAATTTAAAGATAAATTATTTTTATCACTTTCAAATTTAGGACGTTTTACAATATCATTATTATTAATGAAATTATTAATGTATTTTACCTCAGGGTCTATTGTTAAAAAACAACTTGATGTAGCAATTGGCAATATACCAGTTGTTGTAATTGCTAATGGCAATAATATTTTTTTAAATCTTTTTTTCACATATCCTCCTATAAAATAGCATTATAATTTCAACTTCTAATTCCTGCATATGAAATGTAACCACCCACTAAACACGCAATAATTGAAAAGAAAATTATTCCAATACCGTATGATAATTTTGTATAAGCATCATTAATTAATTTAAAGTTTAAATCTGCTTTTTTACTAACTTCTAAAACAAATAAAGCATTATGCACTAAAATAGAGCCTAATATTAAGATAATTATCGAAATAACTGTTGCAATAGCTCAAACAACTGTTTTTACTTTTATGTTTGCTTTTTTCATAACTACCCCTTAATAGTGCTTCCTTGTCTTGAAATTGAAGTCATAATTCTTTTTCTAAAAATAAAGTAGGTAAAAAACATTGGTAAAATAGCAAGAACTGCTGCTGCCATTTTTAAATTTACTTTATGTTTGTCAGGTTGATCAGGATCAACACCTGCATTAAAGATTCATACAGACATAACACTAAATTGATTACTTGAAACTAAAGCTGGTCATAAATATGAATTTCATGAAGCTAAAGCAGTAAGTATAATAATTGTTAATGTTGTTGGTGTCACCATTGGCGCTGCTATTTTAAAGAAATAACGTGGACCAACCGCACCATCAATCATTGCTACTTCTTTAATTCTTGAAGGAATTGATTCAAAAGCGTTTCTAAACATCAAAGCATTAAATATTGATGCAATAAATGGAAGAGCAATAACAGCAACAATACCCATAAAAGTTTTTTTAATATTAGTGTATTGATCTAAACGAGTTATAACAATGTATTGACCAGTCAATAAAGCAACTTCGGGTAATACTAATAACATAATAAATAAATTTCAAAGTATTTTTTTACCTTTTCATGTTTTTATACTAAAAGCATATCCAGCTAGCATTGTAATAAATATTTTAGTTACTATTGAGAACAATACATTTGTAAAAGTAATAGCAAAAGATAATCAGTAACCTCCAGCACCAGCTTTAGTATGACTTGCTTTTCAATAATTAATTCATGAAATAGTACGTGGTATATAATCAGGACTTGTTTTTAAAGCATCAGATTGATCGTCCGTCATTAACGAAATTGATATCATAAAGAAAAATGGTGCTAGAACAACTAATGCAAAGAATGAAAGTATTAATATTTTTGAAAATAAGGATGTAGCCAAAGCAAAAATAGAGGTTTCTCTAACTTGCTGACCAGTTTTATCTTTGTTTTTTCTGAGTTTGATATTTAATCATAACTTCTGAATTTTTAATTTTATCCCAAACATTTTTTTCTCCTAAGTTAATCGATACTTTCATTATCGTGTTAAATCCACCTCTAACAATTGTTGTGTATATCATACCAATTACAAATAAACCAATTGCAGCTGATGAAGCGGCTGCATATCTTGCACCACTTGTTCAACGATATACATAAAGCATTAATGTTGCACCACCATTATCTAACGCGGCTGTTGGGTTATTTTGGAAAAGTGCAAGTGGAAAGACTTTAATCCCGCCAATAATACCCATTGTGATTAAGAAAGTCGTTGTTGATTTAATTGATGGTAATGTAATATGAAAAAATTGTTTAACAGTTCCTACGCCATCAATTGAAGCAGAACGATATAAATTTTTGTCTACAGAAAGCATAGCAGTTGTAAAAATAAGAATATTAAATGCTAAGCCTGATCATATTCCTTGAAACAACATTGGTAAAAGTGCTTTAAAACCAAATTTATCTGTCGATTGCAATCAAGGAGTTGAAAAACCAAACATTTTGTTAAATAATCCGTCTCTTTCAAAAAATTGAAAGAATGCTAAACTAACTGCAACTATACTTGTAATATATGGTAAGAAGAAGATGGTTTGTCACACTCCTCTCGCTCACTTACGATAAACATTTGCAATGGCAGAAGAAATAATTAAACTTATTGCCATAACAAAAGGCAATACTATTAATCCATACATAATGGAATTGCGAAAACCAACCGCAAAAATTGGATCATTAAACAAATCAATAAAATGTTGAAATGTAAAATGATAAGTTGTATCTTTTCCAATCATGTGTTTTTCATCAAAAAAAGCATATTTTAAATTAATAAATAATGGAATAATAGTAAAAAATGTAATTATTATAATCGTTGGTATTAATAATGATAGTGGTTTTCATGCAGGTGTTTCTTTATCAACAATAGAACCAGAAAGAGCTTGAACTTTTTTCTTTGATTGTTTTTTTGCACCTAAAAGATGAAAAGAAGGACTACTTTTTGTAAATTTAGTTCAAACACTATTTAAGTTCATATTCAACCCTTTCCTCAGTTATATCATCAAAAATATGTAATCTATCTAAAGGAATATCAAAATAAATTGTGTCGCCTTGTTTATATTGTAATCTATTGTCAACCAAGAAATTAGCATCACCAGAATTTTCAATATGGACTACTAATTTGCTTTCTTTACCAAAATTTTCAACAGCATTAACAATACCTGAAAATGCATGTTTTTCATTTTCTTGTTTAATAATGAAATCTTCTGCTCTAACACCAACACTAAAGTTATTACTTGTATTATTTAGAATTTTAATTTTAGTAGTTGAAAAATTAACAATTTTCATTTTTTTACCGTCATATGTTGATTTTAGCATGGCCATTTCAGGCATTCCTAAGAATCTTGCTACGAATTTGTTGGTTGGCTTATTATAAAGTTCCAATGGTGAACCAATTTGTTGTACCTTAGCCATTGACATACATACAACAATATCACTTATTGACATAGCCTCTTCTTGATCGTGAGTAACAAAAACAGTTGTAATACCTAGTTTTTGTTGAATATTTCTAATTCATTGACGAGTAGAAATACGTAACTTAGCATCAAGATTTGATAATGGTTCATCCATTAATAAAATATTAGGCTTCTTAACTATAGCTCTAGCAATGGCAACACGTTGTTGTTGACCGCCAGAAAGTCTAGTTGGTTTTTTTTGTAATATTTTTAAAATCTCAACACGTTCAGCAACTTCTAATACTTCATTATGAATAGCTGTTTTTAATGAAATTATTTCTTTTTCATTTTCTAAAATAAGATCGCGATCTTCTTTAGTCAATGAAAGATTTCTTTTTGATTTATCTTCCTTAATAATTGCTAATAAGTTGTATTTAGTATATATTTCTTCTTGAAGTTTTTTATATTCATTCAAAGCAATTTTCTTCATTCTTTTTTCATTACGAACAAGTCTTTTGTACTTTGCATCATTTTTCAATGCATTTTTTGTTTCTTTGTGAATTTTTTTATATATACTTTTCTTCTCTAAAATTAATGGTTCATATTTTTTTTCAGCAGTTTCGATACCAACAAAATGTCTATAATATGCCAAAATATTCATAATTTTTCTTCTAATTCACAAGAATTTTTTACGTAAATCAAATTTTAATTCTAAATAATTAATGGCTAATAGTTCATTTTGAATTTTTTCTAATTCTAATATTTTAGAGTTTGCTTCATCAATTGTTTTTACTTTTCTTTCTTTTAAAACTTTAATGTCAAAGTTTTGAACAAATTCTGAAACTTTTAATTCTGAATCATCTATATTTTTAGCTTTTGCAAACTTGATATTGTTTTTTAATTCATTCATATCAAATTTATATTGTTTATTCGACTTTTTATATGTCTTAATTGTTTGATCAGATATTTGTTTTAGAGTAGCTGCATAATGAACTTTAGCCATTTTATACTCAGTAAATGCAATATTGTCTTTTTCTTTTAATGAAATTCTATATTGATCTAATTCTAATTTAGCATTTTTTTCAATATGTTCATAAACTAAAAATGCCTTATCTAAACTATCTAATTCCTGTTTTGAGGCTTTTAAATATTTTAAATAGATATTTCTAATATTATGTTTAGCTTTCATTTTTTTGGTTAAAAATTTATTTTGTCATTCAGTATCATTTTTTAATGGAAATGCAATATTATCATAAACACTCATGTGAGGATATAAAGCATAATTTTGAAAAACAAAACCCAATTTTCTTCTTTGTGGTGAAAGTTTAGTAACATCACGCCCTCTAAATAAAACATTCCCACTAGTAATTGTTAATAAACCTGAAATAGCATTTAATGTTGTAGTTTTTCCTGAGCCCGATGGACCCAATAATGTAACTAATGAACCTTCCGGAATTTTAAAACTAGCATCTTCAACTGCTAATGTTTCACCAAAATCAATATAAACATTTTTTAATTCTATAGCAGGTACATTATTTTTATTCTTATCATAAGACAAAATATCGTCGACAAGACGATTGAATTCTTTTTCGTCATCTTGAAGAAGACTATTTTTAGTATAAATAATTGTGTTTGATTGATTATTTTTTTTCATAAATGTTTCTTTCTATTTTACTTTTGTGCAGACACACCTTTAAATTGAAATACATTAGGTGTGTTATTTTCAGTAAAAATCATGTATCTATTATGTGGTTTTTTCTTATATATCACTGTTGAAACACCTCTTGGAGTATTAAAGTTTTTGAAAAATCCAAGTTTCTTATCTTGTGCGTGTTTCATTGCTTTTCCCATTAAGTAATAAGTATAATGTTGTAATAATTGATCATTAGATATAGAACTTAAATCAATTGTATCAGCATATGGCAGTGTAAGACCCATTCTTACAATTGCAACACTATACGAATGGTTAAATTGATTCCCAAAGAATATATCTCCTGTAACTCTACCATAGGTATCTTTACCATTATAAAAAACTCTTACTCTAGTTCCGGGTTGATTATTATTAGAATGATTTTCCTTATCTTTCCCTGGTAAATTTGTAGTTCCAAATTTTGTAGACATTTCAGCAAAACTATATTCTAATGGAGATGCTGGATTACCACCAACAGCTTTTTCAGGAGTATCAATTCCTTGAACTCTAATAGTAACCAAATCTTCAACATTACCAATATCGCCATTATTGTTATTTGGTAAACTTAAAATTTTAATAACAGGTGTATCGCCATCTTTTCAATATTGAATTTCACCTTCAAATCATGAACCGCTAGCGATATTGTCTCAATCAATTATGATCTCGTTATCTGTATAATCATTATAAATATATTCTAAGTCAGAAGGTTTAGACAATTGAATTTGAATATTATCAATTTGTTTAGAATATTCAAAATCTTCAACTCAATCAAATAAATTGTTTTGATTTTTTATATATAACTTATATTTATTAGTTCTTGAAGTTTGATAATTTTTATTTTGATCATTAATTCCGATGTCTGGGTTTATTTTTTTATTTAAGTCAGTAGAAATAAACTCAACTAATAATAAATCATCAATAATAAAACTAGCTTTTTCAACATATTCCAAATCTAAATAATATGAATTTAGTGATAAAGAAGAATCTTTAAACACCAAGTTTGGAAAATTAACATTGTCTAAAATATTTGTTTTTATATAATTTATTTTTTCCTTAGGTAATACAATATTTTTATCTTTCATATTAATTGGTAATTCAACATAATCACTTATTAATTGAATATTATTGTAATTTACAATTTTTCCATTAATTAATGCATTATTAATCATTTGTTGGGCTTCAGATATAGAATGTTTAATTTTGGTTAATTCAACATCAAAATCTGATTTAGAAATGTTTTTATTTTTTAAATTTTTTAAATTAGTTTGTAATTGAATTAATTTGTTATTATCTAATATTTTTAGATTATTAGATAAATTATTTATATTGTTTTCAACATATTTAATCCATTTTTCTTTATAAGTATCATTTTTATTATTACATGAAACTATAGCAAAGGAAGAAAGCGGTGCAACTAAAGATGTAGTTAAAAATATGCTCTTAATTCTTTTTTTCATTTTACCTCGTTTTAGATTAATAAAGGCAATAATCAATATTGCCTTTATTGTATTTTTTATTTATTATTTAAATAAATTTGCTAGCGCGGTAGTTAAACCATCAATAACTTGTTCTTTATAAGTTCCAGCTTCTTGTCCATTTTTATGTTTTGTATAAATTTGTGTATATACAGATCTAAATTGTTTTCTAAATTCATCTGCATCAGGACCACCATATTCTTCATACGAAACATATTCATCAGGATTTTTAATAATATTTGAAAAATCACTTGCAGCTTGAGCTAAATATCTATTTTCTAAACCAGAATTATCAACATTTTCAAAACCATTAATTGGAAAAATATATGAAGCTTTTTCTCCAAAATATTCTCACGGTGTTTTGTTTTCTAAATCAGCTTGTGCTTGATTTGAAACTAGAAATTTAACAAACATTTTGGTTGCTTTATCTTCTTCATCATTTGCATGAATACCAATTAATGAAGGTCCTTGAGTATAGATAACATTATATCTATCTGTTTCTGCTCATTTCGTTGGTGATGAGAAAGTAAATAATTCATTTTCATTTAATAATGTAGTTTTGTCAAATGTTTTTAATATTAAATTACCATTTGCATTCCCAAAACGAACATACATTGTAAATTCATTAGCAGCTTTTTCACCTTTATAAAATTTGTTAAAAGTACCAACTTTTACAAAATCATTAGGATAAGTAGTTGAAATTTCATTCATTTTATCATTTAAAGATCCACTTACCATAAATGCAACAAATTCATTATTACTTGAAGTAGGCATTTCAGGTTTTGCAAATACCTCATTTAATTTAGTATCCGTTTCTGTATTTGTTGATTTATATCCAAAATTAGGATCTTCAGATACTGTTGATAAATCAAAATAATTTGTGTGTCTACCGTCTTTAAAGGCGAATTTATTATCGTTTTTAAATACAGGATAAAAATCATCACCTAATGATTCTCCATTGTAGAAATATGAACTATTTGTCGCATCATCTTTTTCAAAATTATGGAAATATCCAGCTGTTGAACCTAATCCCATCGCATATTTATGATGTTTTTGATCTACAGAAGTATATTGCCCAGGTTCATTTAAAACCAAAGCATTTGATTTAACAGCTCTCTTGATTGCTAGATAAATATCTGACATTTTTTTACCAACTAATGATTGTTCTTCCATTATAGGTTTATAGTTAATTTCTCTATCATTATTAGTTAAATCAGATTTTACAAACATTTCACTTGTATCAGCATCAATTGAAGCAAATGCTAATGTTTGAACGAAACCAGCTGCATCATCAATACCTAAAATATGTAATTGAGAATTTTCTTTTTCACTATTCACAAATAATTTTTGTGCCTTTGTAATAAATTCTAATAAGTTTTGACCAACTTTTAATGTGTCATCATTAACAACATATCCACTCAAATTTAATGCAGCCATTTTAGTTGCATCAACTGGATCACCTCAAATTGATTTTACCGTTTCCATATCACTTGCTGCGCTATCTTTAATTTGTTGATAATTTGATAATGATATTGTCGCACCATTTTCTTCCATTGTTTGTAAAATATAAGAAAGAACAGGTCCATTTCCACCTAAAACAGTTGTACTTTTTGCAGCAGGAAGCATTCATGAACCTTCATTAACAATTCTCGCTGTTGTAAAATTACTTTGTGCAAATGAACGATTGAAAATTGATAAATCTGTTGAAATTGCTTCATTTCTATCATATAAATTCAATAACATACCTTGTTTTGCTAATGTAGATGCTAGGCCTGGATAATTAAATGTTAAATTATACAATTCTGTTGCATTCTTAGCTTCAATTTTTTGTTCAACATCTTGTGCAGCACCATCATATCCCGAACCCGCCGATACAAGTGCAACTGGAATATATCCTTCAACATCTTTCATAACTTTATTGTAAGTATCAATAATTTTTTCTAAAGCATTTCATTGCGATTTTTTATTTGAAAATGAAACACCTATTTTAATTTTACCATCTGCATTTTGGTCAAATTTATTAGATGCATATTTATCATTTGCATACCTGTTGTAAGGTTTTGTCTTTTTAAAGCCGTCAATTCTAAGTGTTGTTTCATACTTAATTGTAGGATCTTCTTTGCTTGTTAATTCATATCTAACTGAAATAATACCATTAGCTAAATCAACTTCTTTCGATTTAAAAACAAAATCATATTTTTCTGTATCATAACCACTAATAGCCGCTTTAACTTCATCGTCTGAAAGAACATCTGCTGCCTTAGTAGATTTGTCAGCAATTGTAGCTATAACTTTTTTAGTTTCTGCAGCTACTTTATCTTGGGGACTTTCTGTTTTTTTACAACTAATAGCTGCTAAAGCCATCAAAGGTGCAAAAATTCCTGTTGTTCCTAACGATAGGACAATTTTTTTAGTTTTTTTCATTTTACCTTCCTTTAGAATATTTAAAAAATAAACTAATACTAGATGTAATACAAATATTGTTGTTTAACTTTCATTATTACATTACAAAACTAATATCAATAGAATTATAACTTAAACATTGACTATATCAACAATATAATTATTAATATTAAATATAATAATAATTAACAACAATAAAATAAAAAAGCAAGTAAAAAAAGAGAAATTTTTTATTTTTTATATGAAAAAAAATTCCATAAATAAAAAAACTATACATTCAAATGTATAGTAGTCGTTTTTACGATATGGCAGGGGTTAAAGGAATCGAACCCTTATAAACAGTTTTGGAGACTGCAGTAATACCATTATACTAAACCCCCATAAAAAAGATTATTTGCCAAATTTAAAGTGACAAACATCTCCGTCTTGCATTATATAATTTTTACCTTCACTACGAATTTTACCATTATTTTTAGCACCTAATTCGCCTTCATATTTTATATAATCATCATAACTAATAACATCAGCTTTTATGAATTTTTTTTCAAAATCTGTATGAATAATGCCAGCGCATTGAGGAGCAAACATCCCATTATGAAAAACTCAAGCCTTAACTTCTATTTCGCCTGCTGTAAAATAAGTTTTAAGATTTAATAAATCGAAAGCTTCTCTTGTCAATAAATCTAAACCACTATATTTGATGTTATATGAATCTAATCATTCTTTCATATCATTTTCATTTAATTGGCTTATTTCACTTTCTAGTTGTACGCAAATAGGAATAATTTTTGTTTCATTGCCAATTGATTCTTTTAATTTTATAAATAAATCATCATTTTCATAATTAGCAATTTGTTCACTAGACATATTAGCAACATAAATCATAGGTTTCGATGTCAATAAATGATAACCTTTTAGAAGTTTTTTTTCTTCCTCACTTAAATTTTTTAAATTTCTTGCTGGTTGATTAGATTCAAGTAATGTTTTTATTTTTAAAGCTAAATTCTCTTCTAAAATAGCTATTTTATCACCTGATTTAGCTTTTTTATGAATTCTTGAAATAACATTATTAATTGTTTCTAAATCAGCAAGCATTAATTCCATATTAATAACGTCTTTATCATTAATTGGATTTATTTCATTAGCCACATGCATAATATCTTTATTTTTAAAACAACGAACAACATGAATAATAGCATCAACTTCTCTAATATTGCCTAAAAATTTATTCCCTAATCCTTCGCCTCTACTGGCACCTTGCACTAATCCCGCAATATCAACAAAATCAAACGTTGCAGGCACAATTTTATTTGGATTTACTAATTTAGCTAATTCATATAATCTAGGATCTTTTAATGGAACACTACTAATATTTGGTTCAATAGTTGTAAAAGCATAATTACTTGCTTCAACTTGATATTTGGTAAGCGCACTAAATAAAGTACTCTTGCCAACATTAGGTAATCCGACTATCCCAGCTTTTAAAGACATATATCCCCCTTTTTTTAATATCCAAGTACTATTTGTATATAAATAATACAATAAATATTAAAAAACTAAACGTATTCGAGTTATATAAACAATAAAAAAAGACAAATAATAATTTGTCTAATTAATTAAATATCTTCGTTGTGTTTAATAGCTTTCACTAAATTACTAAATAAACTAACTACTGTTAAAGGGCCAACACCACCTGGTACAGGAGCTAATGCACTTATATACCCTTCAAGTCCTTCAATATCAACATCACCTACAAGTATTGATTTATCGTTGTGTTCAACAAAATTAGCTCCAATGTCAATAACAATCGCGTTTTCTTTAATATTTTCTTTTTTGAGCATTTGTGCTTCACCTGTTGCAACAATAACTATATCAGCATTTTCAACACCTTTAATTCCTGAATTTTTATTGAATGTAGATACATTTGCTTTTTCTTTTTTAATTAAAAACGCTGTAGGTTTACCTACCAAATGAGAGCGACCAATAACTGCAACTTTTTTATCTTCTAATTCAATTTTGTACTCTTTCATTAGATCTAAAACAGCTATTGCTGTGGCAGGAACGAATGATAATTCTTTTTCAATACTATTATAAAAATTAAATTCATTTCTTGTTGAAAGACCATCGACATCTTTTTCATGTCTAACGGCATCTAAAATAACTTGTGTCGATAAATGCTCTGGCAAAGGAAGTTGGACAATAATTCCATCTGCTTCTTCATTTATATCATCAAGTTTTTTTAATAATTCTCTTTGTCTGGCAGTTTCTTTGAAACGATAATGTTTCACTTCAACTCCCAACTCTTCAGCTTTTCTCATTTTAAATTTAATATATTGGTTAGATGCTTTATTGTCTCCAACTTGAATAATAGCTAATATAGGTTTTCTTTTTAATTCATCGCGAATATAATCAAACTCTTTCTTTAATTCAAGAGTCTTTTTATCAGCAATAGTTTTTCCATCTAAAATTTTCATTATAATTCCTCCTTATATTTAGCTAATTCTTCTTTAAATTTTGCTAATTTATCTCGTTCTTCTTTGACTTTATAATCAGGTGCCTTTTGTACAAAATTAGGATTATTTAGCATATTTTGTGCCCTTAAAATTTCACTATTTAACTTTTCAATTTTTTCTTTCACTTGTAATTTATAATCTTGTTTTGTACTTTCATCCTCTAAAATATAAACATTCAAATCACCTTCTACAAAAAGCAAATCTTTATTAGCTTTTATTTGTGAAAATGCAAGTTTTTCAATTGAAGATATGACAAAATCATTTAATTCTATATTAGTATCATAATAAATAATAGTTTTTTTACTAATTTTTCTATTTTCCCTATATTTACGTAAAATATTAGTAATATTAATAATATTATCTATATCTTTATTTTGAATATTATTTTTTAATTTTAATTTAGGAAATTCATTTTCTAAAAGTTCTTCATTAAATAAATTACTGAATAAATAATCAGTTAAAAAAGGAAGAAAAGGATGAGCTATTAACAATAATGTTTTTAAATTGTTTAATGCTTGTTTTTTACTTGGCATTATTTTTAATAATTCAATATATCATGATGAAAAATCATTATATATAAATTTAGATAATTCACTACCAACAACAGTTAATTCATAATTTTTCATTGACTTATCAATTTTTTTCTTCAAATTAACAAGTTTATTATTAATTCAAATATCTGCTGGATTAATACTATTGTTATCATTTGGTAAACTTTGAATATATCTTGTAATATTTCAAATCTTATTGCACAATGCTCAAGCTGATTTAATTTTTTCTTCAGAATATCTAATGTCTAATCCAGGTGAAAAATTGGTAATCATAAATCAACGTAAGGCATCTGAACCATTCGCCTCTATTACTTCGATTGGATCAACTCCATTATTGGAACTTTTTGACATTTTTTTACCATTTGCATCTCTTAATAATCCATGGCATAAAACTTCATTAAATGGTTTTTTATTCATAAATTCTAAACCAAAAAAGTACATTCGTGCTACTCAGAAAAAAATAATATCATAGCCTGTAACTAACAATGAAGTTGGAAAATATCTTTTCAATAATTTATCATTTTTATTTGGCCATCCCAAAAATGAAAATGGTGTCAAACCACTGCTAAATCAAGTATCTAGAACATCAGGATCTTGTTCCCAACCCTCACCAGGACACGATTCTTGCACCTTAACCTCATTATCCTTATATCATGCAGGAATTCTATGACCCCATCATAATTGTCTACTAATAGTTCAATCATGTACATTTAACATTCATGTTTTCAATGTCTTACTGAAACGATTAGGATAAAATTTAACACTATCATTGGATTTTAAATGCTGAAGAATATCATCTGCTAATTTATCCATTTTTACGAATCATTGTGGCATAACCAAAATTTCTACAGGAACTTTAGAACGCTCAGAATAACCCACATTCGATACAACATTTTCTACTTTTAATAACAAATTATTTTTTTGTAAAAAATTAGCAATTTGTTCTCTTGCTTCGAAGCGAGTTAGTTTATGAAATTCACTATTAGGGCAATTGATAAGCCCATCTTTATCAATTGTCTCAATTATTTCTAGATTGTGTTTTTTTATAATTTCTATATCAACTTCAGCATGAGCTGAAAGTTTCATTAAACCACTACCGAATTTTATATCAGCATATTCATCAGCAATTAATGGAATTATTTTATTTGTTAATGGATGTCTAACTTTTAGATTAAACAATTTATTGTATCTTTTATCATTTGGATTATAAATTATTGCAACATCGCTTAACATAGTTTCCGTTCTAACAGTTGCAATAGTCAAGAATTCATCACTATCTACAATTGGATATTTAATATAATACATCTTTTGTTCAGTTGGTTTATTAATTACTTCTACATTACTTAAAGCTGTTTTAATCATGGGATCTCAATTTATTGCTCTTGTACCACGATAAATGAGTCCTTTTTTATATAACTCAACAAAAGCCTTAACTACTGCTTTATTACTTTTTTTATCCAACGTAAAACGTTCATTTTGATAATCTAATGCTAAACCCAAATAATCTCATTGTTTTCTAAATAATTTTGCGTATTCTTCTTTTCATTCCCAAATACGTGAAATAAATTGTTCTCTTCCTAAATCATGTCTTGTTAAGCCTTCTTTTTCAAAAAGAGTACTTTCAACTTTACTTTGTGTTGCAATTCCTGCATGATCCATTCCCGCAATATAAAAAGTATCATATCCACTTAATTTCTTATATCTAATAATTGTATCTTGAATATAAGTATCAAGCGCATGACCAATATGAAGTTTACCTGTAACATTTGGTGGAGGTAATAAAACTGTGAAGGGTTTTTTACTATCATCATGTTTACTAAAAATTTTTTTATCTTTTCATTTTTTAGCAATTTTCTTTTCAAATTGCTGAGGATTATAAATTTTTTCTAATTCCATTTTTACTCCTATATATCTAAATTTCCCATATAAATGTGCAATACTTACATATATTTATTTATTAATTATAATATTTATTATTACTATTAAGTTAAAAATAGTATAAAATATTACATTTTTTAAATGAAAATAAATTAAAAAAAGTTGCAATTTAATATTTTTGCAACTTTAATATAAGTCATCAATAGAAGGTAAATCTAAATTGATATTATTATTTTCTTTAAAATATTCATTATATTTTTTTAATAAATTTTTGGAAGTTTTTGGAAGTTTATTTTTACCAATTTTAAAATCTGCAATAATTGCAACACTTTTATCAAAAGGATTAACCAAATCATCAATTTGTTTTTCCAAAGTTTTTTCTTGATTGCTAATATCAATTAAACTAGATAAATTATTTTTATTTACACTTTTATTTTTAATGTAATTTGATGTCGCAAAAATAAAATGATTATTCTCAACATCAAATAGCTCTGAAAAAAACAAATCTTGAGTTTCTTGAGAATTAGAAAAACTACTTTTATTCATATAATTCTGCACTAAGGAATTTATTGGTTTCTTTAATATCGCAGAAGTTAATCCATATTCTAATAGACCATTTTTATTACATGCATACATATATTTAAAATTATTTTTTACAATTAATTCTAAATCAGAACTAACAAAAAATAATGTAATATTTTTAGAATCACAAATGTCATAAGCTATTTTTAAAAATTCATTTTTAATTTTTTTGTTTTTTAATTCTAAATCATCAACAATAACTATTAATTTCGGTCTTCTAGAAATTAATGACATAAAATTAATTTTTAACTTGTTAATATGTGTAATATTGACAAAAGGTTTTATAAGACTATTTAACGATATTGAAACTTTGCCCAAAATGTCTATTAAATTGAATAATATATCAAAATCTTGGATTACTTTTTTAATATTTAAATTATTAGAAAATAATGCATTTTTTAAATAATCTAAATAATTAAACATAAAATTAAGTGATGAAAAGTGATCAGAATTCTTATGTAATGTATCAGCTAAATTTAATATTTTATTTTTGTTTTCTAACGTCTTATTACCTTTAAAATTTTTTCATAAAAATTTGAATGAAGAAATTTTTCTATTATTCTTATTTATATATTTAATTATTTCATTTATGCTTGAAAAAATTTTCTCTAACTTATTATTTTTAATGTTTTTGTAATATTTTTCTTTTAATCTATTTAACTTTCATTTTTGTTCACTTTCAGCATTAGATAATTTTATATTTAAAGAGTTAATAAAGCTATCGTATTCACTTAGTGTGCTATATGAATTTTTTTTATGTTTTAAAAATTCTATTTTTTCTTTATTTTGATTAATTAAATCTATTATTTGATCGTATTTTGCTCTCGAATGAGCTTTATAATTTTCTAATTTAAAATAAAATTCATTTTGAATAATTCTTTTTACTTTTTGTATTGAAAAATTTTTTTGAAGAATGTTTGACGATGATAAATTGTTATTAATAAATAATTTAATTTGAAAATCTAAATTAGTTTTAATTTCATCAATAAATTCAATATCTAAAAAAGACAAAAACTTTTTATTTCTCGTTAAAAATTTGACAACATAATTTTCTAAAAGCATTTGTTTAGCAATGTATTGGTATTGTAAAGAATTTTTTTCAACATAAGTCATTTTTTTAGCACTTATTTCAGAACTTTTATTATAAAAATGAATCAAGTAATCCAAGCTTTCTTTTGAATTGTAATTAATTTCTTTTAAAATTTGGTGTAAAACAATGTTTGATTGCTTTAAATCTCTAATCTTGAATTGATTCAAAATAGCATCGCGCGAATTATGCTTAATTTTTTTAAAAACATTTATTTCCTCTTTTAAATATTTTATTTTTTCTTCACACAAAAACTCTATATTATTTTTTGATTGTTGATAATATAAGCGCATTTTTGAAAAGAAAAAATCAAAAATATCAAATAACTTTTTTAGTGTATTTTCAAAAAATAAATTTTCGATTTCCTTGAATTTTTTTATATTGTTTTGTGCTAAATTTAAATCACTTGTACTTAAATTTTTAATTAAACTTTTAACATACTTATCATACTCGTTTTTTTGCTTTTTATATTCTTCCATAATTGAAAAAACATTACTATTTAAAATAGAAAATATTAACATTCTAATTGGAAAATTATATTTTTTTAAAGTGTTTTCCAATTCAATTAGCTTTTCTTCTGGACATTCATAATATTTTTTTAATTCACTAATTTTATCTATTAATGGAATTTTATAATCATTTTGTTCATCACTGGACATATTAAAAAAATCCATTTTATTAAATTTATTTCATTTATTGTAATAAATATCTCTAATAATACTTTTTTTATCATAACTAAAACTAGTTGAAATTGCATCTTCTGAAGATAAAATATTAAAAAAATTATTCTTAAAAAATGTATCTGAATTATCAACAACTCATATAGCTGCAGGAACATTCTCATAAATATCTATTTTGGGTATTACAACAAATTCTTCATTTTTTTTAATAAAACACTTTTGAAAGCTAAATATTTTTCTTTTATTCATAGTTATAAAGTATATATTTTTTTTAAATATATTATAATAAATGGTATGGGGGTGTAATGGCTTCGACAAGTATTGGAGTGCATTAATATCAGTGGTTTAGCAAACCTTAATGCTTCTAGGCTTTATAATCGCAAAAGATAAAAAAGCAAATGAAGTTGAAGTTCAACTTCAAGACTTAGTAATTGCAAACCAATTACAAGCACAATCAAACCTTGTTTTTGCTTAGTTTATAGCAAACAAGTGTTCTATTAAATTTACCTCACTTTAATAGAATGGTTTCTGAGGTTAGTATTTTTTATGAACATTAGTAAAAAATATGAATTTTTTAATGTAGTAATTTAAGTTTGTTTGATTATTTAAAACTTTAATTACTTATAAAAAATAATCTAAACTGTAAAAAGTATTAATGTGATTTAATATTTGGACACGGGTTCGACTCCCGTCATCTCCACCATTTGTTTTAAACACCAAAAAAGCTTTTTAAGCTTTTTTTATTAATTTCATTTTTGTTTTATTTTTTTGCTAAAATTTAAATTATGGACAAAAATAAAAAAAAGGATAATCAAAACGAAACTAAAAATATAACAACAATTCATGATTTAGAAAATATCAAAATTTATAATAAAGATGAAATTCATTCATTGGATACTGAAGAAAGAGATATTTTATTACAAAATGCTAAAAAAAATATTTGTTCTTCAAAAGAAGAAATCAAAAAAAATAAGAAAAAAATTTTTTTCTCATCTTTATTTATTTTTTTAATAATAGGTGCATTAGTTGGTTTTTTAGCAATACTAATATTAGCAATATTTCTTCATAAATAATTATTTTAATTCCAAATGAGGAATTATTTTTTTTACATATAAATATCCAGAAAATATACTAAATCCAAGTCCAATAATTAGGGGTATATTAATTATATGTATTAAAAATTCTGTATATAATACCGAATATTGTTTAATTTCAAATTCAATTGGATAATTAAACGAAATAGCAATAATTAAAATTGTAATGATACCGATAGTTTGGGTTAATGTTTTTAATTTACCTCATAGAGAAGCTTCAACTCCTATATTTTTTTTAGCCATAACCACTCTAGAGCCATCGACAATTAAATCTCTAATTATAAAAACAATTACTATCCAAAAAGGAATGAAAGAATAAAGAGTTAAAAATAGCATAGTTGAAGTAACGATAATTTTATCAGCTAGCGGATCTCATAATTTTCCAAATGAAGTTATTAAATTATTTTTTCTTGCTATCTTGCCATCAAAATAATCTGTAATCATTGCAATAACAAAAATTAATAAAATTAAAGATAATATTACAATATGCGAAATTTTATAGTTATAATCTATAAAATATTTATATGCTATAAACAATAACAATAATGGAAAAATTAATATTAATCTAAAAATCGTTAATTTATTTGGCAAATTCATTTTTTGCCTTTTCAAATTCATTTTTATAAAACTGATTAATATTTGAAACTATTTCATCGTATTCGGATTGAAATAATGCTTTATCGTATTGTTTATTCAATTTATCAAAATATTCTTTTATTTCTAAACATCTTCTATTTCATAAATTACTTCTTGTTTCTCTTAAAGCTATAAATTTACTTAAAAAATGCTGTGTTTCAACATTTTCCACAATGTATTCTTTAAATTTTAAGTCATCTTCCAGTTCTGATAAATAATTATGAGCAGCGTTTACAATTTCTTTCATTTTGTATTCTCCAATTGAAGGTTCAAAATTATCTAGTAGTTCTTGATTCTTATCTCATAATGCTAGGATTTGAAACGTTAAATAACGCATTTGTTCAAGTGAATTATTATGTCTTCTGATTTCATCTTTTTTCTTCTTATTCTTTATTTTTCTATCTTTGATTGCTGAAAAAATAAAGAATATACCAAATATTAAAACCAATGTACCTAATATTATTCATGTTGCTAATTGTCCCATATTTTACTCCTTTATAATTATTTTGATTATGTATTAGAATTTTTGTCTTTTTATTATATATTAAATTTGATATTAATAATAAAATTTGAATATATTATCTAAAAAATGAAATATAGAACAAAAAAATACTAAAATGTTTTTCAACTATAAAACTAATTTATAGCCAATTTTTTAAAATCAAATATACTAAAATATGTTAAAAAAATCATTTTTAAATATTTATGTTAATAATTTAATATAAAATTTAAATATAATTCTTTAGATATTGTTAAAACTCTTAAGGACTTAATATGAGAAAATATAAACCTATACAAAACGCTGAAACAATTGAAATTGTTCAAAATAATCAAGACTTTAATTTTAGTTCTTCAAATTCAAAATTATATAGAGATTCAAAAAACCAAATTTCTCCTAGAGTTTATAAAGTTGTTAGAGCTGAAAGATTTTTAAAAACTCTATTAAGTAGTATTTCATTTTTTATAATGCTAACATCTATAATTATGTTTACTTTAGTATACACAAAAATAGGTATTTTTGAAAAAGGATATAACGGTTATCTAGTGTTGTTTGCAATATTAGCATTTATTTCTTTTTCATTTGGATTAAAAAATTTAATTGAAAATATACAATGATCTCACACAATACAAAAATATCGTGATGCAGTTAGTTCGGGAGATTATACATCAAGTAGTACTTTTCACTTAGCTTATAAAAAAATTGTATTAAAAGATGTGAATTTAACATGATTGCTCATTTTTGTTCTTACATATCTAGGTTTATTAACATCTATAATCTATGGCTTGTATTTATCTGACACATGAAAATACGAATCAGAGTATTTAAAAATCAATTTTACATGAGCTAAATGGATGGATTCTAGTTTTGGCTCTACAACATGATTTTGTATCATTAGTGTAATAATTATGTCAGCACTAATTGTTTCATATGTTTTAATAAGATTATTTGATAAAAAAAGACTATCAGATATAAGTGATTTCTTAGGAGAAAAATCGGTAGAAATCCATGAGCAAATTGAAAAAGCAAGAAAAGATAGAAATAAATTATGACTAAGAATTTATCTTGTAATTGTAGCATTAACTATTTTTTTACCTTTAGCATTAATTTTGGTTGCTTTATATAGAGCGTTTTTAAAAAGAAAAAAGAAAGTTTAATAGAATGAAACAAAAAAATAAGAAAATAGTGTAAAAATATTTATTTTTACTATTTTTTTTACTATACAATATTGATATCATGATTAATATATTCTATTTTAATTAATAATGAAAGGGTTTAAAATGAAAAAAAATAAATTTTTGCTTGCTCCCGTTTTAGCAACAACATTATCAAGTATTGCTTTAATAGCAACATCTTGCAATACTAAACAAAATGAAAAAATTACAATAGATACAACTAAATTTCAAAACATTAAATTAACATTTGATAACTTTGTTATAAAACCATTTAAATATAGTATCTTAAATAATAACTTTAGAGATGTAATAAAAAATGAAATCAAAAAACTTATTAGCGAGGATAAAAAAAATAAAATCGAAATTACAAATATTGCTGAAGATTTTAAAAATATTCAAGAAAATGGTAATACATATACCATGGATTTTTGATTACAGGCTAAAAATGGATTTGAATTTAAAAAAGAATTAAACGCAATTGAAAATAAAAGAATAAAAATAACAACTCAAATTAATGTAAACAAAGAAGAGTTAGAAAAAATAAATGTCGAAGAAAATAATCCAAAAGATGCCTCATTTAACAACGTTTTTGAAAAATCATTTATACAAAAGAAAGTTGATGTAAATGGTGATTCATTTCCAATTTACTTTTTTAATGAGGCAAACAACAATAGATTAATTAATGAATTAACCACAGAATTAAAATTAATAAATGCTAGGATTGAAACTAATTTAGAAACTTTTATTGATATTCATAGAGTGGGAAATCATTTATATACAACAAATTTTTGAATAGTTGCAAACGAAAATCATTCATTCAATGACGGGAGTACTGTAAAACGCTTACCAATTATTTTTGAAGCAAGTAACGAAGTTGAAGAATGTATTCCTGACGATTTGCAAGCTCAAGATAAATTAGTAAATAGATTTTTATATAATTCTATTCTTGTCCCAGGTCAAAAATATAAAACTAAAATAGAAGGAACTAAAGCTACTTTATTAGATCCTATTGAAAGAAAAAAATTAAATGATGCTATTTACGAATTATTTGCTGACATGCCGGATATTAAAATCCATTCAGCAACTGATATTCAAAAAGATATTAAAGAATCTAGACATTTAGTTGATAATTTATTTGTTGCACAATATTGATTAATATTAGATGATAAAAAAACTAGAAGCAAATATGGTTTAAGAAGACTTCATAAATTACAAGTTTTAGTTTACTCTGAAAAATAATAAAATAGAGTTTATATTTGGGCAGCAATTGCTGCCTTTTTTTATAAAATAATTTTTAATCAATATAAAAGTGTGAAAAAATCCTACGTTTTTTAACATAAATTTTTTCACACTTTAAAATCTATTTATTTAATGAAATTAATTTTACAAAAGAATCAACAGTTAAACTAGCTCCTCCTACTAAAAAGCCATTAATACCTTCTTGTTGCGCTAATTCTTCAATATTATCAGGTTTAACACTTCCACCATACTGAACAATTGTTTCTTTAGTAGTTAATTCATGGATATATTGACACATATCACCAGCTATTTCAGGAGTTGCAACTTTACCTGTACCAATTGCTCAAATAGGTTCATAGGCAATTACTACTTTAGATAAATCTATATCTTTCAATGATCCTTCAATTTGCTCTTTAACAACTTCCTTAGACTTACCATTTTCATATTCCTCTAATGTTTCTCCAACACAAACAATTGGTACAATTCCATATTCTAATGCTTGTTTTACTTTTGCATTAACTACATCGTTTGTTTCTTTATGCCCTTGACGTCTTTCAGAATGTCCTAAAATAACAAAATTAACATTTAATTCATTAAGCATATTTGCAGAAATATCTCCTGTAAATGCACCATCATTAAATTGACTCATATCTTGAGCACATAATGCCAATTCACTTACTTTATTCATTGCCATATGAGCAGATAATGATGTAAAAGGAACTGCAACACCAAAAGTATTATTTGAAATAATTTGTTTTTTATCACTATTTTTCATTGCACTTTTATAAGCTTTATTAAAATCAACAAAAAATTCCATTGACTCATTGAATGTTTTATTCATTTTTCAGTTACCGATAATTAATAATTCTTTCATATTTTCTCCTTAAAATTAATAATATAATTTTAAACTATTTTAATAATTCTAAAAACTCTCTCTCATTAATTATTTTGATATTTAGTTTTTGAGCTTTATTCAATTTCGAACCCGCGTTTTCTCCTACTATTAAATAATTGACTTTAGAACTAATGCTAGTCGCAACTCTTCCACCATTTTTTTCAATTATTTCAACATAATGATCTCTTGAATATAATCCAATTTTTCCAGTAAGAACAAATGTTAAATTTGATAATTTCGTTGTTGTTTTTAGAGGTTGTTCATAATCTAATATTGAATCTAAAAATATCATTAAATTCTTGTTGTTATCATCACTAACATATTCAGTTAAACTTTCAATAATCTTAGGTCCAATATTCAAAGAATCATTTATTTTTGATAAATTTTTATCATCAATAATTTCTTGAAATGAAGAATAATGAACACTTAATAATTTAGCAACTCTTTCTCCTAAATGTTTAATTCCTAGTGCAAATAAAACTTTACTAAATTTAACTGATTTAGCTTTTTCAATACTATTTACAATATTTTCATATTTTTTTAAACCAAATTTTTCTAGTGAAATAATTTGATTCTTAAATTTTTCAATAGTAAAAATATCCTCAATTTTTTGAATTATTTTATTTTTAAAAAATATTTCAATTGTTCTCAAACCTAAACCGACAATATCCATTGCCTTTCTACTAGTAAAATGACTAATTGTATTGATTATTATTTCTTCACATTTCTTATTAACGCAAAATTGATCCACATTTCCAGGATACTCAATTAAATCATGAGAGCATGATGGACATTTTAATGGTTTAGAGAATACATCTTTTGAATTTTTACGAACTAATTCAACAACTTTGGGAATAATTTCTCCTGCTTTTACTATCTTAACATCATCACCAACATTTAGATTTATACTTTTTATAAAATTAAAATTATGCAAAGTTGCGGCAGTAACATTAGTTTGATTTAATTCTACCTTATCAGTTTTAGCAACATATGTTATTTTTCCCGTTCTACCAACTGTTGTTAATATTTTTTTAACAGTTGTAATTGCATTTTCAACATCATATTTAAATGCAATTGAATGTTTGGGAAATTTTGCAGTTCGACCTAAGTTAGATCAATAATGTAAATTATTTAATTTAATAACTAAACCATCTACATCAAAATCAAACTTATTTTTTTTCTCTGCAAAATCTGCTATTTCTTCTTCTAATTCTTCAATTTCTACAACTTTAAAAAAATTATTAGTTGGAATATTGAGTTTTTTCATAAAATTTATAGCTTCATTTTGAAGAAATATATTATGAGTTTCAGGCGAAACTAATTCATATAAAAAACAATCTAATTTTCTTTCTTTAACAATATCTTGATCAAGCTGCCTTAAGGTTCCACTTGCAGCATTTCTCGGATTAGAAAATAATGGTTTATTTTGGCTTTTTAATTCTTTATTTAATTCAATAAATCTACTCTTAGATAAAAATACTTCACCTCTTACTTCCAAATCATTAGAATAATCAATTATTTTAGGAATTGAAGCAATTTGATATACATTTTGAGTAACATCTTCTCCTTCCATGCCATTGCCTCTAGTTAAAGCTTGAATTAAAATACCATTTTTATAATGCAATGAAATAGAAAGTCCATCAATTTTAGGTTCTAAGCTAAAATTGATTTCTTCTAAAGGAACTATTTTTTTGATGTTTTCAATATATTTCAATATTTCTTCATAATTATATGCTTTGGATAAAGATAACATGGGATTTTTGTGTTCTATTTTTTTAAATTTATTATCTAATTCATTATTTACGTGCTTAGTAGGACTATTAGGAAAAATGAATTGAGGATATTGTTGTTCTAATTTTTCTAATTCTAATAATTTTTTATCATATTCTAAATCACTAACAGAAGGAGAGCTCTCAACATAATATTCTCTATTTCATTTATTAATTAAATTTACCAAATAATTAATTCTTTCTTTGATATTTTTGCTATTCATATTTCACCTCATACATTGTCTATAATTATAAACAAAAAAGACAAACAAACGTTTGTCTAATTTTAATTATTATTTAAACATAAATAAATATTTATGTTATCTGTAAATTGAAAATTAATTCACTAAAATTATATTAATTTTAAAAGGAGTATTGCAACACTAAAAAAATAAATATATAATTGAATAATTATAAAAACAGTTTAATACAAAATATTTCTAATTTAACAACTTTAAAAAATAACTTAAAAACTTAAATAATAAAAGAATTTATCAACATTTCCAACAAATGTCGGCAACTATTTCTAGTTGCATAACTAATGATATCAAAAAAGAAATAAAATATAAGTTTTTAATCAACTTAACAAACTATTTTAATAGAATTAATGTAGTATTTGATAAAATAAATACATTAGATTACATATAAGAAATTTTCATAAATTAATAATTTAGAAAGAGTTATAAAAATGAAAAATAAATTAAAATTTATATTACCTGTTTGTTCCATTTTACCCTTAATAACATTTTCGTGTAACAAAAATGTAAAATCTAAAAATGATAATTCAAATGAGATGACTGAATTTGAAAATTTGAGTTTATCACAAATGATTTCAGAATTAAATAATCAATATAATGAAATGAATAAAAATTTCATGTTTCGGCCTGATTCAAAATCCACTGCTAAGAGTTTAACAGTCTATAATGATAGTAATTATAAACAAGAAATAAATTCAATTCTTGACATAATAGGAGAAATAATAAATTCAGAACAATTAAGAGGAACAAGAGACCAAACTAAACCGTTAGATCAAGACTATGGGATTAAAGAAAAAAATGACGAAATTTTAAAAATTTATACCCCAAATGATGATTATTTCAAAAGTGAAGGAAAATTTACATTATTAATAAACGCTTTACAATCACTAGTTTTAGATTTAATTGCTCAATTTGATAGAAATACAATAAGTATTAATGAATTAATTAACAAAGATAATAAAAATAATATTTATTCATTTAAACAAAATGTTGATGCTGATAAATTGATAAATAATGAAAATTGAAGCAATGTTATTAAATATGATTATAATAAAATAGGAAGTCATTTAGCAAACATATCAACTAGTTTGTGAAAAAATCAATTAAAAGATATTTCTAAAATAGTTATTTACGATTCGCAAGGTCGTGGTGAAAATTCTTCACATAATCATTCTCATGCTAGTGCAAACATGGTTTTTGAAGTTATGAAATTAATAGAAACATTACAAGATGAAAATAGTTTTAAAACAGAATATCTAGAAAAGAAACAACAACTTTTAGATGATTTACAAAATAATACTCTAATACTCAAAGAATATCAAAAATTGTTTACTAAAATTGATTTCTTATTAAATTGTGATTTATCACTAGGTTTTAAATATGCATATGATGCTAAAAAAACAGCAGAAAAACTAATTCAAAATCAAAAAATATTAGCCAAAAAAACAGGCCGTAAATTAGATTTTAAAACATTATTTCCAGTCATTAAATTAGCAGATGGTAGTGATCCTGAATAAGATAAGAGATTTTAAATCTCTTTTTTTTATAAAAAAAACACCAATTAGGTGTTAATAATTTGAATAACTTAAAATATATCAAATTGGTAAAAAATCTAATTTTTGACTTAGAGCAATAAATAATATTAAACCTATTATTAAAAATAGTACTAAAAAATCTCTTCATGAAAAATATAATTTTCTATATCTAGTTCTCTTTGAATATGGATCATAACCTCTTGTTTCCATTGCATTCGATAAATCCTCAGCTTTAGCAAACGAAGTAACAAACAAAGGAATTATTAGTGTTGTAAATGATTTAGCTTTTTCTTTTAATTTACCATTTTTAAAATCGATACCGCGGCTAGATTGTGCTTTAACAATTCTATGTGCTTCATCAAGTAATGTTGGTATAAAACGAAGTGATATTGAAATAATCATAGCAATTATATGAGTAGGAATAAACAATAACTTTAAAGGCAATATTAAATCCTCAATAGCTTTTGTAAGTAAAATAGGTTTTGTAGTAATTACAAATAAACTTGTTGCCATAATCATTATATAAATTCTTATTACCAAAGCAAACGTTCTACCTAAAACTGCTCAATTTATAGAGTACACATAACTACTATTTTGATATATTACTCATTCAAATTTCATAAAATTAGTTAACATATACGATTGAATGTTAGAAATATCTAAAATCGGTTGATATGCTAAGGAATTAATTGTATGTTTCATAGTATATATATTTATGACAAATAAAAATATTCCTATAAATGCTGGCATTCGTAACATTTTAAAAATAGATGATATTTTTCTTGAACCAATTAAATAAGCAATTAATAATGGTATTAATAAAATTGCTAAAGAAAAAAAGAAATCAGCAATAAAAGTTAAAACAATATAAGTGATAACTATTGAAAGTTTTAATCTAGGATCTAGTCTATGAATAAATGTAACATTATATGAGTAACTACCTATTGGATTATTCATTAAACCCTCCTTTGTTTTTAATGTAATTAGTTAAAAATAAAGCTAATTCACTAATCGATGTAACTTTTGGTACATCAATTTTTTTTGCTTTCAATTTAGAAACAAAATTTAATAATTTTGGTGGTTCCATATTATTTTTTATTAAAAATTCAGTATCACTTAAAACATCATAAGATTTACCATCTTTAACAATTTGTCCATCTTTGAAAATTAAAACACGTTTTGTAACTTCTAACACATTATCTAAATCATGAGTTACTATAATAATTGTTTTTCCTTGTTTATGTAAATTTACAAAAATATCCAATATTTCTTTTACACCAACTGGATCCAAACCAGCAGTTGGTTCATCAGCTACTATAACATCAGGTTCCATAGCTAAAATTCCAGCTAATGCAACCCTTCTTTTTTGCCCTCCAGATAGTCCAAATGGGGATTTTTTTAAATACGAATTATCTAAACCTACTAAATTTAAATATTTTTTTGCTCTTTCTAATGCCTCTTTTTGACTAACACCAAAACTTTTTGGTCCAAAAGCTATATCTTTTTCAATCGTTTCTTCGAACAATTGATATTCAGCAAATTGGAACACAACACCAACTCTTTTTCTCAAGTCTTTAGCTCTTTTAACCTTTTTACGTCATGTTGGAATTAATTTATAGGAATCAACAAACTTAATAATTTCTTTGCTTTTTTTATTATATTTTTCATTATCAAAAATTCACTCTAGTGAACCACCAGAAGGCAATAAAAGAGCATTCAAATGCTCAATAAAGGTTGTTTTACCACTACCTGTTTGACCGATTATACCAATAAATTCTCCTTGTTTTATTTCTACAGAGACTTTGTTTAATGCTTTAAATTCCATTGAAGTTTTTTTACTAAATACATGTTCTAAATCTTTTACTTTTATTTGCATAACTTCTCCAATAATTCATCTTCATCATATGTTGGATCAATTCCTTCAATTTCTTCGCTCAATTTATAAATAAATGGAGAATCTATTTTAGCTAATTCAATTATTTTTTTATTTTTTAAAATATCTTTTGGAGACCCTTCAGCAATGATTTTACCTTCTGAAAATACTAAACAATAATCAGCTAAAATAGCTTCGTCCATATCATGCGTTATTGAAATTAATGTCTTTTCTCTAGTTTGTTGAATATCTCTAATAATTTTAAGTACTTTAGTTTTACCTTTAGGATCTAACATTGATGTTACTTCATCAAAAATTATAATATTTGGATTTAGAGCTAAAACACTAGCAATAGCAACTCTTTGTTTTTGACCACCAGAAAGTAATTGTGGTTCTCTGTTTAAATAATCTTTCATCCCTACTGCTTCAGACAATTTATCGATAATTGGTTTCATATCTTTTTGTTTTACTTGTTGATTTTCTAAACCAAAAGCAATATCATCTTCAACCGATGCTCCAATAAATTGATTATCTGGATTTTGAAAAATAATACCGATTTGTTTTCTTACTTTACGTAATGTTTTACTAGAAATAACTGTACCATTTATTTCAATTGAACCTTGTAATGGTTTATATAATGCTACAAGCAATTTACTGAATGTACTTTTCCCTGAACCATTATGTCCTAATATAGCTACATACTTACCATCAGGGATTTCTAAACTGATATTGTCTATTGCATTTTTTTTATTTCCAGGATATTTAAAAACTAAATTTTGTACTTTTATCATAATGTATATTATTATATTAAATATATAATAATTTAATAGTAAAGTATTAAGGAATAATCAATTTTATTTGTTTCAAGAATAAAAAAACTATATTCAACATTGTGAATACAGTTTAATTTAATTAAAACTCAATGATAAATGTAAAATTATTTAACTAATTCAATAATTGCCATAGGAGCATTATCTCCGCTACGAGAAACTAATTTGTAAATACGTGTGTATCCACCATTTCTTTTAGCATATTTTGGAGCAATTTCTTCAAAAAGATATTTGAGTAAATCTTTATTATCATTAACTAAAGTAGGACGTAAAAAACTTGCAACTATTCTTCTATTTGCTAAAGTTGGATTTTTTGCTTTTGTAATTAATTTTTCAGCATGTCTTCTTAATTCTTTAGCTCTAGTTAAAGTTGTTGTAATGCGACCGTGAGCAAATAATTCACTTACTAATGTACGCATCACACCTTTTCTTCATTTAGTATCACGACTATATATTTGTTTTGGATTAGCCATTATTCTTCTCCTTTACTTAGTTCATATCCGTGTTCTTTTAAACGATCTTGAATTTCTTCTAATGATTTACGCCCAAGGTTTTTGGTTTGTTCTAATTCTTCATATGTCATTGCTGCAATTTCAGAAATTTTAGTTTTTCCAATTCTTTTTAAAGCATTCAATGAACGTACTGAAAAGTTTAATTGATTGATATCCAAATCATTTTCTTTTTCTTCAGTAGGAACTTCAACTTCTTCATTAAATACATCTAATTTCATTTCGTCTACATCACCAATTAATTTAAAATGAGCAACCAAAATTTCGTTAGCTTGTTTTATTGCTTTTTTAGGATCAATTGTTCCGTCTGTAGTAATAGAAAATGTTAATTTTTCTTCAATTTTAGGCGAAGCTGAATTTAATTCTTCAACCTCATATTTTACTTTTTCAATTGGACTGAAGTTACTATCAGTGGCAATAAAAATACCTTTTTTAATATTACTTTCAATTTTCGATGTAAACAATGAATTATTAGATATGAATTTTTTGTTTTGTTCATTAGATACAAAACCTCTACCTGCACGTAAATATAATTCAACATTTAAATTACCTTTAGCAGTCAATGTTGCTAAGTGTAAAGTTTTGTTAACAATTTCAATACTTGAATTTTGAACTTCAAGAAATCTAGAGGTAATACTTCCTGGTTCATTTACCTTTAATGTAACCTTAATAATTTCATCATCTGAAACTAATTCTGGATCATATTGAAATTTTATTTTTCTGAAATTCATAATTAATGCAGTAACATCTTCAACCACACCTGGAATTGTTTGAAATTCGTGATCTACACCTTCAATTCTAATAGCAAATAATGCTAATGAAGTGATGTTTGATAATAATACACGACGCAAAGCAACACCAATTGTTTGACCGAAACCACGTTCTAGTGGATGTACCGCAAAAGTTGTTTCATTATCAGATTCTTGATTAGGTTTGTTAACTTCAAGATATTCTAATTTTGACATTCTTTCCATAATTAATACTCCTTAATTATCTTTGTTTTTCACGTTTAAGAATACGTTTAGGAGGACGTGTTCCATTATGTGGAACAGGTGTAACATCTTTAATTTCTGTTACTGTAATACCTGATACTTCAATTTGTTTTCTAGCTGCATCTTTACCAGCACCTAGACCTTTTAATTCAACTTTAACGCTTTTAATACCATGTTCTTTAGCAGCTTCGCTTGCTGCTTGAGCTGCTAAACCTGCAGCATAAGGTGTTTTCTTTTTGGTGCCTTTATATCCTATTGCACCTGAACTACTTCAAGCAATAACGTTACCTTTTTCATCAGCAAAAGTAATAATTGTATTATTGTGTGTTGAGTGAATGTGGCAAACACCATTTGTTATATTCTTTTTCTTTGTTTTTCTAGCCATAACTAAATCCTATTTACCTTTCTTACCCGCAACAGTTTTTCTTGGACCTTTACGTGTACGAGCATTCTTTTGAGTGCTTTGACCACGAACTGGTAGTCCTTTACGGTGTCTAATTCCACGGTAGCATTTAATTTCCATTAAACGTTTGATGTTTAATGATACTTCACGGTGTAAATCACCTTCTGTTGTATATTCTTTAGCTGCTTCACGAATTGCTGATAATTGTTCTTCTGTTAAGTCTTTTACTCTAATGTTTTCATCAATTTTTGCTTGTGCACAAATTTCTTGTGCTCTAGTTCTTCCAATACCAAAAATGTATGTTAATGAAATAACTACACGTTTGTTATTTGGAATTTCAATGTTTAAAATTCTAGCCATTAAATATTCCTATCCTTGTCTTTGTTTGTGTTTAGGTAGTTTGCAAATAATTCTAATAATCCCTTTACGTTTGATAACTCTACAATCTTTACACATTCTTTTTACACTAGCTCTAACTTTCATTTTATCTCCTTATTTGTGTCTGTAAGTAATACGGCCTAAACTTAAATTGTAAGGACTTATTTCTACATCCACTGTATCACCTGGCAAAATACGTATATGATTTACACGCATTTTACCTGAAATGTGAGCTTTAATTAATATGCCGTTTTCAAGTTCCACTTCATACTCATCAGAAAATGCTTGCTTGACAACAGCTTTCATCTTAATAGCGTCTTTTGCCATTTAGATTCCTTTCGTCAATATAACACCCTTACCATCTTTTATTAATACTGTATGTTCATAGTGTGCAGAATTTAAACCGCTAGCGCTAACAACGGTTCATTTATCTTTCTTAACTTTAACTTTTGCATTTTTTTGCAAAATCATCGGTTCAATACATATGACCATATTATCTCTTAATAAAGGTCCGGTATGCGGTTTTCCATCATTGAAGACATTAGGATCTTCATGAACATCACGACCAATGCCGTGTCCGCAATATCCCATAGGGGTATAAAGATTATTTTTTCTAATAACTTGACCAACTGCATAACTTATGTCGCCAACTCTTGCACCGGGTTTAATTGCCTTAACACCAGCTTCAAAAGCTTCTTTAGCAACTCTAATTATTTTTTGATCTTCTTTTGTGATTTTGCCTACACCTTTAGTGAAAGCGCTATCACTATTCATTCCATTATAAATGCAACCTACATCTATTTTTACAATGTCACCATTTTTTATTATGTAGTCACTCGGAATGCCATGAATCAATTCTTCATTTATTGAAATGCAACATGTACCAGGAAAGCCATACAAGCCTTTAAATGCTGGTCTCGCACCTCTTTTTATTATTTCATTAAAAGCGATTGAATCAAGTTCTTTTAATGAAACCCCTGGTCTTATAAAGTCATAAATAATTTGTTTAACTTCTGCCAGGATTTGACAACACTTAGTAATATTTTCAATTTCGCGTTCACTTTTTATTGTAATCATGAAATCCTCTTTCTTAACTAACTAATTGTCATATTTTAGTATTTGTTAATTCTAACAAAAAAATTAATTTTTAAAAACTTTTTTCACAATTCTTTTAGCAATATCTTCTGGTTTACCACTTGCATCAAAAGAAATTAAGCGTTTTTCTTTTTTATAATACTCTAACAATGGAGCAGTTTGTTTATGATAAACTTCTTGTCTTACTTTAATTGCGCTAACTTCATCGTCTTTACGAGTAATTAACTTAGCATTACATTTATCACAAAATTCACCGTTCTTAGAAGGCATAAAATCAATATGAAAATTTGATTTACATTGAGGACATTGACGTCTTCCACTTAAACGTTTTAAAATTAATTCATCAGGTGCATATAGTTCAACTGCAACATAATTAAAATCATTTATTTTATCTAAAAAATAAACTTGTTCAATTGTTCTAGGATAACCATCTAACATAACTTGTTTATTTTGTAAAGTAAATTCTTGTAATTTATTCTTAACAATTTCATTTGTTATTTCATCTGGAACATATTTACCAGATTCTACAATTTGAGCAACTTTAAGGCCTAATTCACTTTTAGAAGCAATCGCTTCACGAAAAATGTTTCCTGTTGACAAATGAATAATATTATTTTCTTTACTAATAACGCTTGCAACTGTACCTTTTCCCACACCAGGAGGACCCATAAAAACAATATTTATTTTTTTGTTTTCTATCATAATAATCCATCTCCATTTGTTTTTGTAATATTTTTATCTTGTTTTGAATCTGTATCAAAAGGATCAACTTCTTTATATTTATTTTCAAATGCAATTTTTTCACTAACAGCACGAGAAAGTAATTTTTGTTTTGCTAATTTGGTTGTTTTTTTTCTTGCTAAAAATTGTTGAATAGTTTCAAGAGAAACAGTAACTAAAATCATCATTCCTGTTCCGCCAAATGCAATGACTGCCGGCAATTTTAAAACAATAATCATAAGATACTGTCAAGAAGCAAGTAAAACTAAATAAAATCCACTAAATGTTGATAGTCTCATAACAATACCAATTAAGTAATCTTCAGTTTGCTCACCGGGCTGAATACCAGGAATAAATGTTGAATTTTTAGCAAAATCTTCACTAATTTTATCAACTCGAGATTGCTGAATACCCATAATAAAACTAAAGAAAAATGTAATAACTACTAACAATGAAAGACCTAAGGGTTTTGTAAAATTAAGGTTTTCATTCATTCATAATTTAGCACTATTTGTATCTGGCAATATTCTTGCAATCATTAAAGGAAAACTAATTAACATAGTAGCAAAGATAATTGGCATAATTCCACCAGGATTTAATTTAATTGGTAATTTACCCATTTCATTTAAATTTCTACTACGGCCAGCTCCTATTTGTTGAATTGGAACGTGACGTTCAGAATTATAAATAAGAGCAATCACAAATAGTAGAGAAGCATAAACAAATAAATAAGTTAAAAATTTAAGTGCTCCAACAAATTGTGTCGTACTACTATCTGAACCAACAAAATAATTAAATGCTCCTTTAAATTGTCCAGGTAATTGAAAGCTAATACCCACAAAAATAATTAAACTAGTTCCATTTCCAATTCCTTTGTTAGTAATTTGTTCTGCAATAAATAAAGAAAACAAAGAACCGCCAATTAAAATCATAGGTAAAATAAAGTATGTTGTTACTCCGAGAGAACTTACAGTTCCAGTAATAGGTTCCAGTCTAATAAATGGATTTTCACCAAATGCTAATGATTTGGTCAATAATATAGCCTGTGGAAAAGCAATAATCAATGTCAATATACGAGTAATAATATTTAATTTTCTTCTTCCTTGCGGACCACTTTGACTTAATTTTTGAACAGCTGGAAATGCTCTAGTTTGTAATAAAGACATAATTAATGATGCATTAATGAAAGGACTAATTCCCAATGCTACAAGTGAAAAACTTTTTAACCCACCACCACCAACAAGATTCAATGTATTAAAAAAAGCATCATTACTTAATTCATTAGAATTGTTTAATTTAACAAAAGGCGCTGTTATTGTTGTTGCAACAATATATATCGATAATAATATTAAAGTAAATAATATTTTTTTTAGCATTTCTTTTGATTTTCAAAAACGAACTCAAAAATGTTTTAATTTGAACCAAAATTTACTAAAACTATAATTTAAATTACTAAATAATTTTCTCACTTGCACTCCTATAAATAATTATTTTATCTAGTTAGTACTAAATAAAATAATACCTTAATATTATATATTAAAGTAACTTTTTTAGTACATATTAATACTTGTTTTTTAGTTTTGTTTTACCGAAAAAACTATATTTTATTTTTTATTACAATTTTAAAATAAAAAAAATGCCTTTCGGCACAAATTATTCTCTGAAAACTGAATAGTAATTATTTATATGTCATATATACGGTTCATTGAAATGTCTAACAATACACATTACTTTTAAACCGTTCGATTTATTAGTATTGGTCAGCTCAACACATTACTGTGCTTACACCTCCAACCTATCAACCTCATAGTCTATAAGGAATCTCAAGGGAATACTTATCTCTGAGGAGGCTTCCCACTTAGATGCTTTCAGCGGTTATCCTTTCCGTACTTAGCTACCCAGCTATGCTCCTGGCGGAACAACTGGAACACCAGTGGTACGTCCACTCCGGTCCTCTCGTACTAAGAGCGGCTCTCATCAATATTCCAACGCCCACATCAGATAGGGACCAAACTGTCTCACGACGTTTTGAACCCAGCTCGCGTACCGCTTTAATGGGCGAACAGCCCAACCCTTGGAACCGACTCCAGCTCCAGGATGCGATGAGCCGACATCGAGGTGCCAAACCTTGCCGTCGATGTGATCTCTTGGGCAAGATAAGCCTGTTATCCCCAGGGTAACTTTTATCCGTTGAGCGACTGCCATTCCACAATGTACAGCCGGATCACTAAGTCCTGCTTTCGCACCTGCTCGACTTGTAAGTCTCACAGTCAAGCACACTTCTACCTTTGCGCTCTACATACGGTTTCTGACCGTACTGAGTGTACCTTTGAACGCCTCCGTTACTCTTTAGGAGGCGACCGCCCCAGTCAAACTACCCATCACGCACTGTCCTCCTACCTGATTATGATAGCAAGTTAGAAACTCAATATAACAAGGGTGGTATTTCAAGGATGACTCCACTGTTACTAGCGTCCCAGTTTCAACGTCTCCCACCTATCCTACACATGTTAGACCAAATTTCAATACGAAATTGTAGTAAAGCTCCATGGGGTCTTTTCGTCTTGATGCGGGTACCCAGCGTTTTCACTGGGACCATAATTTCACCGAGTCTAGTGTTGAGACAGTTGAGAGATCATTGCGCCTTTCGTGCAGGTCAGTATTTAGCCGACAAGGAATTTCGCTACCTTAGGACCGTTATAGTTACGGCCGCCGTTCACCCGGGCTTCATTTCAACGCTTCGCATAAGCTAACGCATCCACTTAACCTTCGGGCACTGGGCAGGCTTCACCCCCTATACATCACCTTGCGGTTTAGCAGAGAGCTGTGTTTTTGATAAACAGTTGCCCCTCATAATTTACTGTGACCTATGTGTTACCATAGGTGCCCCTTCTCGCGAACTTACGGGGTCATTTTGCAGAGTTCCTTAACACTAGTTTTCTCGCTCGCCTTAGAATACTCATCTTGGGGACGTGTGTCCGTTCTCGGTACAGGTTTCCATATATTTAAAGTTTAGAAGCTTTTCTAGGAAGCGTGAACTCATCTAATTCGCTTGCGCTATGCCACTCCTCCCGGTTATGAATTACGGATTTGCCAATAATTCCCAGTTGAAGTTTACCCCACAATCCAGTAAGTGGTAAGACTATCCTTCTCCGTCACTCCATCACATATATAGAAAGTACAGGAATATTAACCTGTTGTCCATCGATTACGCTTTTCAGCCTCACCTTAGGACCTGACTAACCCTGGGTGGACGAACCTTGCCCAGGAAACCTTCCCCAATAGGCGTCGTAGATTCTCACTACGAATCGTTACTCATACCGGCATTCTCACTTCTTAGCGCTCCACCAGTCCTCACGGTCTGACTTCATTGCCCTAAGAACGCTCCTCTAACGTACATAATTGTACCCGTGGCTTCGGTATCGTGTTTTAGTCCCGTTAAATTGTTGGCGCAAGATCTCTTGACTAGTGAGCTATTACGCACTCTTTAAAAGATGGCTGCTTCTGAGCCAACTTCCTAGTTGTTTATGAAATCTCACAACCTTTCTCACTTAACACGATTTTGGGACCTTAGCCGACGATCTGGGTTGTTACCCTCGCGAGCCGGGACGTTAGCACCCCGGTTCCGACTGCATGACAATACACAATGGTATTCGGAGTTTGATTATAGTCAGTACCGCTAGGCGCGGCCATTCCATATTCAGTGCTCTACCACCAAAGTTTAACATCACACGCTAGCCCTAAAGCTATTTCGAGGAGAACCAGCTATCTCCAAGTTCGATTGGAATTTCTCCGCTATTCACAAGTCATCCGGGCACTTTTCAGCGTACTACGGTTCGGTCCTCCACTTGGGATTAGCCAAGCTTCAACCTGCTCATGAATAGATCACATGGTTTCGGGTATATGTCAACATACTAAATCGCCCTATTAAGACTCGATTTCTCTACGGCTCCGCTTTTATCTGCTTAACCTCGCATGTTAACATAACTCGCCGGTCCATACTGCAAGATGTACGCCATCACCCATAAACGGGCTCTGACTAATTGTAAGTAAGTGGTTTCAGAATCTATTTCACTCCCCTCTCGGGGTTCTTTTCACCTTTCCCTCACGGTACTAGTTCACTATCGGTGTCTGGTTAGTATTTAGCCTTACCGGGTGGTCCCGGCAGATTCAGACAGGGTTTCACGTGCCCCGCCCTACTCAGGATACGATCAAGAGATTTAACAATTTTGCATACGGGGATATCACCCTCTATGTCACTTCTTCCCAAAAGCTTCTGCTATCATTAAATTTTGTAACTCTATGTAGATCGTCCTACAACCCCACTTAAAAGTGGTTTGGGCTCTTTCTCGTTCGCTCGCCGCTACTAAAGAAATCATTATTTATTTTCTGTTCCTCATGCTACTAAGATGTTTCAGTTCACATGGTGTCTCACTCTTAATCCTATGTATTCAGATTAAGGCAGCTAGGCATTACCCTAGCTAGGTTTCCCCATTCGGAAATCCCCGTTTCATAGCACATATCCGGCTCCACGAGGCTTATCGCAGGTAATCACGTCCTTCATCGACTTCCAGACCCAAGGCATCCACCACAAACTCTTCCTTATTTAAAAGTATTTTCCTATTGTTTTAGTTTTGTTGATGTGTATTTTAAGACATTTCAATGAATCATATGTGTTATATGATTACTCGATGAATCAAAACAAATTAACCAAAATTAATTTATTTGATGTCGTTGTAAATATTTTAAAATAATTTACTATTCAGTTTTCAAAGAACAATTTTGAGAGTTTTGTTCTCTCAAAACTAGATATAAAGCTTTTAGACCTAAAAAAGCACATGACAATTATTATATAAGTAGGTCTAGTAAATTAAGGTTAATGTCTTTTAAAATAAAAAGACTGTTGTACTCCGTAGAAAGGAGGTGATCCATCCCCACGTTCTCGTAGGGATACCTTGTTACGACTTAACCCCAGTCACCAGTCCTGCCTTAGGCAGTTTGTTAATAAACCGACTTCGGGCATTACCAGCTCCCATGGTTTGACGGGCGGTGTGTACAAGACCCGAGAACGTATTCACCGTAGCGTAGCTGATCTACGATTACTAGCGATTCCGACTTCATGTAGTCGAGTTGCAGACTACAATCCGAACTGAGAAAGGTTTTTTGAGGTTTGCTCCATGTCGCCATTTCGCTTCTCTTTGTACCTTCCATTGTAGCACGTGTGTTGCCCCACTTGTAAGAGGCATGATGATTTGACGTCGTCCCCACCTTCCTCCCAATTACTCGGGCAGTCTCCTTAGAGTGCTCAACTAAATGTTAGTAACTAAGGATAAGGGTTGCGCTCGTTGCAGGACTTAACCGAACATCTCACGACACGAGCTGACGACAACCATGCACCATCTGTCATTCCGTTAACCTCGACTATGTCTCCATAGCTTTGCGGAAGATGTCAAAAGTGGGTAAGGTTCTACGCGTATCTTCAAATTAAACCACATGCTCCACCGCTTGTGCGGATCCCCGTCAATTCCTTTAAGTTTTATTCTTGCGAACGTACTACTCAGGCGGATCATTTAATGCGTTAGCTGCGCCGATGAGTTCCCCATCAGCTAATGATCATCGTTTAGGGCGTGGACTACCAGGGTATCTAATCCTGTTTGCTCCCCACGCTTTCGTCTCTCAGTGTCAGTATATGTCCAGTAAGCTGCCTTCGCCAAATTGGTGTTCTTCCTTATATCTACGCATTTCACCGCTTCACAAGGAATTCCGCTTACCTCTACATAACTCTAGCTTGCCAGTATCCAACGCGGTTTGGGGTTGAGCCCCAAATTTTGACGCCAGACTTAACAAACAACCTACAGACGCTTTACGCCCAATAATTCCGGATAACGCTTGCAACCTATGTATTACCGCGGCTGCTGGCACATAGTTAGCCGTTGCTTTCTAATAAGGTACCGTCAGAACAATATCATTTCCTATACTGTTTTTTCTTCCCTTACCACAGCAGTTTACAATCCATAGGACCTTCATCCTGCACGCTGTGTCGCTCCATCAAGCTTTCGCTCATTGTGGAATATTCCCTACTGCTGCCTCCCGTAGGAGTCTGGGCCGTATCTCAGTCCCAGTGTGGCGGATCAGTCTCTCAACCCCGCTAAACATCATCGCCTTGGTGGGCCTTTACCTCACCAACTAGCTAATGTTGCGCACCCCGATCCTTTAGCGGTCCAAACGGACCTTTTGTATCATCTTCATGCGAAAATGATAGGTATTTGGTATTATCAAATGTTTCCACTTGCTATCCCAATCTAAAGGGTACGTTGAGTACGTGTTACTCACCCATTCGCCGCTAAGTTCCGAAGAACTTCGCTCGACATGCATGTATTAGGCACACAGCCAGCGTTCATCCTGAGCCAGGATCAAACTCTCGAAAAAATTGACTGTCATGTTTATATATAT
>NZ_JMKY01000006.1 GCF_000686585.1 Mycoplasmopsis lipofaciens ATCC 35015
CCCATAAACGGGCTCTGACTAATTGTAAGTAAGTGGTTTCAGAATCTATTTCACTCCCCTCTCGGGGTTCTTTTCACCTTTCCCTCACGGTACTAGTTCACTATCGGTGTCTGGTTAGTATTTAGCCTTACCGGGTGGTCCCGGCAGATTCAGACAGGGTTTCACGTGCCCCGCCCTACTCAGGATACGATCAAGAGATTTAACAATTTTGCATACGGGGATATCACCCTCTATGTCACTTCTTCCCAAAAGCTTCTGCTATCATTAAATTTTGTAACTCTATGTAGATCGTCCTACAACCCCACTTAAAAGTGGTTTGGGCTCTTTCTCGTTCGCTCGCCGCTACTAAAGAAATCATTATTTATTTTCTGTTCCTCATGCTACTAAGATGTTTCAGTTCACATGGTGTCTCACTCTTAATCCTATGTATTCAGATTAAGGCAGCTAGGCATTACCCTAGCTAGGTTTCCCCATTCGGAAATCCCCGTTTCATAGCACATATCCGGCTCCACGAGGCTTATCGCAGGTAATCACGTCCTTCATCGACTTCCAGACCCAAGGCATCCACCACAAACTCTTCCTTATTTAAAAGTATTTTCCTATTGTTTTAGTTTTGTTGATGTGTATTTTAAGACATTTCAATGAATCATATGTGTTATATGATTACTCGATGAATCAAAACAAATTAACCAAAATTAATTTATTTGATGTCGTTGTAAATATTTTAAAATAATTTACTATTCAGTTTTCAAAGAACAATTTTGAGAGTTTTGTTCTCTCAAAACTAGATATAAAGCTTTTAGACCTAAAAAAGCACATGACAATTATTATATAAGTAGGTCTAGTAAATTAAGGTTAATGTCTTTTAAAATAAAAAGACTGTTGTACTCCGTAGAAAGGAGGTGATCCATCCCCACGTTCTCGTAGGGATACCTTGTTACGACTTAACCCCAGTCACCAGTCCTGCCTTAGGCAGTTTGTTAATAAACCGACTTCGGGCATTACCAGCTCCCATGGTTTGACGGGCGGTGTGTACAAGACCCGAGAACGTATTCACCGTAGCGTAGCTGATCTACGATTACTAGCGATTCCGACTTCATGTAGTCGAGTTGCAGACTACAATCCGAACTGAGAAAGGTTTTTTGAGGTTTGCTCCATGTCGCCATTTCGCTTCTCTTTGTACCTTCCATTGTAGCACGTGTGTTGCCCCACTTGTAAGAGGCATGATGATTTGACGTCGTCCCCACCTTCCTCCCAATTACTCGGGCAGTCTCCTTAGAGTGCTCAACTAAATGTTAGTAACTAAGGATAAGGGTTGCGCTCGTTGCAGGACTTAACCGAACATCTCACGACACGAGCTGACGACAACCATGCACCATCTGTCATTCCGTTAACCTCGACTATGTCTCCATAGCTTTGCGGAAGATGTCAAAAGTGGGTAAGGTTCTACGCGTATCTTCAAATTAAACCACATGCTCCACCGCTTGTGCGGATCCCCGTCAATTCCTTTAAGTTTTATTCTTGCGAACGTACTACTCAGGCGGATCATTTAATGCGTTAGCTGCGCCGATGAGTTCCCCATCAGCTAATGATCATCGTTTAGGGCGTGGACTACCAGGGTATCTAATCCTGTTTGCTCCCCACGCTTTCGTCTCTCAGTGTCAGTATATGTCCAGTAAGCTGCCTTCGCCAAATTGGTGTTCTTCCTTATATCTACGCATTTCACCGCTTCACAAGGAATTCCGCTTACCTCTACATAACTCTAGCTTGCCAGTATCCAACGCGGTTTGGGGTTGAGCCCCAAATTTTGACGCCAGACTTAACAAACAACCTACAGACGCTTTACGCCCAATAATTCCGGATAACGCTTGCAACCTATGTATTACCGCGGCTGCTGGCACATAGTTAGCCGTTGCTTTCTAATAAGGTACCGTCAGAACAATATCATTTCCTATACTGTTTTTTCTTCCCTTACCACAGCAGTTTACAATCCATAGGACCTTCATCCTGCACGCTGTGTCGCTCCATCAAGCTTTCGCTCATTGTGGAATATTCCCTACTGCTGCCTCCCGTAGGAGTCTGGGCCGTATCTCAGTCCCAGTGTGGCGGATCAGTCTCTCAACCCCGCTAAACATCATCGCCTTGGTGGGCCTTTACCTCACCAACTAGCTAATGTTGCGCACCCCGATCCTTTAGCGGTCCAAACGGACCTTTTGTATCATCTTCATGCGAAAATGATAGGTATTTGGTATTATCAAATGTTTCCACTTGCTATCCCAATCTAAAGGGTACGTTGAGTACGTGTTACTCACCCATTCGCCGCTAAGTTCCGAAGAACTTCGCTCGACATGCATGTATTAGGCACACAGCCAGCGTTCATCCTGAGCCAGGATCAAACTCTCGAAAAAATTGACTGTCATGTTTATATATATCTAGTTTTCAAAGAACAAATTGTGCGTAATGTTTGTAAAACGCTTAATTAGTATAACACATAAAATATCAAGACAAAACAAAAAAATAAAAATTTTTCTTATTTTTAAAAATATGAATTTTTTATTAAATTTAAATAATTTTTTCTTATTTTTTTTGCAATGCGTTTTTTCTTACAAATATATATAAAAGAATTAAGGAGAATAAAGCATGAAATGAAACAATAAAAAATTTAAAAAACTATTACTAAAATATTTTAAATTTTTAAATAATTTTAAATCCATTAGCGTTTATATGAATGAAAATGTAAACAAAATTAAACCAAGATTAAGAATAATATTTCCAAAAAATTTTATTTTTCATTCTTTAGGGATTCAGTATTGTACAAAATTAAGATATAGATATAAAAATAAAATAGAAGATTTTGTAAAAGATTTAATTAATGATCAAATTAATTTTGATGAAATATTTAAAAATATTAAAAAACCAAACATTAATAAATTTTTAAAAAAATTACTAGCTCTAAAAATATTTTTAGAAATTACAGACAATCATAATGCTAAGTATAATAATGTTTTTTCTGGTTTTGATTTTTTTAAAATAAAACCAAGTTTTGATATTAACGGAACATATAATCATTCACAACTTTTACTAGCAAGCAAATTGGATAAAAATAATAAGCGTTGCGTGATCTACGGAATATTAAATAATCTATATGGCCTAAATAATAAAAATGATTTTTTCTATAATGAAAATAAACAAATTATAAATTCCGTTTTTGTTCCTATAAGTTTGAAATATCAAAATGATAAAAGTATTAATAAAATGAATTCAATGAAAATTTCATATTGTTTTTTAAATAATAAAAATGGGGTACAACCCCATTATTAATAAAATGAATTATTTTGAAAGTTTTGCAAAATAGGTTAATGTTCTTACCAATTGTGCTGTATATGACATTTCATTGTCATATCATGCAAACACTTTGTATAATTTTTTGCCATTTGCTTCTTTAACTTTTGTTAATGTAGCATCAAAAATTGAACCATAGTGTGAATTAATAACATCTGATGAAACAATTGGATCTGTTTCATATTTTAATGTTTCATTAGCAGCTTTTTCAAATGCTTTGTTTAGTTCTTCAACTGTTGGTTCTTTTTCTAATTGAACTGTTAAGTCAACAAATGAACCTGTAATTGTAGGAACACGTAATGCAAATCCATCTAAAATACCGTCAGCTTCAGGAACAACTAAACCAATAGCTTTTGCAGCACCTGTTGATGATGGAACAATATTTTGTCCAGCTGCACGAGCACGACGCAAGTCACCTTTACGATGTGGACCATCTTGTAACATTTGATCACCTGTAAATGAGTGAACTGTTGTCATGTAACCATTTTGTAAACCAAAGTTGTCAACTAAAACCTTAACAACTGGTGCTAAACAGTTTGTTGTACATGAAGCACCTGAAATAACTGTATCATCTGCTTTTAAAATGTCGTGGTTAACATTGTAAACAACTGTTTTTACGTCTTTTCCAGCAGGAGCAGACACTATAACTTTCTTAGCACCTGCTTTAACATGTTTTGATGCAAGTTCTTTTTTTACAAAAAAACCTGTACATTCTAAAACAATGTCAATTCCTAATTCTTTTCATGGTAAGTTTTCAGGGTCTTTTTCTGAAAATACTTTAATTTCTTTTCCATTAACAAAAATTGAGTTTTCTTTAACTTCAACTTCTGCTTTTAATGGACCAAAAGCTGTATCATATTTTAATAAATGAGCTAACATTTTTGGATCTGTTAAGTCGTTAACTGCAACAAGTTCAACTTCTTTATTGTTTGTTTCTAGTAAGTAACGTAATGTTAAACGACCAATACGGCCAAAACCGTTAATTGCAATTTTTTTCATTCTTTCTCCTTAGATGTATAAAAAATTTTTGCGTTACTATATAAAATAGTGAAACGCTGTATTTTTTGCTAATACAATTTAATTATATATTTATTTTTATTTTCCATGTTTCTAATAGTAATTATATTGTTATAACTTTATGGTAATGTTTTTACATAAATAAAATAAAGATCAAAAAACTTGATCTTTAAATTTTTATTTTATATTTTCTCATTTTCAAGATTTAACTTCAGGGATATCGGTACCATATTCACGTATATATTGATTATGATATTCAATAGTTTTTTCCATTTTTTCAACAAATGATTTTGCTTTTGAACCATAAACTGCTTTAGCTGCACTAGCTGCCATATGGAAACGGTCCATTTGTGATAATTGACGAATATCAAACGAAGTTGTAATATCACCATTTTCTCTATAACCATGTGGAATTAATTTGTGATTATGACGATCAAAGAATATATCTCTTAAAAGTCCTTCATAAGCATGGAAAGCAAAAACAATTGGTTTATTTTTAGTAAATATTTTATCAAATTCAATATTTGTTAATCCACGAGGATCATGTTTTGGATGTCTTAATCTTAATAAATCATTCACATTGACAAATCTAATTTTTAAGTTTTTAAATTCCTTATTTAAAATAGTTATTGCTGCTAATGCTTCTAAGTTAGGTTCTGTACCTGCTGCAACCATAACAACATCTGGTTCTTCATCGTTTTTTACATTTGAAGCTCAATCAATAATTTTTAAACCTTTTTCGACTATTTCCTTAGCTTCCTCAACACTATAAAATTGATTTCTAGGTTGTTTTGAAGCAACAATTAAATTAATAACATTTCTTTCAGACAAAGCCTTATCCATAGTTGCTAATAATGTATTTGTATCAGCTGGTAAATATTCTCTAATTAAATCTGGTCTTTTGTCAGCTAAATGAGATAAAATTCCAGGATCTTGGTGTGTATAACCATTATGATCTTGTTGGAAAGCTGTTGAAGTTGCAATTAAATTTAATGATGGATAATCATTTCTTCAATCAATTTCTTTTGCTTTTCTTAATCATTTCATATGTTGTGTAACCATAGAATCAACAACTCTTAAAAATGATTCATATGAAGCAAAAATACCATGACGGCCTGTTAATACATAACCCTCTAAAAATCCTTCTGCTTGATGTTCTGAAAGTTGTGAATCAATAATTCTACCTGCAGGACTTAATGCTTCATCCAAATCATTATCAATTCTTTCCATTCATTGTCTATTTGTTACTTTGAATAAATTATATAGTCTATTTGATTTAGTTTCATCTGGTCCGAAAATTCTAAAATTATCTGGGTTTTTTTCAACAACTTCTGAAAGATAACTTCCTAGTTCTACCATATCTTGTGCGATTTTTTCGCCAGGTTTAGCAAAATCTAATGAATAATTAGTTCAATTTGGTAATAATAATTTTTTAGGATTAATTCCCCCATTAGTAATTGGATTTATGCCCATTCTTTTATCTCCAAGAGGTGAAATAAAGAACTCATCTTTTAATTTTCCGTTTTCATCAAATAATTCTTCTGGTTTATAAGATCTTAATCAATCTTCTAATTTATCTACATGTTCCATTTGTTCTGCACTAACAGGAATTGGAACTTGATGAGCTCTAAAACTTCCTTCAACTGCTTCATTATTTCAAGTTTTTGGTCCTGTTCAACCTTTTGGAGTTCTAAGAATAATCATTGGTCAAACTGGTCTTGTTGCTTTTTCAGCAGAATTTTGACGAGCTTTATTTTGAATAAATTTAATTTCTTCAATTACTTTATCTAAAGTTTTTGACATTTTAGCATGCATAACTTTAGGTTCATCGCCTTCAACAAAGTAAGGTTTTCACCCCATACCTTCAAAATATTTTGTTAATTCTTTGTTTGTTTTACGACACAAGATAGTAGGATTTGAAATTTTGCCACCATTTAAATGTAAAATAGGTAAAACAGCTCCGTCATTTACTGGGTTAATAAATGAATTTGAAAATCATGATGCTGCCAAAGGTCCAGTTTCACTTTCTCCATCCCCCACAACTGTTGCTGCTATAACGTCAGGATTATCTAAAATAGCTCCTGTTGCATGAGATAATGAATAACCTAATTCACCCCCTTCATGTATTGAACCTGGAGTTTCTGGTGCTGCATGACTAGCTGTACCGCCAGGAAATGAAAAGTACTTGAATAAATGTTTCATACCTTTTTCATCTTGAGTTACATTAGGAAATAGTTCAGTATATGAACCATCTAAGTATGAATTTGATGTCATAACTTGACCACCGTGCCCTGGTCCTTCAATATAAAACATGTTTAAATCATACTTATTAATAACTCTATTTAGATGTGCATAAATAAAATTTTGTCCACTTATTGTACCTCAATGTCCAATTGGATAAACTTTAACATCATCTTTTGATAACTTAGTTTTTAATAATGGGTTGTTTCTTAAATAAATTTGACCAACAGATAAATAGTTAGCCGCTCTTCACCAAGCATCTACTTTAGTCAAATATTCTTTAGAATCATATTGTGTTTTCTTCATATTTTTCCTCTCTAATAATATTAATAAAATAATAAAAATTTATACTCATAAGATCTTATTACTTATATAAATATGTGTTTCTATTATATATAGATTAAAAAAAACGACATATTGTAATTATATTTTTAACATAAATTAATGGTAATGTTTGCATTATGGTTAAATTTAATAAAAACTTTAAAAGTTCATAAAAATGAAATTAGATTAAAATTTAATTGTGGCTTTAAAAATGCTAATTTATCACGATAAAGGTTGAACTTATAGCGGGCCCAGCGTAGTCTTTTGGCTACGCACTTTTTTAATACATCATAAAACACATACTAAAAACAAAAAAATCATAAAATTTAAACTACTTTTTTGTTTTATTTATAGTGAAATTAAGGAGTTTATTTTTTTAATGTACTTTATTCAGTAATAGAGTACATTTTTTATTCTCTTACTTCATAAAGATCTTTCTGTATTAATTAAAAACTAAATCTGCTTATAAGTTTTATGTTTGAAACTTATATATATTTAAGCATTAAATATATATAAAAATTTGAAAACATTATCTTCGCTTCAACATTCGGTTGCTCCTTCGCTTCGATAACGCTTTTCAAATTTTTATTCTAATTTCAAAGGTAAACAATATATAAGTTTCAAACATTTACAAAGAAATACCAGCAAGAATGCAGGTATATTAAAAATGTAATATACTTTTTCGCTCAATTAATATACTTTTTTTCGAAATTAAAAGTTTGTTAGGGGGCGAAAAAAAATAGACCCTTTTTAGATTTAGTTAAAAGACAAAAAAGGAGTAGTTAATGGAAATCCAGAAAGAAAGTACATTGGGCTATCACTGACTTGATAGTCTTATAAAAAACAAAAATAAATTTATGATAAACAATGAAGACACATTTAAAACAAATGTTTTAGGATTAGATGAGAAAATTCATGGACTTGTTCAAGGCCAACTTTATGTTTTAGCTGCAAGACCAGCAGAAGGAAAAACGACATTAGCAATTAATTTAATATTAAGGTCTTTGAAAAACTTAAAAGAAAATGAAATAATCATTTTTATTTCGTTAGAGATGAGCGCTAAAGAGATATTGAATAGAATTCTTAAAATTTTAAATAATTACGAAATAGGTATCTCGTTGCAAGAATTAATGAATACTAAAAAACTTTTAATAATTGATTATTCACATTCAAACGTTTCAAATATTAAAAAAATTATTCAAGAACAGCAAAAAACAAAAATAGTTAAATCTGTTTTTATTGATCATTTACAATTGCTAGAAACCTCAAATATTAATTTGCCACGGTATGAAAAAATGACACAAATAACAAGAGAATTAAAAATAGTTGCAAGAGAAACAAACATTAATATTTTAGCTGTTTCACAATTAAGTAGAGATGTTGAAAAAAGAACAAACAAAAAAGAAAGTTATGAAATTCAACTTTCAGATTTAAGAGATTCAGGTTCTATAGAGCAAGATGCAGATATAGTTTTATTTTTATATAAACCGAAAACAATTAAAACAAAAGAAGGAAAAAGCATTCAAAATAAAAACCAACATATTATTCAAATAGGAAAAAATCGAAACGGTTCACTCGGAATGATTCCAACAATCTTTTTTAAGGATAAATGTTTATTTACTTTTTTGGAGGATTATAAAAATGAAAAGAAATAGAGGTAATTTTTGTGTTATCTGTGAAACTAATTTGAACGATGTTGAAAAAAAATATGAATGAAATAAATATAAAGTATGTTCAAAAGATTGTTTAAATATTGTTCAAAGTTGAGCTATGGAAATAGATTTACCAAATTATGAATAAAATTAAACCTATTTTTAGATTAGTTGGTTCTAAATACAGAATGCTCGACTGGCTTTTCGAAAAAATGAAAATAGAAAAGTATACAAAATTTATTGATTTGTTTGGTGGAACAGGAATAGTTGGAGTGAATGTAAAAAAATCGTTCAAAAACATTCAAACAGTTTTAATAAATGATTTTGATAATATTTTGGAACCATTAGATATAAAACATGCTGTTTTATCACAAGTTTGTTTTAATGGTTTTGGTTCAGTTACAGAGCGGGCTTTGAGTTTTTTTAGTACCAAAATAAATAACGGTTATTTTGAAAATATAAAAGCATATAAAAATGTTTTAAAAAACTGTAAAGTTACACATTACGAAGCAACAGATTTTTTAAATAGAAAAAAAGAATATTTAAAAGAACATCAAAATGAACTTTTAATTTATATGGACATTCCTTATTATGACAAAAAACACAAAAATTCTTGTTTTTATAAAAACAAATTAAATATAGATTATTTTTTAGAAGTTATAACTAAGCTAAATGAAGATATTCCAGGCTTATCGATGGCTTTAAGTATCGACGATAGTAATCAAAAAGTTTTAAATAAATTATCACATTGAACAAAACATACCAAACAAATTAGTAAAGTAAACGCTTCACGCTCGGGCGTTATTAAAAAAGGAAATGAATATTTATTGATATGAGGAGAAAAAAATGATTAAAATAATTTGTTCTAAATGTAATTATGAAATGATTTTTGAACCAAAAATAAATCATTTGTCCAATATAGAAAAAGAGTCCGAAATTGATAAAAAAATTGAATGTAAAGAATGCACTGAATTAAAAAAACAATGAACAATTAATTTTCAAAAATTTGTAAATTCAACAAATGAAAAAGAAAGAAAAGAGATAGAAAAATGGGAAAAAAATGTTTTTTGAAACCATAGAGTGAAAATTCATGGTGAAATCTCTGCTTATGACAATAAAAGATATGGATACCAAAAATCGTTAACAAAGAAAATAAAAACGAAAGAAAAATAAAATGGAGAAAAAAGTTTTTAAAGAAAAACCTCCTATTTTCACAGAAGAAAAATTAAAAGAGATTTTACATTATACAGATTGCAATGAAAACCCTGCTTGAAACAGTTTTTTATCAAAAACAGTTTTTGAATTACATTCAGGCGCTAAAGGAGTATCAAAATCTTTTGGTCAAGCTGTTATTACTATTTTTCGTTTAGTTAATGATATTCGTTTTTGCAGTATGTGAACTCGTAATCAATATAACCATATTAAAAAAACATTACGACCTACTTTTGAAAAAGTATTGAGTTTCTTAAAAAACGAACATAATCTGGATTTTACGCCTTACGTGTCAATATATGATTCGGGTGTTTATTGAGATTATGACGATGGAGGATTAGGAAGAGCAATTTATTTTGAGAATTTCGAAAAAATTCAAGCATTTCAAGGAATTACTTTAAAAAATAATGATTTTCTTTTTGGAGAATTAGTTTTAGATGAACCGATAGAAGATCCTGCTGATACTTTAAAACTTCCTCATCAACTAGAAGAATTGTACAAATTGCAAGAGAGCAAATTGCCTTTATTAATTGCAAATACAGTTTCTCGTTTAAAAGCGCCTGATGATTTTCAAATAAAAATAAAATTTCTTTACAACATTTTTACTACTGACCACTGAATTATTAAAAATTATCATAATAATATTATTAATTTAGTTTTACCTAATGGAACACTTAACGAAGTAGTTAAAAAAGAATTAATCGAAAATAAATTTATCCAAGTGATTAATGAAGAGTTTAAGTCGAGTTTAGGAATTAGTTGCACAATGTATTCTAAATTTTTTGTTCCAAAAAAAGAATTAAGCGATTATCAAATAAAACAATTAGATTCTTTAGAAAAAGAGAACTATAAAATGTGAGTAATAACTGTATTAGGTTTTGCTTTTGAAGATCCAAACAACAAGCCTAATTATTTTTTAAGACCATATTTATATACTCCTAAAAACAAAAAATTAAATCAAATAAAAGTGATTAGAAATTTAGAGGAAATACCAGATAAAAGCATTGTTGCAATTTATGATGGTTTTGATCCAGGTTTAAGTGATAAATCCGCTTGAGTCAGAACTTTATTGTTAGAAAGCGGACACATAATAATATTGAATGCAATAGATAATTTAGGACAAAAAATAAAAAAGAAATCTTCTAAACCAAGAACTCAAATAAATGAATTATTAATTAATTTAATTAAAAAATCAAATGAAGAATTATTTATTAAATATAAAAATAAGTTCTTTAACAGTGATTTTAAAACGGTTATTTTAACAGATAATGACATTATAGCTGAATCGTTAAATTTATTAATTATTAAAGAAAACATAAATGCTTTTTGCATGTTGGCAAATCGACGAGATACAAATAAACAAAAATTTGGAATTATTAATAGGCAAAATTGACAAAAATGAATTTTTAAAAATCAAATGATTTTTTTAACAAAAAATTCTGCATTCATTATTGATTATTTAGCTAAACAAATGATATTGCCAGATGAAACAAAAAGAGATGAAACCATTAACAAAGAAATTTATGATTTAGTCAATGCTTTTGAAATGTCTTGCTCTATGTTATATCAATACCAATATTCAATGCAAATGAAAATAAATAAGGAGAAAAATGAACGAATTAAATAAAATGCAGATAACTTTAAGAGACTTGATGGAAAAAAGCAATGATATGACAAAAGATATTTTTGATATTCCAGGTTATTTTAGACCAAACTCTAAAAATGTTTATTTATCATTAGGAGCCAAAATTCAATCAAACACACTCGCTTTTAAAGTACCAGAAGTTAAATTTAAAAATGAATCGATTCAAAAACTTTGAGATTTAGATATTAAAAGAAATAAATTTTTAGAATTAATTCAACAATTAGAAACAAATTTATTCTTAAATGGTATTTATGGTTTAGGTATAACAAAAACTGGAAGATTCAAATTAGGAAAAGTTGATGATTATAAATATAGAGATTTTAAACTAATAAAACTTTCTATTGTTGTAGATAATGTAAACGATGAAAACGACTCTTATGAAATTATTAAAGAATATGATTTAACAAAACCAAAAAAAGACACAAATGATATTTATGTTTCTGTTTTTGCAAGAAACAAAATTAGCAAAGAAATAATTTCAATAGAAAAGTTAAAAAATTATGATTCTGAATATTTAACAGAAATAAAAGAAGAATTTATTCCTTGAATTATTTTTAAAAATAACTATTTGGGCAATAGTGAAATTGAAAATGTAGACAATTCTTTGTTTCAAATGTTAGACAATTCGCTTGAGTGTATTTTAAGAGATAATTTTTGGTCAAATCCCTTCATATTTATAGTTAATAATTTCGCTTCCGATTCTTCAAAAGACATTACTGATTCAATTTATGATTTTGGAAAAAGAGTAATTAGTACAAATTCTCTACTTTCAAATTCTGTTGCAAATCCAATTGAGTTTTATCAAGGAGTTTCGAATACCCAAAATATAATGCAAAAAATAGATAAATTAAACTATTTAATTAAGGATCAAATGTTTTTTAAAATGAATTCAGCAGATTTTGGAACTAAAAATATGCATAATGCTGAATTTGAACATTTAAATTCTAATTTTAAGGATTATTTCGAATCAAAAGCGAACGTAAGAGAAGAATATTATTGAGATTTTGTCGATTTGTGATTAACTAAATTAAAAATTGATGAAAAAGAATTTGAAATCATGGTTCCAAGTTCTACAAAATACTTAAAAAGCAAAGAATCAATTTATACAACTGATTTAAATGGAGTTGTTATTAATAAAAATAATAATTTTAAGGAAATTTCAAATGATTAAATTAGAAGAATATTTAGAAGATAATCAAATAAAATTACACAAATATAAAGTTAAAAACTTGAAAAATAATTATTTAAATTTAAGTTTGAAAGAAACTAACATAATTTTTTTAGAATACATTGAGGAAATTAAAGGAAATGTCGAAAATTCTAGCTTAAACATTAAAGAATTACCTAATGGAGAAAATAATGTCCTGCTTGAATATGTAGAAGATTTTACTTTTATTACAAATGAAGAGATATTTCAACCTCTGGACGAAAACGAAATAGATTTTTATTTATTCAGTTTTAAAGATCCGAATAATATTGATGTAAAGAAAGATAATTTTTATTTTATTCAAGCAAATTCTAATGTAACTTATGATTTATCAGAATATGAAAATCAATATTTGTTTGAAATAAATTTTTCAAATATAAAGCAATTAAAGAATTTTGATAGTAATAATGTCATTTTTAAATTTCGAAACAATGAAGATTACACAAGAAAAATAGAATTAAAAGTTCCTAATTCAGTAATTTTTTCTGATTTAGCTTTTATAGGAACTAAAACTAAAAGTAATGGAGAAAAAATAAATAATTTTTTAGCTAATGTAACATTAGAAAATGATATAAAATTTTTTCCTCATTTAATCCATCCTGTTGCAATTCAAAGTGATTATGTTTATTGATACGATTCATTTAATAATTATTTAGTCAGTTTATTTAATTTGTATGGAAACACACTATCTTTAAATGATTTAAAAAGAATAATTATAGATAAATTGAAAATATCTTTTGATGAAGCTAAAAAAATAGTTGAATCCTTTTTTAAGGTTTTACAAGATAGTCAACACGTTTTAAATGTTTTAATGTCAAATTTCGCAGTATTCAATAATGATGAACAAAAAATAAAAAAGTTTAAAGCTGATTACTATAATGGAAACAATCCCAAAGAATACATTGATTGAAAACTTAAAGAATTTTTTGATGAAATAGACACTTATAACGATTCGAGATTAAAAAAAATATTTGAAACATTAATATTAATGATGTCGAATTTATTGTTGTCCTCTTTTTGTTTCAAAGGTGGCTTTACACATGAACATGAATTATTTTTACCTCTCTATATTTCAAGTTTTAATAAATCTACGCAAAATTTTACTTTAGATTCGCATTATTTTTCATATCTAAACCAAAAATGAATTCCTAAATTTTTTATAAATAATCATAACGTTTTTGATTTCAGAACTAAACCAATAACACTTCCATTATTTCCGGAAAAAATAGAAGAATTAGATATTACAAATAGCCCTATTGATTTTAATACTTCAAACAGCTTAAATTTTAATTATTTAGGTTTTGCCCCAAGTAAAAAACAAAATTTAACTGATTATATTAATAAAACAATTTTAAAAAAGTCTTCAACAGGAATAATTAAAAGAACAATAACTTGAGATATAGACGATCCTGATGGAGTAGAAAGAACATACACAAATGTAAGAGGTGTGACAGAAGAACCAAATGTTTCGAATTTAAAAATACTAATAAATAAATATTATGATTGTTCTGTTTACAGGAATAGAGAAGACTTCTATAAATTAAAAGTACAAGAAGAAGCAAATAAATTTGTAGATGGTATTAATTCAAAAATAATAGTAGATTCTATTCCTGACAATGTCTCTGGCTATTTTTATGACGGAGAAATAGTAAGAACTTATTCTAGTGGTTCAAGAGGAAGAACAAAACATACAGTTGTTAAATTTAGAAAAGTTCATTTTGAAGTAGAAATAAGTATAGAAATAATAAATAATGATTTAGAAATTTATCAACCACAATTTTTATATAAAAATGAAAATGAATATTTAGAAACTTTTAATAACTTGGAGGAAGAATTAAATATTACATTTACTTTTCCAACAAATTTTCAGCTAGAAAAAATAATAATTAAATCTATTTTTGCAAAAAACATAAAAATAAAATTGAATGATGAAAATTGAAATAATTATAAATTAGCCTATTCAAACAACAAATTAAACACGACAACAAAAATAATTTTATAAATACAAAAAAACGAACTACTGCGTTTTTAAATAAAGATAGAAAAAATAAGGAGATTATAGTGAAAAATATAATTCAAAATTTAGCTACTGCTTTTGATATGACAATCGAAGAAGTAGAATCAAAATTAAAATTAAAGGAAAATTATACTTCAAAAGATTTTGCTAAATCTTTAGGAGCATATTCTGTATTCCCAACTAAAGAAGAACACGGAAATTATATTAGTGAAAAATTAGCTAATAAAGAAGAAATGATTTTCCAAAATGAAAAAACGATTTTAGAGCTTAATGAAAAAATCAAAAATGCAGAATTGGCTCAAAATCAAATAAAAAATTTAATTAATACAGAATGAAAAAAATTAGGTATTAAAAGACCGATTGAAAAGGAACAAATTGATTTTCAAAATTTAGATTTTGGAAATTTAACAAAATCTTTAATAGATTATGCAGAGCGAGAAGGCTTTTCATATCAAAAACCGGATTTTAATACATTTGCAAATGAAAAGAAAAACACAGAAATAACAAATAACGAGAACATTGATGCGATTAGTGTTAATGGAGCCGTTAAAAAATAAAGGAGAAAATTATGAAAATTTTAGATCAAATTATTGCACAAGCTTGAGAATCGGAATCGGGCGGGAACACAACCTATTCACAAGTTAAATTGACCGAAGTACAAAATGCCGAATTGTTAAAAAATTTTGTTTCAAAATCTTTAATTATGGAAGCAAGCAGAAATATAACATTAAATAAACAAGATATGACATCTGTTTGATTTTCTGACTTGTTAGGAGGAACAAAAAGAAAAAAAACAAAATTAGGAACAGGAGAATTCGACAAATTTTCTATTTCAAAACCTATCAAAATTGATTGAGAAGAACCTTTTTGTTATGCAGAAGGTTTGCCTGCTTATGCAAAGGATAATTTTCCAGCAACAGTTAGTCAAAAATTAGAAGCATTTTTAGAACAGGATTCAAAAGATTTTGAAAGAGATGGATTTAAAAAATTAGAAGCAGTAGCAAAAGCTAACACAACTTTTCAACCAATTTATGTAGATTTTAATAAAACCAATGGAGAAGAGTTATTTTCAAAAATTGTTACTGCTTGCGATGCTATAACTCAATTAGTTGATAAAAAACACGGAATTGATTTTGTAGAACCAGAAAAAATTATCATTTTTGCAAAACCAAGTGTTCTAAATAAAATTTCTGGTTATGCGATGAAAGGGGATCATACTACAGCAAGTTTAAAATTAGGATCTTATGACATTGGATCATTAGGTGGATATAGAACATTAGCGTGTCCTTATTTAAAGGATACTAACGTTGTTATTACAACAACTAATTCAATGGCTAATGCTAGAAAAATCATTGCTGCTTCAGCTGGAAAAATTGATAATTTATCTGCAGATTTGGGTGCTTATTTAGAAACTACTTCTTTATCAGAAGTTGTTAAAAAAATGATTCCTACTGCGTTAATTCACAGAGATTCAACACAAGAAAAAGACGCTTAAAACAAAACAAAATAACAAACAATGATTTCTTATGGTTCAAATTTAGAATTAAAAAAACCCTTACCAGAATTATTAAAAATTCAAAAACCTGAAGAAAAAGGATTTTTATATTATTTACATTCATTTTTAGATTTTGTCGGAGAAGTTGTAATCGATGTCATTAGTGAAGCAGTTACAATTGCAACTTTTGGAAATAAATTTATTGGAGAAACAGTTGAATTAGTTTTAGGATTTGTTAAAGATGTCATTATTGATTTGGCAATTTATCAAAAAGTTGATTGAAAAAACGTCCTAGTCAATGCAGCATGAAGATTAGGAACCATCGCTTTTATGAATGGTTTAAGAAAAACTAAAAACTTTATAAAACAAATTAATAAAGGTAAATATGCTAAAACAATTTCAAAAACAACCAATTTTGTTAAAAAAAGTATTAGTTTTATTAAAAATCCTCAAAGTTTATACAAATATTTTTTAAACAAAGTTTCTTACAAAATACAAAAAACTTTTTTTAAATCAACGAAGTGAAGCAAAATTCAAATTAAAAAAATTAAAAAAATTATTAAAAACATAATTAATTACGGAACATATTGAACCAGTTTTGGAATTAGTTTTTACAAAGCTGATGATAAAGCTAAATTTTTATTCAGTAGGACAAAAAATTTAGCAAGAATTAGATTTAAGAAATTAACTAAAAAAATAACTAAAGATATTTATGACAAAAGAATAAAAAATTTAGCTAAGAAAAATCCTAAAAATATTTACGAATATCAAAAAATAATGAAACAACATAATCAAACTTGAATTCAATTTTATGATTCAAATTGAATTGATGGTTTGAAAATAGCTTCTACTGATTGAATCGAAAATAAAAACGAACAATTTTTGTCTTATTATGTTTTTTTTAATCGTTTAACAACAAACAATAAAAATGCACTTTTATTTATTGACAGACCTATTGAAGAATTTAATAATTTTATAAATTCTTCTTCAAAAGGTAAATATTATTTAGACAATTTAGCATGAGGCTGAAACGTTGGAAAAGCAATAAGAAATCAAAATAAAACAGGAAAATCTAAATTCTGAATTAGCAAATTAGAAAAAACTGCAAATAAATATGATATTCATTTTTTAAAGTCAATCAGAGAATTCGATAAAACAAGCAATACAACAATTGAAACTTTTCGAAATCAATTTAAAGTTTTATCTTCTACTAGAAATAGAAAATTAGGAAATAGAATTGCAGTTGAATTTAATAATAAAAAAGTTGTTTTTTACAAAAAGAAAAATGAAGAACAATTTAATAAAACATTTAAAAATTTTAACAATATAAAAAGAACGAGCAAGGGAATAAATTTAATCATAAAAAAACCAAAAAGACTATAAAAGGAGAAAAATGACAAAAGAATCTATTTTAGAAATAATAGGAGTTAGCTTAAATGGTTATAACCGATATTTTAATATTGCAAAAGAATTTCGAATTCCTAGTAAATTAAAAAAATTCTATTCTAATAATACAGAAGAAGAAATAAATGATTGTTTTATTAATATAGCAGGAAATATTTTTAATCAAATAGATGTTTTACTTTCTATGAGACTTTCCTGAGCCGTAGAATTATCAAAAAGAAATGACAAATTCATTCTTTTTGTTTCTCCACAAAGAGCTGAAAATTTAGTAAAAGCTATTTATGAAGAAATTTCCTTTCGAATACTTTCTAATTCTTTTCCTGAATTCAACAATAAATTAGATTTATTGATAGGAGGTTTAAATCGTGTTGGTTTTGCTAGAGATTATTCATCCATTGAAAGTGTTTTAAGTCCTATTCCTGCAGGTTTAATCATTAATTCTGCTTGAAACAAATTTAACATTGAACAACAAAAATTAAATTCAAAATATTTAGAATATATTGAACAAAAAATTCAAAATATTGAAAGAAATTTAAATCAAAATGAAGATGATGATACTTCGCAAAGCACAAAAATCGAGGCTAATAAAAATAATATAGAAAACGCAAATAATCTAATAAATGTAAATAAGCAAGAAATCAATACATTAAAGCAACTGAATAATAATTTTGTTCAAGAACAGCAGGAACAAAATTCCAAAATAGCTAATTTAGAACAATCAAAAACTCTGCATGCATCTAAAATAGCAAGTATTGAAAGTTTAAATCAAGACCAAAGTAATTTAATTAATCAATTAAATTTATCATTACAAGCAAATAGCAATAATGATGCTGATACATTAAAAAAATTCAATCAATTAAGCACAGAATATATTTCTAAAAATGCAGAATTAAAAACAGAAATAACAACAAATAAAAATACAATAGAAACAAAATTAGATAAAAATATTTGAGATAATAATGCTCCGTATGCGCCATTAAATAAATTAGCAAGATTTAATGCAGATATTTTTATAGACAATAATGCCGGTCAAGCTGTTAATAGATTAAAATTTATTAGGAAAGATAATAACACACTATCAGAAATATTTTACGAAAACGACAATATGATTTTTGCAAGTTATGATGCAAATAGCAAGGTATGAAAACCTTTAATTTCTTTTCACAAAGGTGGTCATTTTAATGAATGTGAATTGAAAAAATATATCGACGATAGTAATCAAAATTTAACTAATAGATTAAATAGTTTGTCAATAACTCCAGAATTAACAAATAAATGAAACAATTTAGAAAATTCTATAAATCGGTTGGATGAAGAATTGCGGGTGTTAAAAAATAAAACTTATTCTTTTAAAGCTAAAAAAATTTTTTCTAGTTCGTGATCAGAACCGAATGGATTTCAAAATGGTTGATATAAATTTTTAGTAATAGATGACGATTTTTCTATTGTTGAAATAATTTTGAAAAATAACAATAATCAATATTCAGGAACACAAATAGTTCAGACACAATTTAATGATGCTGATTATAAAAACGTTTTTAATATTGATTTTCCTTGAGTTGGCTATAACAATTCTAATAATTATGGTTCAAAACTGTCGCTTGCTCATTTTACATTAAGCGACAAAAAATTGACATTTAATTATGTCGGTAAGATATATGACAATGAAACCGACGGAATTAAAATAACGGAAATTAAAGTGAATGTTTATTCTTTTGAAATAAGGAGTTAAAAATGAAAATATTTAATTTTATATTATTAATTTTTTTAATAAGTTTAATAATTTTATTTATTTTATTAGTTTTGAATGCAAATTATGATTTGCCAAATTGAATGTCAAAAATAATAAATTGAATTCCATTAAATAAAACAAAATAAATAAGGAGATATATAAATATGTTAGAAACAATAGAAAAAATTTTAAAAATTGCTGGTTCTACAGCATCAATTGTTGGTTTTTTTGTAGGTATATGTTTATTCATTAAAATTAAATTAAAATCAAAACCAAACAAATTAGAAGCATTAGGAGATATTGTTAAAGAAATCCCTTTTTTTATAGATAAAGCGGAAAAATTATTTCCTTCAAATAATGAAGTGAAAATGGGTAATTTTAAATTTAATTGAGTTCTAGAACAAATTGAAAAATTAGCTGGAACAAAAAAATTTAAAAAAGCAAAAAATGAAATTAAAAAAGAAATAAATGATGTTGTAGACAAGAAAAATGCGGGAATGTTTATTCCTGCTTCTAATACATCAAATATGCCTTCAAATCACGCAGAACCAATTAAATGAAATTAGACTTTAACAAAAGAAAAACAAGCCTAAATAGGCTTGTTTTATATTATTAAATCAAAGTTAAAAACTTTTTCATCTAAACGTTTATAAGTTTCAAAAGTATAACCTGGAATTTTCACAAACATAACTGCATTTTTAATGATTTTGGTTCCATCAGGTTTTGTAATTAAATATGGCTTAAAATCATATTTTCATATGCCCATATAATCACTTTTTGCATTTGTAATAACATCTATTGTTAAGAGAGGTTTAGGTGGAGAAAAATTTTTATTATTTTTATTTGTGTGGTAAACATCCCATGTTTCTTTAATTTGTTCTTTTGTAAAATGTTTAAAAAATAATTTAGAAATAATTAGAGTAAATTTAGAAAGTTCATTTTTATTTTCAGGTTTTTCAAAATATTTAATTTTATCTAAATATCATTCGTAAGTACCTACTTGTTGCAAATCAGGGAATTTGGTAATTCTTGGGTAAAATAATCATTCAAAATCTCCTGGAAAAACAAATGTTTTATTAGGATTCAGGTAATCTTCTATTCATTTATTTAATTCATTTTTATCATTAAAATTGACAAAATTATTGTTTGATCTAGTTTTATACTTATTAAAAAAATCATCTAATTTTCAAGTTTTTGGAATTTCATTAATAAAATTATTCAAACTATTATTTAGTTTTTCGATTTTTGAACTGTTATCACAAGAAATTGTAATTAAAGGCAATGAAGCTGGCAATACAGAACCTAAAAATAAAATTTTTTTCTTTCACATAATTAAATTTTATTAAATTTTTTATTCTATTTGAAATAAAAAGCTAAAAAAGTACCTTACAAAAAATAATATACTTTTTCTAAAAAATGTGTAAAATAATGTTAGTAGGAAAACGCACTTCCTTACATTAATTTTTCCTACTAAATAATAAAAAGAAACCTAGGAAAACGCACTTCCTAGGCAAGAAAATTATAGCATATATAACGCTTGTTTATTTGCATTTTTTGCAAAACCTTTCTTGCCTTAGGCTCGTGCTGCCTAGGCAGGAAAGGTTTTTTTATGTCAATAAAAAAAGATATTCAAATGTTCTTAAATCAAAACTATAAAAATGAACAAACTAGAAGAAATGCATCTATGGCTTTAAGAAGAATTGAGCACTTAAATAAAATAGATGTATCTGAAATAAACGAAATATATAAAAATATTCCTATGAACGCATTATCAGGCTCAAGTAGAAACACAGAATTAGCGTATATAAGAAAATTTATAAAAGTAATGTCTGAAATAAATAATTCTTATTACAACGTACATCAATTAATAGATTTTGAAAATGATAGCAAGCCAAAAAAAGTTTTTACAGAAGAAGAAATGGAAATGATTTTAAAGGAATTAAAAAACTTTAATCATTCAACTTTTGAAATGGTATTTAAACTTTTACTTTATAATGGTTGCCGATTAGGGGAGTTTGTAAAAGTTCCTTGAAATAAAATGATAAATATGAATTATGAATTTCAATTAAAAGCGTCAAAACATGGTAGATTCAGAACTATCACAGTTCCTTATGAATTACAAAAAGATTTTAATGAATTTGGTGTTGATTTATCATATAACACAATACAAAACTTATTTAATAAATTTAATAAGTTTGTTAAACAAAATAATCCAGATTTTAACAAAAATATAACAGCTCACGTTTTAAGAGCACAATTAATAACAAATATGCACTTAAGAGGAATTGGAATTGATGAAATACAATGTGTAACAGGTCATATGAATCAATCAACTATAACTACACATTACATTAAAACAAATGCAACTTATCATAAACAGTTATTAAAAATGGCTAATATGAAAGCTTTTGATAGTATGGAATTAAATAAAGTAAAAAGTCATGCACAAATTCAAGAAAAACAAATTAGTTATTTAGAATTGCAAAATGAAGAACAAAAGGAAATAATCAAAAAGTTAAAGACTAAAATTTCTAAATTAGAAGGAAAGGAATTATATGAAGAACAATCATCTGAAAATGCCGACATGAAAAGAACTAAAAATGAATATAAAACAAATACTGATAAAAACTTCTCCAACTTCATTTTCAGTTTGAAAAGCAAAATATCAAAAACAATTTTTAACAAAATTGAAAATATGAATGAAAAGAAATAATAAATCCTTTGATTTAATTCCTGAATATTACAATGTCTTGTTTTATTGATCTTTTATTAATTTTCAAAGAGAGAAATTACTAATAGAAGAATTGAATAAAAATAATTATAGTGTAAATAGAAGTTCGATGAAAGAAGATGGAATTCATAAAATAGATTTGATAGCATGTAAAAATAACATTAAATATTTTATTCAACTTAAAAATCGAAAAAGTAATTTAAAAGAAACTGAAAGAAAGATTTTAATACATTACTCTATTTCTAAAAATGCAATTCCTATTTTAGCTACCAAAACACTAAAAGATTTTAATTTTATTAATCTTTTGAAAAATGAAGAAATTAAATTATTTAATTAATAAATCGAACGCAAGCGTTTAAAGCATTGCGTTCGATTATATTATTATCTCTATTGTTATTAGTGTAAAAATGTTTTTAATTTTTACACTAATAACATATATTTATATTTATTTTTTATAAATAAATATAAATATTATCACTAATATATTAATTTAATAGCTAAAAATTAAATAATAAAAACTCAACGAAAACTTTAAATGTTTCGTTGAGTTTAATAATACAATCTATTTTTTTCTTTTTGTTTATCAATTTTTATATAAAATAAGAATAGAAAGATTTTTATTTTTAATATTTTTTTACTCCAAAATAAAGTAAAAAGTATATTAAAAAAGTATCTTATAAAGTACATTATTTTTTTAATCGCGAAACATACAATGTAAAAAAATGAGATGGATATGATAGATTCATTAATAGTTTTTATAAATTTTGGATAAAACTATTTAAAATTTTATTTATTTTATTTTTGCATTGATATATAATGAATATACTTAAATAAAATAAGTGATTTTTTAAATAAAAATGAAAAACAATATATAATAAATAGGCACTGGCACCATAGCCAAATGGCCAAGGCACGAGTCTGCAAAACTCTGATTACGGGTTCGACTCCCGTTGGTGCCTCCAAATTATGCGCCCATAGCTCAACTGGACAGAGTGTTTGGCTACGGACCAAAAGGTTAGGGGTTCGACTCCTCTTGGGCGCGCCATTTCATTGAAAAATGACTAAATTAACAGCTTTTGCTGTTTTTTTATTTTATTTGTATAAAGAAAATAAAAAGATAAATATCAAATAATATTTCATGTTATTAATGTTCAAATATTAATCATTTTTGTGAAATAAATATAATAACTAAATTTATCTGAAAAATTCATAAGTAAGTCGATGAAATAATAAATATATTTTAAAAAATCAGGGCTTCAAAATACTAATATAGATACTATATAAGTAAATTCAAATATAGGTATATAAAAAATGGAATATATTATGCCAACGATGTTGACACTACTATTTAATAAAATAATAATAGGTATATTGTAGATATAAATAAATAGAATTAAAATTAATGATTTTCATAATTTTTTTATTGTTAATTTTTTTAAGATTAAATTAATACTTTTAATAAAAAAAATAGACAAAAAAGAAATAATAAAACTAAATGAAAAAATGCTATTAAAGTTAATTAGAAATAATATTATTATACTTAGGAATATTGAATCGTAGTATTTTCAAAGTTGTTTATTATTATTTTCTTTTATCAATAGCATTATAAACGCTCTTAGTGCTGAAATATGTTGGAAAAGTAAAGTTAAATATAAAAAACAAAATAAGTATAAAATTGCTTTAGAAATTTTTTTATTTTTTACAAAAAAATTTAAAGTAGAGTTCAGGCAAAATATTAAGATATCAAAATGAAATCCAGATATTGCTATTAAGTGAGTAATGTTTAAATTGTTTGTTTTCTTTAAAATATCAATTGAATTATTTTTATATCCAAAAACAATTAATGATCAATATTTTTCAAATATTTTTGAAAATTTTTCACCATATTTAATAATTTCATAATATATTGAAAAATTGTTTCGATATATTGTTTCCACGGTTGCATTTTTTAAAATGTATGAAACACTATTTGATAGTAATCACTGTTTATTTATGTTATTTATATCATTAACATTTAAAATTTTAGCTTTAATCTCGACATATTGATTTAAATAAATTTTTTGTTTTGATACAAAGTCATTTGTAAAAACTAAAATATTATTTTTATTGTTAGATACTATAAAATAATGATTTTCGGATTTTATCACAGATCCTCTAATGTTATAATAATCATTAGCGTTATATTTTATTGGCAAATTTGAAAAATATGAAATAAGATATATAAATGTTAATAATATAGCGAATATAAAATATCAATAGGATAATCACATTAAAAAAAATAATATAAAAATAAATATTAAAATTCATAATATTCTTGTTGATTTAGTATTTGCAATTAAATGCATTAATAATGGTGTTAAAAAAATTAGTATATTTAAGCTTAAATATTTATTATTTTTTGTAATAAGTTTAGTGTCACTTTGCCAATTCCAGAAATTTTTTCAATATCTTTTCATATTATTTTGTCTTTCTTCTTACGCAGTTCAATTATTTTTTTTGCAATACTGGTTTTAATATTTCTACTAATTAATTGATCAATATTATTTAAGTTTTTTCATTGGATTTTATTTCTACTAGGAATAAAAATTTTTGTTGATTGCTTAATTAAACTAAATATATTAAATTCAGCAATATTAGCATCATTTTTAAGTTTAACTATAGAAAATAGTTCATTATATGTAATTGGCTGTTCAAAATAATATGTTTTTGGAAACAAAATTGCACCTTTTACATTTACTTCAATAAGTTTATCGTTTTCATTTTTTATTTTTCTAATCGAAGTTTGTGATTTACTAAAAGCAATGGAAGTTGAAAAAGACACAACTGAAATTAATGAAAGAGATATTCATAATAAAAATTTAATTTTTTTCATGTTTTTTATTGTTGCTTTTTTTATTTAAAAATGAATTTAGGAAAAAAATATAATTTTTTATATCTTTTTATAAAAATTAATAGTTATTAAAGAGTGGCGAAAAAATATTATGAAACAAAAAAGCGTAGTTCCTAAACTACGCTAGAAAAGCAATTTAATTCTTCTAGTGAACTTGCATATTTAATGCTAAATTCTAAAAATGTTACTAAATTGTTTTTTATTTTTCTTTGATTATAAAATTTCCAGTAAATACATCAATAATATATGTTTTGCCAGTTCTCATTGAACCATTAATAATTTTATATGCTAATAAACTTTCGATTTTATTTTGAATAAATCTTTTAATAGGTCTAGCACCAAAATTTTCATCATATGCTGAACGACTAATAAATTGCAATGCTTTATCAGAATATTCTAACTGGATATCTTTTGTTTCTTTTATTCTTGTGATTAATTTATTTAATTCGAGTGCAACAATTTCATTTATTGACTCTTCTTCTAAAGAATTGAATTTAATAATTTCGTCTATTCTATTTATAAATTCTGGAGTCAAGAATTTTAACAACGCTTCTTTTATATCAAAAGTAACGTCTATTTTTTTAAGCATCATTTCTGACCCCAAATTGCTTGTCATAATTATTATTAAATTTCGACAATTGATTTGTCTTCCTTTAGAATCCGTAATTATCCCATTATCTAACATTTGTAGCAAGATGTTTAATACATCTTTGTTTGCTTTTTCAATTTCATCCAATAATAAAATAGTATAAGGATTTTTTCGAATTTTTTCAGTTAGAGAACCATTTGTATCAAAACCAATGTATCCTGGAGGAGCACCAATGATTTTTGATACTGAGTGTTTTTCCATAAATTCAGACATATCTAATCTAATCATTTGTTTTTCACTATCAAAAAGTGAATAAGCAAGTTGTCTAGCTAATTCGGTTTTACCAACCCCAGTTGGACCTGTGAACAAAAAACTAGAAAGCGGTCTATTAGGATCATTAATATCTGCTTTAGCACGCAAAATTGCTTTTGTCACTAATGAAATTGCTCTATCTTGACCTTTAATTTTGTTTTTTAGATCTTTTTCTAAATTTAAGAGCTTTTCTTTATCAGATTCTAATAATTTATTAATTGGAATTTTAGTTCATTTAGAAACAATTGAAGCTATCTCTTCACTTGTCACATTATCTTTTATAAGACTAGAATTAGAATTATTAATTTCTTTTTCTAATTGTTCTATTTTCTTTTTGGTTTCAGGTATTTCAACATATAAAACTTTTGATGCTTTTTCATAATCAGTTTCTTTTTGATAAATATTCAAAGCATGACGTAAATCATCTAGTTTAGATTTTAGATTTGAAAGACTTTGTAACCTCTTTTTTTCAATATCTCATTTTTTATTTAATCTGTCTATGTCTAAATTTATTATTTTTATTTCTTTTTCAATTTCATTAATTCTTTCAGAATATTTTGATTTATTTTCTCCACTTATTGCAATTTTTTCCATTTGCAATTTTGCAATTTTTTGTTTAGCTTTTTCTAATTCTTCAGGTTGAAAATTAATTTCTGTTTTTATAGTAGCTGCAGCTTCATCAACTAAATCAATGGCTTTATCTGGTAAGAAACGATCTGAAATGTATCTTGAACTTAATCTAGCTGCTGCAATTAACGCATCATCTTGAATTTTTACATTATGAAAATTTTCAAATCTATCTTTAATACCTCTCAATATGGTTATTGTGTCTTCAATAGTTGGTTCTAAAACATCAATTTTTTGCATTCTTCTTTCAAGTGCTGCATCTTTTTCAATATATTGTCTATATTCATCAAAAGTTGTTGCTCCTATTAAATGCATTTTTCCTCTAGCCATTAATGGTTTAATAATATTAGCCGCATCCATTCCTCCGTTAGCATTTCTACCAGTCCCAATTAACATATGAATTTCATCGATAAATACAATAATATCTCCATTAGAGTCCTCGATTTTTTTTAAAACATCTTTTAATCTTTTTTCGAATTGTCCTTGATAAGATGCACCAGCAATCATGCTTGCTAAGTCTAATTCAATAATATCTTTACTTTTCAAATTTTCAGGAACCTGACCTTCAACGATTTTTCTAGCTAAACCTTCAACAATAGCGGTTTTTCCTACTCCGGGTTCACCAACTAAAACGGGGTTATTTTTAGTTTTTCTACTTAAAATACGAATCATTCGTCTTATTTCATCATCACGATTTATAACAGGATCTAATTCGTTTCTTGCTGCAAGATCTGTTAAGTTTCTTCCATATTTTTTTAATGGATCATCATTTGTATTTTTATTATTAGAATTATTTATTCCAAATATATCTTTTATATCATCTGAGTTAAAATTCATTTTTACCTCCTTAGTAATTTAATATATTATATTTTAGCACTTTTATAGTTAGAGTGCCAAAAATAAAAAATATTTTATTTTCTTTTGGTATATTTTGTTAAAATTAAGAACATAATATACTGAGGTGTTATGAGATTAAGAAACGATAACGAAGCTCCGAATAAATTATTAAATTCCGGAATTTTGGTTACAAAAGAATGTTGACCCATAAAAATTGATAACAATACATTCATAGAAATTGGTATGGGTAAGGGAGAAATGATAGTTGAATTAGCAAAAAACAATCCCTCAAAAACATTTTATGGAATCGAAAAATATGCAACAGTTGCTGCAAAATGTTTAAAAAAGGTAGTTGAATATAAATTAACTAATTTTAAAATAATTTTAACTGATGCTATGTTAATTAATGAAATTTTTTATGGTACATGTAACACAATTTGATTAACTTTTTGTGACCCTTGACCAAAAAAAAGACATTTAAAAAGAAGGCTAACTTATGTTGATTTTTTAGACAAATATAAAAATTTAATGTCAAGTGAAACTATTTTAAAATTCAAATCTGATAATGATAAACTTTATAATTTCTCATTGGAAAGTTTATATAATAACAATTGAAATATTATCAGTTATGGAACAGATTTACATAATAGTAAACATGCAAAAGACAATATTATGACTGGTTACGAAAAAAAATGATCAGAGAGAGGTAAAAATATAAATTATATTTTTGCTAAAAAACCTATTTTATAAATTTATATACAAAATGAAACACTACTCAAAGGTAGTGTTTTTAATTTTATTTTTTTAGTCTAAATAAAAATACAAGAATTCATCAACAGCTTCATTTCTTCTTTTATAATATGTTGTTTTAGACATAAAATCTTCATATCAAAATTTGTCATTATTTTTTTCTAAAAATTCTTTTTGCAATATAAATCTATTGCTTTCAGTCATACATAATAAAACCTTTGTAAATTTTTCACTATAATAATCAGCTAATGTTAAATTTTCTCTTGAATTAAAAGCTTGATTTTTTACTTTTTTAATAAAAGCATCATGACGAGCAACTTTAGCTCTTCCTAATTCTAATTGGCAAATTGTTTTAACACTTTTAAAGCGTTGTAATTTACTCATATTGTAATTTAATGCATCAAAATTAAAATAAGTCATAAGCACATCCTTGATTTTTAAATAAAAAAGTCGCATTCAACGACTTTTATTAATAAGCTTTTGCAAATACAACATATCTTTTAGTTTTATTCTTACATTTTGGAAAAATACATTTCATTTTTTCTACAGGTTTTTCAAAATGCTTTGGAATACATCTAGTTGTTGCACCGGTATCTTCTTTTATATATTCTTCTGCTCTATCTAAACAGCAAAATGGCGCTATAACAAATTTAGAGTTATTTATTTCTTTTTTAAATTCATCATAACTTTTAACAAATATTGTATTTTCTTCCAATCTTTTTTTAGCTTTTTGATAAAGGTTATTGTGAATATCATCTAATAGTCGTCCAATTGTTTTTTTAACATTGTTAATTTTTACATTTGTTTTTTCTAATGTGTCTCTTCTAACAATAGTAATTTCATCATTTTCTAAATCTCTAGGTCCTACTTCAATTCTAATAGGAGTACCTTGTATTTCAGAATTAGATGCTTTAAAACCAGGATTTTTATCAGTGCTATCTAAATAAACTCTAAATTTTCTTGATAAATCCTTAAATAAAGAAACAGCGATTTTATGCACTTTTTCGTTTTTATTGGCGAATAATTCTAAAATATCGATTTGCGTTGGGGCAATTCTTGGAGGCATAACTATACCTCTATTGTCGCCATGTGACATTATGATTGCCCCAATCAATCTTGTTGAAACTCCTCATGATGTTTGGTAAACATATTCTTGTTCATTTTTTAAATTTTTAAATTGAATATTAAATTGTTTTGAAAAATTTTGTGCTAAATAATGACTTGTTCCTGCTTGCAATGCTCTTCCATCTTTCATCATTGCTTCCATAGTATATGTTGAGCATGCACCTGCAAATTTTTCTTTTGGAGTTTTTTTTCCAACGATTGTGGGAATTGCTAAATAATTTTTAGCAAATTTGCTATATAGAGAAATCATAGTTTTTGTTAAATGTCGAGCTTCTAATGGGTCATTATGACATGTGTGCCCTTCTTGTCATAAAAATTCTCTACTTCTTAAAAATGGGTTAGTTGTTTTCTCTCATCTAACAACATTAGCTCATTGATTATATATAATTGGTAAATCTTTATATGACTGAATAGATTTTTGAAATAAATCTGCAAACAAAACCTCGGATGTAGGTCTAATAAATATTTTTTCTTCTAATTTTTTATCTCCAACTTGAGTTATAGTTGCTAATTCAGGATTAAATCCTTGAATATGCTCTTTTTCTTTATTAAATAATTTTTCAGGAATAAATAAAGGAAGATAAACATTCTGAATATTTTTTTCCTTAAAAAGAATATTTAAATTTTTTTGTATTTGTTCTCATATTCCATATGAATTCGGTTTAAATATAAGTGTACCTTTTACTGGCCCATATGCAATTAAATTTCCTTGTTTTACAACATCTGTATACCATTTAGCAAAATCTTTTTCCAATGGAGTAATTTTATCTAATTCTTTCATAATTTAATTATAAGCAAAAAAACAAAAAAGCGCAAAATTCGTTCAAAAATATACTAAAAATAAATAAATAGTCAATTTGTTTAATAAATTTTTTAATTCATTTTATTTTTTTCTCAGTATAAGAGTGTTTTGCTAAATTTGTATCCATTTTTTTTCTTCAATAAAAGGATTTAATATTACTAAAAGATTCGAAATCTGCATATCCATGACATTTTCCGTTTTCTGAACTACCAACACCTCCAAAAGGAAGATATGGATTAATTAATTTGTATGAAATTCAGCACAAGCTTTAGAAACTTTTGTACCTATTGTTTTATTTCCTGTAAAAAACATAATCAAATTTACAATTAAGCAATTCAATTATGTTTTTCACATCGTAATTTATAGCATGAATGTAATTTTGATTAAAAGTTTTATTTACTTGTTCAATAATTCATTTGGATGTTTATTTAAATCTCTTTTTAAAACTTCATATATTTCCTCTTGATTATTTAAAATCAAATTTTTAAGTTTTTTAAATTTGAGATTCTTTCTTTGTAACTCACAAAAAAATTATTTAGAACTACCCTTTTTGTAAATCATATATTTCTTTATTGTTCATTTTGTTACTTATTTTATAAAATATAAAAAATCACTAAATTAATAGTGATTAATTATTTTAATTTTTTTCTTCTGGTCTTGAAAATACATATCTACCTGTTTCGGTAACTAATACATCATCTTCATTTCTGGCTCCACCTAATCCCTCAATATAAATTCCGGGTTCAACGGTTATAACCATGCCAGGTTCTAAAACATAATCATTATTATTAGATTGTCTTACATATGGTAATTCATGAACATCAATTCCTAAACCATGTCCGGTAGAATGAGCAAAATATTTTCCATATCCTTTTGATTCAATATATTCTCTGCAAATCTTATCAATTTCAGAAACATAAATACCAGGTCTTACTGCATCTCTACCTTTTTTAGCAGCTTCCATAACAATTTTTAAAATTTCTTCTTGTTTCTTATTGTTACAAATATATTCTTTTGTTTTTCTATTTGGGTTTTGGAAAATAGTTGTTCTTGTTATGTCTGCACTATATCCTTTATACAATGCACCGAAATCAATTTTTAATAAATCTCCTTCTTGAATTTTTGTATCCGTAGGATGATGGTGTGGTTCTGCTGAATTAGCTCCTGTTGCAACTATTTCATCAAAACTTTCTTTATCCGCACCATTTAATTTCATTAAATAATTTAATTTAGCAGCAACTTCTTTTTCAGTCATTCCAGGCTCAATTTCTTTCATTAATTGTTCATATGATTTAAGTGAAATATCTATAGCCTTTTGCATAATTTCAATTTCATCCTTAGATTTAAGGATTCTTAATTCTTGGCCACTTATTCAGTATAAAGTTTCAGGTTTTATTAATTTCTTTAAATAATCTTCAATTTCTCAAATCAAATAATCTTTTTCAAAAGCTACACTTTTGTATTCTTTTTGGTCAAAAAATTTTTTTAGAGCATTAGCTTCTAACAAAATAACTTCAACATTTTTAGCATTTTTTCTTGCATATTCTATATATCTAGCATCCACAAACAAATATGCTTTATTTTGTTCTATAACCAAATAACCATCTGTTGTTTGTATTTTAGAATATCATAATCTGGTTTGAGGTGCATTTGAAACAATAGCTTCTATTTTTGTGTTTGAAAACACCTCATTTAAATATTTTTTATTCATTTTTATCTCCTTTAATATCCAAATTTTTTTAATTTCTTATTGTCGTTTACTCATTTTTCGGCGATCTTTACTTTATTATTAAGTATAACCTTTGTTCCAAATTGTTCAATCAATTTTTTTCTTGCAATTGTACCAATTTGTTTTATCATAGATCCGTTTTTACCAATAAGCATTCCTTTTTGACTGGGTTTTTTAACATAAATTATTGCATTTATATTTATTTGATCTTCTTCTTCAATAAAATCAGATATTTCTATAGCAATAGAATGAGGTAACTCTTCACGCAATAGATTTATAGCACTTTCTCTAATTATTTCCTTTGCAATAAATCTCATCGATTTATCAGTTATATAATCTGGATCATAATATGGTTCGCCTTCATAAGAAAACTGTTTAACTACATTAATAAGATCCTTTCAAGTTTTTGGATTTTTTGTGCTAAAAGAAATTATATTTTTAAAATAAAAATTCTCTAAATCTTTTATTTTTTTTGCAACATTCTCAATGTTTGTGTTTAAATCCATTTTTGTAATAATTGCTATTTTATTTGGATGGTTTTGAATTTTTTCCAATATTAATTTATCCCCTTCAGCAATTTCCTCATTAATCGGTGTTAAAAACAATACACAATCTGTTTCTTTAATTGAATCAAATGCATTTTTGTTTAATGATTCACCCAACAAATTTAAGGGTTTGTGAATACCTGGGGTGTCTTGAAAAACAATTTGTACATCTTCTTCATTATATATTCCTATTATTTGATCTCTAGTTGTTTGAGGAACATTTGAGACAATTGATACATTGTACGATAAAATAGAGTTTAACATCGAGGATTTGCCGACATTAGGTCTTCCAATTATACTAGCAATACACACCTTCATTATTTAATTTGTTCCCCTCTAATTGGAAATGGTACCAACTCAATAATTTTATTTATTCTCATTTTATCGCCCTCATTATTGTATTGATAGACAAGAGCATCATTTTTCATAAATTCTGTCATAACTTGTCTACAACCCGCACATGGACTTATTATTTCTTCACCACTAGAAATTATGTGTATTTCCTTTATATCTCCTACTATAGCTCCTTGAGCTACTGATGAAAATAAAGCGCATCTTTCTGCACATAGCCCTGATGGAAAAGCAGCATTTTCTACATTAACACCAGAATATTTATTTCCTTTTGCATCAACCGCTATAGCAGCAACATGAAATTTTGATCATGGGGCATAAGATTTTTTTAATAATTCTTTCAATTCTTTTACCATTATTATTCCTCTCTAGTAATATTTAACGGATTAAATATAATATCAACTATTTTATTCATCTCTATTCTTTCTTCTTCTTTTTCATGATCATAACCCATCAAATGAATTAATCCATGACTAAATAAATAACAATATTCTCTTTTTAACGAATGTCCAAAATCATTTGCTTGTTCTTCTACTTTTTGGTAGCTTATAACTAATTCACCTAAATGTATAAAAGGTAAATCATTATAAATTAATTTATTCCCAAAATCAAAGGATAAAATGTCTGTTGCGTAATTTTTGTTTCTATATTTTTTATTCAACTTTTGAATCTCTTTATTATCAGTTATTCTTACATCTACAATAATAGTTTTTTCAATCTTAAAAAAATCTTTTAGATTTTTTAGTATAGCTTCATATTCACTATAGAAATCAAAATTATTTCCTTTTTCGATATCAATATTTAATTCAATCATATTTAATATTATAATCTAAATATGAATAATTGATTCTAGTAGATTTGTTTTTGAATATAGTAAAGTGCCAACAATATTTGTGTTAGGTATTAACTGCAAATTTTTAGGTAAATAATTGATTTTTAGAAAAATTAAATTATTTTCTATATTTATGTCTGTGATTTTTAAATCAAAGTATTTCTTGTTTATTTCTAAAACAATATTTTGATTTTTCTTTAAAAATATAGCTGCCTTATCATTTGTAAATATACTAAGCTCTTTTTTATTGTCAACTCTAATATTCATTTTTATTGTTTTATCTATTTTATAAGTTAACAAAAATGAAAATAATATAACTGTAAATATCACAATTAATAAAATAAATATTCAACACCAAACATTAATTCTTATTAATTTTTTCAAAATTCACCTCGTTATCTTTAAAAATATAATTTTTATTATGACTCGTTTCAATAAATATTCCTTCATTTTGATATTTTTTAATTTCAGATTTCAAAATTTTAACTATTTTAGAATCTAAATTTTCAAAAACTTCATCAAGAAGTATAACGTCATATTTTCTTGTAAATAATTTCATTATAATTATTAATTGTCTTTGTCCTAAGGATATATTTGATCCATTATTTTGGAGCACTTGGGTTAAATTTAATTTAAGAGAATTAATAACTTGAGCAAGTTTAGTGTTTTGCAAATTATTTGTAAATTCCTCAAGATTTTTATTATTTTGATTTGTTATATAATCAATCACTTTTATTTCAGGAAGAAAATCTTTATTATTAATATAGATAAGTTTATTAGAAATTGTTTTTTGGCTGTAATTATTAATATCATTATTGTTTATTTTATATGTTCCAGAATAATTACTTAAAGCATTATTTAATAGCAACATAAAAGTACTTTTACCAGTCCCATTATTTCCGAAAATTTGAATGTTTTTATCAATTATCATTTCTGGAATATTTAGAATTGTCTTATTTTGTTCGAAACCAAATTTTATATTTTGTAATTCAATTTTTTTAATTTTTTTGAATTTTAAATTTCCATTATTTTTGTGTTCTTTTAGATTTAAAACAAAATTAATCATATTAGAATTTTTGTTAATTATTGAAGATTGAACAATTAAATTGCTTATTGAAATTATTGGATTAACAAAAAAAGTTGTACATGTAAGAAACATCATTATTTCTCCAATAGAAATTTTGTTTTCAAAAAATAAAAAAGAAGACACGAAAATAACTATGATTGATAAATTGCCTAAAATTATTTCATTTATTAAGTTTTTATTGTTTGTTCAAAAAAACATTTTATATTCATGTTCTTTAAATGTAATCATTTTTTCTATTCTTCTAATAGTCAACATTTTTTTATATTGAGCAGATTTAGAATTTTTAATAGATAATATTTCATCAAATTCTGTTTTATTTTTATTAATACTATTTTGTATAAATTCTTGATATTGTTTTTCAATTAAGTTTTGATAAATAAAATTTATTAAAAAACATATAATTGTTAGTCCTAAAACCAATGAAAATAAAATGTAATTTAGTCATAATAAAAGTAATGCACCTCCAATTATAGAAAAGATTTGACTTAAAAATGTATATGTGAAATTTGCTTGATAATTTGCTATTAAGTTTATAAAAGAAATTCTTTTTAAATAGTCACTTTCTGTTAATTTATTTAATTCATTTAGAGAGCAATTGTTTAATTTTTGAAAATATGAGTTTGTTAATGAAATTTCAATTTTGTTTGCTATTTTTTTGGTTATTATATTTTTTAAATATTGATTAAAAAATCTTAAAACATTTATTCAAACAAATAATATAAAAATAATTATTAAATTAGTTTTTAAAAAATTTGGCAAAATATTATCGAAAACTATTTTTACAAAAAACGTACTTCCAAAAGTTAGAAATAATGAAATAAGCGAAGAAATTAATAATGGGTATGTATATTTGTTACCTACAAATAAATCAGAAATTTTGTTTGAAATTTTATTTACTTTTCCAATTTCTCAATTAGTTGTGTTTTGCATCTTATTAACAAAAATTACAACATTTTTAAAATTTGGTTTTAGTTCTTCTTCAGATATTTTAATTTTTTTGCCAAGTGCTGAATCTTGTATAAAAAAAGTTTTGTTTTGAATTTTCTCAATTATTACATAGTGTAAATATCCATCCTTATTTATTAAAATAGCAATTGGAAAATTACTTTGATGCAAAGAATACAAGCTTTCGAAATCTCCATAATATGATTCTAAATTTAAATTATATTTTTTTGCAATTGAAGCTAATGACGATAAACTAATACCATCTGCACCATAATCAGCAATCATTTTTAAATAATCTATGTCCAGTCTAGATTTTGTGTATTTTTTTATAAAATATTGTAAAACATATAATCCACAATCTTTTTGATCTATTTGTTTTTGTATTTTCATAGCAAAATATCTTGTTTTAAAATTGATTTTTTAATTCAAAAAAGTAAAAAACTATTAAAAAAGACATTTTTTTATAAATTGATAAATATAATAGTAATATATTTTTTAAACCAAAATATAAAGATTATTAAACTTAAGTTTTAGTGATTATACTTTACAAAGATAAAAAAATATATTCTTTAATTTTTAGAATATATATAGTAGGAGGCAATGTGAAAAAAACTATTAAAAGAATTTTTTCATTAATTTCGTTAGTACCTGTCGCTGTCATGTGTGTTGGTGGTTATTATGTTTACAAATATTTTAAATCTAAAAATTCTGCTAATAATAATGTAAATATTGATAAGTTAGATAACAAAGGTTTCTATGCCAAAAACGAAGAAACATTGAGAGTTATGCACTGAAATATTTTAAATTTTGGTGGTTCAACCTCAACACAAAACTCTGCAAAAGTTTATAATATTGCTGTATCAATTTTTAAAAGCAATGCAGATATAATTGGATTAACAGAAATAAACTATGGTGATGCAAATAAGGTTGATAGAATAATTAAAGTTTTAAATTCTTTTGATCCTAATATTTCTTTTTCATATGTTTATCAAGATAAAAACGAAGCCCTAAATCCAGAATATAAAAATAGTAAAGAACAAATAGTTATCATTTATAAAAACAAAATAGTTGAACCAAGAAAATTTAATAATAATAAAATTGGAGACAGTTTTCTTGGGCCCATAAAAAGCGTTCAACAAAGCAACAGCAACATTGTTTTTGCAAAAGAAGATAGCTATGTAAGACCACTTTTTGGTTCTAAATTTTTTATAAAACCTTTTAATAAAACCATAACTACATTTTTTGGTCATTTTGATAGTCCCAATTCAAAAGAAAATAGTGGTGAAATAGACATAAATGGAATTTTTCAAAATAAATATATTATAAAAAATCAAGGAAGTAAAGAGGTTTCTGAAGCTTTAGGACTTTATGATGCTTTTTTATATTTTAAAAACATTAGTAATAATGATAATATTATTTTTGGAGGAGATACAAATATAAATTCAAAAGGTTCAACAATTTTTAATTATTTAACCGACATAAATAATTCAATAACAAGTTCTGAAAGATTGCAAACCTATTACAATAGTTCATTAGCAAATGAAGAAAAATTTTTAACAAGTTTAACAACTGAAACTACTTATAATAAAAATAAAAAACATTCGGGATATGCAAATAGTTATGATAAATGACTATTTTATGAAAAAGATTTAAATATTTTAGATAATAAAGAGAATCCTACTTACATATATAAAATAGACATTGTAAAAGGATTTGAATCAGGACTTTTTGATAAAACCATTACAACTAAAAAATATTTACAAACATATAAAGATGAAAGGTCCGTATCAGATTTTAAACTTATTCGAAAGGGATTAAGTGATCATGCGCCAATAATTATTGATGTTATAAATAAATAAAATATTTTATAAAAAAATGAAAGGAAATAATATGAAAAATATAAAAATAGCCTTGAGTAGCGATCATGGTGGGTGTGATTTAAAAAACGAAATGATTGAATACATTAAATCACAAGGCTACGAAGTAATCGATTTAGGTCCAAAAAACTCTTTAAATCCAGTATCGTATGCTCAACAAGGACATAAATTAGCAAATTACATAAACGAACATGATAATGTTATTGGATTGGGATTTTGCGGTACAGGTTTAGGAATTTCATATGCATTAAATAGGCATAAACATATTAGAGCAGCAAGAGTAACAACTGTTGAGGACGCAAGACTAGCTAAATTGCATAATAATGCTAATGTTTTGGTAATGGGTGGAAGGTATGTTCCCCTAGCTGAAGCTAAAGCGATGTTTAATGAATATATGTCAAATGAATATGAAGGCGGAAGACATCAACAAAGAATTGATGACATAGACAATTTCTTATAAAATGCTTAAAATTAGCATTTTTATTTTAATTTTATATAATATTTATCTATGAATAAAAACCAAAATGATATCCTTTATACCGGCTTAAATACAAAACAAATTAAAAAGGCATATAGAAACAAATTAAAAAAATCTTGGTTGTCTAAAAACATTTTACCAAGAAAAAATTATAAAAAATCCTGAGACGAAAAACTTATCAAATTTTTTATCAAAATTATTTTATGAATAGCAACTCCTAGAGCTAGTTGAAAAAATAAAAGTAAAACATCAGAATTAATTAATAGAACTTATTTAAAATTTTCAGGACGCGATTTTACTTTTATACCTATTTCATTGGCTTTTTACTTTCTAATATCATTTGTTCCAATAATAACGATTGTTGTCATGTTATTGTCTTTAATTTCCAATTATAATCAAATTTTTATTGATGAAATCTTAGCAAGAATTATTCCTGGAGTTAAAGCAATTATGAATATTCCTGATTCTATTAAACAATCGAAAGCACAATACACATCAATTATTTTATTGATGTTGGCTTCTATTTGAATAGCTTCTAGCGGGTTTGGAAAATTTATATATAGCCAAAATTATATTTACGGACACGAAAATCTAGGTAATTGATTGACAAATAGAATAAAAGGTTTTATTGTAGTTATTGGTATAAGTATTTATTTATTTTTATTTATTAGTTTATATATATTTTTTCACAAGGCTTTTAGTTATTCTATTAACGAAAAATTCACAAAAAACACAATATTTTATATTAGCTTTTCTATTTATTTAATAATAAATCTCTATTTTGGTTTTACTTTAATGTTTAAACTTACGCCAAGTTTTAAATTATCCTGAAATATGGTATTTCCGGGGGTTTTAATTTCATCTATTCCAGTTATGATTTTTATAATGTTATTTGGTTATTTAACCTCAATAATTGATTACAACAAATATGGTGTTATTGGAACTTTTATGTACATTGCTATGTTTGTTTCTACATTGAGTTATTTTATGTATTTAGGAATTATTGTTAACGAAGCTTATTACAAAACTTATTTTTCGAGTTATACTATTGCAAAAAGAGATTGAATGTTTAAGAAAATAAAATTTTAAAAAGCACTATAAATAAGTGCTTTTTAATTATCAAACTATTTTATTAATAGTTCCTTTTTGTTTTTCAATTAATTGAATTAAAACATATAAAGCAACACTAATTAGCGACGCTAATATAGGCTCAGCAACAATGTTGAAAATATGTACAATAATTCATTCCTTAAGACCTAAAACACCTTTAGGTAAACCTCATATTGAATTATGTATGTATTGAGAAGATAAAACTAGTGCTTGATTTAGTAAAGTAGCAATAATTGCTAAAAAAATAAACTTTCATAATCTAGGATTGCTTTTTGATTTTAATAATCTAAAAATTCCATATGTGATTAAACTCATTATAATCCTTGGTAAAACCGATATATCTGGATATTGATATTTTATAATTCCATAAATTACTGCTGCAATAAGCGAGGACATTCCAAATGATATCCCCCCTACTAGTGCTCCAATAAATCCTAAATGAAAAATCATCATTACAACAATAACTGGTAAATATGTTAATTGTGTAAAAGAAAGAGGAATATATCCAAAAATCAATAAAAATGAAGCTAAGAAGAATCAAGATATATAAAAAGCTAAATAAGTCATTTTTAAAGTTTTTGTAAATGTTGGTCTACTATTGTTATATTTTCGATTAATTATATTAATAAAATTTTTTTGTAATTTATTATTTTTATTATTCCTTTTTAGCATGTGCAAATTATATAGTTTTATCATTTTTTAAAAAATAATCTATTTAAATAAATCTATAATCTCTTGAATATCTTTAGTTTTAGAAATAGGAATTTCATTTTCTTTTAATGTTGCTGTATTATATGAAACTTTATTACTAATTTTTGCATTGTTTTTATATATGCTTTTGGCGCTAAAATGAATTTCATTACATTTTGTTTCTTCAACAATTGCTTTAGCTGTATTTTTATTTATTCCTGCCCCAGCCATAAATATAATTTTGTCTCCAAATTTTTGATTTAAATCAAAAATTAGTTTTCTTCCTTCATAAGCATTTTTTGCCTGTCCTGAAGTTAGTACTCTAATAAAACCTAAATTTATTAATTCTTTAGTTGCTTTAAAAGGATCTTGAACTTGATCAAATGCTCTATGAAATACCAGTGGAGTATTATTAGCAATTTTTTTAATCTCCTTCAAAAATTCAATGTCTATTTCAAAATCGTTTGTAAGAGCCCCCACTACAAGACCATCCACATTTATATTAATTAATGATTTTATTTCTTCTAAAATTACATCTTTTTCGCTTTGATTATAAATAAAATTTCCAACTCTAGGTCTAATTAGAGCAAAAACTTCTAAATTAGTATTCATCTTTACTAATTTAGTTAAACCAACAGAAGGCGTCAAGCCTCCTGCATCTAAGTTGCTACATAACTCTATTCTTTTAGCACTTGTTTTTGTTACATTTAAAGCAGATTCATAAGAGTCTACACATATTTCAAATTGAATATCTTTTGACATAATTATTTCTCCTGTCCCTTTATTTACATTTTAATGTATCTTCCATTAATTATGTAATATATAGAATCACAAATATTAACAACATGATCTCCGGCACGTTCTAAACCATTAACTAAATTTAATATATAAAGTCTTTCATGAACTTCTTTTTCAGAGTGTTGAGAAGTTGAAAAAGATACAACAAGTTCTTTATTAACTTCAGTACATTTTATATCAACCAAATCATCATCATTTATCAATTTTAATAATTCTTTGTTATCTTCTATTTCAATATTATGACTAAGTTGTTTTAACATTTCTAACACTTTTGAATATATATCTTGAATTCTTCTAATTGAAGATTTACTAGGTTTTTGAATTTTTTCTGTAAAACGTGCAATATGTTTAGCATAGTCAGCAATTCTTTCAAGTTCCTTAGAAATTATTAAATAAGAAATAGCACGTCTTAAATATTTTGCTAAAGGTTCTTTAGTTAAAATAAAACTAATTTCATTTTTAATGTTTACGGCTTCTAGATCTATATCTTCTTCAATTTCATAGATATTTTCCACAATTGCTTTGTCATATTTATTTAGTAAGTGAAAAGCTTTTTTATGTTGCTCTAAAACATTATTTGATAAATTAATAATTCTTTGTTTTATACTCAAAATATCATTTATTATTATTGAATTTTTCATATCTCTTACCCCATTTTTCCATTAATATAATCTGCAGTTAATTTTTCTTTTGGATTTGTAAATATTTTTTGTGTGTTATTAAATTCAATTAATTCACCCATATAAAAAAATGCTGTTAAATCAGAAATTCTTGCCGCTTGTTGCATTGAGTGCGTAACTATAATTATTGTGTATTTTTCTCTTAACGAATTTATTAATTCTTCAATTTTAGCTGTTGCAATCGGATCAAGAGCAGATGTAGGTTCATCCATTAACAATACATCGGGTTTCATTGCAATTGCCCTAGCAATACATAATCTTTGTTGTTGACCACCACTTAAACCTGTTGCATCATCACCTAATCTGTCTTTTACTTCTTCTCATAATGCAGCATTTTCTAGGGACTCTTTAACAATAATGTCTAATTCTTTAGAATTTTTTATTCCATTACTTCTAGGTCCATATGCAACATTGTCATAAATAGATAGTGGAAAAGGAGAAGGTTTTTGAAACACCATTCCAATTTTTGTTCTAATTTCAATTTCCGAAATATTTTTATTAGTTTTTTTAGTTTTTCAATTTTTTATTTTGTTTCAAATTGAGTCGTTTTTATTAACAATATTTGTATTATTGTAAAAAATGCTTCCCTCAATATTTATATTAGGTATTAAGTTATTCATTAAATTAAAGCACCTTAAAAATGTACTTTTTCCGCAACCACTAGGACCAATAAATGCTGTGACTTTATTTTTAGGAATATTTATATTTATGTTTTTTAATGCATGAACAGTTTTTTTATTATAATAAAAGTTCAAATCTTTGACTTCAAAAATATTATTCATTCTTACCTCCGATATTAATATACTTTTTCTTGTGTTTAATTTTTTTTATTCATTGAATTAAAGGATTGATGCTATAAGATATTGTGATTAATAAAGTAATAATAATTATTGTAGCTAAAGCATATTTATACGATGAAGCAATTCTTGCTGATTCGTTTTGAATATCATAAATTTGATTTCCTAAAATATGTGTAGTTAATGTTTGACCATGTTTTAATAAACCAAATTTTGGATTGTATGACATACCTAGTGTTAAAAATACAGGCGCAGTTTCTGAAATAATTCTACTCATCGATAAAATCGTTCCCGATATTATTCCTGCAATAGCTTGTGGTATTATAATTTTTCTAATTGTTTCCCATTTCGTTGCACCTAATGCAAGTGAAGCCTCTCTCATTTCATAAGGTATGTTTATGATTACTTGCTCCACACTTCTCGTATAAGTTGGTAAAATAACTAACATCATTGTTAATGCACCTGCTAAAAGACTACTTTGACCCCTTGCTTCTTTTATATCAAGAATTTGTATAAATAATACCATACCAAAAATACCAAAAAGAATACTTGGTGTTCCACCTAAGGAATCTAAAAAAAATTTAACAATTTTACCAAATCAGTTGTTTTGTGCATATTCCGATAAAAATATAGCTGTAAATAATGCTAATGGTAATGCAATTATAATTGAAACAGAAATCAAAATTAATGTTCAAATTAAAGCATTCATTATTCCGTCTTTTTTTATGTCAAAATCTTTAGAATTAATATTAGGAACACCTTTAGTAATTATTTCGATTAATATTCAGAAAACAATGCTTATAACTATAAGTGCTGAAATTATTTCTCAAAAAATAGAGTAAATTACAGCGATTTTTTTGGATCTTAATGTAAAGTTATTTTTATACTTTATAAACCTATCAATAAATAAGAATCTTATTTTATACAAAATTTTAACTATAAATAATTTAATCTTCTTAATAAGATAAGAAATTGAATATGTTACATAATATAAAAATGTGAATGGTAATTTTAATATGTCAACAAAAATATACTTAAATTCATTTTTTGCAAAAGGTTTATTTATAGATATTTTTTTCTTATTGGAAATTCTTGTTACTATTGAAACCAAAATCATTATAAAAATAAATAAACTTAATCCCATAGCAAAAGCATTTTGAACAATTGCATCATCGCTACTATCTGTAAACATATAATTTGCAATAGCAGAAGCTAAATTGCTATACCCTTGATTAATAAAACCAAATCCTTCTTTAAAAATATTTGAAGGAGTTGATGATGTTAAAATCATCGATGTTGCCATAGTTTCACCAATTGCTCTTCCTAAAGCAACAATCGCTGCAACATATATTCCTGATTTAATGTTTTTTAAGGCTATTGAATAAATTGCTTTTGTTTTTGTATTACCTAAAGCTATAGAAGATTCTAAAAGAGTTGGTTTTACTAAAAACAATTGATTAGTTATTAAAGATACCATGGTTGGTATTACCATAATAGCTAACATCAATGTTGCATTAAAAATAGTTAAAACGCTTTTAGTACCTGTAATTAAACCGGCGAATTTTCCCAAAGAACTTAATGCAAAAACACCATAAACCACTGAAGGTATTCCTGCTAATATATCAATTATAATTCTTAACGGTCGTCCATATTTTTCTAACCTATATCGAATTAAAATAGCAATACGCTTAGAAATAGGCAATGCTATTAATATAGCTCCCACACTTGTTATAAAAGATATGCTTAGAGCTCCTCAAATTCCAAATTTGGTTATGTCGCTTGTGAAGAATATGTTTACAAATCCTTTGCCTTTGAAAGCTGGAAATGCTTTGAAAAGAATGAATGAAAACATAATTATTAAAATAATTATTGAAAATGAAGCAACAATAAAAATAGTATTTTTTATAAGGCTGTTTGCAACTTGTTTCTTTTTTAAAATTTTTGAATTCATAATTTTCCTTCATATTTATAAAATGTATAAAATAAATTGAATTTTAATAGCTATATGTTTAAACCTAAAACTATTTTTTCGCCCTTAGTATAAGCAAACTTAGCCAATTTTTGAGCACTGCTTTTTATGTCTTGATAAATATCTTCATCTGATTTTCATACATCTTGTTGCAGTTCTTTTTGTTCTTTTGATAATTTAATAAAGTCTTTTTGTTTTATAAATTCTTGAATTTCTTCACTTAATAAATATTTAACAAAATTTCTTGAATCAGAGTCTGCCGAGTCATATATTATATTAAAAGGTCTTCTTCATTTATATAAACCATTTTCCACATTTTCAATTGATGGTTCCCAAAATTCATTGTCATTAACTTTTATGACTGCTAATTTAATATTTTCATTTTCATTTTTTAAACCATAACCTAAAGAAACATAAGTTAAAGAACCTTCGTTATTTTTAATGGTTGTATAGGCGTTTGTATTTGCCTCACCAGTTAATTGATCATTTGGCAATGTTTCATGGTTTTCAATTGATTTTTTTTCTTCTTTAGAAAAAGTGACACCTTTTAATAATGTATGCATAAAACCCTCGGCTGTTCCAGATGCTGATTTTCCTTTATTTCTTCCATAGACTTTGACATTTGAATTATTTGTATAATTTTCTAAATTAATAATTAATTCATTTCATTTAATTGCTTTGCCACTATAAGCATCTCTTAATTTGTTTATATCTATAATTGGCCTTTTTGCATTATTTTTTAATGTTAAATTGGATGGCATATGTATCGCTATTGCTATTGCATCAATAGCTCATGTAATAGTTCTAATACTATTTTTTAATCACTTATCATTTTTTGGATGTTTTGTAGAACTTGTCATACCAAATTGTTTTGCAGGTTTCACTTTATCCATTGCTTTTAGTCCAGAACCAGAACCGGTGGGACTATATGTTAGTTCTCCTTCAGAAATCCCTACAATTGCATTAATAATGGGATATACAGACGAAGAACCTTCACCATTAACACTTTCTTTTACATTAGCATTATCTCAATTGAGAAAATCGTAATTTTCATCATTATCTTTAAAACAAGAAATTGTAATCGAAGACATTGCTATACTAGTAATTATTGTTGAAGAAAAAAGTAATGATATTTTTTTCATTGGTTAATTTTTATCTCCTTAATAAAACGTTTAGGTAATCAGCATTATTTTTCTACGCTTACAATTAGAATAGCATAAAAAAATTCTTAAAAAAACAAAAGAATAAAAAACTTGTTTTGACTAAAAAAATATTCCATTATTTTAATAAATAAAATAAACAATCAAACATTTTAGTTTTATCATCTTCAAAGATAAAAAAATAGAAATATCATTTACTTTAAACGATATTTCTATTTTTTAAAATTTCATTAACGAAATAACTTCCACATTTTCTTTTTCTAAGACTTTTCTTCCATTTAAATCTTTTAATTCTAATAATAGAATTACTTTTTTTACAATGGCTCCTTGTTCTCTTAATAAAGAAATAATTGCATTTGTTGTGCCACCGGTTGCTAAAACATCATCAACTATAGCAACTGTTTGCCCTTTTTTAACAAATCCTTTTTGAATTTGTAAAACATTATTTCCATATTCTAAATCATAATGTTTTGAAAAAACTTCTCCGGGTAATTTACCAGGTTTTCTAACCATAATAAATGGTTTTTTTAAAAATGCAGAAACAGGTGTTCCAAATAAAAAACCTCTTGCATCTGGTCCAACAATAATATCAACATCATTAGCAAATTCCGACATTGTTTTAATTGTGTAATTTAATGCTTCTCCATTAGCTAATAAAGGTGAAATATCTTTAAAAATTATTCCTTTTTTTGGAAAATCTTTTATATCTCTAATGTATTTTTTTAGTTCCATAATAAATCCTCAAATAAATTATATTGTAACTGGAACATCTTCAAAAAATTCTAAGATATCATCTTCTCTTATATCATTAAATTTTTTGATATGTGTTCCAAAATCTTTACCTTTTTCAACTTCTTTAGCATCATTCATTTCTCTTTTTAAAGAATCGATTTGGCCTTGGTGTATCATTTTTCTTCCTCTAAAGACTTTCACCTTACAATTGGATTTTACAACGCCTTCATCCATCATACATCCAGCAATTGTACCAACTTTAGAATAAGTAAATAGTTTAATGATATGAGCCGAACCAATTTTTCTCTCTTCATACACAGTTGTTTTTTCGCCATCTAGAAGAGATTGCATATCCTTAGTAACATCAAAAACAACTTTATAATAAATCATTTTAACACCTTGTTGTTTAGCACTTTGTTTAATACTTGGTGCAGGTTTAATATTAAAGTTTATAATTAACGCATTTGCTGTTTGTGCAAGTAATAAATCAGCATTGGATACTTGTCCTGCTTGTGCTCCTATAACTTTTATAATTGCCTCATCATTATTCATTCCATGAATTGAACTTTTAATAGCTTCAGCGGTTCCTTGTACGTCAGAACGAATTATTATGTTTAAAACTTTTTTACCATCTTCACTTATTGATGAATTTGTTCTTAATGATAGTTCACGAGTTTTATCCATCATTGCTTTTTCTTGAGCAATTTTTTTAGCAAATTTTTCATCTTCCATACCAACAAATTTATCGCCTGCTAAAGGAGCAACATTTAGTCCAGAAACAACAACTGGTGTTCCAGGATGAGCATGAGCCATCTCATTACCTACAGCATCATGAAGTGATTTTATTCTTCCGTAACTTGAACCAGCAACAATAAAATCACCTTTATAAAGAGAACCATTCTCAACAATAAGAGTTGATACAACACCAACACCTTTGTCTATTCTGCTTTCAATAACAGTACCTAATGGTTGTCTTCTTCTATTAGCTTTTAAATCCATTAATGAAGATAGGAGAGTAATAGCTTCTAGAAGTTCTTCAATACCTTGTCCTGTTTTAGCAGATCCATACACAACAGGTGTATCTCCGCCATATTCTTCAATAATTACATCATTTTCAGATAATTCTCTTTTTATTTTTTCAACATCTTTTGACTGTTTATCCATTTTATTAACAAAAACTATAATTGGAGTTTCGGCCTGTTTTGCATGTTCAATTGCTTCTTTTGTTTGTGGCATAACACCATCATCAGCAGCAACAACTAAAATTACTATATCTGTTATTTTTGCGCCTCGAGAACGCATTTCTGTAAATACTTCATGACCTGGCGTATCAATAAATGTAATTTTATTACCTTTATGGAGTGCTTGATATGCTCCTATATGTTGTGTTATTCCTGAACTTTCACTTAAAGCAACTTTTGTTTTTCTTATGTAATCAATTAAGGTTGTTTTACCATGATCAACATGCCCCATTATTGTAATAACAGGAGGTCTTGATACTAACAATTTAGGATCATCCTCAAAAACAACATTATTTAAAAAATTTGCTGCATCAATGCTTTGTTCCTTTTTAAAATCTAAATTATTTTCAACACATATTTCTGCAATTTCTTCTTCATCTAATACATGATTGATTTGATACATTTTTCCTTTTAACATAAATTTTTTTATTAATTCATTTGGGTTTATGTTAATTTTTTGAGCAAATTCTCCCAAAGGCATTTTATTTGTAAAAACAAATACACCATTTTTTATTTCTGTTTTTACATCAATTAATTGTGTTTTAATTGCTTCAACATTACTTACTCTATTTTTTTTAGGCATTTATTGTCCTCCAATTCTTTCTCTATATCTAAATAAACATTTTTGTTTACTGCAAATCTAAATGTGCGATTTAAACCCTTAGTTTTAACAAGTTTTTGTCAATTTTCAATAGTTGGGATGAAATAGGCACCCCTTCCTTTTTTAGTTTTATTAATATCTAGAGATATTATATTGTTTTTTTTATCAAAATCTATACGAACCAATTTATTAATCTCAACTATTTCGTTTGTTGCGATGCATTTTCTCAAATATTTTTTATCAGTCTTCATCATCAATATCATTAAAGTCAAAGTTTGAATCTAAACCAAAATTTTTCAAATCTTCATCAACAACAAAATTTTTTGCAACTTCTTTTGCTTTTTTATAATCATCATTTGAGGTTATTTCATCAGTTATTATTTGTTGTTTAACTGTTTCTTTATCATTTTGTTCTTCATATGTGTCAGGATTTTCTTCTTTATGTTTTGCAAATAAAGCATCAAAATCTAGATCTGCATATTTATTTTCAAATGATTCTTTTTCTTGCGCTTCAAATGCTTGAACATCATTTTCAAAAACATCCATATTAATGTTAGTGTTATTAAATGTAACTTGTGGTTTAGTTCTTCTATTTGAATATCTTTGCGGTTTATAAGATTTGAATGTCATTTGTTGTAATTCTAACAATTTAGATTCGTTAAAGTTAATTCCTTTTTCTTTAGCGTCTTCAACACTAATAATATCCAAACTTGTTCCAGTTAAATTTGATGCAAGAGTTGCATTTACACCTCTTTTACCAATTGCGGGTGTTAAGCCATTTTGTGTAACTATTACATAAAATGCTTTTTGTGTAGAATCAGATTTTTCAACAACATCAAGTATTCTAGCAGGTTGCATTGCATTTGTTATATATGTTTTTATATCATCGCTATATAAGATAACATCAATTTTTTCTCCATCAATTTTTTTACTTATAGCATCAATTCTTTTTCCATTTTCACCTATAATTGCACCATATGGATCAAAACCATCTGTTAAACTGTTTGCTAATTCTGTTTTTTGAATAGATACTTTTGTTCTTTCTCCTGGTTGTCTTACAATATTTTTAATTGATATTAATCCTTGATTAATTTCAGGTATTTCGTTCTTCAAGATATTTTCAACAATTTTAGGTGAATCTAATGAAACTGTTATTTGACTTAGTTTGGTATCTGGACTTACTTCTTCAATTACTACATCATGATAGCTACCTGGGTTAATATTTCTTTTAGAACTAATTAAATGTGGAGGTAAATAACCTGTAACATCATTTTCAAATTTAACATTTCAAGAATTATTATTATTATTTTTTGATGTAAAAATAACTTTTACCGATTCTCCTATTTTAGAAATAAATTCATTATAAATCATTTTCTTTTGTAGGCTTGATATTCCTTGTTTTAACATTTGAGTAAATATTTTTAACAAATTTTGTTTTGATGACTGATTCAATACGTTGGTTATATCAATTTCAAATTTGATTAAATCACCAATTTGTGCTTTTTTTTGTATTTTTTTAGCATCTGCCAAATGTACTTTTGAAACAATCTCATCTGGTGTTATTTCTTCTTCATTATCAACAACTTCCATATTTGTATTGTATATATGAACTAATTGTTTTTCTTCATCAAGTTCAAAAACAATTTCAGCCTCTGGGTCTATTTTATTATTTATTATTTTGTTAGCCTCATCATTAAACACTTGTATTAAATCATTTAGTTCAAAATTATTTTTATTCTTATATTCCATTATTACTTTGAATCATAATTCAGTATTATCTGGTTTTTTATTAGCAGGCATATTTTTGCTCCTTTTATTATTAAATATTTAGATATTTTTCTATTTTTTGAATATTTTCTTTTTCAAGTTGAATTTTTCTCATTTGACCTTTGTTATTCCATAATAAAATTAAGAAATCGTTATTTTTTTCAAGTAATTTACCGATAAATTCATTATTTTTATATTGATTCTTTTTTAATTTAATTTTTAATTTTTCACCATACATTTCTTGACATAAATCTTCAAAAACAAAGTCATATTTTACTCCAGGTGATAATATTGAAAGATTATCAAAATTAATTTTATTTTCAAAATTTGCATCAATAAATTCATTAATTTGTTTTGTAATATTTTCTATTTCTTTAATATCATGAGAATTAACAACAACTTCTAAAACTTCTACATTTAATTCCTTATCATGATTTATTTTGGCACTTATAACTTTTTCTTTAAATTTATCTTTTAAAACTAAGTTTCAATTCATTTATACTCCTTAAAAAACAACAAAGAGTTGCAAGCAGCAACTCATATATATTCAACTTGTGAAATTATTATAACATATTTTATTTTTAGTATATAATTTCAAATGATTTTTTCTACTATTATTTTTTAATAGTAAATTTATGAAAAAAGGGAGGCTTATTATGGCAAATATTAAATCAAAAGTAAAAAGCATTGCAAAAATGGAAGAATTTAGAATTCGTAACAATGCTATGAAAACAAGAGTTCGTAAAGCAATTAGAGCTGCAAGAGAAGCAGTGTTAGCAAAAGATGAAAAAACTAAAGAATTAGTTCAAAAAGCACATTCATTAATTCACACAGCAGTTCAAAAAGGTGTATTTCATCCTAACAAAGGTGCAAGAAAATCATCACGTTTAGATAAATTTGTGAACGAACAAAATGCTAAAAAAGAAGCTTAATAAGTTTTCTAACATGAATCAACTTGTAAAAAAGTTGATTTTTTTATAATTTTATTTTATTTTCTTAAAAATATGGATTTTATAATCAATTATGTTTATGAATAGTAAAAATAGAGGAATGTTATTAGAGCAAATTATAAATCAAACATTAAGTTATTATTTTGAAAATAATATTGCGTATATAGAAAAAAAGAACTTACCAATAAAATTTTTTAAAGTCGATAATAGAACACTAAAAGATGCATTTATTTATAAAAAAAGTACTGTGGATTATATAGGATGCTTTAAAGGCAAATTTGTTGCATTTGAAGCTAAAACAACAAATTTGCCTAAATTGCCTAAAAATAATATTTTGCAACACCAGTGAAATTATTTATTAAATATTGATAAAAATGGTGGATTAGCATTTTTTATTATTTTGTTTAGTTTTTGTGATGAATTTTATTTAATTTCAGCTAGAAAACTTAGTGAAATTATTGGAACTTCTGTTTCTTATGAACATATAAAAAAAATAGGGTTTAAAATCGAATTAACCTTTCCAGGAATTATTGATTTTTTACCCTATTTGAATAAAATTAATTAGAAATTAACAATGTCTCTTAAATATTTAGATGGTGTAAATTTAACAACACGTTTTTCAGGTACAATCATATCTTCACCGTTAAAACTATTTTTAGTTTCACGTCCAGCTCTTATTCTGGTTTCAAATATACCTAAATTAGATAATTGAACTTTGTCTTCTGCAATTAATTGTTCTTTTAAAACAAAAACAAAAGCATTAAAAAATTGATCACCAACTCTAACGGGAACATCCATCATTTCAGATACTTTTGCTACAAATTCTTTTTTTGTCATAATATTTCCTTTCATATTTTGAGTTATTTAATATGTTTTTGAAACTCGTTTATATATATAATACTATAAAATAAAAATTGTTTTACTTTTTTTGCTATTTTATAGGCACAAAAGTAAAACAATTTTTATTCTAATCCAGATTTATTTTTAAAAATTAAATTAATTGGACATCCAGAATAATCAAGTACTTGTCTAATTTGTTTTTCTAAATATCTTTCATAACTAAAGTGAATATATTTTCTATTATTAACAAAGAAAACAAATGTAGGAATTTTATCTTGAGTTTTTCTTGCAAAATAAATATTTAATCTTCCGCCATTATAAGGCGCAGCGGGTTGAATCATTTGTGTTTCTCTTATCATATTTGATAATACAGATGGTTTAACATCTCTTTCTAAATTTTGTTTTACTTGCATAAATTTGTCTAAAAGCTTTTCAATACCAAATTTAGTTTTTACAGAAACAAAACAAACAGGAACTCATGGAACAAAATGAAATCTATTTCTTAACATTTTTTCATAAGTATCTTTATTATATTCTTCTTTATTAATAATGTCTCACTTGTTAACAACAATAATAATTGGTTTATTATTTTCTAAAGCATATCCAATAATACGAGCATCAAAATGTGATAGTGGTTTTGAACAATCAAGCATAATTATCGATAAATTGGATTCGTCTAATGAACTTATAGCCCTCATTAAAGCATATTTATCAACTTTATCTTCTATTTTACTTTTTTTAGTAATTCCAGCAGTGTCAATAATTTCGAATTCCTCATCTTTAATTTTTACAACACTTTTAACACTATCTCTTGTTGTTCCTTCAATTTCTGAAACAATTGCTCTATTTTGTCCAGTTAACAAATTTACCATTGAACTTTTACCTGAGTTAGGTCTTCCAATTATTGATAATTTAAACAATTTAGATTCTTGTTCATTATCTAATGTTAAGTTTTTTAAACATTCGTCTAATACATCACCAACACCGTTACCATGTTGAGCCGATATTCTAAAAATTTTGTCTGTGCCTAAACCATATCATGAGTAGTTAAACGCAGAAATATTATCTAATTTATTTGCTACTAAAACAACTGGTTTGCCAGTTTTTCTTAACATATTGAATATCATAGCATCGTCATTAGTTATATCAGACATTCCATCAACCATAAATATAATTACATTAGCTTCTTGAATTGCAATTTCTGCTTGAATTCTAATTTGTTCTTGGAAAGGTTTATTTTCAATTTCAATCCCTCCAGTATCTATAACTTTTATTTCTTTACCATTTCACATAAAGGTTTCATATAATCTATCTCTTGTAACTCCGGGTCTATCAAAAATAATTGAACTTCTTTTTCCAACAAGTCTATTAAATAAAGTACTTTTTCCAACATTAGGCTTTCCTATAATTGCAATTACATTATTTCTCATTAATTCTCTTTTCTACAATATCAATTATTTTATTTACAACTTCTTCATAGGTCATATTTGTGCATTCTATTTCTATTGCATCTTCTACTTTATGTAATGGATCAACTTCTCTATGACTATCTTGATAATCACGTTTTCTAACTTCTTCTAATACTGTGTTGTAATCTTCTTTGAATCCAAGTTCTTTATTTTGTAAAATTCTTCTTCTAGCTCTTTCTTCCGCTTTAGCTGTTAAAAAGATTTTCACTTCTGCATGTGGCATAATTTTAAATGTTGTGTCACGGCCATCCATTATATAGCCCTTGCCTATTTTTGTAATTTCTTGAATAAATTTTACAACGTATTCACGAACATTTTTATATTGTGCAATTTTTGAACTGCCCTTTGATATTTCATCGTTTCTTATATCATGAGATACATCAATATTTTGTAAATAAACATGTTCTTTTTCATCAATTTGAATAATATTATCAATTAAAATATTATTAATTTCACTTTCATTTTCTCATGAAATATTTTGATTTTTTGCATATAAAGCAATAGCTCTATAAACACTTCCGGTATTGATAAAAGTATATTTTAGTTTTTTTGCTAATTCTTTAGACACGGTCGATTTACCTGCTCCTGCAGGACCATCAATAGCGATGTTTATTTTTTTCATAAAACCCCTTTAGCTTATTTTGTTTATGTATATTTTAAATTAATAATTATAATATCGTGAATTTAATTTATAAATTTACTTTATTTACAACTAATTCAGTTGTAGATTCCAATGATATATTATCAGTATTATTAAATGCTGATTCATCATTTAGAAAATCTCCTTCATTTTTGTATATATTTTGATTTTCGATTAAGTAATCAAGATCATTTGATTTAAAAGAAATATTTTGAAAATAGTTATTTTTAAACTCTTTTGAGTTAATATCAAAAGAGTTAATTTTATCTAAGTAAAAAATGAATTTTTGATTATCAATTGGATTTAATATATTTTCAACACGTTTTTTAATTGGCAACATACTATCAATTTCATTATTTTCAAAAATATCAAAATTAGATGTTAATTTTAAAAAAAGTTGATAATTTTTATTCAATATTTTATCTTCCTTTAGTAGGTTAGTAAATAAATCTTTTTGAGAATATGGTAAATAAGATTTATTAGATGTTTTTACTTCTATTTTATTATTCGATTTTGTCATATTATGATTATATAAAAAAACTCTAGTTTTTGTTGCATACTAGAGTCTAATTATTTTTTAAATTGTTTTACAAAATTTAAATTTGTATCATCACTGAAGTTATCTAACAATTTAGCCATTTCATTAATTTGTTTGGTTTTGAGTTCTGGTATAACAATTTCAAGTTTAATTTTTAAATTACCAACACCTTTTTTAGATTTTATACCCTTATTGCTTAAATTTAAAATTTTTCCATTTTGATATGACTTTTTAAGTCTTATTTTTTCACTACCATATGGAGTTGGAACTATAACAATATTTTCTTTAATAATATCTAAAAATGAAACAGGAAAATCTAAATATAAATCCAAATTATCTCTTTTGAAAAACTTGTGCGGTTTTACTTTGATTATTATATATAAGTCTCCAGATACTCCTCCATTGAGGCCTTTTTCGCCATAACCATCAATTCTTATTTTATCTCCTGTTTGAGCTCCATCAGGTATTTTAAAAGTAACTTTTTTAATTTTTCTTTCGTATAAATCACCGTGGCATTTGTGACATACATTTTTAATAGTTTTTCCTTTTCCTCTACATTTCGGACAATATGACATAGATTTTATATTACCTAGTGGAGTTCTTGTGACACTAGCAACTTGCCCACTACCATGACATGTAGAACATGTTTCAATATCTTGTATAGACTCAGCACCATTCCCGTTACAATTGTCACACAATTCATATTTTACTAATTCTTCTGTAAATTTTTTTCCTTGAATTGCGTCATCGAAGTTTACAAGTATTTCACTTATTAAATCTTCACCACGTCTTTTTTTGTTTGCGTTTTGTTGTCTTTGAGATCCACCAAAATTAAACATACTTCCAAAAATGTCATTATTAAAGAAATCAGCAAATCCTCCCATACCAGCTCCAACGTCTTCAAATCCTCCCATTCTAGGACCTTCGGCAGAACCATATTTATCATAATTAGATCTTTTAGTAGAATCTCTTAATACCTCATATGCTTCGTTTAATTCTTGCATTTTTTGGTCTCCATCGGTTCCTTTATAAACGTCAGGGTGGTATTTCATTGCTAATTTACGGTATGCAGCTTTTATTTCTCTTTCGGTTGCATTTTTATTAATGCCTAATACTTCATAATAATTTTTTTTACTTGCCATAATAATTACTATTTTAGCATATTCATATTAAGAGTGCTAATTTTTATGAAATATTTTATAGAAATATATGATAATGAATAATAACTTTAAATAAAAATGTGCAAAGCACATATAATTAAAATTTTTATCTTGATTTTTTTATTTTTTCTTCTTCACCTTTTATATGACATATTCTACAACGCGCTTCATATGTTTCATCACCAAGACAATTTAAATCGTTTACATTTATTTTTCTAAAAGAAAAACCAGCATTTTTCTTACATTTTAAACAAACTGCTTTTAATTTAGTTACCTTATCTGCAATAGCTAATAATTTTGGTGTTATACCAAAAGGTCTTCTCAAAAAATCCATATCTAAACCGGAACATATAACATTCACACCTTTTAATAATAATTCTTCTATAACAGGGATTATATCTTCATTTAAAAAATTAATTTCATCAATTGCAACTGCTCTATATTTGTTATTTCATAATTTTAAAATATCATCAGCCTTTTCAATATTTTTAGCTTTAATTTTTGCTCCAGTTCTGCTAACTAATTCTGTTTCGCTAAATCTATTATCAAATTTAGGCTTTACAACAAGCGTTTCAATTTCTGCAATTTGTAAAATTTTAATTCTCTTGAGTAGTTCCTCAGTTTTCCCAGAAAACATTGGTCCAGTTATAACTTGTAAAAAACCTTCTGAATTTTTCAATAACATAATTTCTCCTAACACTAACAATAAAAATAAAAGCCCATAAAACAAAATTAAATTTTTAAGGACTTTTATTATTAATTTTAAATTAAAGCAAGTTCAGCAAGAGTTTTAACTAAAACTCCTTGAGGTTCTTCATTTATATCTGCTGTACCCGCAACATCACAATGTATAAACTCTACATTTTCAGTAAATTCTTTTAAGAACATTGCAGCTGAAGATGATCCTCCCATTCCTGATAGATCTGTGTTTTTTAAATCAGCAACTTTAGATTTTCTAATGTTTTTAGCAAATGATTCGTCAAATGGCATTCTTCAAACAAGTTCTCTTGCATTTTTTGCTGCTGTTGATAAATCATCTCAAGCTTTATCGGTTGTAGCCCATATACCAGTATATGTTTGACCTAGGGCTGATAACATTGCTCCTGTTAATGTAGCAACATCCACTAAACGTGTTGCGTTCAATACTTTTGCTCCATATGTTAAACCATCAGCCATAACTAAACGTCCTTCTGCGTCTGTATTATTAATTTCAACACTTTTGCCATTCATAGCTTTTCAAACAGAATCAGGTAATGATGCATCTCCGTTTACACGGTTATCAGTTATACACATAACTGCTGAAACATTTTTATTTGGTTTAGTTTGCGCTATTGCTTTCATAGTTGCAGCAACAATAGCTGAACCAGACATATCAAATTTCATTCCTAACATATTTCTTGGACTTTTAAGTGAATAACCACCAGAATCAAATGTAATACCTTTACCAACCATAACTGTTTTTTCTTTTGAATTTTTATCACCTGTATATTCAATAACAACAACTCTAGGTTCGTACATACTACCACGGTTTACTGAAAGCAATAATCCCATTTTATTTTCTTCAATTTCTTTTTTGTTTAGCACTTTAACAGTTAAATTTTTATATTGTTTAAAATCATTTGCAACATATTCAGCTAAATATTCTGAATTGCAAATGTTTGGTGGCATAATTTGTAAATTACGAGCAAAATTAGTTGCCTCTGCATAAATCATTTCCTTATTAAATCTATCTTCCACAAAACTTGGAATGTTTTCTAAATATGGTTCTAAACCAAAATTTTCACATGAGCATTTTTTAGATTTTTCATTATATAAATCTGCTTTTGTGAAATACACAGCTCTAGTTAATGCTTCTGTTACCCCTGCTACACAAATATTATCTGTTGCAAAACTTTCAATATCTATTTGATAATTTCTTCCTAAATTTGTTGATAATGATTTAAAAAATGAAAATAATTTTTCAAAATTTAATTCATTTTTTTTGCCTAAATATACATAAGCTAAATTTTCATTTAAATATTCGGTAATTTCATTATTTTTTTCGATTAAATATTCTTTTTTAGAATCTCCTTCAAAAAAAGCTTTAAGCAATAAATCACCATTTCTTTTTGTATTAATTTTTTTAAATAACATATTTTCTCCTTAAATTAAATTAATTAGTTATTTATATTTTAGCATTAAGGGAAAAAAAGAATTAATTTATTATTTTTTTTATAAAAAATATTTTGATTTTTTGGACCTCAATTACTATAAAAAAGAATTTTTAGTCAAAACATAAAAAGAAAAACTTATTTAAATATCTTACCTAGAATTTAATTATTTATATATAATATTATTATTAAATATAATGAGGTATAAATGAACAAAAACAATAACAGTGATTTTAGCATGTTTTCTAAATGAACAATTAGAAAAATATCATTTATTGGCATATTAATAGCAATATCAGTCGTATTTTTAATTATTGGTGCTACTTTTATGCCTCTTATTACAATTCCTTCATATAAAATAAGTTTTATTGGTTTGCCAATAAAAATAAGTGGTTTTATTTTTGGACCACTGATCGGAGGATTAGTTGGTTTAATTAGTGACATTCTCTCATTTATGTTTTTGCCTACTTACTTCAATCCTTTGTTTACATTGGCAGCAGTTGTAGATGGTGTAGTTGCAGGCTTAATTGGTTGATTATTTTTAAAATTACTCAAATACTATTTTGGTGGAGATTTTCAAAATAATATTTTTGAAGTTAATATTTTTGATTATTTAATCAAACTAGATATTCTAAAAAAACAAAATAAAAATAATGATAAAAAAATTAAAAAAATAGAAAATAAAATTATTTTTCTTAATGAAAAAAAGAAAAAAATAAAAGTATTTGGTTCAATAAATACTTTGTTAAATATTAACTTAATAGTTGGTTTATCCATTCTTTCATTATTTGTTTTATTTATTGTATTTTTAATAGGTTTTAAAATTGATCAATCAATAATTAATGGCGGTATTATTAAAAATAGATTTGTTTTATTGGGATTAATGATATCTGGATATGGTGCTATGATGATATTTTTATCAATTATGCGTTTTAAAATGAGTGCTAAACACTATCTTGTTATTGTTCCAATTGTTGTTTTTTCTGCATTAATCGAATTAATAAATGTTCCTTTGCTTTCATTGGGTGATTCGCAAAGTTTTACTAATGATAGTAAAAACATATTTGTTTTCATTTTTCAACATACGTTTTTTAGCCCCTTAAAAATTTGGTTTAATATGTTTATAATATTTTTTACCTACAATATTATTTCACCATTAATCAATAAAAATAATGACATATGTTATTAAGATGTCATTATTTTTATTGATTAGATTTATATATAATGTATAATAGTAAAGCATTTGCGCCGTTAGCTCAGTCGGTAGAGCAGCTGGCTCTTAACCAGCGGGTCACAGGTTCGAACCCTGCACGGCGTACCAAATCTAAATTGACCAAATCATCCTTTTGGATGATTTTTTAATTTTATTTAAAATAAAAAAAACAGCGATTATTTTCGCTGTAATACTCACTATTATTTAGTTTCTTTTTTTGCGGTTGCTTTTTTAGAACTAGTTTTTTTCTCTTCTTTTGAAGCTTCTTCCTTTTTTGTGTTATCATCAACAATTTTTTTAATTAAATTCAACACGTTTTCAAATGTTTTTTTGTATTCTTCAAAACCTTTAGAATCATATTTTGAAAGAATTTTTTCATCTAATTTATTTGCTTTAATTTGATCCTCAATTTGTTTTTTAATGTTGTCATTATTAATAAATGTTTTAATTAAATCAATTGGCATTCCTGTTGTAAATGATTGTAGATATAATATATTATTAATATCTTCTTCTAAAATTTTAATATCATCGGCTTGAACTGACTTAGACAATGCAGACCCAATATATGATGATAATAGATTTTCTTTTTCTTCATCTTTAATCATTTGATTAAATTCTTCTGCTGAACGACCTAAAATTTTAATATATTCATCTAAATGAATTTTTTGTGTTTTCAATTGTTTTTCCAATTCTTCTTTTTTCTTTGAAGCATAAAAATTAACAATTTTTTCACTAATTATTAGTTTGCTATTTGTTTTAATATCTTGAATTAATTCTGAAATAAATTTTGATAGTGAAAGATTTAATTTACTTAATTCTAAAAATATTTTTTGATTTGTTTTAGCTTCTGCTAATGTTGAAGCATTACCATAAGTTTTAATACTTTTAATACTATCTTCACTTAATTTTGTATTTTCTGGTCTTTTAGCATCAAGAATTTCCACTTTAAATTCTGCTTCATTTCCTGCTAAGTTTTTAACTGGATATTTTTTTGGAAATGTAACCTTAATTTCACCTTTATAACCAATTTGTTTGTCAAGTAGTTGTTCTTCAAAGCCTTCTATAAAGGTTTTTGAACCTAATTTTAATTCATAATTTTCAGCTTCTCCACCTTCAAATGCTTCGTTTTTAACAAAACCTTTATAGTTTAAAGTAATTGTATCACCTATTTGTGTTTTATCTTTCTTAGATAAAGGCATTAATAAAGCCACTTTTTCTAATTGATCTATTAATGATTGCTCAACTTCTTTATCTGAAACTTTTTCTAATTTTAATTTAGCTTTACTTTTATCAAGTTTTATATTTTGTTCATTAACGTCTAATGGAAAAATGATTGTAAATTTTAATTCAGAATTTGAAATAGCTTCCATTTTAATAGATGGATCTAAAGCAATAGTTCTATCATTTTCTTTACGCAATTCTAGAAAAATTTTTTCTACATTATTTTCATAATATTTTACATATGCTCTGTGAAGAATTTGTTCGTCTTTAATATATTTGTTTACTAAATTTGCAGGAACTTTACCTTTTCTAAAACCATCAATTTTTAAATTTTTGATTTGTTCTTCTTTTTCTTTTTTTATTAAATTTTCTCATTCTGTTCCTGTAATTTCTACGTAATATGAAATTTCATTTTTAATTTCGTCTATTTTTATGTTTTTATTTGACATAAAGTCTCCTTTTATAAATATTTGTGCTTTTAATATATAAATATAGTTATTATTTTAATATAAAAGTTACATTTTTATAATTACTTATGATATTTTTTATTTCTTATTATTGTAAAACTTCTATAAATTTGCTCAGTGAGCATAACTCTAAATAATTGATGAGGAAAAGTAAGTTTAGAAAAAGAGATTAAAAAATCAGCATTAATATCTTCTTCAACAACGCCATCTGAGCCCCCAATGATAAAAGTGATATTTTGATAATTGTTAATTGTTTTCGACAATTGAATGGAATCAATTTGTTTACCTTTTAATGAGGCCAAAATTATAAAATCATTTTTATCTATATGATTCAAAATCAACTTTGTTTCTTTCTGTTTTTTAACTTCTATATTTTTTTCTTCACTAAATTCCTTAATTTCTACAATATTTAATTGACAATAATGTGAAATATTTTTAGCATAATCTTTAAACAAAATCTTAAAATTGGGATTAAGCGAACCAACTGCTATTATTTTAATCTTTTGCATTTTTCTTTTTTGTGCTTTCAAGATAAAACATTAACATTTGAATATCAGAAGGATTAATACCACTAATTCTGCTTGCTTGTCCAATTGTTAAAGGTTTAATTTGAGTTAATTTTTGTTTTGCTTCAATAGCTATATTGTCAATTTGTTCATAATTTAAATCGACTGGAATCTTATAATTTTCCAATCTAACCATTTTACTAGCATCATTTTTTTGTTTTTCAATGTAACCATATAGTCTTACCATAATCGTTAATTCCTCTTTGTATTTAAAATTAGGAATTATATCGTTTGGATCAACTTCTGGTCTTGATAAAACTTTTAATAAAGTTAATCCATCTAAAATATTATATTTTTTAGCAACATCACTTTTCCCAGATAAATAAGTAGTATGTAATCTTTGGATTTCATTATCAATAAGTTTATATTTTTCAATTATTGAATTGTATACATTTTCATCAATTGTATTTGCTTTTAAAGCATACTCTGCAAGACGAATGTCTGCATTATCATTTCTCAATAATAATCTATATTCCGCTCTACTGGTTAGCATTCTATATGGTTCTTTTGTACCTTTTGTTACTAAATCATCAATTAAAACACCAATATATCCATGATTTCTCAAAATAATTATGTCTTCTTTATTTTCTATTTTTTGGCCTGCGTTGATTCCTGCAATTAATCCTTGTGCAGCAGCTTCTTCATAACCGCTCGTACCATTAATTTGTCCAGCAGTAAATAGGTTAGAGATTATTTTAGTTTCTAGTGTTGGCTTTAATTGTAATGGGTCGATAGCATCATATTCAATAGCATATGCTCATTTTTGTACTTTGGCATTTTTTAAACCAGGAATTGTCTTAATTATTTTTTCTTGCACTTCAATAGGCATAGAAGTTGATAAACCATTAACATATGTTATTTCTCCATCTGCTGTTTCTGGTTCAAAAAATATTTGATGTCTTTCTTTACTTGCAAATTTAACTATTTTATCTTCAATAGAAGGACAATATCTTGGACCAATACCCTTAATCAAACCTGAATACATAGCACTTTTTTCTAGATTTTCATTAATAATTTTGTGAGTCTCTGGTGTTGTATATGTTAAATAACAAGCAATTTGTTTAGGTAATTTAACATTTGAGCGATTAGAAAAACTTAAATTAATATCCTCTAATATTTCTTCTGTAACTTCCGAATAGTCAATGGTGTTAGAAAAAATTCTAGGAGGTGTTCCTGTTTTAAGTCTTTGAATAATAAAATTATTGTCTTTTAGCGATTCACTCAATTTAGACGACATTTTTTCATTATCTGGGCCACTTGGTATCGCACTACTGCCTCTTAAAATTCTTGAATCCATGTATGTTCCAGTTGTAATGACACAAACTTTAGCATTTATGATTTTTTTAGATTGCAATTTAATTGCTTTAAAAGTTTTGTCTTCTATAATTAATTCTTCCGCAATATCTTCAATTAATGTCAAATTTGGTTCTTTTTTTACGTACTCCCCTATAATTTGGCTATATTTTTCTTTATCAATTTGTGCTCTTAAAGCTCTAACTGCAGGTCCTTTTGATTGATTCAACATCTTTAATTGAATCATAGCCAAATCGGCTCAAAGGCCTTGCATGCCTCCTAAAGCATCAATTTCTCTGGTAATAATTCCTTTAGCCGGTCCTCCAATAGAAGGATTACAAGGCATCATACCTAAACGATTTTTATTTAAAGAAATAAGCGCTGTTTTATGTCCTTTATGTGCAAGAGCAAAAGCTGCCTCTAATCCAGCATGACCTCCACCTATGACTATTGCATCATATATTAATTCCTTTTTATTCATATTTTCATTCCTTTTTATCTATATTAATTTAATTTGATTTAAAAAATTCCTTTTCACTGAGAATTCCATCTTTTATTTCTAAGACCCTATCAAAATAATTCAATAATCTTGTATCATGAGTTACCATAATAACTAATTTATTTTTTGTTTTAGCAATAGTTTGTAAAATTTGCGTTACCTCACATGCCTTTTTACTATCAAGACTTGCTGTTGGCTCATCAGCCAATATTATATCCGGATCATTGTATAGCGCAGAAGCTATTGCAGCTCTTTGTCTTTGACCACCCGAAATTTCTGATGGATATCTATTTGATATTTTATAAATATCTAATTTTTTTAATATATCTTTTGCAAATTGTACATCAAATTTCTTATGACTATATTTGTCTTTTAATTTTAATTGATTTTTTATTGTTAAAAAGGGTATAAGATTTGAATTTTGCAAAACAAAACCAATCGAATTAAACCTCAATTTAGATTGATCTTTATTTTTTAATTTAAAATAGTCAATATTATTAATTAGCATAGTTCCAGAAGTAGGTTTTTGTAATCCTCCTAAGATTGTCAATAGCGTACTTTTCCCCGAACCACTTGGACCAACTATAGCAATTAATTCCCCTCTATAGGCTTTAAAATTAACTTTATTTAATACAAGTGCCATATCGTTGCCATCTTTAAAAGATTTAGATATATTTATAAGTTCATATATAATATTTTTTTTCATTAGTTTTCCTCATTTATTGCTTCTAAGGCACTAATTTTATAAATTGAAATAAATGTAAACGAAGTACCTAATAATGCAGAGAATATTAGTGTAAAAATTATAATTAATAAATATTTCAAATCTAACATAAATGGAACTTTTGCTGGAAGAATAAAATTGCAAACTACAATTAAAGAAAAAGCCATTAATATTGAAATTATCATAATATTGAATGTCTGAAAAAACGTAGTTTTTATCATATAAAATGTACTAATTCCTTGAGCTTTTAGAATTCCAAACATTTTAGATTTTTGTATAGTTAAAATGTATATAAACACCGAAATTATCATTGAATTAATTAATATAGAAAAAATTATAATTAATAAGAATGTTGCAATCTGTTGTTTATAACCAGGAATACTATTTATTATTTGATTTTTAGATTTATAAACCAACTCTTTTGGCAAATTAATATTTTTATTTTCAAAACTTAAAATTACAAAACTTGCAGTATTTCATGTCGGACTTAGCATTGCATAAATTATTGGACTAGTTTGATACTCGCTAGATATGGTAAAGCCAACAACTTTATATTTTTTATTTTCTAATTCTATAATACTTTCTATTTCTATATTAGATTCTTTTTTTATTGTTTTGCTAATAACAACTTCATTAAAATTTTGTGGTAATTTCCCTTTAATAATTTTCGGAATAATTTCTATATTAGAGGTTTCTAATAATGCAACGTTTATATCTTTATTTTGTTCATCAACAGCAGTCATATATTGAAAATTTACAATAGTTTTTTCATTATCATTGATTTTTGAAATATCTTTTTTTGTTATTTTGGATGCTAATAAATTATTATTTGCCCTTTGACTAATAACAAAATTAGGAGAATTAATATTTTTTATACCATTGCTCATTGATGAGCTCAAACCCAGAGCTAAAAAAACTAAAAATAAGGTAAGAAAACTTAATAATGTAATCATTGTTATAATTAATGAATATTTTAGTTTGGATTTTTTCATTTCATTAAAAGCTAAAAACATTTTACCTCCTTATTTTCTATGTTTTATTACATTATATATAAAAACTAAGTCTATTGACTTAGTTAAAATATTATTTTTTGTAATCTAATCCTAGTGCTTTTAACATTGGAATTAAAAAGAAATTAAATGGCTTATTAAAGTGTGGTAAGAAAAAGACATCTGTAAGAGCAATTTCTGGTAATGATAAACCTTTTTGTAAAGCCAATGCAAACATATAAATAACCTCTGTATGATTAAATTTGCCTCATGAACCAATTTGTACTCCTAGAAGTTTAAATGTTTTTGAATCATAAACAATTTTGCAGCCAACTTTATCATATTCATTCATAAATTCACATCTGTCATTATCTTCAAAATATTGACTAGCAACATTTTCAAATCCTTTCGCTTTTGCAGCTTCTTCTGATAATCCGGTTGAAGCATAATGACAACCAAACACATTGATTGCGTTTGTTCCAACAACTCCAGGAAATGGAACATCAATGTTTGATAATTTTAATGCTGAGACTAATCCTGTTTTAACAGCATTGGTTGCAAGAGCAACATGTTCATAATTTTTAGTTACACAATGTTGCATTGATGCAGAATCTCCTATAGCATAAATATTTTCATCAGAAATAGATTGTTGATATTGATTTACTTTTATTGCACCATTTGGTGTTTTTTCAACATCTTTTAAAGCATCAGTTCTTGGTTTAAAACCGATTGACATTATTACTAAATCTGCCTTATATTCACCTTTATCTGTAACAACTGAAGACACATTTTGACCATCAATAGATTTAAATTCACAAACTTTTTCACCTAGTGCTAAAGTAACGCCATCTTTTTTTATGTTATATTCCATTTTTTCTGTAAATTCTTTATCTAAATAATTTGCAACAACTCTATCTTGTAGATCAATTAATGTAACATTTTTACCTTTGTTATGAAAAGCTTCAACTAATTCAATTCCAATATATCCAGCACCAACCACTACGATATTTTTAATTTTTGGATCATTTGCTTTTTCAACTAAGTATTGAGCATGTTGAAATAATTTTGATAAAACAATATTTTTATATTCAATACCTTTAAATTTAGGCTCAATTGGTCATGTTCCACCAGCAAAAATAAGTTTGTCATAACTATCTTTAAATTTTTTATCTGCTTTTAAGTCATGTACTAAAACTTCCTTTTTCTCTCTATCAATTTCAATAACTTCATGTTCTGTTTTTAAATTAACATTATATTCATTTTTTAAAATTTCTGGTGATGAATAAAACAAACCATTTGGTTGATTAAAAGTACCACTTACTCAAACCGCAATACCACAACCTAAAAATGAAACGTTAGTATTTCTATCATATGCTGTAACTTCAGCGGTTGGGTTAAGAGTTTTGATGGTTCTTAAAAAAGAAGTACCAGCATGATTTGCACCAACTACAATAATTTTCATATTTTTTCTCCTTTTGATAATAATATTATTTATTATAAATATATAATTTAAGTATTATATAGTATAAGAATTAAAAAAAGGAATATTTTGAGTTTATGAAAAAGATAACCCACTTTACATTAATTACACCATCAATAGTTTTAACACCTATTTTAGCTATTAGTTGTACTAATAAAAATAAAATAAGTAAAGAAGAAAAAATTGAAGCAATAAATAATTATTTTAAAAATCTAAAAATAATTTTAGCAACATTAGAAGCATCAGCTAATAATCCACTTTTTTCATCAAATCCTAAATTTCAACAATTAAAGCAATTGTTAGGACTTTTAAAAACCTTTTCAATTCAACAAAATGAATTCGAACAACTTTTTCAAAAATATATTTCCGCAAATAATGATGAGAGAGAAAATATAGAATCGTCTGAAGAATTTCAAAAAATAAATAATTTGTTAACTCAAACATTAACTATTATTGAACCACTTTGACCAGAATTAATTAAAATTTCCAATATTAAAACGCTTGATATTGTTGATAAAATTTATTTGATAAGTATTATTAATAATCGTGTAATAGAAGTATTCAAAAAAGGACTTATAAATTACATAACCAATAATAAAAGTTAGTAATTTAGCGGTTGTATTTATAGTTTTTTATTTTGAAAAATGAAATTGTATGTATAATATACAAGCAAATAAAATGGCGAATGTGGTGAAGCGGTTAACACAGCGGGTTGTGGTCCCGTCATGCGAGGGTTCGAATCCCTTCATTCGCCCCATTTTTTTTATTTTAATTTATAATTTAACAAATGATAAAACCAGTTTTATATGAAATAAAGAAATCAAAATTTTATAGTTATTGTTTCGATATAACAAATAAAGAAGAAATAACAAATTTAAAAAAGACTTTAAACTTAGAATATAAAAAAGCTACACATATTTGTTATGGATATTCTTTTTTAAACAACGGAATATTAAACGCAGGTTTTGATGATGATGGAGAACCATCAGGCACTGCCGGACGACCTATAAGAGATTTATTATTAAAGAGAAATATACATAATAAGGTTGTTTTTGTTATTCGTTATTTTGGCGGAATCAAATTAGGTGCTGGTGGATTAATTAGATCATACATAAAAAGCGCTAATCTTTCGATTGATGAATTTATAAAAATAAATGGGGATACATAATGATTGCTGTTATTGGAAAAACATGTGTTGGAAAAACTACTTTTCTTAATTATTTAAAGAATAAAGGATTTTCTATATTCATATTAGATGAATTTGTAAATGACTTATATGAAAAAAGTGAAAAATTTTACACTTTTATATTGAATAATTTAGGTGAAAAATATTGCATAAATAACAAAATTGACAAATTAAAAATTAGAACATTGTTTAACCAAAAACCGGAAATTATAGACTTGCTAGAAAAAGGAATTTATCCTTTGATTTTTGAGCATTTTCAAAGTTATTCATATGATTTTGTTGAAATACCAAATCTTGTCAATCAAAAAAATGATTTTTCTTCTTTTTTTTCTTCTATTTTATGCTTAGAGACAAGTAACAAAATTAGGATGAAAAATGCACAAAAAAGAAATGTGGATAAGTTATTTATTCAAGAAATAGATAGAAAAAACGACCCAAAAACGATTAAAAATTTACTTTTTGGTAAAATTCCTATAGTGGATATTTATGCTAATAACTTTACAGATATTGAAAAAATGCAAAAAATTTTTCAATTGCTCTTGCCTATTATTTAAAATACTTATAACACCGTACAAGATAATCAAAAAATAAAGGGGCAAAATCATGATTCAAAATATATATTATCCATTTTTCACTATACAAAATAAAACAACAATTGCGGGTAGCGATTTAAAAAATTTACGTAAATTTTATGCACCAATTTTAGGTAGTGATGCAATATTGTTATATGAGTATTTTAGAGATTTATATATATCTAATGAATCTGAAACAGGTTTTTATGATTATGATAGCTTAACATACTTACTAAACATGGATGTAAAAAGATTAAATGATGCGAGAATTAAGTTAGAATCTGTTTCATTAATTTCTACATTTATTGATGAAATGAATAAAAAAACTTTATTTGTTATTGAAAAACCTTTAGATAGTGTTGGTTTTAAAAAAAACTTAATTTTAGCTAATAAATTAATCAATATTATTGGTAAACAAAATTTTGAACGTTTAGCTGGAAAAGAAAGAAATGTTTATTTATCAAAAGCCGAACATTTGTTTGATGCATCTGCTAAATATGATGAAGTATTTGACAATGATGATATATTTAATTATTATTCAAGTCATGAGATTGACTCTTCTTCTTTAAATACACAACAAATTAATATTGAAATACAAGAAAAACTTGATTTGAATAATTTTGAATTTCCTAATATATATGAAGCAATTTTAAAAACAGATTCAAGATTTTTTATTCCACGTCTTAATGGCCAAATTGTTAGCGAAAGAATTATTTCTTTGATAAAAGAAGCAAGAGAAAGTGGAATGACAGATCCTTGTTTAAATTTAATATTTTTCTATGCTAATGAAGTAAATGGTAAAATAGTCTTTAATTACATAAAAAAAATAGTTTTTGATTTAATTAAAAAAGAAATTTTTTCTTTTGAATTAATTGAAAAATATTTAGATAGTTTATTAAAATACAAAAACAATGTAGCGGTTTCTAAAAAAGATTTATATAAGGCATCATATTTAGAATCATTAAAGAAAACTGATGACATTTATTACTAGGAGAAGAATGAAAAAAGAAATTATCAATGATAAATTATTTTTTAAAACTAAATCTGAATTTGAAAATAAAGCTTTGCAAATTATTCATAGTCACAGACAGATTGAAGATTTAATTATTTCATTAGATATAACAGATCAAGAAATTTTAGATAATTTATTAAATTTTATTAATTTAAAAGAATCATTAGACAATTCAGAAATATATCCCTGGTTTTATAATGTAACAAGAAAAAATAATAAATTAATTTTTAAAAAATATCCTGCTAAAAATAATTATAAATTGGTTGTAACTAAACAAATGAATTTATGACTTACTGAAATTTCAGAGCCTGATCCAGATGCCTCTATTGAAAAAATTCGTACAAGTTCTAAAAATAGGAAACAATTGTATAGTCAAATTATCACTTTAACTAAAGCTATTAATAAGAAAAAACATAAAGGTTTTAAAGGCCTTTATGTTTATGGACAAAGTAGAACTGGAAAAACATATATTGCCCATGCGATGGCTAATTATTGCGCTAGTGAGGGTGTAACAACTTCTTATATTTCAGCTCCGTTATTATATTCATTTCTAATAAAAAATATTAAGAATAATGTTGGAAACATAAATGATGATGTTATTAACAAGATGAAAGAATCTAATATGTTAATTATTGATGAAATAGGTTTGGAAAAAAATAGTTTTTGATTTAGATTTGAAATATTACTAGATATTATTGAATCTAGACTTATGAATAACAAAATCACTGTTTTTGTCTCTCCAATGTCTCAAGAAGAATTAAATAATTATTATTTAAACCAAGATGAAAAAGAAATATATAAAGCTAAATCCTTTATTTCTAAAATAATAAATAATTCCGAACAGTATTGCATTGATGAAATTTCAAATATATAAAATTAATATATCAATTAACTTAAGTAAAAAATAAAAAGTTTACATTAAAGCTATAATTAGCGCTTTAATGTAAACTTTTTTACTATTTAAAATTATTTTTTAATTTTTCTTAGCGTCGGAAATAATAATACATCTCTTATTGAACTAGTTTCAGTTAATAACATTACTAGACGATCAATTCCAATTCCACACCCACCTGTAGGTGGCATTCCATATTCTAACGCTTCAACAAAATCGTAATCTATGTCGCTAGCTTCATCATTTCCATTATTTTTTTCTTCTAATTGACTTTGAAATCTTTCTAGCTGATCAATAGGGTCACTCAATTCTGTATACATATTTGCATATTCTTTAGTATTTATAAACAATTCTGCTCTTTCAGTAAATCTTGGATCTTCCGATTTAGCACTTAATGGAGAAATTTCTATTGGATGACCGTATAAAAATGTTGGTTGTATTAATGTTGGTTCAACTAATTCCTCATATAGACTATTAATAATGTGTCCAACTGTAAAGAATTTCTCAATTTTAATTTTGTGCTCTTTGGCAACATCTTTAGCTTGTTCTAAAGTAATATTTCTAAAATCTTTTCCTGTTTTTTCATTAACAGCATCGATCATATTTACTCTTTTAAATGGTTGTGATAAATCAATTTCAACACCATTATTTATCACTTTAGTTTTACCAAGTTTTTTACATAATTCTTTAATTAATGTTTCGGTTCTATTCATCATACCTTCAACATTTGAATATGCTTCATAAAATTCTATTGTAGTAAATTCTGGATTATGTGTTGTATCATATCCTTCATTTCTAAAAATTCTACCCATTTCATAAACTCTATCAAAACCTCCAACAACTAATTTTTTAAGAGGTATTTCTGTTGCAATTCTCAAAACAAAATCTTGGTTTAAAGAATTATGATGTGTAGTAAAAGGTTTTGCAGCAGCACCTGAAAGATAATCATGTAAAAATGGTGTTTCAGCTTCAATATAATCTAAATTATTAAAATAATCTCTTATTCATTGAACTATTTTTGTTCTTTTTAAAAACCTGTCTTTACTTTCAGGATTCATAATTAAATCAACATATCTATGTCTATATTTTTCTTCTACATCTGTTAATCCATGGAATTTGTCAGGTAAAGGTTTTAATGCTTTTGATAACAATTTAATATTAGATGCTTTAATTGATACCTCATTCGTATGTGTTTTCATTACAATACCCGAAACTCAAATAATATCCCCAATATCAAAAGTTGTAACAATTTTTGCTAATTGAGGGTATGCTTTTTTATTAAAATAAATTTGAATATTATTTTTATAATCTTTAATAACTAAAAAAGGTCCTCTTATTGTCATAATTCGACCAGATACATTTTTTATAATATTTTTATTTTCTAATTCTTCTTTTGTAAAAGAAGCAAATTCATCCTTCAATTGTGAACTATAACTTAATTCTCCTAATTCATATGCTTTTTTATATGCAATAACATTATTTTGTTCATAAAAATTCAATTTTTCACGGCGAACTTGTTCTTGTTCTGTATATTTTGCCATATTTTCTCCTCTAATGTAACGTAATGGATTTAATTTTCTATTATTAATATGTATATTTTAATAAATAATTAAAAATATGTATTAATAAAACTTTTATTTATTTTTAATCTTCAAAAGAATTTTTTTATTTATATAATTAAATTTATAAATTATAAGGAGAAAAATGAGAAAAGTATTTTTAGGTGAAAATCAAATGAATTTTATTGGTGAAGAAATAAAACTAAATGAAGCATTAAATTTGGTTGGAGCTAAATTTGGAGAATTTACACAAACTAAAGTGGAATTAGATAAAACAAAATATACAATTTTAGCAACATTTCCTTCAATTAATACAGGAGTTTGTGATTTACAAATTTTAGAATTAGGTAGACTTAGTGAAAAGTACCCACAATTCAATTATGTTTCATTTTCAATGGATCTTCCTTCTGCCTTAAATGATTATGTTACAAGTCATCCAATTGGTAAAATTGTTATGTATTCAGATTATTATGACAAACAAGTGGCAAACCAATTAGGCTTATTAATTAAGGAAATACATTTACTAGGTAGAGCAATGTTTGTTTTAGATCAAAATAATAAAATAGTATATAAACAAATAAATTCCCAAGTTAAAAATCAAGTTGATTTTAATCAATTGGAAGAATTTTTAAAAAAATTATAGTATTTTAAATGTCAACACCATTTCAGTTGACATTTTTTAATTTATAAAAAATATTTTAAATAATTATAAAAATGTTATAAAATAATAGAGCACGGTCGCGTAGCTCAGTAGGATAGAGCACAAGCCTTCTAAGCTTGTTGTCAGAGGTTCGAATCCTCTCGTGATCGCCATTTTTTTATTTCCTTTTTGTTAATGTTTTCATATTTAAAATTATTAAAAATAATTCTTTTTTAAAATGTTGTTTATTGAATATATAATAAAAAAACATATTTTTTAATACTAATAAAAGAAGGTAACAATGACAACAAGACAATTATTATTGACTAAATGAAATACATCAGGATTTATTTATGAATTTCTAGCAGTTTTTACATTAGTATTTTTTATTTTTATTTGATTATTATTGGCAAGAATGTTAAAAAAAGAGAAAAATAAAATTTTTATAGTAAATGGTTATATTTTAGCAACTTTTTTAATGTTTATATTGCCTTGAGCATCAAGTACTTATATTTCTCAATCACCCGCTAATCCTTTAATCAATCCTATGTTTGTTATTTTGCAATCTATTTTACAAAGTTACGATGTAAATACTATGACTATTGGACAACCTCTTATAAACGGAATATTATATTTAATATCAGGTCAATTACTTGGTGGAATAAGTGGTTTTGCTACATTTTGTTTATTTTTTATACTTATTAAAAAATATTTATTAAATCACAATCAATATGGAGAAATTTTATCCATTTTAAGAATCCCACATTTCTTTAAAAAAACTGAAGAATTTAATTTAGTAGGTCACACGATTAAAGAAATATGCTTAATTGCATTTTTTATTAGTTCTGTACCATTTGTGTTTTATATTAATGAACCTTTTTATGGTGTAAACATTTTTTGGAAACATATTATGGCTCTTGCTGTCATATGATTGATTTTATTTACAGCTTCATTTTTTGGTTTTTTTGCCTTCCATTTAATATTTCCATTAATCGAATTTATTGAAAGTACATATATTTTTATATTTGAATCAAAAAATAGCAAAAAACAATTACAAAATATTTGTGTTATAAATAAAAAACAATATTTAATCGTTATTTATAAATTGACAATAGCTATTTTTTTATCAATCGTTATACCCATAATTATAGGATATTCAATATTAGGGATATCACAAATATCTAAAATCAAATTTAATTTTTAAGGAGTCAAAATGAGAAAAAAATATAATTTATTATTAGGAAGCATTGGTATAACTATGCCATTTACAGCAATTGCTTGTTTTAATCATGCAAAGGATAAAACGTTTGAAAATAACGTTAAATTAGACAATTTAGTAAATCTTTTAAAGAATGAAGATGCTAAAAAATTTTTAAGATTTAAAGACCCAGAAGCATCATTTTCAAAAATTGAATTTGATGATTTTACATCAAATAATTTTATTAATCATCATTTTTATTTTGATTTCAATAAAATTAAAGATATCTTACAAAAAACTTTAAATGTTCCAGAAGAAGAAATAAAAAAATATGATTATGAAATTGATTATCATAATATTAGACAAAATGATGCAAATATTAATCAACTCATTTTTCCTGTAAAATTTAAATACTTTTTTGATGAAAATATTTATGGAAAAGGAATTTATCAAAAAAAATATTTTGATTTTTTAATCGATAATATAAAACTAAGTGAAAAAGAAAATGATAAATATTTAGAAATAAATAAATTGTTTAATGACCTAAAAAATAATGTTAATCCTTCAGATATTAACATAACATTCAATAATAATTATGATAATTCTATTGTGAATTACAATATTGATGAATTGAACACAAATCAAATAAATTCTTTATTTAATTTACAAATACCAACAAAGGTGGAGATGCTGAAGTCTGCAAATCCTAATTTTGTTTTTAAAAGTTTTGTAGAGAAAATTAATTTAGGAAATTTAGATGATAAAATTACATTAAATATTAGATTTAGTATTGGAAAACCTAAAAGTTTAAAAGATTTAAATGAAAGTGATGTTAATTTAGGATTTTCAATCACAACAATACCTTTAAATATTGATTCAAGCAACGCAATATATCATTATATAAAAAATCAAAAAATTAAAAATAATGTAAAAATTAGTATGAAATCTTTTAATAAGTTCAATTATGACTTTAATAATTTAAATTTAAATAATTTTCAATTTGAATCACTAGATCCTAATTATATGATTAAAATTATTAATTATGAGAATATAGATTTAAGAAATGTTTTATTTAATTTTAAATTAATCAACAAAGAGACTTTAAAAGAAACAACTTTTTCCAAAAAATATGGAGTAGGGAATTATACAAATATTTACAAAAAATCTTTTGAGGAACACAATTATAAGGCATATGATTTCAATGTTGATTATGTAACACAAGAGCAATTAACAAGAGTTAACACTTCAATTTTTAATGCTTTTGGCAATAAAATGTATTCAGGAGGTTATGATAGTAATAGGGCTATTTATACATCAGAATACACTACACCAGTTTCTTTACATGTTGGAGAAGATTATTTGGCTCCTTCACTCACTCCTATTGTTGCTCCATATAATGGTGAAATAGTTGCTGCGTATTCATGAAAACCTGATCAAAAAAATATAGCTAGTGATGTTGGAACAACTATTTTAATGAAAGTACCGGTAAAGGAATTAAATTTAACTCCAAAAGAAAAAGAAATATATTTACAAGATAATTTGAATGGCTATATTTATATTGGTTTCATTCACTTAGATCAAAATCAAACCTTGAATAATAATGAATTAGGATGAAGTTCTTCTATCTATAAATCATATACTTATGCAAATCCAACTCCAAAAAACCCTACAATTGTCCAAAAGGGACAAATTATAGGATATATTGGAGATACAAATACGAATGGAGGTTGAATGCCTCATGTCCATACAACTGTTTACAATAATGCTGAAAAATATTACAATAGAAATGGATTTTATACCAAAATTAGAGACAGAAAACGGCGTGTAAATTCATATGATCCTATTAAAAAACATAATTTTGCATCTGCAAGAGTTGATGGAGTTATTTTAGCACCCGGTTTTCCTAATTTCAAAAAAGATATTTATGTTGTAGATTCTATTACTGGTAAACCTATTGTTGATTCGCACACATCTGAAAAAATAGTTTCAGTTGGTGAAAAAGCAATTTTTGCAATCAACCCCATTACAAATCAAGAAAAAAAGGTTGGATTTTTCGATCCAAATGTATTGTTTAAAATACGTGGAGAAGAAAGTTTTAGTTTTGATATAAAAACATTCTTTAATCTTTAATAAAAAACTATACAATTATATTGCGTCTTTTACGCAATTAAACGTTCGCGTAGCTCAACTGGCAGAGCACAAGCCTCCTAAGCTTGGGGTAAGAGGTTCGACTCCTCCCGCGAACGCCATTTTTTATTTTATTTTTTTTAAATCATGTTTCTTCTACTTGTATATTAATTTAAAATAAATTACTATTAAATTAATTATTTTATATATAAACATATTAATGATCAAAAATTAAAATATACATAATAAAAAAATGGCAAATAGCCAAATTTTATCTATCCGAAAATATTAATATTAAATAATACACCGCATATATGTAGTCATATGCTAATTTAAATCCATAAAAAAGACTAATTCGTAAAATTTCACTTATTGTGTCTTTGGTTAAAAAGTCTGATTTATATGTTTGATTTAATTTTATAATTAAAATTCAATCAATTCCCATATATAAACATATTAATATAAATCCAAGACCTACGTATAGCATATACATTGTTTCATTTAAAACAAAGAAACTAACAATCATTAAGACTAGTAATGTTATTGAAATTATTAAAGCCGCAACTCACAATTTATCTAATTTAATGATGTTAAATACTGCTAAAGTTCCCATTAACATCATTACTGCAATTGGTATAAAAAACACTGCAAATGTTTTGAGTCAATCGAAATTTGATAAAGCATATAATAAAGCAGTTCCCAATACAACAGTTCCTAAAAAAATCATATCGATTGTGACAAGGGGCAATAATATTCAAAAATTCATTCTATGACCCATAAAAAATGTAATCATTAATAATACAAAACCAACTATTCCAGCTACAATTCATATTATTGGTCTACTAATAAAAAATTTTCCAATTGTATTTGCGTTTGCAAAAACTATAATTGCTGCTAAAATCGCAATCATCATTGCATATGCAAATCATAATATAGTAGCACCTAAAAAAACGTTTCCTTTTAATGATTCTTTAATTTTGTTTTTTGGTTTATTTTCATATTCATAATTTGTTATTTGTTCATTCATAACAATTATTATAATGCAATAAATAAAAACAAAATAAAAAAAATCACCCTTTAAAAGTGGTGATATGGTTGTCCCAGATAGATTCGAACTATCGCGTGACGGAACCAAAACCCGTTGCCTTACCGCTTGGCTATGGGACAAAATGGTGGAGGGGGAGGGATTCGAACCCCCGAACCGTTAGGAAGTGGGTTACAGCCACCCGCGTTTGGCCGCTTCGCTACCCCTCCATTTTGCTAAAATTAGCATATTTATTATAGACAAAAAAATTTTTTTTACAAACTTTTTTTAAAAAAATGTGTTTTGTCAAAAAAACAATAATCAAAATAAATATAAATTTGTTGAAATTGTCAAAAAATATACTTATACTAACAGATACATTAAGAAAATTAACGATTTTTACATTATTTAATTATTGATATTGAAACAAAAAATTGTTTTTTTGAATAAGCAAAGAGAAACGTGATATAGGCTATATAAAACTTCTTGATTTATTATTTAAAACTTTTGTGATAGCTATAATAGCTGAAACATACAAAAGAAAAACATTACTCCTTCTACTAAACAATTACTTAACAAAAGAATAAAAGTAGAGTAAAAAAGCATTTCGTAATTCAATCCTTTATTAAAACGGCGTAAAAGACTTTGCTATAAACAATGTTCAAACATTTTATGAAGCTGTATAAAATAACAGATAACTCACTTTAAATTTAAATGTTATTCAAAATTAGAAAAAAGTACTAGTGATAATTCCGAACTTTTAAAACAAAATTACTTAAATTAGAAAATTCTTTATCTATTATTATTTTCACCAAAAATCTGAACATAAAAAAATATAACATTTGACTATCATAAGTGCAATTGCGTTTTATTAAGATGAAAAATAACAATTTATTCAAAATAAATTTGAAATCTACATTTATTTACTTTTTTATATTTTCATATTATGAATTTATTATTTAATTTATGTTTTCAATAAGTAGATTTTTTCTTTTTAATTTTAGGTTTTAAAGCAAAGACATTATTTTTAATAATGCCTAAATATATTCCAGCTTTATTTTTTATTTGCTTTTCTATTTCATTTTCAACGTTAGTTGAATTAATTTTGTTAAACTTAACATTTAATATTAAATAATTTTTTTCTATAATTTTTTGAATTTTAAAAATTAAATAAGGATTTAAATGAATTATATATTTTGTAAAACGATAAACACTTATTGATGCTGGAATTGCTAAACTAATAAATATGCCATAAATGCTAATAATATTGCTTCGGCCTTCAATTTTGAAAATTTCTATAGACTTATATGAAATAAAAAAAACAATATAAAAAAATATACAACAAGAAATCAACAGTGGTAAAAATTCATTCAAAATATAATTTGTTCACATTTTGAACAGATTTACAAATGAGATTGTAATACGGTTTTCTAAATAATTTTTAATATTTGGATTGTCCAGAAAATTCGAATCACAATTTATATTTATTATTGCAATTTTTGTTTGAAAATTACATTTTTTATTATTACAAATAACATAATATTTTGCATCATTTCTTTTGAATCAATTATTGTTTAATTTATTTTTATTATTACATTTTTCACATACTCAGTATTTTTGCATTTTTTCTCCTTTCTAAATTTAGAAAAAACAACAGAAAAATTCTGTTGTTAAAATTTAAATTTTACATGCTTCGCATTCGATTCCTTGATCAGTAATTCAATCAATATTTTCAGAGCCTTCTAATACATCTTGACGAATGCGTACATAATATATTGAAGAACATTTAGATTTAAAAGCTCTAATATAAGCTTTATTTAAATCCCTAGTTGTTGCTTTATCGTTCATAAATAATGTTAAAGATATAGCTTGATCAATGTGTTTTTGTGCTTGTGCAACAATATCAATATAAGGATTTGGTCCTAATTCATATGCTCCATCTTTATAGTATTTATAATTATTTTCATCTAATTTATAAGCTGTAGAATAAATACGACCAATTTTACCTTCTTTTCTAACTTCTACGGGAGCAACAACGGGTTGCAATGATGGTGTGCAAGAAGAAAGATACGAAATAGATCCTGTAGGAGCAATTGCTAATAAATGAGCATTAGCTAACCCTGTTTCTTTAATTTTTTTAACCAATTCGATTCAATCTTTTTGTGTGGGTAAATAAATATTATTATTTGCAAATAAATCCTTTATTTTTTGTGATTTAAAGGTATATTCTGATTTATCACATTTTGTATATTTATCAAAATATGACCCATCTGCATATTTTGAAGATTTAAAATTATCATAAGTTTTTTTGTATTCAATTGCTAATTTATTCGAAGCTTTAAACGCATAATAAGCTACTGTATAGAAAAATAGATTAGTAAATTCTAACGCCTCAATAGAATCATAATAAATATGATTTGTGGCTAAAAATCCATGTAAATTCATTGTTCCTAAACCCAATGCTCTATTTGCTTTATTGCCGTTTTTAATAGTCGGCGCACAATCTAAATTACTAAAACGTGCGACATGATCCAATGCTTTAATCGAATAATAAATAGATTCTTCAAATCTTTTTCCTGATTTCATCATTTTATCAATATTTAAAGAACCTAAATTACAACAAATATCTTCACCAAGTTTTTTTATTGTTAAATCCGTATCATATTCTGTTACAGAACTAGATTGAACGATTTCTGAACAAAGATTAGACATAACAATTCTACCTTGATTAGGATTTCTATCATTAACTGTATCATCAAAAAGCAAATAAGGATAACCAGATTCAAAATGCAATTCAGCAATGGTTTGAAATAATTTTCTAGCTGAAATATAAGTTTTTTTAATTTTTGGATTATTTAACATATTGTAATATTCTTTAGTAATTGAAATATCAGACATAGGTTTTCCATAAACTTTTTCAACATGATAAGGAGAAAATAAAGCCATTTGTTCATTTTTCTTAGCTAATTCAAACGTAATATCTGGGACAATAACACCTAGAGATAAAGATTTAATACGAATTTTTTCATCTGCATTTTCTCTTTTTGTATCTAGGTATGACAAAATATCTGGATGATGAGCATGTAAATAAACAGCGCCCGCTCCTTGACGTTGTCCTAATTGATTAGCATATGAAAAACTATCTTCTAAAATTTTCATAACAGGTATAACACCTGTTGCTTGATTTTCAATATTTTTAATTGGAGCACCAAATTCGCGCAAGTTTGTTAAACATAATGCAACTCCACCACCACGTTTTGAGAGTTGCAATGATGTTGCAACAGCACGACCTATTGATTCCATATTATCTTCAATTCTTATAAGATAACATGAAACATATTCACCTCTTTGTTTTTTACCAGCATTTAAAAACGTTGGTGTCGCAGGTTGAAATCTTCCACTAAGTATTTCAATTAAAATATTTTTAATATTGTCAAAGTTTTTATGACCTAAAAACAAAGCGTTCATTAAAGCTCTATCACTATATGTTTCTAAATATTGTTGACCATCAAATGTTTTTAGACAATATGCATTATAAAATTTAACTGCACCCATAAATGAAGGAAAATGGTGATTAAATTCTCCAATGATTTTATACAATTCTTCTAATTGTTTTTTATTTACATGTTCAACAATTTCTTTTTCATAGTAATTATTTTCAACTAAATATTTCATTCTCTCATGTATATTAGAAAATTTTTTGGTTTTAGGAATAACATGAACTTGCATATATTTTTCTACGGCTTTTTGATCGTTCAACATAGAATCTTTACCCTCATTTAATTTGGTTAAAGCATTATATGCTAAATATTCATCCGCCTCCTTAAATCTATTTGTACTATTCGACATTTTTTTACTCCTTTAAATTATTATTTATTTCATAATTTATCTATTTTTTCATTTAACGTATCTACATCATATTTTGTACCGATCAATTCAAATTGATGCAATAAGGGAACTTGCAATTTTGTAGATAAAACGGGACCCGCAATTGCAAATGTATCTCCAAAATTAGTATTTCCACTTGCAACAACTGCAACGCAATGTTTTCTATTTTGCTCATTATTTAAAAATTTAATTACTTGTTTAGGAACACTACCTTTAAAATCACCCAATCCACCTGAATAAGTTGGGCAAATCAAAACATAATCTCAATCTACAACAATTGATTTCGTTTCATCATAAGGTATTCTTGTTGAAGGTAAACCAAGTTTTTCACAAAATTTTTTAGTATTTTCTGAAATTGATGAAAAATAAACAACATGTTTTTCACCAATTGGTTTTCTAGCGTTTTTTAATAAATCGTTATTCATGATTAAAACTCCCAATCTTCATCTTCTGTTTCTTCTGTAACGCCCATAATATATGAACTACCATTCCCTGAAAAGAAATCGTGGTTTTCGTCCGCTCTTGCTGAAAGTTGTGCAAAAACTTCTGGTGAAATTTTAGTTTCTTCTGGTGTAAAAGGAGACTCATACCCACAATTTTGTAAAAATTTTCCTGCATTATATAAACTAAATGCAATAGCCTCATCTGCTAAACCGAAACCGTCATATAAGTCTCTTAAAAAGTCTTTTTCTAAATCGATTAATTTATAAAGAATATCGTAAACAAATTCCTTATATTCTTGTTGTTTTTCTTTGGATAATTTTTCCACCTTTTTACGATATTTATATCCAGAATAATAGTTATGAATAACTTTATCTCTTAAAATTAAACGAATAATATCACTTGTGTTAGGTAATTGTGCTCTTGCAGCCAAATAAAATGGTAGATAAAAACCTCCATAAAGTAAGAATCCAGGCATTAAAGCAGCAGCAATTTTAGATTTTAATGGGTCATCTGAAGTATAAAAAGGAACTAAAAATTTGGCTCTTGCTTGTAATTTTTTGTTGTTAATAACCCATTCATGTGCTTCTTCAATTTCTTCAGAAGTGTTTAAAGTTGAAAAAATTGTTCCATAACTACGAGCATGAACACCAACCATAAAAGCAAAATTTGCATAAATAACTTGTTCATGGTCTGTTAAAGCATTAGGCACTTGTGCTAAATCTCCTAAAGTACATTGAATTGTGTCTAATAAGGTTAAACCTGTAAAGGTTCTAGTAACAAGTTGTTGTCACTTTTTATCCATTTCATTTCACGATTTTAAATCGTTTGAAACAGGAATTTTTTCAGGTAATCAGAAGTTTTGTGTAACTCTATTTCAAACCTCTAAATCTTTATCGTCATTAATGACATTTCAATTTACAGCTCTCATTGGTCCCATTTGTCCATTTTTAACAAAATCTAAAGGATTACGAGATTTTTTATAATAAGCATTGTTCATAAATTTCCTCCAAAATTTTTTATATATTTTTGTTATTTTAGCAAAGTTAAAAACCAAATATTTATAAAAAAATATTTTTTTATTTACTTTGTTTTTTGGTTTTTTTTGCTTATATACTAAAGCAACAATATAAGTAAAAATTAAAAAAATAATTCCATAAATCTATATGAAAAAATATGGAATAGACCAATATGAATTATTAAAAAAATTAAGAATGTTTTGATTTTAATTCATTACATCATTTTGCAAGCAAATCAATAATTTATTAAGTTTTCTTTTCCATAATTTAGTTTGATATTTTTATTTAAAACATTTAATATTTGAAATAACAAAGAATATAATTATATTTAATTGAATAGTTTTTAAAAATACGGGAGTAAAAAATGAATAAAAAAAATGTGACATTAGGTTTTGATTTAGGAGTTGGTTCTGTTGGTTGAGCCATTTTAGATAACGAAACTAACAAAATACTTAAATTAGGATCTAGACTATTTAAGGAACCTAAATTAGCTATTGATAGAAGAAAAGCTAGATCTATTAGAAGATCTATTAGAAGAAAAGCATATAGAAATAAAAAATTTTATAAACTAATTATTAAATATTCAAACATTTTTAGTTTTGAAAATAAAGAACAAATAGAAAAATCTTTTATTTTATTATCAAAAAAATATAACAATATATTAGATTTGAAATTAAGAGGATTAAACAGCAAAATAACAAAAGCAGAATTGGTTTGAATTCTTCATGATTATCTAGAAAATAGAGGTTTTTTCTACACACTTGCGGAGATACAAAAAGATAAAAAAGAACAAAAAATAGTAATTGAAAATATGTTACCAACTGAAAGAATGTATAATTTCTACAAAAAATTTGGTTTTGCTAAAAATCAACATTTATATTCCGAATTTTCAGAATACTCAAAAGACATTTCAAATAAAGAATGAGTAAAAGAATTGAATATTTTGTTTAAACAGCAAGATATTGATCCAAATTTTACAAAAGCTTTTTTGGATTTATTCACAAAAATAAGATCTTTTGAAATTGGGCCAGGTAGTGAAAATAGCGCTAGTCCTTATGGGGTATTTGTTAAAACAGACGATAACAAAATTATTAAAAAGTATAATACGGTTTGAGAAAAAAATATAGGACATTGTTCTATTTATCCTAACGAATATAGAGCATTAAAAAATTCTATACATGCTGAATTATTTAATGTTTTAAATGATTTAAACAATTTAAGAAATTACAAAATTCAAACATTTAGATTGACAGAAGAAAATAAAAAAGACATATTAAATTCACTAATTGAAAAATTTAAATCCAATCAAACAAAATCTACCCCAAAAATTACAATAAAAAATTTTGTTTTAAAACCTTTATTGAAATATATAAATGATAACAACATTAAAATTGAACTAGACAAAAGTGACGATTATGGATTTAAAAATCCTGAAGGTAATGATGTTAAAATTACAGAATTAAAAAACTTATATACAATGATACAAATATTTAAAGAAAATAATAGCAATTTTAATGGCGTAAATGTTGATAATTGAGAAGTATTTGCACACGATTTCGATGAAATATTGAATATATTATCAAAATCTAATGTTGTTGAACAAAGAAAATCTGATTTAGAAAAATTGTCAAATATTAAAAATTATTTTGATAAAGAAGAACAAAAAGATAAAACAATTGATTTAATATCTCAAAATAACACTCTCAAAATTAGCAATACATCTGATTTGTCAATTAAATGCTATAAAGAATTTATACCTTTATTATTACAAAGCAATAGAAATTTTGAACAAATAAAATTTGATAGAAATTTTGGTAATAAAAAAACAAAACAAAATGGTAAATATATAAATGATAAATTTTTAGATAAAGCTATTTTGCCTCCTTCTGTTAAAACAACAATGCGCGAATCTATTAAAATATTCAACAAAATCATAAAATTATATTCAAAAGAATGAAACATAACAAAAGTGGTTATAGAAATGGCTCGTGAAAAAAATGGTGATGAAGTTAAAAAAGCTATTTCCAATCTAAACAAAATTAATAAAAAAAGAAATGAAATAATTGAGGCTAAAATTAAAAGCTTGAAGGGCAATTCAAATAATATATCAGACGCTATAAAAACAAAAGCTTTTTTATATTTTCAACAGGAACACAGAGACATTTACGATGGTAAAATGTTAGATTTCGACAAGGTAATTAATGATCCAAATTACACGCAAATAGATCATGTTATCCCTTATTCTTTAAGTTTAAACAATTCATCAGCAAATAAGGTATTAACAAAAACTTATCACAATCAAAATAAAGGTCAAAAAACCGCTGCTCAATATGTTAAAGAACAAAATACATGAAATTGAAATGAATATTTAGAATTTTGTAATAAAACTTATTTAAACGGAAGTAAGGATATGTTTCCTAGCGAAAAATCACAAAAACAAAAATATCACAATCTATTACTAGAAAAATTTGACAAAAATAAACAAATCGAATTTATGTCAAGAAATCTTAATGATACTAGATATGCAACAAAAATGTTTAAAGATGAATTAATAGATTATGCCCAATCACACAATAAACAATTTAAAGTTGTTTGTATAAATGGAGCTATTACCGGATATATAAGAAAAATTACTAAAAACTATAAAAACCGTGATGACTATTCACATCATGCAATAGACGCATCTATTTTATCTATAATAGCAAATAATACAAAAACATTATTTAATTTATTATCACTAGAAGATCATAGATATCAACCATGAATTAATAATGATAATTCCATTTCAAAAATAGACAAAGTGACTGGTGAAATAATACAGATTAACTCAAAATTTGAAAAGAAAAAAATGTATGATATTGAAAATATTAAAAATTTAGTTAAAAATAGTTTAAACAATATTGACTCTAAAGTTCAATTTTCAAGAAAACAAGAACCCAAAAATAATGCTCAATTATTTAATATAAACTTATATGGCTCCAAAGTTATTGATAACAATATATGAAAAATACAAAAAATTAAATTACTTGAAGCAACTAATAAAGATTTAGAAAAATGATTTAATGAAAAAACAAATAAAAAAGAGCAACTATTGATATATAAACATAGTAAAAAAGAATATGAAAAAATTCAAAATATTTTTTTAAGTTTTCAAAATGAAAATAAACCTTTTTTATCTTATATGAACTCCTTATATATTACATTCCCTAACGAATTCACCAAAGAAGCAATTCAAATATTGGTAAATGAAGGTAAACTACTTATTTACGATTGTATAAGTAGAAAAAAGAGTATTATTGGGAATTTAAAATATTTAGAATCAAAAATTCCAAATGAAAATAGTGTTGTATGACATAAGAATTCTAATAATAAATCGTTTAATGACACTTTAAACAGCCTTGGTTGTTTAATTTATAAAAATAAAAAAAATAAATATTCCATGTTAGCTGTAAATTCTAATATTTATTTTTTTGGACAAAATAATACAAATTTTTTAGATGAAACATCTTACAAACAAGATAGTTTATTATTATTTAAAAAAGAAAAAAATATTGACATTAATGAAAAACCGCTTTGTTTTTTAAATATAGGCAAAAGTGTTTTGAACAAAACAACACAAGAAATTTTATATATTTGTGGTATCGTAATGAATAATAATACAATAGAATTGAAGTATATAAATAAATCTATGCCAATAATATGTGAAAAAACTTTGAAAAAGCAAAGAATAATAAAAACATGCAATTCTTTTATGAATGAATATTTGCCAATTGATACCGATGTTTTAGGAAATATTTATAAATAAAAAAACCCGGAACTTCCGGGCAAATTCAGCTGCTACCGAAAGGTAGCGCTTTATTTTAAGTTGTACAATATTTGTGTAAGATATAAGTTGTACACAATAATTATACTAAAACTAGGAGATTTTATGAAGAAAATTATTGATGTAATTGATACTAATTATTTACATTTATTTTTAAATAATTTAATTTTTGAAAAAGATGGATCTAAAGTTATCATTCCAACCAATAACATAGATACTTTAATTTTAGAAAACGATTATATGAGTATATCATTGCCGTTAATAAATAAATTAATTGATAATGGTGTTAATTTAATTGTTTGTGACTCAAGTCATTTACCAAACGCTTTATTAATACCTTATCAAAAATATTACAGTGTAAAAAATTTACAAACTCAAATAAATTGAAATAATGAAGAAAAAAATACAATTTGAAAAAGTATTATAAAACAAAAAATTTTAAACAGTTTATCCACATTAAATTATTTAAAATTATGTAATAAAGATGATGAAGCAAAATTAATAAATTATTCGCAAACAATTAAATACATGGATTATTCTAATAATGAAGCGCACGCAGCAAAATTATATTTTAAATGCTTATTCGGAGAAAATTTTATTAGAAGCGATAACGATGTAGAAAAAAATAAATACTTAAATTATGGTTATGCAGTTCTATTAAGTTATGTTGTAAGGTCTTTAGTAGCTAAAGGGTTTGATTGTAGATTAGGCTTATTCCATAAAAATTATAAAAATAATTTTGCATTAGCAACTGATGTTATGGAACCACTTAGATGTATTGTTGATTTAACTGTGTACAATTTTTTTAAAAACAATGAACTTCTAGATTTTGCTGATTACAAAAAAGAATTATTTTCATTTTTTCACACAAATATAAAAGTTTTAAACAAAACTATTTCAATTGTTGAATATATTAATTTAATAATTGAAAAATTTATAAAAAATCAAGAAAGTGAAGAGTTAACAATTGATTGAGGTTTATAAAAGATATATGAGAATAATTGTTATGTATGATGTTTCATTTGAAACAAATGAAGATGTGAAAAAATACAATAATTTTAGAAAAGAATTGCTTAAGCTTGGTTATGTAATGATGCAATATTCTATTTATGTTAAAAATATTGGAACACACACCTTATATAAGTCTGAAAAAACAAAAATTCAAAAAGTTTTACCAAAAAAATCTAATGTAAGAATAATGATGATTACTGAAAAAGAATATCAAGATATAGAAATTCTAAATGGCGAAAAATCATTAAGTGAAATTTATAATAATTTTGAAAGGTATATAAAAATTTAATTATGTTAAAAATAATGAACCATTATATTGAAAATTATCAAGGTATAAGAATTATAGAAACTGAAAACACAGATTTATTTTTACAAAAGTGTTTTATATTTTCTTTTAAAAATGAAGATTCATTTTTACAAATAAATAATTTTGATGTTTTAAATGATGATATTTTAGTTATTAACAATTTAACTAAAATATCTGATATATACAATATTACATCAAAAAACATTTTATATAAAATGATAAATAAATCTGAAAATTTTAATTACGAAAAACTTATTAATAACGAAAATATTTTAAATTTTCAAAATGAAATAAATTCAATATTTAATAATTCTGTTATTGAATACAATTTTGACGTAATTAAATTTTTAAAATATTGTTTTCAAATAAACAGCAAATTATTCTTAGATAAATTAGCTTTACAAACCTTTCTGGAAAAATTTGAAAATAAGACCAAATTAACAATAATTTTAAATAATATTGAATGAATTAGTATTGAAGATTTAGAACCATTTATAACAAAATTCAATTTTATTATTTTGACTAATAATCCAATAAAATTTTTAACTAAATGAGATTATTGAGAATTACTTAGTTTTTATGAATCCGAACATTTTGTAAACATTTATTCTAAGAACCAAATTTTTAATTGATTAGAAAATCTTGAACACAAAAAAATAGACACAAATATAATAAATTGCGATATTTTCTTAGATAAATTATTATTTTTTAAATTAAAAAAT
>NZ_JMKY01000007.1 GCF_000686585.1 Mycoplasmopsis lipofaciens ATCC 35015
TTCAATACCAAAACCTAAATCTCAATATGCAAGTTTTAAATATAAAAATGAACAACCACAAGTTGTTAGAAATATTTTAACAGAACGAGATGATTTTATGGATTATTATCGAGGTTTAAGTTGATTTCCTTCATTAGACGAAATGAAAAATAAATTTGGAAATAATTCAAGTAAAAATTTTTGAAGCTACTATATTAAATGAGTGCCATTTCCTAAAAAAGATGACGGTTCATATCGTGAATCAGAAATTATTGAAAATTTTACTAATGATTAAGAAAATTTAATATACATTAATTCGGTTCTTTTCATTGAAACAAATGAAAAAAATATTAAAACAATTGAGAATTTTAAAAAATAATAAAAATTAGTTTTTTTTCGCTAAATCTTCTTGTAAATATTTATTTTGTATATTTTCTTTTATTTTATTTCTTTGAAATTCTGAGCCAGTTTTTACTATTTTATTTTTAAATTTTCTATTTATTTTATTTATTATTTCTTCAGTTTTGCTTCTTGTATTTTTTTCTTGAATGTTAAATAATGATATTGGTTTGCCTATTTCAAATTCATTGACTAAATTAGTTAATCTTACACCAATACCCCGGTATAAATCTTCTTTTCAAAGTTGGTTGAATAGATCAAGTGCTTCTTTATAAACAAAATTTTCATTATTAGTATATGAAGTAAGATTTTTTTGTTTACTATTTCAAATTTTATTTGTGTCACGAAGCATTACAGTTATTGTTTTGCCTATTAAATTACGATTTTTAGCTCTTGTACAAATTTTAATAGTTAACTGTTTTAATATTTTGAGTAAATCTCTTTTTTCATCTAAATCATAGGCTAAAAAGGTTACTTCATTACCAATTGATTTTAAATCATTATGTTGATATGTTAATTCGCTTTCACCCAAACCTTGTGCTTCATTTAAGTAATGTTGTGTTCTAGATTTAAAAATTTTAACTAATTCATTATTATTGATATTTTGTTTTGCTAAATCACCTATAGTATTGATATTTATTTTTCTTAATTTATGTGCAGTAGGTTTACCTATTCCAAAATAATAATTAATATCTAATGGCCAAATAATTTCTTTTATCTTATTTAAAGGTGTATAAAAAATTCCAAATGGCTTACCTAAATTTGTGGACATTTTCGCTAAAAATTTGGTATGGGAAATACCGATTGTAATTGGTATTTTAAATTGATTAAATATTGTTTTTTGTATTTTTTTAGCAAAAGTGATAAAGTCAATATTTTTTACTTCATTTGTGACATCTAATCAGCATTCGTCAATTGAAAAAACCTCCAAATTTTTGCAAAAATTTAAAGAAATGTATTCAAAAATTTTATTTGATAATGTTATATATAAATCAAAATTAGGTTCAATAAAAATAGTTTTAGGCTCAATTGCTAAAACTTTATTTTTGGTTCATCCAACTTTAACACCTTTATTTTTTAATTCATAACTAACAGAAGAAACAATTGAACGTTTTAATTTTCGTCCAATTGCTAATGGTTTATTCACATAATCACTATTAAGCGATCTATGAGCACTACAAAAATAAGAGTCAAAATCAATGTGAAAAATTATTTTTTCTTTATTATTCATTTTTTAATTTTTCCCTGAGAGAATTAGCAAGCATTAGCGCACAATTAAGACGATTATAATGTTGTTTAACATTATCAAATATTTGTAATTCACCCATTTTTTTTAATTCTTCATTTTTCAATTCTTTACCATTTATAAATAATTCATAACAATTTATTAATTCTATCGCTTCATCAATGGTTTTATTTTTAATTAAGGAACATAAAATATCAGTTGCCGCTATAAAAAAAGCACAACCTTGTCCATTAAAAATAATTTCAACAATTTTATTATTCTCAATTTTGTATTTATATTCTAAATGATCAGAACATGATATACCAAATTCTTCAAATTGAAAATTGATATTTTCTTTTTTATTAACCGGTTTTAAATAATGATCCATTATTATTTTTCTTTTTTCTTCAAGATTATAAGACAAGAAAATCACCTCCATTTTTTAATGCTTCTACTAATTTATCAATATCGCTTTTATTATTATATATTGCTAAACTCACTCTAACAAACGATGTTTCATTAGTAATTTTTTGCAAATAATGAGCACAAAATATACCTGATCTTACATATATGTTTTGTGTGGCTAAATAGTGTGCAATATCTTGAGGATTGTATCGACCAATATTAAACATTATGATATGACTTTTTTTATCATTGTATAACTTAATATCTCTAATTTGTGATAATTTCTTATAGGCATAAATACTTAAATTGTCTAATTTTTTTTGAACTTCTTTATAGTCTAACTCATTTACAAAATCTAATGATTTATCAAACATATGATATGCAGCTAAATTAGGTGTTCCTGCTTCAAATAAGTTATTTTTATTTAATGTGTAGTTACAATTGTTACCATCAACATTTTTAATTGTCCCACCGCCTGTATATTTTGGTTTTAATTTATTAAGCAAATTATTTTTAATAGCTAATACTCCAAAACCAGTAGGTCCATAGAGTTTATTTGTACTAAAAGCAATAACATCACAATTTTCAAATGTAACTTTTTGATAAATAATAGCTTGTGCAGCATCATTAATAACATAAGCATTTATTTCTTTAGCTTTTTTATATATTTCTTCTATTTCTTGTTTAATATTCATGTTATTAGTTTCTTGTGCTAAAGCAATAATTTTGGTTTTATTTGATATTTTATTTAATATATCATCAGTTATGACAACTTTTGCTTTACATATATTAGCTAAATCAATTCATGGTGTCATATTTGAAGCATGATTAAATGCGTGAATTAATATTTCGTCATTTTTTTTAACAATATCTTGCATCATTAGGGCAATTTTATTTAATGAATCTGTTGTACCGCTTGTAAAAATTATTTCATTAGTATTGCAATTTAATAATTGTGCAGTTTTAGTTTTTACTCTTTTCATTAACAAGTTATTGTATATACCAATCTCACTATTATCAGTTCTACTGCTTACACTATATTTTCTATAAAAGTCATCTGAAGCTTTAATTGCTGACACTGGCTTCATAACTAACGCAGCATTGTCTAAATAGATAATTTTTTTTAACATTGGAAATTTATTTCTTATATATTTCATATATTCTATTTTAATTGATTCTATTTTATTTAGATATAACTTTTTAATTTAAACGAATTTAATTCATTTTGACAAATTTCTAAGTTTAAAAAAATAAAAAATAATCATTAATATTTAGTTATATATGTATAATAAGAAAACCAAAAAAATGTCTAATATAAAAAAATCTATTTTTGTTTTTGCAAAAAAAAAATTACTATATAATAAAAAGGCACTTATATATTTTAAAGATTAACGTTTAAGGAGGAAGTCATGAGACAAACAACAATTCTCAATAGAGAAAAAGCTGATAAGAAATGATATGTTGTTGATGCCGAAGGACAAGTTTTAGGTCGTTTAGCTGCTTTTGTTGCTTCTGTTTTAAGAGGAAAAACAAAACCAACTTTTACACCTAATGCTGACATGGGTGATTATGTTATTGTTATAAACGCTGAAAAAATTATTTTAACAGCTAATAAAGAAGAAGACAAAATGTATTACCACCATTCAGGTTATCCTGGAGGATTGAAAAGCATTAATGCAGCAAAATTAAGAGTTAAAAAACCAACCGCTTTGGTAGAAAAAGCTATTTATGGTATGCTACCACATACAAAATTAGGAAATAAACAACGTAAAAACTTATTTGTAGTTGTTGGTTCAAATCATGGACATGAAGCTCAAAAACCAGAAAGTTTAGAGGTGAAATAATATGGCTAAAAAAGAAATTATTGAATACCGTGGTTTAGGTCGTCGTAAATCATCAACTGCTCGTGTTATTTTAAGACCTGGAAAAGGTGAATTTAAAATTAATAACCGTAGCGCAAAAGATTATTTAACATCAGACTTATATATTCAAGATGCTGAACAACCATTAGTTTTAACAGAAACAAAAGGTAGTTTTGATATTATAGTTAATGTTCATGGTGGTGGATTAAGCGGTCAAGCTGGAGCAATTCGTTTGGGTATTGCTAGAGCATTATTATTGGCTAGTGATTCATATAGAGCAAAATTAAAACCTGCAAAAATGTTAACTAGAGATGCTCGTGTTAAAGAACGTAAAAAACCTGGTTTGAATTCTGCTCGTCGTGCACGTCAATTCTCAAAACGTTAATTTTTATCAATTATTTTAATAATATTACTACTTTTTCTATTAAAATAGAATATGTAGTATTTATGCGAGCGTAGCTCAGCTGGTTAGAGCACACGACTGATAATCGTGAGGTCGATGGTTCAAGTCCATTCGTTCGCACCATTTCATCGAAAGATGTCCAAATATAAATTTTGCTACCAAACTTGGTAGCATTTTTAATCATTTTTTATTTTTTATATATTGTTAATTAGTATAATTAAAATATGTATTCAAAAGATGAACAAAAAGAAATAACTGTTATTAAACAAAATTTATTTGAATATTCAAAAGTTCAAAAAAATAAAGAAGATATAAAAAAAATATTTAACAACAAATATGGCAAAATTGAATTGATTTATTCAAATGAAATTACTAGTGATTGAATTAGAAATGAAGATATTGAAATTTGCTTTTTAATTAACGGCGAAGCAATTATTCAAGATAAAAATAACAATTTAATTAATCTTAATAAGGGCGATGTGATTTATATTTCAAAGGATTTGAAACACAAAATTGTATCCACGAGCAATGATGCAATTTGAATTGCTTGTCATTTTGAAAGTGAATAGGAGAAAAAAAATGAAACAAATTAAACATGTAAAAAAATTAATAATTCCAGCAGCTGGTTGAGGAACTAGATTTTTACCAATGACTAAAATTGTTCATAAGGAATTAGTTCCGATTTTAAATAAACCTGTTATTGATTTATTAGTAGATGAAGCTATTCAATCTGGAATTGAAGAAATAATTATTATTGTTAGTCCACGTAAGAAAAATCTATTAAATTATTTTTCAGTCGACCAAGATTTACAATCAGAATTGATAATTAAAAAGAAAAAGAATCTATTAATAAAAGTTAAATCAACCAACCGTTCAACTTATATAACTCGTTGTATGCAAAATCAACAACATGGTTTAGGACATGCCTTAGCAATTGCTAAAGATTATATTTCAGATGAACCATTTGCAGTCATTTTAGGGGACGATTTAATTAGAAGCAAAGTTCCTGCGATTAAGCAATTAATTGATTTTTATTATCAACAAGATGGAGTTAATGTTTTAGGTGTTCAAGAAGTAGAAAAAGAAAATGTTTCTAAATATGGAATTGTAAAGCCTTTGAATAATAGTGAAAAAAATAATAAATTTTTTGAAATTGTCGGTGCTGTTGAAAAGCCTGAATTATCAAAAGCTCCATCACGTAAAGCAATTTTGGGTCGTTATGTTTTTAATCCTCAATTATTGGATATTTTGTCTAAAATTGAATATGATGGTAAAAACGAAATACAAGTCGTAGATGCTTTTGAAGAATTAATGAATAAATATAATCAAAAAATTTATGCATTTGAATTTGAAGGAACTAGATATGATTTGGGTTCTATGGAAGGCTTTGTTAAGGCAAATATTGACTATGCTTTAGAAGATTGCGAAATTAAGGATAAAATTTATAAATATATTGAAAGCAAAGTTAAAAAATAATGAAATTAAATAAAAAAATTTTTTGAATGAATTTTGCATTATGTTTTTTGTCAAGTATTTCTTTATCATGTAATAATAGAGCTATTAAAAATGAAATAACTTATAATTCTAAATTTGATTTTATAAATCAAGATTTAAATAAAATTTTAAAGACGAATTTTGAAGTTTTTTCAGATAAAAAAATTGATGATGTTAATTATGAACAAATTTATGTTTTTGTAAATAATTTAATTAAAAAATATAATTTAAATTATCAAATTTTAAATTTAATTGTAAATAAAATGCAAAACAAAATTAATTTTAAATTTAATATTGCATTTAATAATGAATATATATCGAAATACGTAGATATTACTATTTCGAATTTTAATTTTTCTTCTAATGTATCAGACAACGAAGAAGCTGATATTACAAAAATTAGAATTTCCAATTGAAACGTTTTAGATTATTCGAAATCGAGTAAGGAAATTAAAACTCTTGCTCTGGCTAGTATAATTAATTATTTAAATGTTGATTTGCAAGGTATTATTGAATTAAATGATGAAAAGGCTTTAATACTTCTTGTTACTAAATTAAATGAATTAAATCCAAAGGCAAATTGAAAATATATAATTAGTAACAAAAAAGATTGAAATCCAAATCTTCAAGCAAATTCTAAGCAACATGAGTATGTAGGAATTATTTATAAAAGTTCTATTTTAAAACTAAAATCGTTTATTAATGGTGAAGAATTTTTATCATATAATAATTCGACATTTGTAAATTATATTCAAAATGAAAAGATTGGTTATGTTAGACCGCCATTTGGAGCCTTTTTTGAAACAAAAGGAAAAATAAAAAATGACTTTACTTTCGTTATTAATCATTTTGATAGCCCACGTGCTAGTAAGTATGAAACAACAATTAATAATATAAATAATCATAAAATTCAATCACAAGGTTCTCAAGAGCTTGAAGAAGCTTTAAATTTATATAATTTAATGAATTGATATGATCAATTAGATGGCAAAAACAATGAATTAATTTTTATGGCTGATACCAATATTTTAGAAGGCAATGCAAATGTAGTTTTTGAAGATGCGATCAACAAGGGTTATATTTCATTAATTGATGACGATAAAAAGAATAGTACTTCATTAGCTCAGTCATTAAAAAAATATTCTCAACCATATGATAAAATTTTTTATAAAGGTGATTTAAAATATGAAAATGTTGGGTTTTATCCTTTATACAATATTTTTGAAGATAAAATTATTGAAGATTTTGATAATCTAGATAAATGAATTTATTATTTTAATAATACTCTTAAACACTCATATTCTAAAGATTATGGATATATTTATTATGGAATATCAGATCATTGTCCTATATATTTTGATGTTATTTTAAATAAAGATGACTTAGATTAATAAAAAATAGAATATTTTATTAAATTTGTACATTTTTTTCTAAAATGTTTTAATTTTACAAAATATATATTAACAATGGAAGGAATCAAGAATGAATATAAAAGAAAAGGAAAAATCAAGTGTTATAAAGGACGCTTTAAAAGAAATAACTAAAAAATTTGGCGAAGAAGCAATAATGCTTTTTGGCGAAAAGGATTACGAAAAGCATACAGAAGTATTTTCAACAGGATCTTATTTGCTTAATGAAGCATTAGGAATTGGTGGTTATCCTAAAGGAAGAATAATAGAAATTTATGGACCGGAAAGTAGTGGTAAAACTACTTTATGTTTGCATGCAATAGCTGAAATTCAAAAAAATGGTGGTATAGCTGCTTTTATTGATGCAGAACATTCTATTGATCCTATTTATGCAAAAAATTTAGGTGTTGATTTAAATAATTTAATTTTGAGTCAACCAGATTCGGGAGAACAAGCATTAGAAATTGTTGATATACTTGCCAAAAGTGGCTCAATAGATTTAATAGTTGTTGATAGTGTGGCAGCTTTAGTACCAGAAGCTGAATTAAATGGAGATATGCATGATCAACAAATTGGTTCACAAGCTAGATTAATGTCTAAGGCATTAAGAAAAATTACAGGTAATTTAAATAAAAACAAAACATCAATTATTTTTATTAATCAAATTCGTGAAAAAATTGGTGTTATGTTTGGAAATCCTGAAACAACAACAGGTGGTAGAGCTCTTAAATTTTATTCATCAATAAGAATCGAAGTTCGAAAGTCAACTTCAATTATTGATGGTAAAAATATAATGGGCAATGAAGTCAAAATTAAGGTTGTTAAAAATAAATTAGCTGCACCATATAAGAGTTTTATAACTCAAATAATTTTTAGTAAAGGGATTGATTCAACAAATGAACTTGTCGATATTGCCTTACAAAAAAATGTTTTTGAACGTAAAGGATCATGATTTTCATATCAAGGAAAAAATCTCACTCAGGGCAAAAAATCTTTAATAGATATCTTAAATAGTAATTTAGAATTTAAGCAAGAAATAGAAAAATTAGTGCTTTAGATTAATAGGAAATATAGATGTTATTTGTTTTATGCAAATAACATTTTTATAGTAGAATAATAAAACATTAATAAGGAGGGGTGATGTTTTATTTAATTAACAAAGAAAAAAACATTTCTTCATTTAAAGCTATAAAAACTTTTGCAAAAAAATTAAAAATAAATAAAGTAGGTCATACAGGAACTCTAGACCCTATGGCAACAGGGCTTTTATTAGTTGCAACTGATGATGATACAAAATTGATTTCTTATATTGAGAATAAAATAAAAGCTTATGTTGCAACTATTCGTTTTCAATATGCGACAGATACATTTGATGCAGAGGGTAATATAACATATACTTCAAATAATCTAATTCAAAAAGATTTTATCCCAAAAATTTTAGACTGATTATTAATTCAAAATTTCCAAATTCCTCCTATTTATAGTGCAAAAAAAATTAATGGCATTAAGAGTTATGAATTAGCTAGAAAAAATAAAGATGTTATTTTAACAAAACAAAAAATTAAAGTTTTTGATGCCAAGATTTTAGATTTTAATTTCGAAAAACAAATATTAAAAATTTATTTAAAGGTCAGTGAAGGAACATATATTAGATCATTGGCAAACGATTTAGCAATTCAATTTAATACTTATGGGCATTTAATTGCTTTAGATAGAGTTGAAATTGGTTCATTGAATAAAAATGACATTAAAAATAATAATTTTAGTAAAATAGATATTACACCCCTTTTAAAGCATGAATTATTTTTTGCTAATAAAAAACAAATTAAGAGTTTAAAAAATGGTTTTGAAATAGATGCTAAAAATTATCAGGAGGATGTATATTTTTTAGTTGATAAGGAAGATGTTAATAAAACTATTTTGGGTATTGTGGAATCAAATAAGCAAAAAATTAAAGTTAAAAAACTTTTTGGAAATAGACTAAAAGAATACTAAAGGAGAAAAATATGAATAAAGAACAGTTAAAAAATAATATAAAAATAGCTGCTTTTGATGTTGATGGAACATTACTTCCATATTCTCAACCAGAATTTAGCGATAATGTTACATTAATGATGAAAAAGTTAAAAAATAGAAAAGTTGTAACTGTACTTTCTACTGCAAGAGAATTTGTATCAATTGGTAAATTAATGAATAAAACTCCTGATTTGGATTATTTTATTGGTGCTAATGGAATGTTTGTTTATGATGTTATCAATAAGAAAGTCATTTTTGAAAAAAACGTTTCATTTAAAGACTTAGTTATTATGTATGATACTTTTAAAAATTATCAATATTGTTCTGGTTTTATGATTATGGATAAAAATAATGGATATGTATCTAAAAATATGGATATTGATACTTGATTTTTAAAGCCACACAAAGCAAAACTTAAAAAATTAGATTACAAGAGTGTTGATAAAGATCATCTACATATTATAACAATAGCCTGCGAAGATGATGAAGCAACTAGAATGTGTATGCAATTAGCTAAAGAAGTAATTGAACAAAATAATTTGAATTTGGAAATTAATTCACAATGACATAAAGGATTTTTTATTACTCCTAAAGGTGTTCATAAGTTTTCTACTCTAGATTGGTTATGCAATTATTTAGGTTTTTCAAGTCAAAAACATTTAATTGCTTTTGGTGATAGTTCAAATGATTTGGAAATGATTAGAGATTCTGCTTATGGAGTTTGTATGGAAGATGGAAGTGAAGAAGTTAAAAGTGTTGCCAAAGATATTGCATTAACATGTAAAAAAGATGGCGCATATTTAAAACTTCAAGAATTAGAAATAATTTAATTGCTTTATAATTACTAACATGTTAAAAATTTATAATTTTAAAAATATACCAAAATTTAATAATCCTATTTTTTTATTAGGAGCTTTTGAATCTTTTCATATAGGGCATAATTTACTTTTAGATAAGGCGAAAGAATTAAACAAAAAAAACAATAATACAAGAGATATTGTTTTAGTTTTTTTTGCTGATGTTGAAAACTTACCTAAAAATAACAAAGAAATATTTAGTGATTTAAAAAATAGGGTTCAAGAATTTAGTAATATTGGTTTTCAATATGCCATTCAGTTAAAATATAATGAAGTAGGTTATTTACAAGCAGAGGATTTTATAAAAAAATTAGTTTCTAAACAAAGTGATTATAGTTTAATTATTGGTAAAGAATTTAAATTTGGATTTAAGGCGCAAGGAGATTATAAATTATTAAATAATTTGTATTGTGATAGAGTTTATTCAATTGAACCACTAAAATTAAATAATAACATGAAGGTTTCTACTACTTTTTTAAAAGAAAATCTTGTTGACGGTGATATTGATATTCTTAATACGTTAAATGTTTTTCCATATAGTTTTTCTTGTGACATACATCAGGATGAAGATGTTATCAAAATAATTAAACATGATTTATTAATAACTTTGCATAATGGTGTTTATTTAGTAAATGTAGAAATTGGTGAATTAACCTATTTTGCAATACTGCAAGTAAATTTTGATATGTCCTATTATTTATATTTTATAGATTTTAAATTGCAATCTCAAGAATATTTGTTTGCTAGAATTATTGTTTTAAATAAGATACGTCTATTTATGAAAAACGAAAAAGAAAAAATAAATGATAATGATATTTTTGTAGCTAAGAATGAATTTATTAAATTAATTTCGCAAAATAAATTATAAATTTATTATTATTTTGTAGTTTTGTGATATTATTATTAGGCATTTATAAAAATGCAAATTTTACACTTGGTTTGGATAAAAGATTCATGCTAGGTTAAAACAAAATTTTAGGAGTTTCATAATGATTACAAAAGATCAAAAAGCAAAAATCGTTGCAAAATATGGAAAAAATAAAAACGATACAGGAAATACATTTGTACAGATTGCTATTTTAACTGCTGAAATTGAGGATTTAAAACCTCACTTTCAAAACAATCCAAAAGATAATCACTCACGTCGTGGTTTCTTAGCAAAAATTTCACAACGTCGTGTTTTATTAAAACATTTAAAAGAAAACGATTTTGAAACTTATACAAAAGCTTTAAGCGAATTAAACTTAAGAAAATAAGTTTTCTATACATAACGAAATAATTATTAAAGAGCCTAAAAAAGGCTCTTTTTTGTATAAAAAAACCAGCATAGCTGGAAATTACATTTTATGTGGAATTGAAATTCCAATTAGTCTCATACCATTTTCAAGTGTAATGTTAACAGCTTTAACTAAAGCTAATAAACTTTCTTCATTTTCATGATCAATTATTCTAGGACTATTTGAATATCATGAGTTAAATTCTTTAGCAAGTCTAATTAAATATTGAGTTAATAAATTAGTTAAATATTTTTCAGCTGATTTGTTAACAATATCTGGAAATTCTAGTAAAACACTTATTAATTTAATATCTAAATCACTATAATTAGATGCTTTAATATTATTCAAATCAAAATTATTTGATTTATTTAGTAATGAATGTGCTCTTGCGTTTGCGTATTGCACTAGAACAGCAGGATTATCATTTGTTTTATTTGTTGCAATATCAATATCAAAATCTAATTTTGAATTATAAGTTCTATCTAGTAATATAAATCTAGCACTATCAGCACCAACCAAGTCTACAAAATCTCTTAAGAAGAAGCTTGTACCTTTTCTTTTTGACATTTTATATTCTTCACCGTTTTTGATTAGTCTTACTAATTGCATGCATAAAACAACCAATTTTTTAGGATCATAACCTAGATCTTCCATAGCACATTTCATACGCTTAATATATCCCGAGTGATCTGCTCCTCATACATTCATAATTATTGGATCTTCGCCACTTGTTGTAAATTTAATATTGTGATATGCAATATCAGGCATAAAGTAAGTTAATGTACCATCACTCTTTATAATTACACGATCTTTATCATCACCATGAATTGTGGTTTTTAATCATGTGGCACCATCTTTTTCATAAGCATTTTTTAATTTTTTAATAGTTTCTTTAACCTTTTTTTGGTTATCAGCATATACGGTTCTCTCACTAAATCAACGATCAAATCAAACACCAAATTTTTTTAAATCTTTTTCTATTTCTTGTAAGTATAATTTAACACTTTCGTCTTTAAATAATGTTAAAGTGTCACCTTCTAATTTAACGTTTTTAAATTTATCTCCATATTTTTTAAAAAATTCGTTTGCTCCTCAAACAATATCTTCTCCACGGTAGCATTCTTCAGGCATTTTATATTTCTTGTCAAATATTTGTTGATATCTTGAAAACACACTTGCTGCTAGCATATTGATTTGATTTCCAGCATCATTAATATAATATTCACGAATAACATTCATTCCTGCAAATTCACAAATATTAGCAACCGCACTACCTATTGCCGCGTTTCTAGCATGACCAACATGTAAGTATCCAGTGGGATTGGCTGATACTCATTCAATATTTATATTTCCTGTTCTTTTGCCACGTCCATAATTTTTACCTTTTTGTAATATTTCATTAACTATTTCAACATAAGAATCATTAGCTAAAAAGAAGTTAATAAAGCCAGGGCCTGCTACTTCAATTTTTTTCAAATTCAATTCTTTCAATTTTGGATTTAATAAATTAATTATTTCGTTAGCCAATTCTATTGGATTTCTATCTTTATTACCCATAGCAACATTAGTTGCAAAATCTGAGTGACTTTTTGGTTCGATTAAGAAAGCATCTTTTTCAATATTTAATTTTTGTGCAGCTTCATTTAAAGCACTTAGTAATTTATTTTTTATTTCAAATTTATTCATAATTTAATATTATATACTAATAGCATTTTATTTAACAAAAAAGGGAAAAATAGCATTTTAAATAATTTATATTTTTAAATGTTAAATTAAATTTACGTAAAATTCTTTTTTATAGCATTTTTAACTCAAAAATATTTTAATTTTATTAAGTAAATAAATTTGTAAAGTTTGTTATAATAATTCTATAACTTTTTAAGGTTATTTATTAAAAGATTAATTATATTTTATTTGAAATTTAAAATAAATCTAAGGAGTAAATATGAAAGAATTTACAGCTACCATTATTGATCCTATTGGATTACACGCGCGTCCAGCAAGTGTTGTCTCATCTGTTGCATCAAAATTTAAAAGCGAAGTACAAATTTTTGTTGAAAAAACAGGTAAAACAGGTAATTTAAAATCAATAATGAATATTATGTCTTTAGGTGTTAAAAAAGGCGACACTGTTACAATTAAAGTTAGTGGAGAAGACGAAGAGGAAGCATATAAAACAATTTATGATGCTTTTAAATCTAACGACATTATTTAATTAAAAACCGCCTTGTGCGGTTTTTTATGTAGAAAGATAATAAAATATGAGTTTTAATAAATACTTATTGAAAAAAATATTTTTGATGTTATTGGGAATAATAATAACCATAACTATTAGTTATGTTGTTTTATTTATTTTTCTTCACAATAATAATTCTCAATATCCTTTAATTAAGCAATATTTTCATTTTATATTTTCGATATTTTCTAGTTTTGGGTCATTAAATAGTAATGATTTGAAAACAAGTTTTAATTCTCCCATTGAATTATTCTTTTTTTACTATCAATATAGTTTATTTTTTGTAGGTGTTTCTTTTGTTCTATCATTGTTTTTAGGTTTTATTATTGGAATATTTTTAGCTTATAAAAACGGAAAAATATCTGATATTACTATAAGTTTTATAATTTTTTCTATGGCTGCAATACCTACATTTATTTTAGCTCCAATAGCTCTAATAATAGCAAGTATTAATGATTTACCTATTAGCTTCATAAATGATGAATATTTAGGTTTTTCTTATACATTATTATCATTACTAATTCCAATAGCATTATTATCATTTACTCCAATAGCTTATTTTGCCACAACTACTAAAAATAACATGCTAGAAATTTTAAGTGAAAATTACATAACGGTTATGAAATCTATGGGTCAGTCAACAAATAAAATTTTTTGAAAAGGTATTTTTAAAAATTTATTTGCTAGTGAAATTAATCAAATAGTACCAATTTTGTTATTAACAATTAGTTTTGGTTTAATAATAGAAAGAATTTTTCAAATACCGGGTCAATCTTTGTTATTTACAACTATGTTTCAAAAACATGAAATAGATGTAATAATGACAATAATTGCTTTTAAAGCATTTTTGATTTTCCTAATTGCCTTTTTCTGTGAAATTGTACATGATGTTATTTATCTTAATGAGGAAATAGGGTGAAATAATTTGACTTGATTTCAAATTTTATATAAGAAAAGTAAAATAAAAAAGGTGGTTTTGTAGGATGAAAAATAATAATCACAGTAACATAAATGTTAACGATTTAAAATTTGCAAATAAAAAAGTGAAGCAAATCAGTGTTTCTAATTTTAAACCAGAATGAAAACTTTTTTTAAATAGATTTTTTGGTAAAAAAATTAATTGGATACTAGTGTTCACATTTTTTATTTTATTGTTCTTTATTTCTATATCTGCTATTTTCTATAGTTATAGTCCAAAATTAGCAATTTTAGATAGTGAATTATCATACAATTTGCCTAATTATTCACATAAAGCAACTATTACAAAAACTTTGGAACCTAATAGCGCTTTTTTAAAATTATTAATTCAATTAAATAATAAAAATAGTAATTTAATCATTAGTAATATACAAGTATTTGATAAATACGAAGTTGTCTATAATCCTTATATTTTGCTAAATTTATTAACAGGAAAGAATTATTATTTATTATTTGGCACAAATGAGTTGGGAATTGATAGATTTAGTTTTTTTATACATTCATTTGGTTGAACTATTTTTATTACACTAATTACTTGCTTGTTACAACTTTTTTTAGGAACATTTATTGGTACATATTTTGGATATTATTCAAAGAAAACAATAAGTAAAATTAATTATTATTTAGTTAGTACAATTAATGTTATACCATTTTTAATTATTATTGTTTTAATATTTAATCTTGTTAGTTATTCGCATATTAAAACAATAATAATATTATCGTGCATCGGTTCAGTCAATTTCTTTTATTCTAGCTATTCAATAACTATTAATGTTAAAAATATGGAATATATAGTAGCTTATAGAAGTTCAGGATTGAGTGATTTTAGAATTATTATGATTATTTTAAAACAAAATATTTGAAAAAATTTGCCAATTATTAGCGAATCCTTAGCATTAAATATTTTGGCATTAGCATCTTTAACATTTTTTAATGTATATGGAATTGACAAATATTTAACAATTGGAAACGTTTTTAGAAATTTAATAGATAATTTTGAAAACATTTCTTACACTATTTTTGTAATATTAATTACAAGTTTTTATATTTTACTAGTAAAAATATTGGGCATAAATTTATATATTGCATCTAATCCAATAATTAAGCAATAGAAAGGAAATTTATGAAATTTAAAAAAATATTTAAAATTTTATCACTACCAACATTTTTTTCATTGCCCACTGTTGCTTTATCATGTATAAATATCAGAAATTCTCGTAATCATCATGATTATGTGAAGCGTTTTAATTATCCAAATACGATTAAAGATAATTTTAATATTAATAAAGTTAAAAGAATTGAAACGGATTTCGAATCCCTTCTTACAAGTCCGTTGTTAAGATGAAAATATACTGGAAAAGCACAATATGATAGTGTTAATAATGTATTTTTTAAACCGACATTTAAATATTTAGAATTTTATCTAGCAAAAAGTATTAAAATTACGTTTAAAGATCCAACAAGAGAAGAAGTTGTTTATACGAATGATATTATTTCATTTGATAGAACAAAAAATTATGATAGTAAATCAGGTATTTTACAAATTTATAATAACGAAGATAAATTAAATATTAATAACGAAGAATTTTTTGCTAATTTAAAAAGTGCAAAAAAAATAACATTTTTTTTAAAAGATGATATTTATTATAGTGATTATTTAGGAAATCCAACACAATATTTATTAAAACCTATTGACTATTATCGAGCAATAATGTTAAATGAATCAAATCAAAATGATATTGTAAATTTATACAATAATTATAATTTGGATATTGATAAGTTAAATCCTTATGAATTTCAGGATAGACTTTCTTTTTCTTTAACAAGTAGTGCTGAAAATGAAAAAAATGACTATCTTTCATTATTTGTTTTACAAGAATTAACAAATAATTTAATTTTTAATCCAATATCTGATGAATTTTATCAATCCAAATTAAAAGAATATGGCACAAAGCTAGAAAATACTTTATTTATTAGCCAATATATTCTTAATAAAAATTCTTTGGATGAACAAATATTTATAAAAAATTATTATTCTGCCAATCAACAATTCAATGATGATGATTCTAAAATAGAGACGATAAATTTAAAATATAATCCAATTAAAATAGATGAACCTACTTATAGATTGCAAATGATTAATGGTTTTAAACAAAATTTAATTTCAGAAGCAAGTTTGAATATTTTTAATAATTATCAACAAAATGAAATTAATAATTATTCAAAAATATATGGATTAACATATGTTTTAGATAAACCAAGTAATGAAAATGTGAATACTTATTTTTACAATTTAATCCCACAAATTAAAAATGGTTCTAAATTATTATTTAATAATGCTTTTAGTAAATTATTCTATAGTTATTCTTTAAATGATATTTTGAATAAAAATTATAAATTAGATAGATATTATACTTATCAAAGTATTGAATTAAGAAGCATATTTAATCAAATAATTAATCCTTATAAATTAACACAGTTGTTAAAACATAATCAATATTGAAACAGTTTTGCTTCGCAATCATTAACTTTTGATAGTTCTAATAAAGAAAATATAAACTTTAATAAATCAATTGATTTAATACAAAATATAAATCGAATTTACGATATTCATTATTCTTATGATGAAGATGTTTTTAAAACAAATATAATTGATTTTAAAGGTCAAAATGGTTTAATATCTAACAACTTGAAAAAGAATAATATTATAAATATTGACAAACAATTATTGCCTTCAAATTATTTAGAGTTAAAAAATAGATTAAAAAAACTACTCGATGATTTTTATGTTAATAACCCGGAAATTAATAATCAATTAATTGAATGAACAATACCAATTTATAGTCCAAAGTCGACTTTATTAGAAGATGCATATAAAAGAATTATTAAAATTTTTCATAATATTGATAATAGATTAAATCCATCATTTGAATTTTTAAATAAAAATAGTTTAAATTCTTTCTCAACCAATTATCAATTTTATTCTGTTGATAATTCTTTCTCAAATCACATTTTAAAACTTATTGATAATTCTAATAATAGTTTAATAACTAGCTTAGCTTCATTTGAACTAAATATTAACAATTTAAAAAATAAAAAACTAATGTTTTTTGATTCTGTAAATTATTTATTAAACACATTATTAAAAGAATTAAAAATATCTAAAACATCTTTTTATGAATTGATAAATAAAAAAGAATTTATATTTAATAAAGATAAATTGAATTTTTTATTAAATACAAACGATGTTGATAAAACAGAATTTCAAAAAAATATAAAAAAAACATTGCAATCATTAACAACTACACAACAGCTTAAATTATTAGTCGATGTTGACAATTTTCTAGGTATTAGAGCTAATGAAACGACATATTTATTTACTAATGATTATTCCAAAGACATTGTTCAATATTTTTATGAAAAGCCTTTAAATGAACTAGGTATAACATATTTTCAGGATATTGACGTCATTATTTAACGCTAAATTTTAATATCGTTTTTTACATATTTCATATTTTTTTGTAATATAATAATTTTGGATAAATTATTGAATGTACGTTTTTCGTTAGTTAGTCTTCACTAGCACATTAATAATTCCAAGCTATAAAGCTAATTTTTTATTTGCATATTTTATAAATTTAAAATTTATAATTTATGTTCTAAAAAAACGCATATTTTCAAAATCTCAATTTATCCAGAATGGAGATTATTTTATGTCAATAGACAAAAATACAGCATTAAAAATTTGAAATTTTTGATTTAATAATGATACTGAGCACGTTGACTTTGCTGGCAGAATTATGGTTAAAGATAATTATAATAACAGAGATAGCCATTATGGTTGAAACATTGATCATTTAATACCTTTAACAAAAGGCGGGAAAACAACATATGGAAATTGTAGACCTGTTAATATTCTTTCTAACGATATAAAAGGTAATAAAACAACTTGAGAGGATGGTGATAAATCATATCAAGTGAAAAAAACCAAACCATTAGAATTTTCTGATGGTTCAAAAGTTAAGTGTTATGAATATTTTTGTACAAAAATTTAAGTTTGCGAAGAATGTAATTGTCCTTTAAACCAGTGTGTCTGCAAATGTGAAGAGTGTTGAAATTATGTCGAATAAAATTCAAATAATCAAAGATCAAACACTCACAATCCAAATAATATAGCTTATAAGCAAAACAATGATAATTGTTCAAATCAATTAAATAGTAATCACAATATTACTAATAACAATCGTGCAAACCAATTAAATCCTAATTTCAATAAAAAATAATGCTCAAAATTAAATAAAAAAAGCCAACATATACATTTGTTGGTTTTTTTTATTTAATTATTGAAGTAAAAAAGTAATAAAAAAAGCGGCTCCCTACTCTCACATCTCTGCTACCATCGGCACTAAAGGGCTTAACTACTGAGTTCGGAATGGATTCAGGTGCTCCCCTTTGCTATAACCACTGTGATTATTATGATAGCATAATTTTTAAAATCACCAAGAAAAAAATATTTTTTATATTTTTGAGCTAAAAAAGTAATAAAAAAAGCGGCTCCCTACTCTCACATCTCTGCTACCATCGGCACTAAAGGGCTTAACTACTGAGTTCGGAATGGATTCAGGTGCTCCCCTTTGCTATAACCACTGTATTCTAAATAATACAATATTTTAAAAATATTCAAAATATTTTTTTTATTTTTTATTTAATAAGATCATAGCTATGACAAATATTTTATTTTGAAAATATATAATTAATAATTTTAGTTAAAAAAAGTAATAAAAAAAGCGGCTCCCTACTCTCACATCTCTGCTACCATCGGCACTAAAGGGCTTAACTACTGAGTTCGGAATGGATTCAGGTGCACACCTTTGCTATAACCACTATAAAATATTTTTAACAAATTTAGTCATTTTTAATGAAATGGTACGTCCTAGAGGACTCGAACCTCCGACCCAATGGTTAAAAGCCATTTGCTCTACCGCCTGAGCTAAGGACGCATATATGTTCCGAAGGAACATATGGTACCCAGAACTGGACTTGAACCAGCACGAACTAATGTTCGAGGGATTTTAAGTCCCTTGCGTCTACCTATTCCGCCACCTGGGCATTTCAACTTGTTAAAAATGCTATTTAATTATAGTATAAAAAAATGAAACACCAAATATTTTTTTTAATTATTTTTTTAAAAAGCGAAAAATAAAAATCACACATAAATGTGATTATATTTCTTCTATTGATAATTCAAATTTTCCAATTAGTTCATGACTAGAACTATAAAGAGAATATGAAAATTCTTTTTTAATTTTTTCAATGCTTATATTATGCATTTCTGTATAAATAATAAATTCTTGGCCATTAACTTTAATAAATGAATTTGCGGCTTTAATCCCAAAAGGAATATTTAATGTTGTATCTCCAGCCATGATATTTACTTGTTTTTCATTAATTTCTATTCTATTCATTATGTTTTGACTAGGTTCTCTAAACTGATAAACATGATAATTAATGTTGGTTAAATTATCTAAAAATTTTTCATAATGAGCATTAGCTTCAAATTCTATTGTATTTTTTTCATCATTTTGATGTTGAATGGATTTAAATTTTATTTTCATTTATTTAGCCTTTCAAAAGTAACATCTTTTCCAAATAAATAAATTGATTTTGCTAATTCTGGACCACTTTCTTTAAATGTGGTTGCTAAACGAATTGGATGAAATAATTTTTTACCACTTTTTTTAGTTATTTCTTTAGTAATATTGATAGCACTTTGGATTGCTTCAATTGTAAAGTTACTTTTTTCTAATTGTTTTTTAAATTCTTTAATCACTAATAATTCATCATCTGTAAAATTAAAATTAATGTCATGAATAGGATTTTCATATTCGTTTTTAATTATTTTTAAATTTTCAAGAGTGAATACACTTTCTTTAAAAGTATCAACAAAAACTTTTGTTCATTCATCATTATTAAAATTCAATTTTTTAATAATATCTTGTGTTGGTGTATTTTTTATATATTGCTTTGAAAATCATTGCATTTTTTGAATATCAAATTTTGATGGACTTTTGCTTAATCTATTAGGATCAAATTCTTCAATTAATTTTTCTCTTGATAAAATTTCATTTTCATCCTTTGTGGATCAGCCTAGAAGAGCTAAAAAATTGAATATTGCTTCTGGACTATAACCATCATTGCGATAATCTTCAATAAATTGTTTAGTATTTGTATCGCGTTTAGATAATTTTTTACCTTCCATATTTGTAATTATAGTTAAATGTCCAAATTTAGGTGGTTCTCAATTTAGTGCGTCATATATTGCCAATTGTTTTGGTGTGTTTGTTATGTGTTCTTCACCCCTTAATACATGAGTGATTTCCATATCATGATCGTCTACAACAACAGCAAAATTGTATGTAGGATAACCATCACTTTTAATAATAACTCAATCACCTATTTCATTAGAATTAAAACTAATATTCCCTCTTACAATATCATTTCAACTATATTGTTTGTTATTTTTCATATTAAATCTAATCGAATATTGCCCTAATTTATCTCTACGTTTTTTTTCTTCATCTGTTATTTGTAAAAAGTTTTTATTATATCTAAAACTAGCAACACCTTTTTTGTTACTTTCTTCATGTTGTTTTTCCAATTCTTCTGAAGTATCATAAGCTTTATATGCTAAACCTTTTTCAATTAATTGATTTGCGATTTCTTTATATCTCTCGAGTTTTTCACTTTGGCGATATTTACCATGTTTTTTATTTGGTTTTTGGGGACATTCGTCAGGTATGATACCTAATCATTCTAAATTTTGTAATTGACTTTCTTCACCACCAACAACATTTCTTTTAATATCTGTATCTTCTAATCTAAAAACAAAATCTCCGCCAAAATGTTTAGCATATAAATAGCAAAATAATGCTGTTCTTGCTCCTCCTATATGTAGATAACCAGTTGGACTTGGCGCATATCTTGTTCGAATTTTTTTATTATTCATAAAGCCTCTTTTCACTAATAATTTAATAATTATCAATTATATAACATCTTTAAATTTTGAATATTTTAATATTTTTGCAAAAGTTTTTTCTAAAAAACATTTATTTCTAAATATGCTTTTAATTAGTTTAATTAGTCAAAAAAACTATATTTTTTTGTGTTTATATTACTCGAAATATAAGGTAAAAATAGACAATTTTTTCAAAACATTTTATGGTATAATTCTAAGTATTAATTTATTAATACTAAGTTAATAATTAATTAGGAGTGTTGTATATGAAAAAAAACAATAATAAAGAAGACGAAATTAAAAAAAGTTTGGATGAAAAAAATAATGAAATTCATGAAGAGTTAAATGAAGATTTTATTCCTGATGAGGAGTTATTTGTAGCATTTAAACCGACACAAAAAATTAAAGAAAAAATCGAAGAACCAGAAGAAGAAGCACCACAAAACAAAGAAGAATACAAGGTACAATCACAAATCATAGAAGTTCCTACAAATGGTATCAATCCTGTAGAAGTACAAAAAGAAATGAAAAATTCGTTTCTTGAATATGCAATGAGTGTTATTGTTTCTCGTGCATTACCAGATGCAAGAGATGGTTTAAAACCTGTTCACCGCCGTATTTTATATGGTATGAATGAACTAAATTTAACTTATGGCGCAAAACACAAGAAATGTGCGCGTATTGTTGGAGATGTTTTGGGTAAATACCACCCACATGGCGACAGTTCTGTATATGAAGCTATGGTTAGAATGGCTCAAGAGTTTTCAATGCGTTATCCATTAGTAGATGGACATGGTAATTTTGGTTCAATAGATGGTGATGGTCCAGCTGCTATGCGTTATACAGAGGCTAGAATGAGTAGTTTGGCTAGTGTTATGCTTGATGGTATAAAAAAAGACACTGTTGATTTTGTAGATAATTATGATGCTAGCGAATTAGAACCTTCTGTTTTGCCTTCTAGAATGCCTAATTTATTAATAACTGGCGGTTCAGGTATTGCGGTTGGTATGGCAACAAGTATACCTCCACACAACATCCGGGAAACAATCGATGCAACCATTGCTTTAGCTAGAAATTCAGAAATTTCTATTCCTGAATTAATGGAATATTTACCTGGCCCTGATTTTCCAACAGGGGCTATAATATTGGGTAATAGTGGTATAAAAGATGCTTATACTACAGGTAAAGGTTCTATTCCTATTCGTTCTGTTGCTAAGGTTGAAGAATATGCAAATGGTAAAAGCAAGATTATAGTTACTGAAATTCCATATGAAGTGAAGAAAACTGCAATAATTGAAAAAATAGCAGAACTTGTTAAAGATAAAACTATTGAAGGTATTGCGGATTTAAGAGATGAATCATCTCGTGAAGGAATTAGAATAGTAATTGATGTAAAAAGAAATGTTAATCCGCACATTTTGTTAAATCAATTGTATCGTCAAACTAATTTGCAAGTCAATTATAATGTTAATTTTGTAGCACTTGTTGATGGAGTTCCAAAATTATTGAATTTAAAACAAGCACTTGAAGTTTATTTAAAACATCAAGAAGTTGTTGTTACTCGTAGATTACAATTTGATCTTAATAAGGCTCAAGATAGATTGCATATTTTGGAAGGTTTAAAAATTGCAGTCGAAAATATCGATGAAGTTATTAGAATAATTAAAGCCGCAAAAAATGATCAAGAAGCACAATCTAATTTAGCAAAACGTTTTGACTTAAGTGAAAAACAAACAAAAGCTATTGTTGATATGAGATTAGGCCGTTTAACAGGTTTAGCAATTGATAATATGTTAGAAGAAATGGCTCAATTGAAAGAAGAAATAAATAAATTAACAAAAATTCTTAATAGTCATGATGAACTCATTAATTTAATTGTTGAAGAATTAACAGAAATTAAAGAAAAATATGGTGATAAACGTAGAACTACAATAAATTATGATATTCAAGGCACTATAACTGATGAAGATCTAATACCTGTTAGAGATATTGTTATTACCACAAGTTCTAAAGGATATGTAAAAAGAATCGATCTTGAAGAATATCGCACACAACGTCGTGGCGGTGTTGGTCATAATACTATGAAAACCTATGATGATGATGATATCGCTTCTATAATTACAACATCAACTCATACTGATTTATTATTATTTTCAAACTTTGCTCGTGTATATCGTATTAGAGCACACGAAATTCCAGAATTGTCTCGTCAATCAAAAGGAATACCATTTATTAATGTTGTTCCATCATTACGTGTAAAAGAAAATGAAAAAATTGTTTCAATGCTGCCTGCATATGATTATGATGATGACAAATTATTTCTATTTACAGCAACTAAAAATGGAATTATTAAAAAAACTTCTCTAAAAGAATACGAAAGAATTAATTCAAATGGTAAGTATGCATTTAATTTACGTGAAGGAGACGAATTAATTCGCGCTATGATAATTAGCGATGATGATTTAATACTTCTAGCAAACGATAGAGAAAGAATTATCAAATTTCAATCAAGTGACTTTAGGGCTATTAGTCGTACTGCAACAGGTGTTAAAGGTATGAAATTAGATTCCGAGGAATTGGTTACATCTGCCTCAGCAAGTAATGAAGGCGAATTAATTCTTACTATCGGTCGTAAAGGATTTGGTAAATTAACACATCATTCTCAATTTAGGTTAATTAAACGTGGTGGTAAAGGGGTTAAAGGAATTAATTCTAAAGCTGCCGGAAATATTATTTTTGCTCGTTTTGTTAATCCTCAAGATGAATTATTAATAATTACTTCACAAGGTACAACAATTAGAACAGCAATTGATCAAATTAGTCAAACAGGTCGTGCTGCTAAAGGTGTTAAGATTATGAGTCTAAAAGATAAAGATGAAATTCAAGCAGTTGAAATAATTAAGATAAATGATTCTATAGATTCAGATAAAACTAGTGCAGCAAATGCCGTTTTAGAATCTGTAAAATTACAAACCCAAGAAATTGAATTAAATGATGATGTTGATAATGAAAATTATGAAGATTAATTAAAAAGGAATATTGTTTTATGTTTAAAGAATTAGAAAATTTAAAAATTAAAAATAAAGTTTATTTAAGAAATAATACATTTGTTTTTAAGAATAATTCTAAGGAACCATTAAGCAATTATTCCTTTTTTTTACTAGCTGAAGCAATAGATAAAATTTTTTTAAAAAACAATTATCGAAAAATTATGATAAGCCATGAAGGCATTAATTTTAACAAAAAAATATATGATGTAATAGGTTACTATTTAAATGAAAAAAAATATCTAATATTAAATTATGAATCATTATTATCAACCAATTTAATATTAGATGAAAAGTTTTATAAATCAGGTTATTATGATGTTTTAATTAAATTTATACAAAAATCGAAAAATGTATTAGAAATGAAAATATATAGTGATAATTTTGAGTTAGTTAATTCAAATGAAATTTTAAATTATTATAATAGTTTAAACATTGAATATTTACCTTATAAGGATTTTATTTCGACAAATATTAATTGTTTAAGTTACATTGAAAATATGTCCTCTAAAAAAGATATGTTGAAACCATTTGCCAATATAAAACAAAGATATAAATCTAAAAGTTTTATTGCCTGTAAAGATTATTTTTCATCAAAATTAATAAGTGATTTATTAAAAAACTATAATACAGATTTTAAAATTCCTAAAAAAAATAAAAATTATCGATGAATTAATTTTTCAACTAGTTTTTTTTATCGTTGGTCTTTAATTAAACAAAATTATAAAAATATTTTTTATTTTGATGATTTATCAAATATAAAAATTGCATTATGATTAAATAAAAAATTTACACAAATGAAATTTCAAGATATTGTTTTAATTTATCTAGATTTCTTTTTTGAGGAATTGAAAAGAGCAAAAGTTGATATTAGTGAAAAATTTATTGTTATTCCTCAAAATGCCACTTATCAAGTTATTGATTTAGTTAATCAATATAAAGTTAAATGATTCTATTATGATGAAGATAAAAATAATAATAAATTTAATGATCCAAATTGTCTATTTGTCTTTATAAACAATAAAGTGATTGCAAATCCAAGATATTCCATTCAATTTAATAATTATTATTTTTTCATATGTTTAATTTGAATGTTAAATACTTATACAAATCGAAATAATTTATTAAATTTTAAATGTAAAAGAATCAATGAAGTTTTTGGTAAATTAAAAATAAAATCAAAAAAATATAAATTTAATAAAAATTTAATTAATCCATTAATAGAATCTGCTAAGGAAATGATAAACGTAATCCATAACCGGAACGATAATTCTAAAACATTATTAAAAAATATTAATATATTTAATAAATGAAATGATGATAAGTTGATTTTATTTAAACTAATTACAAATAAACATCATCAACTAGTTTTTATTTATGATGATATTACTTCAAAACTCATTGTTGAATTTCAATTATGTTATGAATATGAATTCAAATCTTATAATGTTTTTTTAGATAAATTAAAATTGGGTTATTTTGTTTTAAAACTTTTATCTAAAGCTAAAAAAATTCATTTAAAACAAATAAAAAACAACAGCAAAAAATAAAAGTTTATATTTCGCTGACTGTCTAATATAAATTTAATGAAATATTTTTTTATAAATACAGATGTGTTACTTCAATAAAGTAATTAAATTATTTGTTGAAAAATTTATAGTAATAAAAAAGTAAATTTAGTTACTACTACGCGTTAATAGTATTATTCATCAATATCTAATAATTGTTCAATTCCATTACTACTAAGAAAATCCAATAAATCATAAAAACCATCTTCTGTTAAAGTGAAGTTAATTTTATCATTTGAATTAATATGTTTGGCAACAAACATATTTTTGCCAATCATTTCATCATCAAAAATGACAAAATTTGAACCATGTTTTTTTGCTTTATCAAATATTTTTTTTGTTTTTTGGACTTCTTTATTAAATTCTATTTTTATTCCATATGATCTTAATTCATTAGCTAATCCAAATAATTTAGTTTTATTATTTTTGTTTGTTGAACTAATAAAAATATCTATTTTTTCAATATCATTATTATTAATTTCAATATTTTCTTCACTAATTATTTCAGCAGTTCTATCTATTCCAAAACCTCATCCACTAGATGAAACTTTAGGTCCACCCAATTCATTTATTAAATTACTATATCTGCCCCCGCCAATGACTGTTGCTTGACTACCTGCATTTTTAGATTGACTAACAAATTCATAAACAACTTCATCATAATAATCTAAACCTCTAACTAGAGAATAATCAATTTGGTACTTAACGCCAATTTCATCTAATATTCTTAATAAATTGTTAAAATATTTTTTACTTTTTTCACTTAAATATTGATTTATCTTAGGTGCCTTTTTTACAAAATCTTTTTTAGATTCAATTTTGTCATCTAGAATTCTTAAGACATTGTTTTCTAATCTTTCTTGACTTAATTCACTTAGTTGATCTTTATACTTCAAAAAGTATTCTTTTAAAATTTTTTGATAATTTTGTCTACTTTTACTGTCGCCAATAGAATTAATTTTTAAGATTGTGCTTACATCTAGGACTTTTAGAATATTTTGCGCCATTTGAATGAGTTCGGCATCGATATATTCATTCGCATCACCAATATATTCAACACCAGCTTGATAAAATTGTCTTTGACGTCCTTTTTGAGGTTGTTCATATCTAAACATTGGCCCAAAATAAGCAAATTTAGGAGTTTTTAATGTTGCATATCATTTTTCTTCAATTAAAGCTCTGACAAAACCCGCAGTTCCTTCTGGTCTTAATGCAACATCTCTTTCACCTTTATCTTTAAATTCATACATTTCTTTTTTAACAATATCACTACCGGCAACTGATCTTTTGTATAATTGGGAATTTTCTATAATTGGAGTTTCGATATAATTAAAATTAAATCATTTTGTATGTTGCATAAAAACACTTCTAATTAGTTCTATTATTGCTGCATCTTTAGGATTTAAATCTCTCGTTCCTTTTAGTTTTGTTATCATTTTCTCTCCTTAAATACATAATGGAATTATTCAATATTTTAATAATTATAATAAAGATTGTAATCTTTTTATTAATCTTTATAATCATTTACCATTTTTTTAACCTCTCATATACTTAAAATTTTAAAAAATCACTAAATGAAATAAAATTTCAATTTTTTTAAAAAATTGGAGATATTTACCAAAAATCGTTAACAAAGAAAATAAAAAATATATAATTTAATCGACACTACAAAGGTGTCAAATAATTATTTCTAACAAAAAAAGGAGAAAACTCGTGAGTAAAATTAACGTTTATAGCGAAGTGGGTGTTCTAAAAGAAGTTTTAGTTCACACACCAGGAGACGAAATAAGGCGGGTAGCCCCAAGTCGTCTTGATGAATTATTGTTCTCAGCTATCTTGGAACCTCAAGATGCTATTGCAGAACATAAAAGATTTATTAAAATTCTAGAAGATAACAATATTAAAGTTATTCAATTAGATGAACTTGTTTCTGAAACTTGAGAAAAAGCAACTGCAGAACAAAGAGATGCTTTCATTGAAAAATGATTAGATGAAGCTGAACCTGTTCTTGATGCTAAATTAAGAGAAACAGTTAAAAAATACTTATTATCATTAAACCCAGTTAAAAAAATGGTAAGAACCATGATGGCTGGTATCGACAAGAAAGAATTGAAGATTGAATTGGATAGAGATCTAGTAGTAGATCCAATGCCAAATTTATACTTTACTCGTGATCCATTTGCTTCAGCAGGTAATGGTATTTCATTAAATAACATGAAATATGTAACAAGAAAAAGAGAAACAATTTTTGCTGAATTTATCTTTAACATTCACCCTGATTACAAAACAACACCACATTGATTTGATCGTTTAGATAAAGGAAATATTGAAGGTGGTGATGTATTTATCTACAATAAAGATACACTTGTATTAGGTGTTAGTGAAAGAACAAATAAAGATGCTGTTATGACAATTGCAAAACACATCCAAAGCAATGAACAAGCTAAATTCAAAAAACTTGTTGCAATTAATGTGCCACCAATGCCAAATTTAATGCACCTAGATACATGATTAACAATGGTTGATCATGACAAATTCTTATATTCACCAAATATGCTTTCAGTATTAAAAATATGAGAAATTGATTTAACACCAGGTAAAGAAATTGAAATGGTAGAAAGCACAAAATCATTATCAGATATGTTAGAAAGTATCATTGGTAAAAAACCTGTTTTAATACCAATCGCAGGTAAAGATGCTTCACAATTAGATATTGACATTGAAACACATTTTGATGGAACAAACTACTTAACAATTAGACCAGGAGTTGTTGTTGGTTATTCAAGAAACTGTTTAACTGAACAAGCACTTAAAGATGCTGGTGTTACAGTATTGTCATTCGATGGTAACCAATTATCATTAGGAATGGGTTCTGCAAGATGTATGTCAATGCCTCTTGTTAGAGAAGATATTAAATAAAACTTCTAAAAATTAAACTCAATAAACTTTAATCGTTAGTTAAAAACGATTGCATATAATAAAATAAATTTTTAAGGAGAAATATGCCAATGAATTTAAAAGGTCGCAGTTTAGACAGTGCTTTAAACTTTACAACAGACCAAGTTAATTATTTGCTAGACTTAGCAATTGAATTGAAAAAATCAAAAATGCAAGGATTACACACTAATAATCGTCCTCTTGTAGGAAAAAATATTGCAATTATGTTCCAAAAAGACTCAACAAGAACACGTTGTGCTTTTGAAGTGGCTTCAGCAGATTTAGGAGCAAGTTGTACATATATAGGACCAGCTGGATCAAACTTTGGTAAAAAAGAATCAATTGAAGATACAGCAATGGTTTTAGGTCAATTTTATGATGGAATTGAATTTAGAGGATTTAAACAAAGCGATGTTGATGCTTTAGTTAAATACTCAGGTGTTCCAGTTTACAATGGTTTAACAGATGCTGAACACCCAACACAAATGTTTGCAGATTACATGACAATGAAAGAACATGTTGGTGATTTAAAAGGTAAAAAACTAGTTTTTGCTGGAGATATCAAAAACAATGTTGCTCGTTCATTATTAATTGGTGCTGCCTTTTTTGGAGTAAACATTGTATTATGTGGACCAAAAGCTCAACATGAATTAGTAAAAAATGGAGAAGGTTATAAAGAAGTATATGACCAATGTCAAGAATTATTCAAACGTAATGGTGGATCAGTTGAATTTAGTGATGACAAAATTAAAGCAGCTAAAGATGCAGATGCAATCTATACAGATGTTTGAGTATCATTAGGTGAAGACTTTTCATTATTTGAACCTCGTATTAAAGAATTAGGACAATTCCAAGTAGATATGGCAATGCTTAAAGCAGCTAAAAAAGATGTAATATTCTTACACTGCTTACCAGCATTCCACGATGACCATACATTATTTTCAAGCGAAATTAAAGAAAAATTTGGTAAAAAATACCCAGTTGTTGCAACAGGTGCTATGGAAGTTACTGATGAAGTATTTCAATCAAAACATAATAAATCTATTGAACAAGCTGGAAACCGTATGCATACAATTAAAGCTATTATGTTAGCTACAATCGGATATTAATAATGGCTAAAATTGTTATTGCTTTAGGCGGAAATGCGCTAGGAAATAATCCTGAAGAACAAAAAAAATTAGTTAAAGTTCCTGCAGAAAGAGTTGCAGAACTTGTTAAGGAAGGTCATAAAGTTTTAGTGGGACATGGTAATGGACCACAAGTTGGTATGATTTTCAACGCTTTTGCTGATGCAAAAAAAGTTAATGAAAAAACTCCATTAATTCCTTTTGCTGAAGCTGGAGGAATGAGTCAAGGTTATATTGGTTATCATATGTTAACTGCTATTTCAAACGAATTAAAAGCAAAAAATATTGATAAAGATACTTTATACTTTTTAACTCAAACAATAGTAGATGCTAACGATAAGGCATTCAAAAACCCAACAAAACCAGTTGGTCCTTTCTATGCATCAGAAGAAGAAGCACACAAAGCAAATCCAAATTCTACTATCGTTGAAGATGCTGGTAGAGGATATCGTAAAGTTGTTCCTTCACCATTACCTATTGACTTTTTAGGTATGAAAACAATTAAAAACACTTTTGATAACGATGCTGTTGTTATCGTAGGTGGAGGTGGGGGAATTCCTACCGTTATTGAAAACGATCAATACAAAGGTGTTGATGGTGTTATCGATAAAGACTTTGCATTAAGCAAATTGGCTTCAAAAGTAGAAGCAAATATGTTTATTGTGCTTACAGCAGTTGATTATGTTTATGTAAATTATGGTAAACCAAATCAAAAGAAACTTGAAAATGTTTCAATTAAAGAATTGGAACAATATATTGAAGAAGGGCAATTTGCCCCAGGTAGCATGTTACCAAAAGTACAAGCTGCTATTAGTTTCGTAAAAGAAAATCCTGAAAATGTTGCAATTATTGCATCTTTAGAAAAAGTTGCTGATGCAGTTAAAGGAATAAGCGGAACAAGAATTACAAAATAATTAGGAGGATTCATGGAAGAACAAAAAATACTTAGTGAACAACCTACTAAAAAGAAAATTTCATTCTTTGCTGCCATGCTTATTGTTATGGGTGGTTCAATTGGAGCTGGAATATTCTTTAAATCAAGTAGTGTTTTAGGAAATTCACATTCTAGTTTAGTGTTAGCTATATTTTGTTGATTAATTGCTTCATGTGCAGTTATCGCTATGGCTTTAGCACTTATTGAAGTAGCTAGCGTTCGTAATGATAACTTATCATTAATTGGATGAACAAAAGTCTTCACAAGTAGACGTATTTTTAAAGCGTCTAAAAACTTTATGGTTTATGTATATTTACCATTAACTTATTTCTTTATGCCTTTATATGTGATTATGTCTTTACAAGATGGACTTGGGGCATTAATCAACGGCGGAACATTAACCTTGGGTACTAATGTCGATTGGTTAATTTGACTTGTTATTTCTTTAGTAATGTCAGTTTATTTCTTAGTAGTACCTGCTTTATGATCAAAAATAGGAGATGTTCAAAACAAAATAGTTTTAGCTATTAAATTTATTCCTTTAGTTGGAGTTACATTAATTGGATTTATTTTAGCTTTTGCAGGAAAAGGTGGAACATCAGATGTTCATGCTTTAGTGCAAGATCAAGGTAATATTCAAAATGCTATCAAAATGGGTAAAGGAATAGCAAGTTTCTCAGGAATTGGAGCTGGTTTAGGTGTATTCTTAGCAATTTCAGCAATCTTCTTTGCATATGATGGTTTCTACGTTGCAAGTGGTATTCAATCAGAAATGAAAGAACCTAAAAAAACTCCTTTAGCATTATTCTTAGGATTAGGAATAACAACTATTATTTATGTAGTTATTGCTATCTCTATGTCAATTAATGGTGGTTCATTCTTTGGTATGTGAGATTATATGAAGAGTTGATGAGGAGAAAAAGCCGGAAATATTGTTTTTGGAATTCTTAATCTTTGCATCGCTATTGGTGTTTTAGGAATTATCAATGGATTTTCAATGTGAGCTCCTCGTTATGTAGAAGATCTTCTTAAAGAAGGAGAATTGCCATTTTGAGAAAAATTAAAAGGAAAATTAAATGATAACAAACCAGTTGTTGGTGTTATTTATAGTTTAGTTTTAACAATTCCTATTGTTATTCTTTTCACAGTAATTGGTGCAGTGGCATATCTTCCAACAAATCCAGATTATGTTTTTTATAGTGAAGATGCAAGACTTTCAATGGGAAGACTATATGCTTTTGCTGACTTAATGGCAAACTGAACAGCATTATTTACCTTTGCGTTTATAGGAGCTTCGATCCACGGTGCTTTATTAAACAGAAAAACTAATAAGATACATATTGAAGACAAGAAGAGTTATTTCAAACCTGCAGCTATTTTAGCAGTTATCATAATTTATATTTCATTATTTGTTATGGTTATTGTTCCATTTATTGATGCATTCTTATTAATTGGTTTTGATAAAACAGTTGCGGGCTCTACACAATTTGAAGATTTAGTTGTTGGTCGTGTAATGCTTATAGTTACATTATTCATTTTCTTAGGTTTATCATTCTTACCAACAGAAATTGAAGACGCAATTCACAAAAACAAATATGGTTCAATTGAAAAATATGAAGAATATGTAAAAAATCATTTATTATAATTAGAAAAAATATTTAATTTTCGAAAATCAGAGATTTTCTCTGGTTTTTTCTTATTTATTTTTTAGATACAATATTTCTTTATATTATTAACGTGAGCGTTTTTTCTTAAAAAAGTATTTTATGAATAGAATGTGTTAATTAGTTAAATATTGTGTTACAAATTATGATTTTTTATTCAAAAATAAGTTTTAAAAAAACAAATATAAAAATATTTCAAAAAAAATTAAAAAAATATTTTGCACTATTTAAAAAATGTGTTATATTTGAAGAGCACTTTATAAACATAAAGGCAAATTGTTCTTTGAAAACTAGATATATATATAAACATGACAGTCAATTTTTTCGAGAGTTTGATCCTGGCTCAGGATGAACGCTGGCTGTGTGCCTAATACATGCATGTCGAGCGAAGTTCTTCGGAACTTAGCGGCGAATGGGTGAGTAACACGTACTCAACGTACCCTTTAGATTGGGATAGCAAGTGGAAACATTTGATAATACCAAATACCTATCATTTTCGCATGAAGATGATACAAAAGGTCCGTTTGGACCGCTAAAGGATCGGGGTGCGCAACATTAGCTAGTTGGTGAGGTAAAGGCCCACCAAGGCGATGATGTTTAGCGGGGTTGAGAGACTGATCCGCCACACTGGGACTGAGATACGGCCCAGACTCCTACGGGAGGCAGCAGTAGGGAATATTCCACAATGAGCGAAAGCTTGATGGAGCGACACAGCGTGCAGGATGAAGGTCCTATGGATTGTAAACTGCTGTGGTAAGGGAAGAAAAAACAGTATAGGAAATGATATTGTTCTGACGGTACCTTATTAGAAAGCAACGGCTAACTATGTGCCAGCAGCCGCGGTAATACATAGGTTGCAAGCGTTATCCGGAATTATTGGGCGTAAAGCGTCTGTAGGTTGTTTGTTAAGTCTGGCGTCAAAATTTGGGGCTCAACCCCAAACCGCGTTGGATACTGGCAAGCTAGAGTTATGTAGAGGTAAGCGGAATTCCTTGTGAAGCGGTGAAATGCGTAGATATAAGGAAGAACACCAATTTGGCGAAGGCAGCTTACTGGACATATACTGACACTGAGAGACGAAAGCGTGGGGAGCAAACAGGATTAGATACCCTGGTAGTCCACGCCCTAAACGATGATCATTAGCTGATGGGGAACTCATCGGCGCAGCTAACGCATTAAATGATCCGCCTGAGTAGTACGTTCGCAAGAATAAAACTTAAAGGAATTGACGGGGATCCGCACAAGCGGTGGAGCATGTGGTTTAATTTGAAGATACGCGTAGAACCTTACCCACTTTTGACATCTTCCGCAAAGCTATGGAGACATAGTCGAGGTTAACGGAATGACAGATGGTGCATGGTTGTCGTCAGCTCGTGTCGTGAGATGTTCGGTTAAGTCCTGCAACGAGCGCAACCCTTATCCTTAGTTACTAACATTTAGTTGAGCACTCTAAGGAGACTGCCCGAGTAATTGGGAGGAAGGTGGGGACGACGTCAAATCATCATGCCTCTTACAAGTGGGGCAACACACGTGCTACAATGGAAGGTACAAAGAGAAGCGAAATGGCGACATGGAGCAAACCTCAAAAAACCTTTCTCAGTTCGGATTGTAGTCTGCAACTCGACTACATGAAGTCGGAATCGCTAGTAATCGTAGATCAGCTACGCTACGGTGAATACGTTCTCGGGTCTTGTACACACCGCCCGTCAAACCATGGGAGCTGGTAATGCCCGAAGTCGGTTTATTAACAAACTGCCTAAGGCAGGACTGGTGACTGGGGTTAAGTCGTAACAAGGTATCCCTACGAGAACGTGGGGATGGATCACCTCCTTTCTACGGAGTACAACAGTCTTTTTATTTTAAAAGACATTAACCTTAATTTACTAGACCTACTTATATAATAATTGTCATGTGCTTTTTTAGGTCTAAAAGCTTTATATCTAGTTTTGAGAGAACAAAACTCTCAAAATTGTTCTTTGAAAACTGAATAGTAAATTATTTTAAAATATTTACAACGACATCAAATAAATTAATTTTGGTTAATTTGTTTTGATTCATCGAGTAATCATATAACACATATGATTCATTGAAATGTCTTAAAATACACATCAACAAAACTAAAACAATAGGAAAATACTTTTAAATAAGGAAGAGTTTGTGGTGGATGCCTTGGGTCTGGAAGTCGATGAAGGACGTGATTACCTGCGATAAGCCTCGTGGAGCCGGATATGTGCTATGAAACGGGGATTTCCGAATGGGGAAACCTAGCTAGGGTAATGCCTAGCTGCCTTAATCTGAATACATAGGATTAAGAGTGAGACACCATGTGAACTGAAACATCTTAGTAGCATGAGGAACAGAAAATAAATAATGATTTCTTTAGTAGCGGCGAGCGAACGAGAAAGAGCCCAAACCACTTTTAAGTGGGGTTGTAGGACGATCTACATAGAGTTACAAAATTTAATGATAGCAGAAGCTTTTGGGAAGAAGCGACATAGAGGGTGATATCCCCGTATGCAAAATTGTTAAATCTCTTGATCGTATCCTGAGTAGGGCGGGGCACGTGAAACCCTGTCTGAATCTGCCGGGACCACCCGGTAAGGCTAAATACTAACCAGACACCGATAGTGAACTAGTACCGTGAGGGAAAGGTGAAAAGAACCCCGAGAGGGGAGTGAAATAGATTCTGAAACCACTTACTTACAATTAGTCAGAGCCCGTTTATGGG